>NZ_JBVKAU010000025.1:0-95152 GCF_055657525.1 Streptomyces sp. NPDC107522 | reverse complement strand
CCGGTCCGGCAGTAACGGCTCAATCCGCGCCCACTGCGCGTCAGTCAACGGCACACCCGGACCAACGACCAGATGATCCAAACGAAACCGCCTAGCCGACTACGCCGAGGTGCTCCAGCTGGCCGGCGCGTTCATGCAGCAGGTCGGTGCCATCTTCGTCGGCCCGCAGCCGCCCGACCCGCGCGAGGTGGCCGACGCCGTCGCCCACCTCGTCGACACCCCCAGCGGGCAGCGCCCCGAGCGCGTCAGCGTGGACCGGTTCATGCTCGGCCGAGCCGTCACGGCGATCAACGTGGGCACCAAGCCGCCCACCGACGCCCTGCTGCACGAGCTCGGCCTCGGCGCGGTCGTGAGCTGACCGCCATGCATACCATCATCGAACTGTGGCGGCCCCGCCAGACCTGGTTCGACCTGCCCCACGAGCAGCGCAACGCCTTCCTATCCGGCATGAGCGCGGACCCGGAATCCTTCACCGCGGCCGGCATCACGCCGCTGGCGATGGGGGAAACCGAGCTGCTGCTCGAGCAGACCCCATGGACGTTCTGGGCGGTGTGGCAGGCACCCGACGCCCACACCGTGCGCGCCTTCGGCGCCGCCGACGCCCCCGAACTGCTCACCTACTTCGAGCAGATACGGATCACCGGCACCGTGACCGACCCCGCGTCACTCGCCCGCGCCATGGCCAACCTGCCCGGCCCCGGCCACGCCAGCTGACCACCGCAACCAAGCAGATCACGGCCAGGCCCGCGCCGCCTTCGATCGGCACGCCCAAGGCGGCAGGGCTTGACCCTGATCTGACCGGCTACCACGGACGCTCGCCGCGTCTTCTTCGTTCCAAGCACAAAGACGGCAATGGCTCTTACACCAACATCCTCCCTGCGCGGCGACGGCCAGCGCCGCAGGGGCGAGATCCTTCGCTCGCACGCTGCTTCGCCGGCTGACGACAGGCTTGATCATGGCCGGGCTGCTCACGACCGGCCTGACTACCCGCCACAACGACGGACAGTGGAGTCACGGTTCCGACACCCCCAGGTGGCCGAGCGTGAACTACTGACATCGGTCAGGAATGTGAACAGGCACTTACCTTGTTCCTTAACATCGGACCCGGCCGGGTGGTCACTCTTTGGAGTGATCGCAGGGTATGAGGGCGGCCTTCCTCGGGATCCTGAACTCTGCGACGAGATGCAGGAGTTCACCAGGAAGGCCGTGGGGATGAGTGTGCTGCCGCAGGTGGGCGGACGGGATGGGTTCGCGGAACTGTCACGCTTTCGGACGGTCTGCTACGGGTGCTTGTCCGCGCGGGCCGATGCGTTCTTTGATCTGACCGACGCATTGTTGTGTGCGGACGGGCCGACCCGGACACCGGTCGAGCTGTCGCTGCTCGCCGAGCACCAACGCGGCTACGGCTCGCTGTACGGGGCCTTGAATCACGGTCGGCTCGTCACGGACGGCCTGCGGGACCTGCTGATATCACTGCCGATGCCGCGCTTCGATGGGCGGATCGTACTCACCGTGGACGTCTCCCCGTGGCTGCGCTCGGACGCGTCCTGCTCGCATGCCCTCATGGATCCCGCCACTGGCCGACCTCACCTCGGCGACGCCTGGTTCGGCGGGGCGCAGTTCTCCGGCACCGCCAGGTTCGGCAGGGCGCAGTTCTCCAGCGACGCCTGGTTCGGCAGGGCGCAGTTCTCCAGCAACGCCAGTTTCGACGAGGCGCAGTTCATGGATGTGACACGGCTGGGGCCTTTGGTCTGTCAGCGGACGGTTTCGTTGTCCGGGACGCGCTTCGGGGCACCAGTGAGTGTCCAGGTGGCTGCTGCGCGCGTCGTGTGCGCGGGGACGCGCTGGGCCGCCGAGGGAACGCTGCGGCTGCGCTACGCCGCACTCGACCTCACAGACGCTGTTATGGAGTATCCGCTCAGCGTCACAACCAAGTGGCGCCATGCCTCAGCGCGGCTCCGGTTCGTGGACCGGCTCTTGTCGCATCAGGGCATTGCGGCACAGCCCACCTGGGCGCCGAAAAATGACGCAGGATCAGCTCAGACACTCCGGCGACGGCCGCGGGCCGGGTGCGGGGCCGGCCGACAGGGAGGCGGACCCGTACCCTGTCCAGGCCGGGAATGAACTGGGGCTGTCGGCGGCCTGCCCGGCGGTCAGGACGAGCGCCATGGCCCGGCAGCGGCGGTCGGCAGCGAGGTGGACCTTGCTGGTCAGCCCGCCGCGGGAGCGTCCCGGGAAGACGCCCGCGTCCCGCCACTGGACGGACCGGTTGTAGAGGGTCTGGCAGGTGCCGAACCGCTCGGGCATCTCCCGCCACTGGCCGCCGGTACGGAACCGCCAGATCACTCCCTCGAACTACTCCCGCAGTCGTTCGGGATACGGGGCGAAGCTGCCTTCCGGCAGGAACGGCTCGATGAACTCCCGCTGCTCACCAGGCAGTTGCGCACGACTCGCATCGGCAGTCCGGCAGGACCGCGGCCGGGACCCAGAAGCCGATACCGGTCGCAACCCAAGATGCTCCCCGGGACAGTGCGTGGTGGCTGTCGCCGGAAAATGCATCGTGTGACGCCTTGTCACAGTCACATCAGTCCGCATCAGGGCCGGTACACCAGCCGACGCAGGACCGTCTCGGCCGGGCCGCGTCGCCCTGCGCGCTCCAGGGCGTACGCTCCGGCCACCGTGACCAGCCAGACGCCGACCGCGAAGACCGCCATGGTGGCGCTGGTCAGGTGCTCGCCGAGGCCGAGGCCCCAGGCCGCCAACAGCGGGGAGAAGATCAGCGAGTGGGCGAGGTAGCAGGACAGCGATCGCTTGCCGACCGCGGAGACCGCGACGACGGCCGTTGCGCCCCACCGGCCGTGTCGGCTGGACCGCTGGGTCCACCAGTGCACGAACAGCGCGACGGCGGCGACATAGCCGATCCCGGCGGCGTTCCCGGTGAAATCCCGCAGGATGGTGAGCACTCCCTCCTCGCTCTGTGTGTCGTCGGGCACCTCGAGGGCGCCGACGTGGGCGAGCGCGGCGGGCAGTCCGCCGAGCCAGCCGACCGCAATGCCGCTGACCGCGGTGCGGCGCAGCAGCCGCAGATGGCGCCCAGGCTCCTCCAGGATGCGATGGCGTGCCGCCCAGAAGCCGAGCAGGAAGACCAGGTAGCTGCCGCCGATGAGTGCGAGCGGGGCACCGGCGAAGGTGATGAACAGACCGGTCGTCAGCCGGGTACCGAGCGCCGCGAGCGCGTTTTCCTCGCCCGACGCGTACGCCTCGAAGCCCGCCTGCGCTCCCGAGTCCCCCAGGGAGCCCAACTCGCCTCGGAGCAAGGCTGTTATTACGGGCAGTGCCGTGAAGAACACCAGCTGTGCGGCCGCGATCCCGATCCACCACTTCAGTGCACGGTCACTGCGCCTGACGAAGAGCCAGCCAAGAACGAGGCTCAGCAGGCCGTAGTAGCCGACGATGTCGCCGGCCATCAACAGGGTGGCGTGCGACAACCCGATGACGATCAGCCACAGACTTCGCCTGCGCAGGATCCCCACCGCAGCGCGCCCCGAGGTCCCGGCCTCGATCTGACGCAGGTAGAGCTGCATCATCCCGTAGCCGAAGAGGAACGCGAAGAGCGGATAGACCCGTAGATCCAGGACGGTGATCATGGTGAACTGGACCGCGCGGTCGGCCCACGTACCGTCGACCGGCTGCCACCCCGAAGGGCCGTGCCGAGCCGCCCAGAGGTGGAAGGCGGTGTTGGACAGGACGATGAGCAAGAGCATCATCCCGCGCGCGAGGTCGGGCGCCAGCGCCCGCTCCGCACCCTGAACGGCCCCGCGCCGCAGCGGCGCCTTCTTGGGGTTCTTGGTATCGGTCGTCGTCACACGGCCACGCTAGGAAGGCGCCCGGTGCCGGGAAATCCGTCTTCGGTCTCACCACGGCCGACCAAAGTATGCCGCCCGTGCGGCTGGGCTCGATGGAAAAGTCCAGGGCTTGATCCAGAAGCCGCCACTGTCTTGCCCGCCCGGCAGACACATGCGATCACGACTGGAGACAGGCCCTCGTTCCGCGCTCACGGCGGGACCGGCCGCCGGCGCACCGGCGGCCGGTCATGCACGACCGGTCCTCAGGCCTGGCCAGTTGTCAGCCGCCACACCGTGAGGTCGAACGCGAAGGCGGTCGAGCAGGACAGCGCGATCCTCTCACCGAGCACATCCACTGTGGCCACCGTCCGGAGCTGCGTGTTGGTGCCCTTGGTGATCACGTAGTGGCCCGCCGGGTCCTCGATGACCTCGTGCACCGGCTTCGGCCGACCTGCGGCCGCGTAGGTGCCGCTGATGAGGGCATCGCCCACCGGTTCGCCCGTGTCGTCCAGCTTCCTGACCGGGATGTCGGCCGCGATCGCCCCGTTGGAGAACAGCGTGGTCTCCTCCGGCCCGTAACCGCCGCCGAACTCCCCGTCCGCCGTCTGGACCGACACGCTGGCGTGCGAGCCGAACGCGGAGTTCTGGTAAAGATCCACCGCGACGGTGACGCCTGCGGACTGCCCGGTGCAGGACAGGGCGTAGCCCTTCTCGATCGTCTTGACCGGCCTGGATCCGCCCTCCGTCGCCGGAGCGGCCTGAGCGGCGCCCCCGGCGGTGGCGACCATCCCCGCACCGATCAGGCAGGCCAGCGCGACTCTTGTCAGGTTTCTCAACTCGGTTCCCCCCTGGGCTCTGGGCCCATGTGTGCGTTTTACGCGCGTTGCGGGATCTGAGACACGTCGGCTGCATGTTCGGTTGTACTGGTGGGAAAAGTCGAGGACTACAGGCCCGTTCTGCCGGCGCCGTCGTCAGGGCGTGGAGGATGCGTCAGATGGTGAGCGAGGCGAGCCAGTCGGTCAGGATCCGGTTGGTTTCCAGGGGGCGTTCCTGCTGGATGAAATGGCCGCAGCCGTCGAGGACGTGCGAGGCAGTGAGACCGGGCAATGTGGTGGGGTAGGCCGCGATGGCGTCGGCCAGCCAGGTGGCGGAGGCATCCAGACTGCCGCCGATGAACAACGACGGCTGGGTGATGGGAGCTCCGTCGAAGTCGGACAGGTCCTCCCAGTCGCGGTCCATGTTCCGGTAACGGTTGAGGGCGCCGGTCATGCCGGTGCGTTCGAACTCCCCGGCGTAGACGTCCAGGTCGTGTTCGCTGAGCCAGGCCGGAAGCCGGCCAGTGGGGAAGCGGTCGCGCAGTGTGCCGCCGGGGCTGACGAAGTGCGGGTCCGGGGCCGTGGGTGCGGGCATGGTGTCGGCGGAGAGGGCGGCGTAGAACCCTGCCAGCCAACCGCGGACATCGGGCTCGATCTCCGCCTCGGCCCGGCCGGGCTGCTGGAAGTAGGAGACGTAGAACTCCTCGCTGCCGCCCATCTGCGCGAAGACCTCGCTGGGCTTGGGGCCGCCGGGCGGGGTGTAGGGCACGCTGAGCAGCCCGACCGCGCGGAACACATCGGGCCGGGCCAGGGCGGACGTTGCGGCGATGGTTGCGCCCCAGTCGTGCCCTATGACCACCGCGGACCGCTCACCCAGGGCCTCCACCACGGCGACGTTGTCCTTGACCAGTTCGAGCATCCGGTAGGCGTCCACCGCCTCGGGTTTGGAGGAGCGCCCGTAGCCGCGGACATCAATGGCCGCTGCCCGGTAGCCGGCGGCGGCCAGTACGGGCAGCTGATGACGCCAGGCGTACCAGGACTCGGGGAACCCGTGCACGAGCAGGACCAGCGGCCCGCTGCCCTGCTCCACGAGGTGTGTTCGACCGGCCGGCGAGGACACCAGACGGTGGGCGCGATCGGCGGCGGGTGTCTGAGACATGGATCAGTCCTCCCGGGGGCGTCGTGCTGGAGCCGGTACGGACGAGGAGTTCCGGACCGGGCTGACATCTCTGTCGTGAAGGACAGCACCAGCGATCATTCAGCGGACAGGAGCGAGCACGCGAAGTCTGTTGCCGATTCAGCAAAACTCAGTAGACGACAACCCATCACGGACCGCCCTCAACAGCCGGGCGTGGGACCACTACACGCTCGGGATCGGCTCAATCGCCGTCCTGATCTGTTTTCCCTGGCCGCCCGCTGGGCGCGCCGGCGCCTTCGAGGATGCGGTCCGGCTGGGCAGAGCTTGCAGCAGGGGAGTGCCGGAGGTCCCTGAGCCGCAGCGCCGTCCGGTCGGGAAGAGGGCAATTCGCCTGGTGGGGGAGGGGGCGTCTGTAGGCCATTCGGGTCTCTCGATGTGCGGTGCCGCGACTCCGTGGTGAGCATGAGAACGGCGCCTGATCCGCACCTGCCCACCGCGCGCTCGTCTTCGGCCGATCCGCCGGTGGAGAGGCAGGTCGAAGGGGAGGCCGCTCAACGCCTCTCCATGGCTCCCTCACCCGGCCGCACATATGGCGAGCCGCCGTGCCCGAAAGGCCGCTCGCGTGCGCCGGAGACCGTCCCACTGCAAGGAGCACCATGCGTGTCCTCATCCAGATGAAGCCGGAACGCGACGTCGTCGAGGCCGTCGCCAACCCACAGCTCACCGCAACCACCCAGGATGTCGCCGGGTCGATGCGCGGTGTCGAGCTGGACCAGTCGTTCACGCCGGTGGCGCTGCCCAGGCCGGTGCCGTCCACGGCCGACGGGGACCCGCTGTCCCTGAGCCAGCCGTTCCGGTTCTCCATGGCGCCGCAGGACGCCACCGTCCTGGTCCGTGGCGAGATCCACGACTACGACACAGCCAGTCGGCTCTCCATGCTCGCCCTCACCCACCCGCAGGTCGTCGGAATCTCCGCCGACCCCGTCATCCAGGGATCGCCCACGTGCGGCGGGGATGCCCCGGTCGGTACCTGGCAGGACGTGAAGAACATCCTCGCCGAGCTCGGCGCGGACGAACTGGACGGCAGCGGTATCGCGCTGGCGATCACCGACACCGGCATCAACACCCAGCACCTGAGCAACGAACTGGACCGTCCCATCACGGTCGACGCGGCCCGGAGCTGGAACCCGCCCGGAGTGACCGGCAAGCCGGGCAAGTTCCCGGTCGACCACGGCACCATGTGCGCCTTCGACGCCCTCATAGCCGCGCCGAAGGCAACGCTGATCGACGTGCCGGTCCTGCTCTCGCAGCAGGCAGGCCCGACGGTCATGAGCGGTCTGCTCTCGGACGCTGTGGCGGCCTACTCCCACCTGTGGAGCTTGCTCGAGACGATGCCCGACGACAAGCGGGCCCTGGTCGTCAGCAACAGCTGGGGTTCCTTCTCGCCCCGGTGGGACTTCCCGCCCAGCCACCCCGGGAACTACTCGGACAACCCCGGCCACCCGTTCAACCTGATGGTGACCGCGCTGGAGGCCGCGGGCGCCGACGTCCTGTTCGCCGCCGGCAACTGCGGCCGGGACTGCATGGACGGCCGCTGCGAGTTCCCGGACCGGCCCATCGTCGGCGCCAACTCGCACCCACGTGCGCTGTCCATCGGCGGCGTCGACACCCGGGGCAACCGGGTCGGCTACTCCTCGCAGGGACCCGGACGGCTCGACGCCGACAAGCCGGACATCTGCGCCTACACGCACTTCGAGGGCTCGCACGCCTTCGGCGCGGGCGAACCGGACTCCGGGACCTCGGCCGCCTGCCCGGTCGCCGCAGGCGTGGTCGCCGCCGTACGCACGCAGTGGCCGGCCAATGTCATCAAGCCGGCCGAGCTCCGTACGCTGCTCCAGCGGACGGCCGACGACCACGGTGCCGCCGGATTCGACCACGACTACGGGTACGGCATCATCAACGTGCCGGCGATCATGGACGCGCTGCGCCGCCGTAGCAAGAACGGGCACGGCACCCGCAGGTAGTCGCTTCACACACCGGAGGAGACCGATGGCTCCCGACAGGCCCACCAGCCTCATCAAGGTCGCGCTCCCGTCGGGAGCCACGCTCGATGACGCCCTGCGTCAGCTCGGCGTCAGCCGCGATGTGGTCGACACCGACTACGGGCTCGTCGACCTGCACGACGGCACCTACGCCCTGCTCGTCACCGAGGCGGTCGCCGCACGTGTGCACGGCACGGCCGGTGCAGAGGGGCCGTACGCGAACCCGAGGATCGAACCCTTCGGCCCGCCTCAGCCCCGCCCCGACGAAGACTGACCTGCAACGGCACCAGGGCCGACCCGCCACCCTGGCGGGTCGGCCTCGCCGTCTCCACCGTCAAGCGCACGGTGATCGCTCACCGTCCATGACGTGGGACGACCTCAAAGCCGGCGTACCGCTCGGGACATGGAGGGGCTGAGACCTTGTGTTCATTGGCCGGGCGGCCGGAGACGAGACATTGAGGGCGGCTGTCCAACCTGCTCCGCGGGGGGCACGCCCATTGGCCTGCTGGATCGTTCACAGTCTCAGCCCGGTCGTCGTCATGCGAAGTCTCGGAATTGCTAATGCCGTTGGCGATTCGCACCCCCCGGACGCCGCTCAGACGCGTCGCCACCGGGCCATGGCGAAGGAGAACACACCGAACATCACCAGGCCGGCCGCGACACAGACCAGCAGCCAGGGGCCGAGGGGGGTGTCGGCGAAGGTGCGCAAGGTGTCGTCCAGTCCCTTGGCCTGGTCGGGCTCGTAGTCGATGGCCGCGCGGACGGCGAACACGCCGGCCATGGCGAACACCAGCCCGCGGGCGGCGCCGCCGGCCACTCCGGCGACGTCCACCAACTGGAGTGTCCGGTGGCTCATCTGACCGAGCCTGAGCTCGTCGTGGTACTTGCGCAGGACCGCCCGTACGCCGACCCAGCCACCGCCCACGACGATGGCGATCCCGACGGCCCCGACCAGCCACTGGCCGGCGGGCATCTCCATTGCCCTGGCGGTGGCATCCTGGGACTGCTGGTCGCTGGATCCGCCACCGCTCTGGTTCCGACTAGCCGCGAACGACAACACGGAATAGGCGGCGAAGACGTAGAAGAGGAAGCGGGCGGTGGCCACCAGCCTCTTGCGTGCGCTGCGGCCGTCCTGTCCAACGGAACCGAAGAGCGCTTCGGACAGCCGCCACAGGGCCATACCGGCGAGTCCGATGCCCAGCGCCCACAGCAGCACCGCACCGAACGGCTTCTGCGACACTTCCTCCAAAGCCCCACCTCGGTCGGCCTGCGCGTTCGTGTCGCCGAAGGCGATCTGCAGCGCCAGCGCACCGACGAGCAGATAGATCACACCCCGGGCGGCGAGGCCCGCCCGCGCCGCCCCCTCGGTGACCGAACCCCGCGCCGCCCGCCGAGCTCGGAACCGCCCGTGCCATGCCAACGCCCTCGTGTCCATGGAGACCTCCCGGCAATCCGGATGCCCCGGCGCGGCCGCCCCACACGCGGCGCTGCCGCCGACCAGGGGAGGAAGGGCAGGAACGGCGACAATGAACAGGCCGCCTCGCCAACCGCGTGTCAGCACCGAGCACGCCCCCGCCCGCAGCCTGGGCAGGTCTGTGGAGCCGGCCGCAGCAGGTCGAAGGCGCGGCATCACCGGAACCCTTGGGGCCACTGACCCGGCCGGTACCGCGCAGCAGAAGCGCTGGTAGTCGGCGAAACGCCGCACCACCGTCGGCGCCGCACGCCTGTCAGCTCGGCCGACCGCTCCGGCAGCTTCCGGTTCGGCTTCGGGGCCCGCTGGTGCCCTGTATGCCTCGCACAAGTTCCGGGGTGAACAGGGAGTTTGCGAGCTTCGGCGTTCCACACGCATTCGGGCCGCTGTAGCGATCCTTGGTGCCGTCGACGTCCCTCCAGATCGAGGCGACCGTGCGGTACTCCATCTGGTCAATCTGCAGGTCGACTCCCGGGCCGGGTGACGGGTGACGGATCGCTTTCCCGCCCGGCCGGGGGGCAACGATCGGCCCAGTTCGGCAGTCGTAAGGAGCGACACAGATCCGTCTTCATGCACTCGCCACCAACCGCCCGCGATCGTGGGGTGGTTGGCAGCAAGGCCTGTCGTCCCCGGGAGGATTCATGAGCCCCTTCTTCGCACCACCTGGCGCAAGACAAAGCGGCGGGCGCAACATCGCCTTGCCCATCGCCGCCGTACGCGCACGCTGGCAGAAACCCATCGGGCGCGCGACAAGCCGCGGTGTCGTGGTGGGGGCCGTCGCTGTGTGGCTGGCGGGGGTCGGCGCCTCGGCCGGTGCCGCGCCCGGTACCGCGCCCAGCGACCCGGTGGTCAGCGGTGCCACCGTCAACTCCGGACGTGACGTCATCGTGGGTATCACGCACAACGTGGTGTTCCCGGTCACGGTCGCCGGATCGGATGACTCCGGCCTGTCCTTCGCCGATGTGGACCTGAAGGGGCCGCACGGCGGTTTCTACACCACCGACGCGTTCTGCGAGACCGCGACGGCCTGCACGACGGTGTTCACCGTCAACGCCCACGTGGCCCCGGGCAGCGACGATCCGGTGGACCTGGCCAACGCCAACGCCGGTACATGGTCGGTCGACGCCTTGGTCGACGCCAACGACGGCGATTACGTTTTCGCCCCCGGCGTGGGGTCGTTCGGCCTCAAGCGTGCCGCACAGCTCACGGTCAACGCCTCACCGGAACCGGTGGCCAAGGGGGCTCGTATCACCGTCACCGGAAAGCTCGCGCGCGCCAACTGGGACACGTACCGGTATGCGGGCTACGTCGGCCAGGCCGTGAAGCTGCAGTTCCGCCCGAAGGACAGCAGCACCTACACCACGGTGGCCACCGTGAACACCAGCAAAACCGGCACCCTTCACACCACGGTCAAGGCTGTCAAGGACGGTTACTGGCGCTGGAATTTCACCGGTACCACCACCACCGGCCCCGCCAAGGCCACCGGCGACTACGTCGATGTACGCCCCTGATCCGGCAAGCACCGCCCACGAGCAATCGATGCCGCCCGGCCTCGGAGGACCCGGTACGTCCTGAGAACTCCGATGCCGTGCGCCGCTGTGATCAGATGACGCTGCGCAGCCTGTCGGGGCAGGTCGACTGGGCTCGGCCCCGTCTGGGCCCGCACTTCACTGCTTCGTGGACATGCGCCTGTATCTACCCGAGTCCCGGAGCACCGACCGGGATCGCCGCGAGTTGGTAGACGCCCCGGACGACGTCGCGTTCGCGCCCAAGCCGGCGCTCGCCTCACTGCGGACGCTCCTTGCGGGGCGGCTTCAGTCGTCGCGCCCGAGGCCGCGATCGGGTGCGCTCATGTCCCCCGTCCGGGGTGTGCCTTCGGCGAGCCCGTAGCGCAGGTACACGGTGCCCTTCGGACTGGCTACCGGCGGTTCGAGGAGTGTGACGTTCGTGGGTACCGTGCCGCTGTCGAACACCTTCTTCCCGACGCCGAGCACGATCGGGTGCACCCAGAGGTCGAGACGGTCGAAGAGCTTCTCGCGCAGGAGGGTCTGCACGAGGTTCAGGCTCCCGACGACCTTCACATGCTTGTGCCGGTCACGGAGCTCGCGCACCGCCCCGGCCAGATCCGGGCCGAGTTGCGTGGACCCGGCCCACGAGAGCTCGGGCTTGCCGCGGGAGGCCACGTACTTCGGGACGCTGTTGAAGAGTGTGGCGATCTCGTCGTCCTGACTGCCCTCCTGGTGGGGCCAGTAGGCGGCGAAGATGTCATACGTCCGCCGACCGAGCAGGAGGGCGTCCGTGCCCTCGTATGCGGCTCCGATCTGTGCCCCGGCGACCTCGTCCAGGATGGGGGCCTGCCAGCCGCCGAACGGGAACCCCACGGGGTCCTCGTCAGGGTCGCCGGGCGACTGCCCGACGAGGTCGAGGGTTGCGAACAGCTCGATGTGGATGAGGCCCATGTCTTGCTCCCGGTGAGTTGTTTGTTTCCGTCGGGAGGTAGACCTGTGGGCGTGGACGAACTCATCGCTGTGACGGCTCCCGAGGGATCACAGTCCCCGTCCCACCTGGATGGCTGCCTTGCGTCCGGCGTCACCGCAGGTCACAGCGTGATCTACGGCTGTGGTACTCGGCGGCTGCCGCGCCTTGACGGTGGTGGCTGCCGGGCCTGACGGTGGTACGGCAGGCCCGGCAGTCCGTCACGAAGGACTGGAAAGCGTCAGTCGCCGACTCTGTTGCTCGTGGCGTCACAGCATGAGCAGTAGCCGCGTGTTCGGTACGAGCTTCCGGTTCACGCTGGTGCTCTGCACGAAGATCGTGAAGTCGTCGTTGTGATCCGGCTTGACGCGGATTTCCACGCCGGGCAGGCCGAGGAGGGCTCGGGCTTCGGGCCCTGTGTAGACGCGGTCGGTCTTCTTCTCCAGCACCGCGATCTGCTTCTGCGCCTGTATCTTTTCCGACTTGCTCAGCTGGTAGAACGCGCCACCAGTGCGGTAGGTGTGCCCGCATTCGATGACCCAGTCCCGGATCGCCGCGTCACGAGCCACGGGGATCAGCTGGTACTTGGACGGATCCACCGGGGTGAGGCCGGCTGCCTTGATGGTGTCCTTGTTCACCGCATCCGCACCTGTGGAGAACACCGCCCGTGATCCGCGGATGCCCTGGGCGCGGCCCACCATGAACTTCTCGGTGGCCTGCTGGATGACCTGCCCGGCCTCCTCCAGACCCTGTGTGCTCGTGGCGTCCCAGATGGCGATGTTGTCCTTCGGGAACCCGCACTGCATGGCCTCGCGCTTGCCCATCTGGTCCGGCACGAGGACGGCCAGCGTCCAGTTGTCCTGCTGTGTCTCGATCATTTCGGCCACGGCGTGGACCAGGTCACGCGGGTCCCGGCTCGGGGCGTCCGGGCTGCGATGACTTGCGTTCTCCTGCCCGTCGGTGAGCACGAAGGTCAGGAAGCTGTGGTCTCCGTACAGTTGGGCTGTCTGCGCCAGCTCCCGCTGGGATGTGAGCGTGGCCGCCAGCAGGGCCGTCATCCCACCGACCCGGTACAGCTGCTTCAGGGACGGCATCCGCAGCACGTCCTTGTCGTAGATGACGCACTCCACCTTGTCCGCGAAGACGTACACCGTGACGCGGGTTTCCTGGTCCAGTTCCTGCGATCGGCGGGCCAGATAGGCGATCTGCTGGTCGGCGACTTCGACGACCTTGCGGCTCAGGTGCGACATGGACGAACTGGCGTCCAGCACAAGGGCGACATGGTTGATGTAGTTCTGGCTTCCGGACATGACAGCTCCCCCTCTTTCCGACTCGATGCTTCGATGCTCTCACCCACCACTGACAATCGATCTTGGCTCCGGGACCGGATGAGGGACCACCCGACGGGGGCGCAGCCGGGACGCAGCACGAGGCCCTGGCCCCCTCCCGACGCGGCACCCGCAGCCGCGATTCGGCGCAGCCCGTCGAGCTCGCGGAGCATGCGCGGGGCTTGGGCCGCCCCCGGAGACCGCGCCTTGGTCGGGGGCAAGCACATCACTGTGCTCGGCGATCTCAGAACTCTGCTGGGGGGCGTTCTGGTCAGGAATCGAGAAGCGCAGGTCTCGGAGGCGTAGCTAGCGTCACAGGCATGACTTCCATCGAATCCGTCACCCTTGAGGTGGACGATCTCACCGCCGCCAACCGCTTCTACACCACCGCCTTCGGCCTGGGCAGTCAGGGCCCGGGCAGTCAGATACGCCTGCAGGCCTCACAGGCCCCGACGACCGGCTTCCGAGGGTTCACGCTGTCGCTCGTGGTCTCCCAGCCGGCCGACGTCAACGCCCTCATCGACGCAGCCGTGAATGCCGGCGCCGCGACCCTGAAGCCCGCCGCCAAGTCGCTTTGGGGTTATGGGGGAGTCGTACAGGCTCCGGACGGGACGGTCTGGCAGGTCGCCTCGTCGTCGAAGAAGGACACCGGCCCGGCCACCAGGCAGATCGACGAGATCGTGCTCCTGCTCGGTGTCGAGGACGTGAAGGCCAGCAAGCAGTTCTACGCCGATCGCGGCCTCGCAGTGGCGAAGAGCTTCGGCAGCAAGTACGTGGAGTTCGCCACCGGGTCGGGCCCGGTCAAGCTGGCGCTGTACAAGCGCCGAGCCCTGGCCAAGGTGGCCGGAGTCTCTGCCGACGGCACCGGATCGCACCGGCTCACGATCGGTGGCGGTGCCGGACCGTTCGCCGACCCGGACGGGTTCGCGTGGACGGCCGCAGCTGAGACCGCCTCGCCGTGAAACGGATACGGAGTGCAGCGTGGGCGGCCTGAAGCGTTGTCAGTGGCCGTCGCTAACGTGATCGTTGTGATGGTGGGCACCCAGGAAACCCGTCTGGTCATGCTGCGCGGCAACAGCGCGTCGGGGAAGTCGTCCGTCGCCGCCGGCATCCGCGAGAGGTTCGGCCGAGGGCTGGCCCTGGTCGGTCAGGACACTCTGCGCCGTATTGTGCTGCGCGAGCGGGACCGGCCCGGCGCGGCGAACATCGGTCTGATCGACACGGTGGCCCGCTACGCGCTCGATGCCGGGTATCACGTGGTCGTCGAAGGGATCCTGTACGCCGACCGCTACGGCGACATGCTCGCTCGGCTACGTGCGGACCATCGCGGCCCGACTCACGCCTACTACCTGCACGTGCCCTTCGAACAGACACTCACCCGCCACGCCACCAAGCCGATTGCGCACGAGGTCGGCGAGCCGCAGCTGCGCGACTGGTACCGGGAACTCGACCTGCTGCCCGGCGGCATCGAGACCGTCATCGGTGCCGACAGCACCCTGAACGAGACGGTCGACCGCATCATGCTCGACACCGGCCTGACGGGTCTTCCGGCGCTCGAGCGCTGACGGCCAGTTCGACGTCGATGTCCTCACCCCTTGCCGCAGCACGGCGTGCCTCGTGCGAGTGTCCGCCGAACTGTACGGCTGTCATCAACCACACAGGTGGTGCTCGCTCACGCCCGCGGCTGCCGCCTTCTGCCTGTGCTCGGCCTTTACCAGTGCTGCGGGCGGGGGAGTGTGAACCGGGTGCACGGCTCCTCATACCGCGGTGCGAGAGGGGACCTACGTGGTCGATGCGGTGGCGCAGTTCGACCACCAGGTCCCGCCGGTGAGATGCCTTACTGGCCGTGGTGGCTCAGAAGGCGAATGCCGAAGCCCCTTGAGTTTCCTTGATGCAGGGGTTGGCGAAGGTGTGCTCGTAGTTTATGCGCGTACCGCGCCATACTCCTTGTATCGTCACGACAATGGGGCGGTATTCCTTTGTGCACGCCTGCCCGGTCCCATTTCCGCGAAGTGTGGCCAAGCGGTCGAGGTCCCCCTTCGCGCGGTCCAGATCCGCGCAGGCTTGTCGCGGATCGGGGTGAGTGCCCGAGGTGCTGTACGCGCAGTTCACCGTTACGGCGCGCTCCGGTGCTGTTGTGGCGGCCTTCTCGCCGTGGCCGGTGGTCATGACCAGGGCGGAGGGTGCGTACGGCGAGGCGGGGGCGCTGTGGGCGGGTGCGCTCAGGGGGCCGGCGAGGGCCGTGGTGAGCAGGACTCCTGCCATTGCCCAGCGTGTCATTGGTCGCATGGTGCATTTCCCTTCTTCTTGCGGTGTTCAATGCCTCGAGGTACCCGCTGTGTTGCTCATATCTCAGAACGAAAGAGCTGTAGTGCTTGCCATCGCTGAAATTCAGACCAGATTGCCCATTCAATCAGTGGCTTGATCGGGTGAGCGGTCTGCGTGGTTGAGGAGGTGAGCGGCATTTCGCCCGGTGCGCCGGTGGAGCGTGTGGCCGATGTGCCTGCGGTGTGAAATGGCCTGAAAGTGGTGACCGTGATTTCCGTACTGGGTGAGCGACGGCGCACGACACGGTGCCAGGAGGCCTTCCTCGGGCGGCAGGAGTCAGGAGTGGTGGCAGTCGGACGGCGCCACGCTGGTGGTGCCGGTAACGGCTGGCATGTGGTGCCGGCCTGGGAGCAGGCCTTCGCGGAACACCCAACCCGGGCCCACGGCCAACTCCGCTGCTTCGGCGGCCAGTCCGGCTCGACTGCCTGAGTGTCGCGGCCTTGGGCGCCCTCGCGGAGGCTACGGCCAACGCGCGCCGACCAGGCGCCGCAGGGTCAGTTGGGGGACCTCGACGAGGTCGCCGACGGTGTGCATGCCGTACTCGACGAAGGCGGCAGCTGTCGCCGTCGCTCTGAGTGAGCCCGACGAGGCGTGTGTGCCATCGAGGCGGCGCCGACACGCAAGGGCACACCGCGATGACCCTCGCCGCGCTGCACGACCTCACCCTCGCTGGGCGCGCCCCGGCGCTTGCCGTGGCCCATGCCGCTGCGGACGGTGACGCTGCCGCCGACGCCGCAAATCGACGCGCTGCTCCGCGTGACCGACTCGGTCGTGGCCCTCGCCGTGCGCCGCAAGGCGCGGCCCAACGAGACCGGAGGCTCCGCCGTGCTGTATCCGGCCATTGCCGAGGCGGCACGTCGGCGTAGGCAGGTAGGCGTTCGGGCTGATTGCCGGGGGCTGTTCGGCCGGGCTCAATCCCAGTGGCGAGTGCGTGGCATCACGTACCGCCACGGACATCCGCGGAGCAGGTGCCGTAGGCTTCGGACCGGGCCCGGCTGAATCGCCCTGCACACAGCGGAACTTGCACTCCGACAATCGCTGGGCGACCTGTCATCTCCCGTGCAGCTGTCGTCCTCCGTCGTGGGGGACCGGCCCATCCCGGCACGGGCGATGCCCGAGGTCGTCGCCCGGGTCGGCGTCGACCTCGATCCCATCGACGTGAGCGACGCGGGTGGCGCCCGATGGTTGTGCGCCTGCCTGCCGCCGGATCAGCTGGAGCGGACCGCAAGGCTCGAAGCGGAGATGGTGAAGGGCGCAGGACGGCGGCACGCGTGAGGTCGCCGGGTGGAACTGCGTACCACCGCCCGCGTCCGGGGTGGTTCAGCTGAGCGGGACGTCGAGGACGGCCTTGCGGTGGCTGAACGTCTCGATGGAGTAGCGGCCGTGGTAGTTGCCCATGCCGCTTTCGCCGACCCCGCCGAAGGGCAGGGTCGGCACGGCGAGGTGGCGCATCGGCAGGCCGAAGTTGAGGCCGCCCGAGGAGGTCTCGGCGGCGAGGCGGCGCTTGGTGGCGTCGTTCTCGGTGAAGGCGTACAGGGCGAGCGGCTTGTCGCGCTCGGTGATGAACGCGATCGCCTCGTCCAGGTCCGCCACGGTCACGATGGGCAGGATGGGGCCGAAGATCTCCTCCTGCATCACGGGCTCGTCAGGCTGGACATCGGCCAGCACGGTCGGGGCGATGTACTTGTCCGTACGGTCGCTCTGTCCGCCGGTGACGGTGCGGCCGGAGTCCAGCAGCGCGGACAGCCGGTCGAAGTGCCGCTCGTTGATGATACGGCCATAGGCGTCGGACATCTGGGGGTCCTCACCGAACAGCCCCTTGATCGCGACGACCAGGGCGGCGTGCAGTTCTGCCGCGGTCTCCGCGTCGGTCAGGACGTAGTCGGGGGCGACGCAGGTCTGTCCGGCGTTGGCGAACTTCGTCTGCGCCAGACGCTGCGCGACCGTGGCGATGTCGGCGTCCCGGTCCACGAACACCGGTGACTTACCGCCCAGTTCGAGGACGACCGGGGTGAGATTCTTCGCGGCGGCGGTCATCACGATGCGGCCGACCGCGCCGTTGCCGGTGTAGAAGATGTGGTCGAAGCGCTGCTCCAGCAGCACGGTGGTCTCCGGTGCGCCGCCCTCGACGACCGCGGTGGCGTCGGTGTCGAGATACGCGGGCAGCAGCTCGGCCAGCAGCGCCGAGGTGTGGGCGGCGTATTCGGCAGGCTTGATGACGACCGCGTTGCCGGCGGCGAGCGCGCCCGCGACGGGCACCAGCAGCAGATTGACCGGGTAGTTCCACGCCGAGATGACCAGGGCGACCCCCAGGGGGTCGAACACGGTGTGGGCGGTGCTGCCGGGGACTCCGGGCAGCGTCACGGGGGCGGGCTGCGGGGCGGTCCACTCCTCCAGGTGCTCCAGGTAGTCGTCGATCTCGGCGATCGTGAGGTCGATCTCCATGGCGTCGGCCTCGGCGCGGTTCTTGCGCAGGTCGGCGTAGAGGGCGTCGGCGATCGCCGCGCGGTTGTCGATGAGCAGGTCGCGCAGGAGGGTCAGCTGCTGCCGGCGCCAGGCCAGGGACTTGCTGCGTCCGGTGCGGAAGGTGGCGCGCAGCCGGTCCACCAGCGCGGTCGCTTCGACGGCGGTGAAGGTGTCGTCGAGGGTGAAGGCTGCCTTGGTGTCAGTCACAGTCCTGTCCTGTTCGGATCGGAGGGATGGCCGGTCGGTGACGGAGGGAAAGCCGTTGGACATCGAAGGGGTTCGGCAACGAAGGGAAGGAACGTCGTGGCCGGGCCGGTGGTGCGGTCAGGCCGTGGCGGTCGTGCGTTCGGGCGTGGTCTCGCCGTGGCCCGACGGGGCGAGCGTGGGTTCGTCGTCGCTCGACGCGGCGGGCGTTGCGATGGCGGACGACGGGGACCTGCGGCGGATCGCAAGGCCGACCATGGCCACACCGATCACCAGCACGAAGGCCATACCGGCGAGGGCGAAGCTCAGCGTGTACTGGCTCTCGGCGGGCAGCGCGGGGACCCCGGCGGGCAGGTTGTCGAGCGTCTTGGAGGCGAGCAGCGAGGTGACGACCGCGCTGCCGATCGCGCTGCCGGTGGAGCGGGATATGGAGTTGATGCCGTTGGCGATGCCGGTCTGGTGGTGGGGAACACCGGCGACGATCAGGGCGGGCATCGCGGCGTAGCCGAAGCTGACGGCGACGCCGACGACCATGCCGGCCAGGATCACCGAAGCGGTGGTGTCGTGGGCGAGGGTCAGCCAGGCGAACCCGACGACACCGAAGACGGCACCGGCGGCCAGGGTGAGACGCGCACCGATACGGCGCACCAGCACGCCTCCGAACTGCGCGGCGACCAGCGAGACGAGGGCGGCGGGGAGCAGGTAGACGACGGAGGCGCGCAAGACGGAGGCGCCGAAGCCGTAGCCGGCGATCTCGGAAGGCGTCTGGACGAGGTAGGAGACGCCGATGAACTGCGCGAACATGGCGAATCCGACGAGCAGTCCGGCGACGTTGGTGAACAGCACCGGCCGGTGGACGAACATCTTCATGTCGACAAGGGGGTCGCGGACCCTGCGTTCGACGACGACCCAGAGGACCGCCGTGACAGCGGCGCCGGCGAACAGGGCGAGCGTGCGGACCGAGGTCCAGCCCCAGGCGTGCCCCTGCGAGATGGGCAGCAGGATCAGGACGAGCAGCAGGGCGAGGCCTGCGGCGCCGAGCCAGTCGATGCGCCCGCCCGTCCGGGTGCGCGGCGCGGGCACGACGACCGCGACCGCGATCAGGGCGGCGATGGCGAGCGCGGCGGCCAACCAGAAGACCTGGTGATAGTCGGGGTCGGCGCCGGTGGTCAGCAGGCCGGCGCCCACCAGGGCGAGGCCGCTGCCGAACCCGAGCGTCCCGCTGACCAGGGCCATGGCGCCAGGCAGCCGCGCGGGAGCGACCTCCTGGCGCAGCACGGACAGCGCGAGCGGGAAGATCGCGGTGGCGGCGCCCTGCATCACGCGGGCCACGATGAGCCACAGCATCGAACTCGTGGCCGCGGCCAGCACGGATCCGGCGACCATCACCACCAGCACGCCGAGCAGTGTCGGCTTCGTGCCCAGCTGGTCGCCGAGGCGGCCCAGCAGCGGCGTGAAGACCGCGGCCGACAGCAGCGTGGCGGTGGTGACCCAGCTGACCTGGGCCGTGGTGGCGCCGAGGTCGTTCTGGATGATGCCGAGGATCGGGATGACCAGGGTCTGCATCATCGACACGACCATGGCGGCGAGGCCCAGCGCCAGGATGAGGATGAGGCTGCCGGTGCGGCGTTCCGGCGCGGCGGGGGAGGACTTCACGGTCTTCTTTCCGGTGGGAGGGTGCCCGAAGGGGACGCACCAATGGTTCATGAGTCATAACCATTGAAGTGCTCGATGCTTGAAGTCATCAAACAATAGAGAGCTGGCGACTGTCAAAGGTTGAGGAGTTCAAGCTTTTCGCTTACCCTCGACGTATGCCGCCCTCCCCGTCCAAGGCCCAGCTCATGGAGCTGCTCGCCCACTCGGTCAGTACGCACTACGCCGACTTCGCGGCCGCCGCCGCCGACATGAGCCTCACCTCCAGCCAGGCAAAGACCCTGACGGTGCTGCGCCGCGCGCCCGCCTCGATGCGCGCGCTCGCGGAGACTCTCGCCTGCGACGCGTCGAACATGACCGGGATCATCGACCGGCTCGAAAGGCGCGAGCTGGTCCGCCGCGAGGTCAGCACCACCGACCGCCGTGTGAAGAACGTCGCCCTCACCGAGGCGGGCGAGAAGTTGATCGACGCGATCCGCGAGCGGATGGAGCGGACGCAGACCGGCCTGGACAAACTGTCCGACGAGGACCGCGCCGAACTCTTCCGCCTGCTGATGGTCGTCTTCCCGCGCTGATGCACGCAGGCGTCGATCTGCCGAGCAGTTGAGCGATGTCCTGCGGGACAAGGGCCTCGTCAACGGCCTGGAGATACGGTCAGACGCGACCGACGGCCCTTGGACCACCGGACACGCCTCCGTTCGGAGACCAGGCACCCGGCTCCGCCGAGATCGCAGACGTGGCCACGTCCGACCACTGCCGCCACCTGGTCGTCCGCAAGTACAGCCTCCCTGACGGTCCGCAAGTACGCGGCTTCCTCGGCACCCTCGGGGCGAGGCCACCAGCGCCGGGCCGCTGAGGCACGGGGGATCGCGTCGGTGTTGCTACGCGGTCCCCCGGCTGCCTCAACCACATCGACCTCACGCCGCCGGCGCGCTGATCTCCCTTTTGAGAATCTTGCCGCTGGGGCCGGTCGGCAGCGTGTCCACGAGCCACACCTGGCGCGGGTACTTGTACGCCGCCACCCGCTCCTTGACGAACAGCTGGAGCTCGTCGGGCGTGGCCTGGGCGCCCGGGCGCAGCACCACCGCGGCCGCGATCTCCTCGCCCAGATGCGTGTCGGGCACGCCCACCACCGCGGCCAGCGCCACGGCCGGGTGCTCGTGGAGCACCTCCTCGATCTCGCGCGGATAGACGTTGTAGCCGCCGCGGATGATCATGTCCTTCTTGCGGTCGACGATGTACAGGTAGCCGTCCTCGTCCTGGCGTGCGAGGTCGCCGCTGCGCAGCCAGCCGTCCTGGATGGTGGCCGCCGTCTCCTCCGGGCGCTTCCAGTACCCCTTCATCACGTTCGGCCCGCGCACGGCCAGTTCGCCGATCTCGCCGGGAGCCACATCCTGGCCCTTGTCGTCGAGGAGCCGTACCTCCACGTCCTTGATCGGCGTGCCGATGGAGCCGGCCTTACGCGGCCGGTCGGGGTGGTTGAAGGTGACCACCGGGCTGGTCTCGGACATGCCGAAGCCCTCCAGGACCACGCAGCCGAAGCGGCGCTCGAAGCCGTGCAGGACCTCCACCGGCAGCGAGGCTCCGCCTGAGACGCACATCCGCAGCGTGGAGACGTCGGCCTCCGACGGGTGCTGCAGCAGCGCCGCGTACATGGTCGGCACGCCCTCGAAGATCGTCGCCCGGTCGCGGGCGATGGCGTCCAGCACGGTCTGCGGGTCGAAGCGGGGGACCAGGATGAGCGTGGCACCGGCGCGGATGGTCACGCTCATCGTGCAGATCTGGCCGAAGATGTGGAACAGCGGCAGACAGCCCACGACCACATCGTCCGCCGTCACCTGCTGCACATGGACGGCGTTGACCTCGGTGTTGTGCCGCAGCCCGGCGTGGGTGAGCGTGGCGCCCTTGGGGCGGCCGGTGGTGCCGGAGGTGTACAGCAGCACGGCCACGTCCTCGCCGTCCGGCTCGCTCACCTCCGTCAGCGGCTCGTGACCCGCCAGCAGGCCCGCGAAGGCGGCCGGCTCGACGGCCATGTGCCGCACTCCGGCGGCGGCTGCGCCCTGCGCGCCCTCGCCCGGCGCCTGGTGCCACTCGAAGAGCATCTGGGCGCCGGAGTCGCGCAGGTGGTACTCGGTCTCCCGGGTCTTCAGCAGCGGGTTCATCGGTACGACAACCGCTCCGGCGCGCAGCACGCCGTAGTACAGGACGACGAACTCGACAACGTTGGGCAGCATCAGAGCGACCCGGTCTCCCGGTCGGACGCCCTCGGCCCTCAGCAGCGCGGCAGCCCGGGCGCTGCGCTCGTCGAGCTCGGCGTAGCTGGTGACCTGGTCCCCCAGCCGCAGCGCGGGGCGTTCCGGCTGCCGCTGCGCCGTCTCCACCAGGAACTGAGCCAGATTGGCCATGACCGCCTCCACGAATGTCACCGTCGAAATCCGCCGTTCACGTTGACGACATCGTGCAGATGTCCGCGGCGACGGCCTATGTGCCGCATGACAGCGTCTGCCCTCCCAGATTGTTCCCCAGCACAAAACGGGGGCGTTAAGCTGTGGAAATGAACATCTCAGGGGTGGTCCAGGCGCTTCATGCGAGGCTGCCGGAACTGGGCGAGCGGATGGCGCAGCGCATCCGCTCGGACGTCGATGCCTACAAGGACGAGTCCCTGATCCCCTTCGACTCGCTGCGCCGCTCGTGCACCGCCAACGCGGACCTGCTCCTGAAACAGCTCGGCCGCGCCGGCGCACAGGACCCGAGCCCGGCCCGGGAGACCGGCCGCCTGCGCGCCGAACAGGGCGTGCCGCTGGCGGACACCCTGCACGCGTACCGGATCGGATTCGAGCTCCTGTGGACGGACATCCTCGCCGAGGCACACAACCGTCCCGAGGTCACCGACGCCCAACTGGTCTCCCAGTCCGCGGAGATCTGGGCCCTGTTCGGCCGCTACGCGGAGGCGGTGGCAGCGGCCTACCGGGAGACGACCGCCGAGCTGACCTCACGGCGTCAGGCGCGCCGCTCGGCACTGGTCGAGGCGCTGTTCACCGGCGTCATCGCCGACCGCACGCTGTGGGAGGCCGCCCGCGAGCTGGGCCTGCCCGACCGCGGACCCTACGTGGTCGTCGCGGCGGCGGCCGACGCTCCCGGCGAGGAGCCGCTGGCGGGGACGGAAGCGGCGCTGCGCCAGGCCCAGGTCCACTTCGCCTGGCGGCTGCTGCCCGACCAGCAGATCGGTCTGGCCGCCCTGCCCACGCCGACGGCGGAGAGCACCTGCCTGCGCATCCTCCGTCGCGCGGGCGCCCGCGTAGGTGTCAGCCCGTGCTTTCACTCGCTGAGGGACACTCCCCGGGCTCTGCGCTTCGCCCGTCTGGCTCTGGCCGGCCTCCCGGGCACCGGCCCCGGCGTCGCGCGGTTCGACGACAACCCGCTGGCCATGGTCGTCGCCGCCGCCCCGGCGGAGGCGGCGCATCTCGTGGAGGTGGTCCTCCAGCCACTGCTCGATCTCCCGGCAGCGGAGCGTGCTCGTCTCTTGGAGACCCTCGAGCACTGGTACGCCGCCGCCGGCTCCGCCACGAACGCGGCGCGGAGCCTCTTCGTCCACCCCAACACCGTCCGCTACCGGCTGCGCCGCGTCGAGGAACTCACGGCCCGCTCCCTGTCCGATCCGCGAGCGGCGGCGGACATCGGCGCGGCGCTCCTGGCGGTCCGCCGGGCGGGCGCGTCATTCAGTGACTCGACTGCGTAGTTCTACTGGCGTGCCGCGTCGCGGTGGACCCCTAGGGTGCGGCGGACCGCCTGGCCCGAGAATTACCGAGGCAGATCCGCGCTGCGCGAGTCGACAGCCGAAACAACCGGGCCTGTTCCAGGTTCGGATCACGTGGGTCGGAGGCTGCGGATCCAGATCACGGCACCGCGTACGCGGAGTCCGGCGAGGTGGCTGGCGGCGGTCTTGTCGTAGGGGGTGGCCAGGCCCCGCCACTCCTTGATCTTGTTGATGCAGCGTTCGACGGGGTTGCGGTCCTTGTACAGGTCCGATCGCGACCGACCGGGCGGCCGCCGCGAGAACCCTTCTTCTTGTGGTTGGCGGCCTGGCTCGACCAACTCCCACTCGGCATCCGAGGGATCACTACGCGCCATCTCCGACAACTGCCAGGCCCAGCTGCCCGCCACCGGCGAATCCCCGAACCAAGGATCCGAACCCGCCCTACCCCGACTTCCCGTCGGCCGGCAACGGCCGAGCAGAACCCTCCCTCGACCCCCATCCACAGCAGGAAACCCGGTTCACGCTCGTCACGATCAGCGCGCTCTTCTAGAAAATTCCTCTACTTCAGGTGCATTAGGGTGTCTGCCATGACGTCAACGAGACCGAACCATGTCTCCTAAGCAGCAGCGCGGCGAGGCCACTGTCGACCGTCTCTTGACGGCTGCCCTCGAGGTGTACGCCTCATCGGGCCAGCAGGGGTTCACGGTGAACGCGGTCACCGAGGCCAGCGGCGTCAGCCTCGGCAGCCTCTACCACCATTTCGGCAGTTTCGACGGTCTCGCAGCAGCCCTTTACACCAGGTGTATGGAGGAGCTGTTCGACGAGTTGACTGCTGCCGTGACCCGTACCCGCACCGCCCACACCGGTGTCCGCGCGCTCGTCAGGGCCTACCTGCGCTTCACCGAGGAGCGGCCCGCCGCCGCGCTCTTCATCCACGCCTCCGCGTACTCCGGATATCTCGTGGCTCACGCCGACCGCGTCCGCGCCGCCAAGGCCGTCATGCTGGGAGGCATCGTGGACTGGATGCGGCCACGGATCGAAGCCGGCGAGATCCTGCCCACCCCCGAGCCCTTGATCGAGGCCCTGGTCATCGGACCGGTTGCCGAGACTGCGCGTCGCTGGCTGTCCAACACGGACGACATCGACCTCGCCCAGGCAGCCCGGATCCTTCCCGACCGGATCTGGCGGTCCCTGCGACCGGACTGGGAATAGGTCTCTTCGTGACGGACGCGATCTCTCTCCCCCCCCGGTAGGGTCCGATAGACCGGCATCCTTCTTCATAGCCCCCCCCTCGGGCCACCCCGCCCAACCGGCGAGCGGAACCCAGTGACTGCTGTTCAGACGATATCCCGCACCCCTGTAAGCGTCTTGGCCTGTTCCCAGACCCTTTGCGCCAAGGCCTGGTCTGCTGCGATGGGTTCGAGGGGGACGGGCCGGTCGGCATCGAAGTAGCGACCAGAGGCGTCGCCGGGTTCGAGTGCCAGCCGGGTCACGGGAGCGGCACCTTGCTCAGGGGCAGTCCAGGAACGCTTCATCACCTTAAGGAGAAGGCCCAGCATCCCGCCGGGGTCTCCAAGGTCGGTCCTGATCACGCCCGGGTGGATCGCGTCGATGGTCACGCCCGTGCCCTGCCAACGACGGGCGAACAGCGGGACGGTGAGAAGGTTGGCGAGTTTGGTGGTGCAGTAGGTGCGCATCCGGTGGAAGTCGCCGCCCACGGGCGTCTGGTTCATGTCGAGCCGACCTTTGACGTACAGACCGGCACTGACTTGGACGACCCTGGTCCGGCTCTCCAGGAATCGCTTCTCCAGCAGGTGGTTGAGCAGAAACGGCGCCAGATGATTCACGGCGAACGCCTGCTCCAACCCGCCTGGGGTGCGTACCAACCGGGCAGGCCACACGCCGGCGTTGTGGACCAGCACGTCGATCTGCTCGTACCGCTCCATCAACTCCTCTGCCACCGATCGCACCTCGGAGAGCACGGACAGATCACCGACCACCAGACCGACGGAGCCGCCCAGTGCCGCGGCCGCCCGCTCACCTCGTTCCCGGTCCCGTGCAACGAGCACAACCCGGCAGTTCCGCTTGGCAAGTTCGGAGGCCACCGCGTAGCCGATGCCCCGGTTACCACCTGTCACCACCGTCGTGAGGCTGTCATCCATGTCAGGAACCTTAGCGGAGAGTTAGAAGTACTTTCTAGAAAAAGATTTCAATTTCTAGCCCCCTCGCGCACACTGAGCCCGGGGGGCGCGGCTGGGCTCTCGGCCGTCGGAACGAGTCCGAGCGTTGGATGACGGCGTCCGTGCCGTCCTCTTCGCGGTCGGCGAGGTGGCGCGGGGCGGCGTGTGCGCTGGAAGTACCACGTGGAATCTGACGACGCGCAATGGACCGACCCGCCCTTCGTCGCCGACGGCGTCGTCTACGCCGGCGTCGAGAGCCGCTACGACACCGCTGACACACCTGGCCGCGCATACGCGCTAGTCGGCGACTCCGGCGAACCGCTGTGGGAACACGGAACGACTGGCGAGACCTCGCCGCCTGTACGCAGCGGGGGCGCGGTCTACCTCAGTGACGCCGGTGCCCTGCGGGCCCTGACCCCCGCACCGGCGAACCCCTGGGCGACGCACCTCTGGCCACCGGCACGGATCCACTCCTGACCGTCTCCGGTGACCGCGCCTACTTCGACGGCGGAGACGGCCGCCTGCACGCGCGCAGGATCTCCTTGACCAACCACTGAGCGCCCACGTACTGGCGACGACCGTGAGCAGGCCGTGACCAGCCAGGCTGAACCGCTGCGGGCGCGGATCGAAGAGCTCACCGCGTGGCTCGGCGAGTTCGACGGGCACCTCGAACGCCTGCAGGTCACCCGCAAGATCACCCTCGCCTTCGCCGACAAACCCGAACATCGGCTGGAGGCCCAGCGAGCAAGGGCCCCGGTCGATTGTCAGAGCGCCGAGTCCCGACCCGACGCCGGCGTCGGACACATCCCCAGCCCGAAGTCGAGCACACCCCGGTCGAACCAGGTGCAAGTGCCGTTGTGGGGTAAGGCCACAGTGATTTACCGGCTGCCCTTCCAGCCACTCGCCCTTCCCCTCCTCGCCCGCTCATCTGGCGCAGAGCATCACCGGCGACGTCTGTCGGCAACCGAGCTGAAAGCGCTGCGGCGTTGTCGCCGTGGCCTCACCTCGTCCTACCGTCCTGGGCGGTTTTGGGGTCGACGCGATTGAGCCCGATGTGGAGTGAGATAGCGCGAGCCATGAGGGCTCCTGCCGTGCGGAAGCGGATGTCGTTGAGAGGTGTGGGGCGATCAAGGCCTCAGCCGAAAGAACTTGCGTGCCCATGGCGCCTTCGCCTGAGCCCGCATCAGCTGCCGAAACCATGAGCCGCGCGTCCCTGGCGAACCGCCAGGGCATACCTGCCCTGCTCGGCGCAGATGGCGAATCCTCGCCTCCATATCCCCCGCGCCCGTGCGGTTGCCCCCCCTTCCAAGACGCGAGGAGACTGGTGATAAAGGGGGATTCATACCTGAACGGGGCTTTCTCTCTCGGGCCGCGCCCTGTCGCCGTGACGTATCCGGATGGGCCAGCTGCGCCCCTGAGGACAGCTGTGCCCATGAGAAGAGGCGAGTGCGATGTCGCGTCAGTACTACCAACGTGGCAATCTCGTCGAGGCGGAGGAACTCGACGATGTCGTCGCGGTGAAGGTGGAGACGGACGGTGTCAGGGCCGCCGTCGACGCGGAGGCGGAGCTGGGCACGAGCGCACGGGGAGCGATGCGCGACGCGGGAATCGACGACGAGACCGCCGCCGCCTTCGCCCGCGCGCACTGGGTGTTCGTCAGACCGAACCGGCAGACCCGAGCGGCGGTCGACATAGGCGAGGAACTCTCCGGGGCGGAGGCAGCGGGCAAGGTCATCCGGCAGCCCAGCGGCAGGATCGGCATCGCGACCGACGCGCTGAACGTCCAGCTGCAGCCGTCGCTCTCGGCGGAGGAGGCAGAGCGCGAGATCGAGGCGGCCGGCCTGGCTGTCGTCAACAAACTCGGCTTCGCGACGAACCTGTACGAGGTACGGGCCAGGGCCGCCGAGGACGCCCTCGCAGCCTCCGTGGAGCTGCACGACAACGACCGTTTCATCTTCGCCGAACCGTCGTTCATCGAGCACGTCCCGACCCGGCTCCAACCCTCCGACCCCGAATACCCCAAGCAGTGGCAGTGGAACAACACCGGCACCAATGGCGGCAAGCCGCACGCCGACGTCCACAGCGAGAAGGCGTGGGACCACACTCTCGGGGACGGCATCCGCGTCGCCGTCATCGACAACGGCTTCGATGTACAGCACCAGGATCTCGCCAGTGGGCTGGACCCGAGCTCGGGGTTCTACAGCAGCGGCGTGGTCGGCGTGACCTTCACCCAGAGCACCGCGGGCATGCCCGACGAGGACCACGGCACCTTCTGCGCCGGGATGGTCGGCGCCCGGCACAACGGCAGCGGCGGGGTCGGTGCGGCCCCGGAGTGCGAGCTCATGCTGGTGGCGTGCCTGGGGGACCAGGTCGGCACGCAGGCGACCCTGGCCCGTGCCGTGGCGTACGCCGCCGAACCCTCGACCGAGCCCGGAATCGGCGCACAGCAAGGCGCGGACATCCTGGTCAGCAGCCTGGGCCCGAACGGTGCGGAGTGGGACCTGACCAGCACGCTGAAGCTGGCCCTCGAATTCGCCGCCGCCAACGGACGCCAGGGCAAGGGGCTGCCGATCTTCTGGGCGGCCAGCAACGGCAGGAACGTCGACATCATGCTGGACGAGGTGGTCTCCCATCCGGATGTCATCGCGGTGGTCCGGTCGAACAACAAGGACCGGGAGGACAACGCGGCCCGCGGCCCCGAGGTCGAACTGATCGCCCCCGGAGTCGATGTCTTCAGCACGACATCCGGAGGCGGCTTCGGCCCGAGCACCGGCACCAGCTTCGCCGCCCCCTGCGCGGCCGGCTGCGCGGCACTGGCGCTGGCGGCCAACCCCGACCTGACCCGCGACCAGCTGCGCGAGATCATGCACCAGTCGGCCGACAAGATCGGCGGCCCCGGTGTCGTTTACGACGGCAACGGCCACAACGACGACTACGGCTTCGGTCGGGTGAACGCTGCCCAGGCCATCGCGCTCGCCCAACTGGTCGCGGGGGGTGCGGCGCCAGCAGCGTGAGCGGGACAGCGGACGCGATGAGCGACACGGGCGGCACGGACGAGGTCCCCGCGGTCTTCCGCTGCCACGTCGTCGCCGAGGACGCCGAGGCACTGCGGAAGTTCATCGAGGAGACCCAGCCCGATACCGGCTGCCGCCCCGTGGCCAGGGAGACCGCGGCCGGCCTCGGCCTCGACCTCTACTTCCGTCAGGACCAACTCGACTCGGCCAGATCAGCCAGGTCGGCACCACGGGTGAACATCACTGCGGTCGAGAACATCACGGAGAACTGGCAGGTCAGGAAGCAGGAGGTCGGCGAGGGCGACCGCTTCGCGGCCCGGGGTGCCTTGCCCCGAGGGCTCGGCCGCAAGGAGTGACACCGCGACCCGCCAACCCGCGCGTCCGGACGGAGTGACCGTGTACCTCAACGTGGCCGAGATCGAATCGGCGATCAGCAACCTGCACGCCGTCTACCCGGGGGCGACGGAGGTCCTCACCCCGCCCCACACCACCCACGAGGGCCGCACGGCGCGCCTGCTGCGGATCGGGTCCCGGTCGGCCCACGACGTCGACGGCATTCTGATTCTGGGCGGGGTCCACGCCCGCGAATGGGTGCCGCCCGATGCGCTCGTTTCACTCGCTGCGGACCTCCTGGAGGCGCACAGCCTGGGCACGGGCCTCGGCTACGGCTCGACGTCATACACGGCCGCCCAGGTCACGCACGTCATCGACGGCCTAGCCCTGTTCCTCTACCCGTGCGTGAACCCCGACGGCCGCGCCTACAGCCAGACGGCCGACGCGATGTGGCGCAAGAACCGCCGCCCGGCACCGGCAGGACACTGGCACGGTGGCCCGTCCTGCGCGGGCGTGGATCTTAACCGCAACTTCGACTTCCTCTGGGACCACACCGCCAAGTTCGCCCCCGATGCGGACGTCCACACCTCCGACAACCCCTGCGACCCGCAGACGTACCGGGGCCCGTCCGCCGCCTCGGAGCCCGAGACCCGCAACATCGTCTGGGCGCTCGACACCCACCCGCGCATCCGCTGGCTCGTCGACGTCCACAGCGCCGTACCCGTGATCCTGCATAACTGGGGCTCGGATCGGAACCAGTCCACCAGCCCGAGCGACAACTTCCGCAACCCCGCCCTCGATGCCGTACGCGGCCGCAAGGATGACGACATCGGCGAGTTCATCCCCTATCAGGACCTGAAGACCGCCGTCGAACTGGCCGGGCGTATGAACGACGCGGTACGCGGAGTGCGCGGCGTCGACTACGGGGTCGAGGCGGCGTACGGCCTCTACCCCACCTCCGGCACCAGCGACGACTACGCCTACAGCCGCCACTTCACCACCCCGACCGCCACCAAGACCCTCGGCTACACAATCGAATGCGGAACCTCGTTCCAGCCCCCATACCGGGAGGCCGAACACATCATCCGCGAGGTCTCGGCGGCACTCCTGGCCCTCGCCCTCAACGTCCACTAGTGGGGCCACGCCGGTGATTCACGAAGATGCGGCGCAGGACACAACCATCCGGCCGTGCGTACCCATTTGCCGCGATACGGCCCCACTCTGCCCAGGACCGTGTGCTCGACGGCGGGCTGGCGCCCGCCAAATGAGTCCGCTGAGCAAGGAGGTTACTGCTACCGGTTGCGAGGGGAACCGTGATCGCCGCACGGCATGGTCATAGGGCCCGGACCGGCGCGGAGGGTGTCGGTGGCGGCAACTATGCTCCAGCCCGTGAGTGAGGCAGACAGAGGTCCCGGAAGACGAGTTGTCGACGGGCGCTTCGAGTTGGAGGCCCGCCTCGGTGGCGGGGGGATGGGCACGGTCTGGCGGGCCAGGGACCTGGTGCTGCACAGGCTGGTGGCGGTCAAGGAGGTCCGCCCACCCGACCGGGACCTTGCCGAGTACGATCCCGACGGCGCGCGCATGCTGCGTGAGCGGGTGCTGCGCGAGGCAAGGGCGCTGGCGCGGATCGACCATCCGAACGTCGTCACCATCCACCACATAGTCGATGGTGGTGACGGAACGTACCCCTGGATCGTGATGGAGTTGGTCAGCGGCGGCTCGCTGGCCGACCGGCTGGCCCAGGGGCCGATCCCGCCGGCCGAGGCGGCGCGGATCGGCCGAGGCGTGCTGGCCGCGCTGATCGCCGCCCACGATGCCGGTATCCAGCACCGGGATGTCAAGCCTGCCAACGTCCTGATACGGCCTGACGGGCGTCCCGTCCTCACCGACTTCGGCATCGCCGCGATCCGCGAGTCGACCGGGCTCACCGCTACCGGTTCCCTCATCGGTACGCCCGACTTCATGGCACCGGAGCGCATCTCAGGACACGAGGGTGGATCCGCCTCGGACCTGTGGTCGCTGGCGATGATGCTGTACACCGCCGTGGAAGGCCACCATCCGCTGCGCCGCGGCACCACCTTGGCCACGCTTGCGGCGGTCCTCCACGACGACGTACCGCCGCCGGTGCGTGCCGGGGCCCTGGGCGATCTCCTGATGGGCGTACTCGTGCGAGACCCCTCGGCCCGACCGCCCGCCGCCGTGCTGGACCTGAAGCTGGCCGAAGTCGAGTCGGGACCGGCCGGTCCAGCGACGCGGGACGAACGCACCTCCTATCCACTGACCCCGCCGGCCAAGTCGGCAACGCCACTTCATCCCGGCACTCCTGCCTCACCGACCACATACATCCCGTCCGGAGCCCTGGCCTCCGCAGCCGCTCCTGCCACAGGCGGCGCAACACGCGCCGCCGACGCCGACACTCCCGACCCGGCGCGTGCCATCGCCTCCCCAGGACCCACGCCGATCCCCCCGCTACCGGGCCAGGCCCCACCTCAGCCGGTGACCGAGCCCGTGCGAGAGGCACGCCGACGCCTCCCCGGCCCGGCTGTGCGGCTGAGCGTCTCGGCGGCCTGTCTCGCCGGTGCACTGGTTCTGTTGTGGTGGATGCTGCCCTTGGGATCCGACTCGCACGGCTCGGACGACTCGCACGCGGGCGCGGTGTCGACCACGTTGCCCCCGAGTACGACCCCCTCACCGACCGCCGCCGCCCCCGCCGCTCAGCAGCCGACCGAGCCCAGGACCGGAGCCATGCTGACCCCGGACGGCATCCGGGCCGTGATCAAGGCGTTCGAGGAGGAGACCGGCCGAAACATGTTCGGTGACTTCACGGTCTATCCGGAGTACGTGTCGGCCGAGCTGATGGTCAACGGCAGCAACACGAAGTACGACTCCTACACCTACCGCGCCGGGCAGGGCGTGGAGAAGGGCATCATCCAGGGCACCCTTTCCGGCGGCGAACGGCCGGTAAGCCTGGACGACTTCAACTGGGACAAGGTTCCCGCGCTCTTCGAAGAGGCGGAGAAGAAGCTCAACGTCGACGATCCGAAGACCCGTTACCTGACGGTGAGGCAGCCCAACGACGTCTTCGACACCCCGGCCGGAATGGCCGTCTACCTGAGCGACGAGTACAACCAGTCCGGCTACGTGGAGGCCGACATCAACGGCCAGGTGACCCGTGTGTCACCTGCAGAGGACTGACCGCCCACCCCGAGCCGCGAACGTCCGCGCAACGCCCGCCGCCCCCTGTCCCCACTACTGCGGTGCCCGGATACGTTCGCCGGGTTCAGTGCCGGTGGTGGCCGGCCAGTCGCTGGGAAGGCTGTAGGCCCAGCCTTCCTGCCACCTGAACGGCGCGTCGACCAGGTCTTCGATCGATGCCCCGGTCAAGAGACAGTCGAGGGCCCATTTGTTGGCCGAGTGGGCGATGATCAGGACGCGTTGTCCGTCCCGGTCGGCGATCAGGCCGTGGAGGAAGTCCGCGGTCGCGTCGATGACCTGGCGATAGCTCTGGCCGCCGGGGAAGGGAATGTCGATGTGGCGGGAGCGTTCCGGGGCAAGTGCTGTCACGGGGCAGCCGTTGAGCTTGCCGTAGTTGCATTCCCGCAGCCGTGGGTCCTGGTGGATGGGAACGGCGGTCCCGGTGAACGCGATGCGGGCGGTCTCCACTGCCCGGCCCAGGTCGGAAACGAAGACGGCGGCGAGGTTGTCGTTGCGGTGGCGGTCGCCGAGCTGCGAGGCGAAGTGCCGTCCCGCAGCGGAGAGTCGGCCGGGCAGCCAGCCGGTGGCGATTCCGTTCTCGTTGTCCTCGGTGAGCGAGTGTGTCTCGTAGAGGATGTCGACGGCCATGACAGCTCCGTTCCGGTCAGCCTCAGGCTGCCAGTCTGCTGACGCGGTGGCTCCGGCGGAGCTGTTTTCGCTGCGGCCGTGGGCCCGCTTCCGTTGTTGGTTGTCAGGACGCCGGTGCCGTGCTCCGCCACACCTTGGTGCTGTACGGCAACAGCTTCCCTCATAAGCGAGGATCAGGACGAGGGCCGGCCACGCCAGGGATGAGGCCCTGTACACAGTTTCCCCGAACCGGACTTGGGTTCTGCTACAAGATCGTTCCAACGACGTACAGGCCGAACGATTCGCCAGGTGAACGGCGAGCTGTTCGATCAACCCGCCTGGCCAGAACAGCGATTGTTGTGCGGGTATCCGACCGACCGGCGATTGCAGGCCTTCCGGCCTGTTGCCGCCACTGGCCAAGGAGTTGACTTGAATCTTCGTCGTAAGGTGACCGGCGCTCTCGGTTCCGCCGCCCTCGTGCTGATGTCCCTCGGCGCGGTGACCGCCCAGGCGAGCCCCGCTGCAGCCGACCCGTGCGGCTTCTACGAGACCAGCTCCGACGCCTTCTACAACCACTGCACCACCGACGGCTCACGCGTGGTCATCCATGTCGGGGTCGCCTACGCCGCCGACTACGAGCGGTGTGTCGCGCCCGGCACGACCTGGCTCGGCTCTGCCGACAAGATCCAGGGCGCTCACTATGTGGGCCGCACCTGCTGACAGCCGGTCACCTGAAGGTGCGCAGCAGGGCATGAGACACCGCTTGCGGTGAACGGTCCGTGTGCCGAGGTCATGGGCCTGGTCGGCCCGTCGCTTCCCGTGGCGGCGGGTCCGACGCAGCGGACGATGGTTCGGCAGGTCGTCGGGCCGTCGACGTACAGCGCTCGACCGATCGGCTCCTGCCTCGCGCGGGAGGAGGCAGTTGAGGTGAGGCCTTTCGGGCTCCCGGCTTGGCCCATGGCAGGGTCAGCCCACGGTGGCGCGGACGTCCGCGGCGGCGCGTGCGACACATGCCTTGACCTCGTCCAGCGCCGCTGCTCGTTCCTGGTCGGTCATGCGGGCCGGACCGTAGGTGACCACCGGGTCAAGGACTTGGAGGCCGACGAACTGCAGCATGCCGCGGTGGATGTGGAAGAGGAAGTCGTCCATCGGGCCGAAGGCGCCACCGGCCTGGAACGACTCACTCGACCCGCCGGTCGTGATCAGCAGCATCGCTCGTTTCCCGACGAGTGCCGCGTCGTCGAAGACGCCGTGGTCCCCGCCGAAGACCCCGCCCATCACGAAGACCCGGTCGATCCATCCCTTGAGGATGGCCGGCAGCGAGAACCACCACATCGGGAACGACAGCACGAGCAGATCGGCGGCGAGCAGCCGATCGAGATGGCCCTTGACGGTCGCGTCGAGCGTCCCGTCCTTGACCGCGCGCATCTGCTCGGCCTGCGGCTTGAAGTGGCCTTCCACCGGCCCGAATTCCTCGCGGGCCAGAACCGGGGCCCATGCTTCGGCGTAGAGGTCGAGGACGTCGACTCGGTATCCGGCATCGCGCAGTACTTCGGCTGCGGTTGTCATCTGGGTGGTGCTGAAGGACTGCGGCTCGGGGTGGGCATGAACGATCAGCGCGGTGGGGGCAGCAGCGAAGGTCGACATGAAGAGATCGTATCGACATATTGCGATGTGTCAATCTAAAGAGTGGTGCCGATCGCTCGGGCCAGCTGCGTCAACCGTTCTTCGTCGCGCCGGTAGTGGGTCCACTTGCCCACCCGGGTGGGACGCACGAGTCCCGCGCGTTCGAGGGTGCTCATGTAACTGGAGACCGTCGACTGCGCGAGTCCCGACTTCGCCTGGATGTGCGTGACGCACACGCCGACCGATTGGCGGTCCGCGATCGGTTCGTACGCACTGAAGTGTGCGTCGGGGTCCTTCAGCCACTGCATGATCTGCAAACGGGCGGGGTTGCCCAGGGCCTTGAAGACCTCGATCAGGTCATCCGGATCCCATCCCGCTGCCGTGCTCATGCGCCACCTCTCCTGCTCTTACGCTCCGACGCATCACGATATCTCGATGTCGGAACGCCGGCTCTGACCGATGGTCGCCCTGTCGGCGCTGCTGTATCCGGCACTCTCCGGAAGTGCGCCCGTCTTTTGGGCCTGTAGCCGCTGCGTGGATGCGCGATCCAGTGCGTGAGCGCAGTTCAAGATCCGTTGGCCCACTCCGCCTGGAGTCCGATCGGGGTCGTTGGTGCCGGTTGGACATGTGGGGGTGGGGCACTCGGCGCTGGTCCACAAGGGTCGGGAGGTGTACGTCGCTCTGTTCCCCGGCGTGCCCGACGCCCTGCCCTATGTGTGGCCGGCCTCGGACCGTCAGCCACGACATCCGTTGACGAGCGGGTGAACGGCGTCGGCGTACGCGGGACCGGGCGGGCGTGGCCCACACTGGTCAGTGGAGAGGGGAGGACGACCGTGCTGACCGTGGTGCGTGAGCAGCTGGGCCGAGCCCTGTTCACCCGCGTCGCCGGCCCCGACGGAGCGGAGGTGCGGGCCCGCATCCACCACACCCCGGGCCCCCGCTGGTTCGATCCGGACCGCCCCATCCGCACGGTCCACGGTGACTCCTCGATGTTCATCGGCGGGCTCAGCGCCCTGCTGCTGCAGTCCCTTCATCCACTCGCCATGGCGGCGGTGGCCGGGCACTCCGGTTACCGCGGCGACCCGTGGGGCCGGCTGCAGCGCACCAGCGCCTTCCTGGCCGTGACGACCTACGGCACCGCCGAGGACGCCCGGCAGGCTGTCGAGCAGGTCCGCCACATCCACGAACACATCCGCGGCACGACGGCCGAGGGCGTGCCCTATCACGCCGCCGATCCCCACCTGCTCGCCTGGGTGCACGCCGCCGAGACGGACAGTTTCCTGCGGGCCCACGAACGCTACGGGGCGCGCCCGCTGGACGCGGCCGGCTACGACGCGTATGTCGCCGACACCGCGCGCGTGGCCGAGGCGCTGGGCGTGGTCGCCCCGCCCCGCGACCGCCGGGAACTTGCCGAACTCCTGACCGCCTACCGGCCCGAACTGCGCGCCACACCCGAGGCCCGGGCCGCCGCCCGCTTCTTGCTGCTTCAGCCTCCCCTGCCCCTTGTTGTACGGCCCTTCTACGGCGGTCTGGCCGCGAGCGCCGTCGTGCTGCTGCCGACCTGGGCGCGCGGCATGCTGTGGCTGCCCCGGGTGCCGGTCGTCGAGGACCTCGCCGTACGTCCCGCCGGTGAGGTCCTGACACGGACCATCCGCTGGGCCATGGCTCCCATGCGCCCCTCCCGCCCGGAGTGATCGCTCGGAGAGCATCCGTCAGGCGGCCTTTCGGTCCCGCCGTCTGCGCCCTCCGAGCCGGGGACGGTGCACCGCCCGTCGCGGAGTCGTCACGGCGGTTCGGTCGACGGAGGAGGCCAGGCTGACCAGTACGCCGTCTTCGGTCGCCGCCGGTGGCCCATGTCGCCGGCAGGCGCAGACAGCCGGATCAAGCGATGCGGCCGGCCTTCGGGAATGCGGCGTCGGGTCTCCGTGTTGGGGAGAGTGTCTGGCATGTTCGAGTCAATCGACTCGACTCGGCGTGGCAGTGGAAAGGAGCCTGCTATGGCACGCAGCGGCACGCGGCCCGTGGTGAAGCTGAAGTCGACAGCCGGTACTGGCGTCACCTACGTGACCCGCAAGAGTCGGCTGAACGACCCCGACCGGCTGGTCCTGCGCAAGTACGACCCGGTCGCCGGCGCTCACGTCCTCTTCCGCGAGGAACGCTGACGCCCGCCTCCCGCCACCCGGCGGTGGAGGCCGTGACGAAAGGACATCTCATGAGGCGCGGCATCCATCCCGTCTCCCGTCCGGTCGTGTTCCGCGACCGTACGACCGGATTCGCCCAGCTGACCCGCTCCACCCTCGACTCACAGTGCACGGTCGAGTGGGACGACGGCAGCACCTACGCGGTGGTCGACGTCGAGATCTTGGCGGCGAGCCACCCGTTCTTCACCGGCACCTCGCGCGTCGTGGACACCGCGGGACGTGTGGAGCGCTTCGAGCGGCGCTACGGCACCGGCGCCGCCTCCCACCCCTGACACCGGGCCCAGCGGCCCGTCGGAAGGAGGACCCCGCAATGAAGGTACGTAAGTCGCTGCGCTCGTTGAAGGCAAGGCCCGGCGCCCAGGTGGTGCGCCGACGCGGCGTGACGTTCGTGCTCAACCGGAAGGACCCGCGCTTCAAGGCCCGCCAGGGCTGACGCACTCCCTTGCAGCTCATTCCCTGGCCCGGCCCCGTGATCTCCGCGGGGCCGGGCCACGGGCGTGAACATGGAGGGTGCTCTTATGTTTTGTTTCGCGAGCTTCTTGTAGGAGGCCAGGGCGCCGGCCATGGCCAGGCCTCGGCTCTGCCTGTCGTTGCGGACCACGTAAGGGATCTTGAGACCACGAGCAGCCCATGGCAGGCTCATGCCGCATGATCGATGATTTCGCGAAGGACAACCTGCACGGGAGACTGCGGCGGGACCGCAAGGCGCTGCTCTGGAAACTCGACGGATTGTCCGAATACGACGCCCGCCGACCTTTGACAGCGACCGGGACCAACCTCCTCGGCCTGGTCAAACACGTGGCCACCGTCGAGGCCAGGTACTTCGGCGAGGTCTTCGACCGCCCTTTCCCGGAACCGCTGCCCCGGTGGCAGGACCACTCCAACGGCAGCGATCTGTGGGCGACCGAGAACGAGACCCGCGATCAGATCCTCGGGTTCTACCGGCGCACGTGGGAACACTCGGACGCGACGATCAACGCGCTTCCCCTCGACGCCCCCGGCCACGTGCCATGGTGGCCGGAGCCTTATCCCAACACGAACCTGTTCGCCATCATGGTCCATGTCCTCGGCGAGTCCATCCGGCATACCGGGCACGCCGATATCCTGCGCGAGGGCCTCGACGGCCGGACCGGATTGCGCGCCGAACACGAGCAGCAGATCGACGAGGAAGCCCGTGCAGCCCACTGCGCGAAGATCGAGCAGGCCGCCAGGTCGGCCGCACCAATCAAGGCTTAGAGGTTGTCTCACGTGACTTGATGGTCGAGCGGCACGATGCCGGCCGTGGGTGCTGATCTATCGAAGCGTCTGGTTCCTGGTGAACTCTGGGAGCCGGTCGCCCCGTTGCTGCCGTCGTTCGCGGCGCGTCCGTAAGGTGGTCGGACTGCTCCGTGGGACGAGCGGGCCGTGTTCACGGCAGTGGTGTACGTGCCGACCAGCGGCTGTGCTTGGCGGCATCTGCCGCCCACGTTCGGCACGTCGCCCGCCACCGCGCATCGCCGCTTCACGGTACGGACCGAGGCCGACCTGTGGCGTCGGCCGCGTCGGGCGGTGATGTAGGAACTCGGGGCCTGGGGCGAGGTGGACTGGACCTCGGCGATCGTCGACGCGGCCTCTGTTCGCGCCAAAGGGGGGATCGCTGACGGGGCCGAGCCCGGGTCGATCGAGGCAAGAAGGGCAGCAAACTGCACGTGCTGTCCGATGCCAAGGGCGTCCCGCTCGCCGCCGCCGTGTCCGGCCCGAACATGCACGACAGCCTCGTCCTCAAACCGCTCAACCGCGGCATACCCGCCGCCTGGTCCCGCCGGGGACCACGGCAGCACCGACCCGTCAATCTCCGCGCGGACACGGCGAACGCCTCGGTCGACACCGCTGGAAGATCGAACGGTCGATCGCCTGGCTCTTCGGCTACCGCCGCCTCACCGTCCGACATGAATGAAAGGGCTCGCACTTCCTCGCCTTCCTCGGCCTGCCCGCCGCCCAGACAAGAAGCTCGCGAACTTGCCACGTGAGACACCCTCTTAAAAGCTGTCTCAATTGGCTGGGCCAGGAGGAGTCCCACGCCGCGCTTGATCGTGGACCTGCTCGCGGACAGACTGCTCTCCATGGAATCAATGGGCATGGCCACCGGGGCGCAGATCGGGAACCGGCGATGAGTGCCAGTCTGCCCTCCTTTCGCTATCACCCAGACCCTCTGGCAAGCGGGTCCATCCGCGCGGCCGCCGAGACATGCGCCTGCTGCAAGGGCAACAGGGGATGGATCTACACGGCCACGTTCTACACCACACACGAGGTCAACGGACGTTTCTGCCCGTGGTGCATCGCAGACGGGAGCGCGGCTGAACGCTTCGCGGGTGAATTCACTGACTCTTACGGGCTCGAGGGTGTCAGCGAGGGCGTCTTGCACGAGGTCACCCGCCGCACTCCTGGCTTCCACGCCTGGCAGGATCCACACTGGCTCGTCCACTGCCAGGACGCGGCCGCCTTCGTGGGCGAAGTCGGATACACCGAGCTGGCGGCGCATCCCGAAGCCCTCGACCAGCTGCGGACCGAAATGCGCCTCGACGGCTGGCACGACGAAAACCAGCTTGAGCACTTCCTGGCCCACCTTGGCGACGGGGCGACCGCCATGCTCTTCCGCTGCACCGTCTGCGGCACTCATCTCGCCTATGCCGACGCCTCCTAGAAGTCGTCTGCTCGGGCGAGTCGTCGGTAGCAGATGAGGGTGCAGGCGATGCTGGTAAAGGCCAGGAAGTGGCTCGCCTTGCGTTCGTAGCGGCGGTGCAGGCGTCGGCATCCGGCGAGCCAGGCCATGGTGCGTTCGATGGTCCACCGGTGCCGGCCCAGCCGCTGGCTGGAGTCTGTGCCCTTGCGTGCGATCCGGCGCGTGATCCCGCGGCTGCGTAACCATCGTCGCAAGTGGTTGTAGTCGTAGCCCTTGTCGCCGTGGAGCTTGCCGGGCCTGCGCCGACGTCGGCCGCGCCGGGACCGGATCGGCGGTATTCCCTGTACCAGCGGGATAGGGCCTGGCTGTCGTGCGTGTTCGCGCCGGAGATGCCGACGGACAGGGGCAGACCGGTCCGCTCGGTAACCAAGTGGATCTTCGAGCCGTACTTGCCCCGGTCCACAGGATTCGACGGTGGCCGAGTAGAGCTCGGGCGCGATCAATCTGCCCGTACCGCGTGGGTGCAGGTTCAGCCAGGATGGGATAGTCCGAGGCGAGCCGCTCCGTCATCCAAGCGTAGAAATCCTTTTGTGTGGGATTCCACGTAGCCAGTGGAAACAGCACTGGGACGGCATTCGTGTGCGGGCCGGCAGCGCTCGTCGTCCGCCGGTGAAGCAGCCCCAGCATCAGCCGTGACAGAAGGACTGTCTTTCCTGCGCCAGGTCCTCCCAGCACCAGAAGGCGCCGAGTAGGAACCCTTTCTGCGAATACTTGCGTGATTTCCGCGCCAGAACCTCCCAGTTCTGCTGGGGAATTCGCCCACCCGTCAGGGACACACCCAAGCTCGCCGGGCCAGTCGTTGGCGGTCGTCTGGAGCAGCGGCCAGGATTCGACCAGATCGTCCGGGGCGGCCCTCCACCTCACCGTCATGGGATACGGATCGTTCACGCGCCGCACCGCGACCTCGGTCTCCCACTGATTCTGCACGGCTTGCGCCAGCTGCTCTGCGATCTCCTCGAGTGGCTGCTCGGCAGCACGTTCCGCGCCCGAGCGGAAGGTCACCCAGGACAAGAACAGCGGAGCCAGTGTAGGCAGCAGTGACGCTGCAGTCGCGGCCGCTCCAAGGTGAAAACGTTGTGCGAACCACAAGGCGCCGATGATGCCGCCTAATGCCAACGCAAAGTAGACCGTACTAACTCGCCGCGCTGCCCTTCTCCATCCCCCCCCATGCCCGCCATCATCCCGCGCGCGTCCGCGCCTAGGAAGGCAGATGGTGAACTGAGTGGATCGACTACTTCTCCACCGTGCGGAGTAGCGGGTTCAGCGGCCCGGCGCTGACCATGCGGCCAGGGTGCATTCGCGGAACCGTCACGCTTTCGTACGGCCTTCTACGGGTGTCTGTCCGCACAAGCGGATGCGTTCTTCGAGGCGACCGACGCACTGCTGCGTCCGGATGGGCCGGTGAAGACGCCGACGGAGCTGTCGCTGACCGCTGGCACGGCCGCGGCTACGGCTATCTGTACGCCGCACTCGATCGCGGCTGCCTGGACGTAAACCGGCTTCGAGATCTTCGGGTGGCGGTGGCGTTGTTGACGGTCACAGGGGATGTCCAGAATCCTCAGTCGCGAGGCGTCGGATAGGTCCTGCGTGAGCCGGAGGGAAACCCTCGGGTCCACCTCCTGGTCCGCCGCCGACGCACACGGTGGAGATGAGCCGGTCGATGGCACCACAGCCCTGGGCCTCGGACATGGACGGAGGCGTCGACAGCGTCATCCGCCGTCGCGGAGCTCCTGAGGTCCTTGCTGACTGGCGCAAGCTCCGCGCCTTCGCCTACTCGCAGCGGCTCTTCACCGGCCAGTTGCGTCGCTGTCACCGCCGTTTGCCTGCACGCCCAGTGGTCATGCGAAAGCCCCGGCTGGACGGGGGAGACCAGCCGGGGCCGTGAGCGGTGGCAAGCGGGGGGCGGTCGCCTCTCGGCGGAAGGCTCCATGGGGCTTCAGCCGGACGATCGTCCCCATGGGCTATAGGTGAGGCCCGGGGACACTGTCCCCTCCGCTAGCCACGTACAGATGAACGGTCAACCACCTCGGGTTGTTCCTTGCGCTGCCCGGGTTCCGCTGTGACGTGGGACACCCAATCTGAAGGGACGGCTGTCATCACAGGAAGTCGGCGACGAGGGTGGCGAATTCGTCGGGACTGGCCAACCGGATGCCGAGATTTTCGGCCTTGGCCCGCTTGGATCCGGCGCCCTCTCCGGCGACGACGAGCGTGGTCTTCTTGGAGACGCTGGAAGAGGAGCGGCCGCCGGCCCGTTCGATGAGCTCGTTCATCTGGTTGCGGCTGAGCTTCTCCAGCGCTCCGGTCATCGCGCCGGTGACGACCACAGTCATGCCCGCCAGCGGCCCGGCGGCAGGTGCCGTAGCTTCTGCGGGGTTGTCTGCGCCGTCGTCTGCGGGGCGGGGCGGGGTGGCGCCGGGTTCGGTCATGTTCACCCCGGCCGCGGCGAGTTTGTCGATGAGCGGGGCGAGTTCGGCGAGTTCGGTGACGATGGACGGGGCCTTCTCGGTGCCGATGCCGTCGACCTGCTGCATCGTTTCGGCGTCGGCGGCCCGGACGGCGTCCATGGTGGCGAAGTGGCGGGCGATGCGCCGGGACATGGACCGACCGGTGCCGCGCACGCCGAGCGCGCACAGCACTCGCGACAGGGGCCGGGTCTTGGCGGTGGCGAGGGCGGCGAGGAGGTTGTCGGTGCTGGTCTCGCCCATCCGCTCCAGGCCAAGGAGCTGCTCGCGGGTGAGGGTGAACAGGTCGGCGAGATCGGAGATCAGGCCGGCGTCGACGAGTTGGACGACGCGGGTGTGGCCGAGGCCTTCGATGTCGAGCTGGTCGCGGCCGGCGGCGTAGGAGAGGGAGGCCACCAGGTGGCAGTTGCGGCCGTTCTCGCACCGCCAGCGCTGCTCACTGGTGTCGATACCGGCGCCGCACCGCGGGCATGCTTCCGGGAAGACGATGGGCTGTTCTTCGCCAGTACGCAGATGGGCAACGGGGGCTTCGACGCGGGGAATGACGTCTCCGGCGCGGTAGACCATGACACGGTCGCCCAGGCGCAGGTCGCGCCGGGTGATGTCGGCGGGGTTGTGCAGGGTGGCGTAGGTGATGGTGGGGCCGTCGATCTCGACGGGCTCAAGGACCGCGCGTGGCGCGATGACGCCGGTGCGGCCCACGTTCCACTCCACCTCGAGCAGCCGGGTGATCTTCTCGACGGCCGGCAGTTTGTAGGCGATCGCCCAGCGCGGCGCGCGCGTCCCGGATCCGGCGGCCTGCTGGTCGGCGGCCAGGTCGGCCTTGATGACGATCCCGTCAATGCCGAACGGCAACTGCGCGCGCAGCGCTGCGATCTCCTGCACCCTGGCCAGTACCTGCTCGGTCGTGTCGGCGGTGATGCCGGGCACGGCGGTGGTGGCGGTGGTGTTCACCCCGTATGCGGCGGCCTGCGCCATCAGATCGCTGTGCGCGAGTTCTGCCAGCCAGGCCGCCTGCGCCGTCTCCGTGTCGGCAAGGGGCAGCAGGCCGTAGCCGAAGAACGTCATCGGCACGGTGTACTCGCGGTCCTTGGCGCGCAGGGTCCCCGCTGCGGCGTTGCGCGGATTGGCGAACGGCTGCCCGCCATGCGCGGTGCGGACCTCGTTGGCGTGCTCGAACTGAGCCGTCGTCATCAGTACTTCGCCACGTACCTCCACGGTGACCGGCTCGGCGAGCTGCTCGGGCAGGCCCTCGATGGTGCCGATCGCGTGCGAGACGTCCTCCCCGGCCGTCCCGTCGCCCCGCGTGATCAGCTGTCTGAGGCGGCCACCGGTGTAGCGGGCGGCTATCGCCAGCCCGTCGAGTTTCGGCTCGACACTGAAGCGGGTGACGTCCCGGCCGATACGCCGGGCCAGGGATGCAGTCCAGGCGGTGAACTCCTCAGGCGAGAACACGTTGTCCAGGCTGAGCATCGCCACCGTGTGCGGGACATCCCCTTCCACGGCGCCGCCGGCCACCTTCCCCGTCGGCGAGCCGGACAGCACCTCATCGGGGTGCTCGTTCTCCCAGGCCGCGATGGCGCGCACCAGCCGGTCGTAGGTCTCATCGTCCAGAGGCGACGTGCCGCCGGCGTAGTAGGCGGCCGGGGCCTTCACCGCGTCCTCGACTGCCAGCGCGTAGACGGCGGCATCCACGATCTCTGCAACTGGTGTCGTCATGACCGTCATCCTGCCTGCCACCACTGACAACGCCCTGGCAGCAGCCAGTCGGCAGGGGGCGCCTCCGGTCGTGCGTGCAGCTTCTCTCGTGCGGTAGACGACGAGCTCACCGTCGAGCGAACAAGGGCCTCACCGAATTCGGTGGCGGAGCGGGAACCCCAGCGCGGTGAGCGGTGTACCAGAGGTGACGGTGCATCGCGGGCCGGGCATGCCGGCCGGATCGGGGGCTTCTCATGAGGTGGCGTGAGGGTAAGGGCAGGGGTAGTTGGGGCCTCTTGGGTGCAGCTGTGTTGGCACTGCTTGCACTGGTGTCGGCTTGCGTCGAGGGGGACACGGACAGAGTCAAGGACAGGGGCCGGGGCGCGCGGGCGGGTGAGCGCGCCGCTTCCGCAGGCGCGGCGGTCGTACCTCGCATTCCGTCGGGAACGGACCTGCCCGGCAGCTCGGTCGCCGTCGACTTCGCAAGGGACGGCAGTGGGTTCGCGCTGCTCGCGGAGTGCGGGAAGACACGCTGCCGGCAGCGAGTCGCCGTGCTCGACAAGGGTGCCGACGCATGGCGGATCGGGCGTTCACCGCTCGCGGACGTGACTGTGGAGCACGGCATCACGGCGACGCTGAGAGTGCTGGGCCCCGGTCGCGCGCTGATCACGGAGGGCGTGTGGCCGCCGCCGGACCGGACCTGGTTCACCAGTGACGGGGGACGCCACTGGCGGCAGGGCTCGGCCAGGCCCTCGGGCACGACCCCGATGCTGCCCGAGGGTGTCACCCTGGTCGAGGACTGCACACGAATGGACCAGGAGGGCAACAGCTGCGAGCAGTCCCGTCTCCTCACGGCCTCGCCCACCACCGGAGAGTTCCGGGCCCTGGCTACTCAGCCGCCGCTGAAAGCTCCGGTGATCCCGGCCGGGCAGACCGAGGATCTGGTCTTCGCCTCCGGTCGTGACCCGCGCTCCGGCCGCGTCGCACTCGCCGTCAGCGAAGACAAAGGACGCAGCTGGCGGTTGTCCCGACCGACGGGAACCGGAGAGTCCGCGTGGGCTCTGCACGTCACCGGAACCGGAAAGGTGCTCTACGCCGCAGAACCGGGCCAGCTGCCCGGCGAGGACAACGTGAAGAACGGCCTGCTGGCCCTCCACCGCAGCACGGACGCCGGCCGCACCTGGGAGCGCGTCTGGGAGCACCGCAAGGGCGTGGAACCGCGCTCCCTGCTCGGCACGCCGATCGCCGCCGCCGACGGCAGCCTGACCATCCACAGTGAGGACGGCGTCTGGCGCAGTACCGACGGCGGCCGTTCCTTCACACGCCACGGAAACTCCGGAGGGATGTCCGGCTGGGTGACCACTACCGCGCTCGGCTATCTGTGGGGCGACAGCTTCGGCGCGGGGAGCTGGCGCATATCCACCGACGGTGTCCACTGGACCAGGTTCGAACTGGGCAACGGAACCTGAGTGGCCGGGCGCGGTGCCATGAGGTCGCGTCCGGCATCGATGCGGCGACGCCGTAGGCCTTGCCGGACGAACGTCGGGTGGAGAGCGTGCGGTAGCTGTTGCAACTGACCTCGGACGGTCCACCTGGTGCGCCGTTGTCGACGAGGCGCAGGAGTGTGGGCCGGTGTGTCGGAAGCGGCCAGTAGCCTCAGGCTCCATGGGCATTCAGATCGATGTAGTGGTGGGGTACCCGATCAACGATGAGGTGGAGAGGGTGCTCGCGTTGGCCGAGACGGTCGGCGAGCCCGTCACTGTCACGTTTATATGGGAGGGGCGTGAAGAGGCGGAACGCGCGGTGCTGGTGCCCGCGGCCACGCTGGCACTCTGGGAACATTGGGCCCCCACCGCCTACCCGACGAGTGGCGCTGGGGACGAGAGCCGGTCTGTTACCGAGGAACCGGAACTGGCCCACCCGGCGGAGTTCGGCCCGTTCACGCTCTTTCGTCGCCGCGTCGGAGGACGCACGGCGGTCGCTCGCAACGGCGTGGTGGTCGCCGAGCTACTGGAACCCGATGAGGCTCACTGGCTCCAGGAGAAGGCCCGTGATGTCCGCCAAGGCTTCATGGATCCGAAACAGAAGGCGGCGTTCGAGGAGTTCCTCACCCGGCAGGCGTCCATAGCTGAGCAGTGACGCGCCGAAGATGAGCAGTGACGCGCCGACCTGCATCCGCTCGCGAGTTCTTCATGGAGTACCTGAAGTTTCCGTTCGCCGATGCCACTGCTGTCGGCAACACGGCAATGGCGCGATCCTCATCCCCTGCAGGCCGCTACGGCTACGGATCGACTCCCCCCGGACCCTTACCGCAGACGCGTGCGACGGCCGGGGCTTCGTCACCGCTCCACCAGGACAACCGCGAGGTCCCCACGGTTCCCACCGGTTTCGCACGCGTATCCGCGCGCCGGCTGGGAACCAGCAGCGGTGGAAGCAGCACGACAAGTCACCGCGGCCGGCGGCGGACGGGCCGGAGAAGGTGTGATGGCGACCGAATCGCATGGGGGCGGCAAAGCGTCTTCGGAGGACAACCAGGACTGGGAGGTCAGGTTTGACGGGGGATTTGGTGATGTGACGGGAGCCCGCCTCAGCGCGGAGGAGTTTCTTACCGGGCTTGCGCGGTCCTCACCGCCGGCGTCGCCCGAGTACCGGGACGACATCCTGCTGGTCGTCAGCGAGCTTGCCGCCAACGCCATCCAGTACGCTCCGGGGCCGTTCGGAATGACGATGCGCAAGGCGTACGACGGTGTGCACGTGACAGTCAGCGACACGAGTACCACCGCACCGGCGCCGCGCCCCTTCCACCCGGGCAAGGGCGGTGCCGGCGGTATCGGCTGGTATCTGATCCACACGTTGTGCGACCAGGTCAGCGTGGTGGTGCGTGAGGACGGCAAGGACGTGCACGTGTTCCTGCCCTGGTGAGTCGCCCGCCCGACGAGCGCATCCTCACATCAGCGGCACCAGCACGCTCACCGTCTTGCCGCCCTCCCGGTGGCACTCGATGTGGATCTCACGGGACAGGCGGATGATCAGCGGCCATCCGTAGCCGCTGCCCGCGTGCGCGTGGGGCAGTGTGCCGGACCCGTAGGCGGCGGAGGGAACGGCGTCGCTGTAGTCGTGCACGCTCAGCCGTACACCCTCGGGAAGAAGGTCCACCTCGAACCCGGCGAGGCCGCCGCCGTGCCGTATGGCGTTGGTGACCAGTTCCGACACGACCAGCAGGAGATCCATGACGGCTCTCTCACTCGCCGGGCCGGACGGGGCACGCCAGTGGTCTCCCACGACCGCCCGCACGTGATTGCGTGCCGTCGCCGCGCTGGTGATCGGGACCGACCGGGTACGCGCCGTTCCGCCGTCCAGGGCCGGGCGCTCCACCGGCTTCACGGTAGCTCGTGCGCTGCCGACGGCGTGCTCATGACTTCCCGAGCATCGCTGCCACACGTCAAGAGGACTCCGGTTTCCGTCACTTCACTATTCCTCGCACGCTGTCGTCTCCGCTCCTCGTCGTTCGTCAGGGGCGCGCATTGGCCTCGCCTACCCGCTTGCGCCCGAACCATGGGGGAGTGCGGCGTAATAGGCACCGACCATGGACAGGTACTCGGGATCGAGCGTCTCGCGGTCCGTCCTGAAGCGGGGAGCCGCCTTGGCTTCCGCTCGGGTACACGCCACGGTGATCATCCGGGCCTTGTGGTCGATACCCGTGACCGTGCCCGCAGGGATCAGCAGACTCCTGCCGAACACCCATGCGCCGGTGTCGACGATCAAGTGCCGCTGGGGAGTGTCGTCGGCCTGGCGGTCGACATGACCGATGACTCCGTCGGTCGCCTCGACCGTGAAGCCCGTGAGGGCCTGCCCTTCCTGGTGGCCGCTCCCAGGAGGGTACGACCAGATTCCGCCGGTGCTCACATCGTCGCCTTCTTCCATTCGCTGCCTCTTGCCTGTGCGCCCGCCCAGCTCAGCCGGCGATCGCCGACGACTCGGGGTCGTGCGAGGCGGCGAGCAGACGGCGGGCCGCTTCCACGGCCCGGCCCACCTCGCGCGTTCCGGTCGACATGCACAGCGCGCAGGCCAGTTCCTGCGCCCGCAGGTCGCTTCGGCCCGCACCGGCCTCCCCGTCGCCCTCTCGGGTCGTGAGCGTCTGGTACTCCTCGACGAGCCTGCGCAGCATCGCCGGATGGGGCATCAGCATGTCGATCGGCTCCTGGAAAGTGATCGTCGCGCCCGCCGCCGAGCGAGGCTGTCGGGCCTGCGTAATAGGGGTCTCGGGAACGCGGCGGCTGCTGCGTCATCCGGTCCTGCCGTTGTCCCCGCGGCGCTCCGGCCCCGGCTCTTGGTCCAGTACCTCGTCCCGCACGCGCGCACAGCACCGGCTGATGAGGCGGGAGACATGCATCTGCGAGATGCCCAGGCGGTCGGCGATGCGGCTCTGGGTCATGTCCTCGAAGAAGCGCATGTACAGGATGGCGCGCTCACGCTCGGGCAGGCGCCGCAGGCCTTCCTTGGCCGCCTCTCGGTCGATGACGACGTCGTACGCCTCCTCGCAGGTGCCGATCGTGTCGGCGAGGCTGAAGCCGTCGTCGCTCGAGGACATCTCCGCGTCGAGGGACAGGGTGCTGAAGCTCTCTATGGCCTCCAGGCCTGCGTTGACCTCCTCCTCGGTGAGCCCCGTGTGGGCGGCGATCTCGGCGACCGAGGGGTTGGAGCCGCCGGCGGAGTCGGCGAGGTCGCGGCGCGCGATCCGTACCTTGTTGCGCACCTCCTGGACGCGACGGGGGACCCTGAGGGCCCACATCCGGTCGCGGAAGTGCCGCTTGATCTCGCCCGTGATGGTGGGTACGGCGTAGCTTTCGAAGGCCCCTCGTCCGGGCTCGTAGCGGTCGATGGCCTTCACCAGTCCCAGGGCCGCCACTTGGCGCAGATCCTCGAGTGACTCACCGCGGTTGCGGAACTTGCCGGCAATGCGGTGGGCCATGGGCAGCCACGCCTCGGTCAGCCGGTCGCGTACGGCGTCGCGCTCGGGTCCATCGGGCAGAGCGGCCAGGTGGGCGAAGTCGGCCGCGGTGTCGGGGGCGTCGTCGTGGACGCGTCCGCCGGCCACGCGGGGACGGGCAGAGATGTCGGAACCATGTGCGGACGGTTCAACCAGCATGCGGGAACAGCTCCTGAAAATGCGCTCTCAGGGAATCTCCGTGGGAAACGGTGCACGGGGCGTTAAGGCCCCGGAGCGGTCACACCTCACGCACCGGTGCGCCTCTGGTCCGAAGCACGAAAACCCGCATGCCCCGCGACCGGGCACGCAAACAGCCGCGGATCCAAGAGGGTTGACACAAGGCCCGGCGTCGGCCGGGATCTCCATCGACGGCGTGTCCGGATCTAGTGCACCAAGGGGCGACTTCGCGCCAGAACTCATCACGGCGATGTGTTCCGGCCCACAAAGGGGGAGTGAGCCGCGCGAGCAGGGGCACGCGGGGAAGGACGCAGGTTCCGGCGATCGGGAGGGCAGCATGGCAGCCGTGACGGTGGCGCAGGCAACGGCCACGGCACAGGAGACGGTCACGACGGACGGGGCGGCGCTGCCGCTGATCGAGGATCCGACGAGGGTGAGGCCCCAGGAGGCACGCGAGTTGTCGCGTCAGTTCTTCGACCGACTGGTCATGCTGGAAGAGGGCACGCGCGAATTCCAGTACGTGCGCAACACGCTGATCGAGATGAACCTGTCGCTGGTGCGGTACGCGGCGTCGCGCTTCCGCGCCCGCGGGGACTCGCTGGAGGACATCGTCCAGGTCGGGACCATTGGGCTGATCAAGGCCATCGACCGCTTCGAGGTGTCCCGGGAGGTCGAGTTCACGACGTTCGCCGTCCCGTACATCGTCGGCGAGATCAAGCGTTTCTTCCGCGACACGAGCTGGGCGGTCCATGTGCCGCGCCGACTGCAGGAGGCGCGGGTGGAGCTGGCCAAGGCGACGGAGGAACTCAGTTCCCGGCTGGGCCGTACGCCGACCACCCGCGAGCTCTCACAGCTGATGTCCCTGTCGGAGGACGAGGTGATCGAGGCCCGCAAGGCCTCCAACTGTTACCAGTGTGCCTCCTTGGACGCCGCCGTCGCGGGGGATGCGGAGAGCGGCGAGTCCGTCCTGGCCGACCTCCTGGGTGAGGAGGACCCGTCGCTGGAACTCGTCGAGGACTTCCACTCTTTGGCACCCCTGATCGACGGGCTCGACGAACGTGAACGCCGGATCATCCATCTGCGTTTCGTCGAGGAACTCACCCAGGCGCAGATCGCCGACCGGATCGGCGTCTCCCAGATGCACGTCTCGCGGCTCATCAGCCGCATCATCAAGCAACTGCGCGTCGGGCTGTTGGAGCCCGAGGTCGCCTGAGCACCGTCGTCTCTGGTGCACTGTCGTCCGGGGTGGGTCGCGGCCTCGTGGCCGTCGGCCCACCGTCACGTCCGGGTCAGGTGCTGTCGACCGGGCGCGGGCACCCCGCCGACAGGGGAATCACCGCGGTGACGCGCTTGCCGCCGGCCGGAAGATCCGACACCAGCACGTCGCGGGACAGCCTGCATACGATCGGCCAGCCGCGGCCCGAGCAGCGCCGTCGTCCGTGACGGTCGACCGGCGCGAGAGCGACCGGCCGCCGTCGCTCCCGGTCACTGACGGACAGGTACAGGTCCTGACCCACCACCTCGGCGTCGAAGTCTGTGACGCCGCCGCCGTGCAGCATCGCGTTGGTCGTCAGTTCCGATGCCACCAGCAAGGCGTCCGAGAGGGTGTCCGGTGGGCACGCGGCGCCCCGGGCACGCGACTGTTCGGACAGCACCCGCCGCACGGCTCCGCGTGCCTCCGCCGGACTCCGCGGCCCGCGGCGCACTCGACCCGCTCCCGCCGAGTTCCGGGCGGCGCCGGTCCGGTACGTCTCACTCATCCTTTCGCTCCCTGATGGAGGCGAGGGGAGGAATGACCCGCCGTGCGTCCATGAGGACCCTGGGGCAGGGCTGAGTTCCTTCCCTCCGCCACATCCGTGATGCCTTCCTCCTTTCCGCGTGACCAGTCGGCGAGCCGTCAAACCGCCGCTCGAACCCATGCGCACAAAAGCGGCCAAAAGTACGGCGGAGTACCGCTGCCGCGCACTACCCCTGTGTGCTGTGAGGATTCAGGGGTAGGTGGGCGAACGCATCGACGGACGGTCAACTGCACACGCGGGACAGGAGCGCCATGCCCGAGACCACCCATGACGGCCTCCAAGGGGCCGCTCAGGGGGCCGGACCGGAGTGTCTCGGCGCCGCGATGCATGAAATCCGTCCATCGGGGCACCCGTCCCGATCGCCAACGCCTGTGGGAGGTTTTTGTGTCCGTTGCCCAGAATCCCTTGTCGATCAAGGTAGAGGTGCCCCGGGAGGACGCCGTGCTGCTCACGGTCGAGGGCGACCTGGACATGGATACAGCGACCGAGTTGCAGCACCATCTCGCGAACCAACTCCACCATGGCCGACGCCACTTCCTGCTCGACATCGCCGGCGTTCCCTTTATGGACTCCTCCGGCATGAACATCGTTCTGCGCGCCTATCAGGAGGTGCGGGAGGTCTCGGGCGGGGTGTACGTCATCTCCCCGACGCCCGCCGTCCAGCGCATCCTGGATCTGACCGGGGTCAGCATCACCGTCCCGATCGTCGGCAGTGTCGAGGAGGCGCTCGCCACCGCGGACTCCCGGCCGGCGCACCCCGAGCCTGCGGCCTCGACGGACGAGTGAAAACAGTTTCCCGAGAGGCAGTTCATCGATCGCGAGCCGCACTAGCGCGGGCAGTTGCCGTGTGACGACCACGGCGGTGAGGACGACAGCGTGAGCCGGGCGACGGACACCGCTGCTGTCGAGACCCCGGCCCCACAGAACCCCCAACAACTCGGCGGCCCCGGCGGCCACAGGTGAGAATGGCGTTTCCGACATCGTGAACAGATCCGTGGCAGCCGGGCAGGCGCTTCGCTCCGCGGTCCCGCACCAACCGGTGGACGGCGTCCGCGAAGTACCGTGCGACGGCCACACGCCGAAGCGCGTGCGACCGCGCCCGGCCGACCACGGCCTCGCCATGCTCCATCCCGTTCACCCGGCTCCGATTCCCACCGGGCCCGTGCGGGCGTGCCGCAGCCCGGCCGGACGGACCTGCGGATCCCAGGACTCCGAAGTCGACACGCCGACCGACGGCCAGGCACGCCTGTGCCCGCGGGCGGTGGTGCGCGGCGACCGGCTCGGCGTCCCGGCCGTCACGATGCCTTCCGCCGGCGTGGCCGACCACGCAGGCCACTGGAGCGACGCTCACCTGTTCGTGCTCCTGCCCGACCTCGATCGGAAGGCGGGCGGGCTTCCGGTCGTCGACACCGGCTCCCCGCGGATGCTGCCGCCGTTTGGCCGAGGCCCTCCGGGTGCCGTCTTGAGAGAACGTCGGGTCACCGCGGTACGGCAGTGGCCGGCGACGATGCGCTCGTGGTCCGTCCCGACCGGTCGGGGCCACGGCGGGCGCCTTGACCGTACCGTCCGGCGCTCCCCGTGCGGTCGGGGCAGCGCACACCGTATGAGGAGGGAATCACGTGCCGGAGCAGCAGGCGGCAGAACATCGGACCAACCCGGTGGAGGAGGTCGAGGCCTTCCTCCGGCGACGCCGGGAGCAGATCGCCCAGCGCTGGGCCGACGCGGCGCTGTTCCGCACCGTGTTCACCGTCTCCCGTGACGAGGCGGTGGAAGCCGGCCGGGCAGTGGTGGAGGCGTTGGCCGCGGTGGCCGCCTCGGGTCGGGTGGAGGATGCGGAGGCGGACGGGTTCGCGGTCGTCCGCGAGCAGTTGGCGCGTACGGCGCATTCCCGGGCGCGTGCCGGTGCCACCCTGGCGGAGATCTCGGCGGAGATGGACGCGTTGCGGCCCTCTGTCACCGACCTCCTGCTCGAGGAGCTCTCCGAGGCGCCTGCCGAGCACTTGAGGGAGTGCACGACGGCGCTGACCGTGCTCATGGGCACACTGCGGCTGGTCATGCTGGAGACGACGACGATCGCCGGGCAGGAACTGATCAACCGTCAGCGGCTGGAACTGCTGGAGATCGCCACCCCTGTGATCAAGCTGTGGGAAGGCATCGTCGCCGTCCCGCTGATCGGCACTCTCGACAGCGCCCGCAGCCAGGTGGTGATGGAGACGCTCCTGGACGCCGTCGTCGAACAGCACGCCCGCATCGCGATCCTGGACATCACCGGAGTGCCGACCGTCGACTCCCTGGTGGCACAGCACTTGATGAAGACCGTGGCGGCCGCGCGACTGATGGGAGCGGAGTGCATAGTGTCCGGGATCCGGCCCGCCATCGCGCAGACCATCGTCCACCTCGGCATCGACCTGAGCTCGGTGCTCACCCGCGCCAGCCTCGCCGACGCCCTGGCCTACGCGCTGCAGCAGCAGGGCGCGCACATCGTGCCGAACCCCGCCTCGACGGTGGAGGCCCTGTGACCGGCGCCGCCACGTTCCCGTACGAAGGACACGTGCCGGTCCTCAGGCTCGGTGGCGTGCTCCTGGTCACCCTCCAGGGCGACCTGTACGACAGCACCGCGGAACAGCTCCAGCAGGACATCGGCGCGACCGTCGCCGACAGCGCGATCACCGGTGTCGTCATCGACCTCTCCGGTGTCGAGGTCGTCGATTCCTTCATGGGCCGTGTGCTCAGTGACGTGGCGGCCATGACCGGGCTGCTGGCCGCGCAGACCGTGGTGGCGGGGATGCGCCCGGCGGTGGCGATCACCTTGGTGGAACTCGGGCTGACTCTGCCGGGGTTGCGTACGGCTCTGAACACCGAGGAGGCCCTGCGCCTGCTCGGGGCCGAGGTGTCGGTCCTGCCCCGGGCCGGGCGCGCCCGCCGGGAGAGCCTGTGACCCACAGCACCGGCAGTGTCTCCGCCTGCCTGCCGATCCACTCGGACCTGGATCTGGTGCGAGTACGGCAGCACGTGCGGCAGATGACTGCCCGACTCGGGTTCCGTCTGGTCGAGCAGACGAAACTTGTCACCGCCGCCAGTGAGCTGGCGCGTAACGCCCTCGTCCACGGTGGCGGGGGCCAGATGGAGTGCACGCCGGTGAGCAGCGGCGGGATCCAGGGGCTGCGGCTCGTCTTCAGCGACCAGGGTCCCGGCATCGCCGATCTGGACCAGGCCCTGTCCGACGGCTACACCTCCGGCGAGGGGTTGGGGATGGGCCTGGGCGGCGCCCGGCGCCTGGTGCACGAATTCTCCATCGACAGCCGCCGCGGTGTCGGCACTACCGTTACGGTGACGTCATGGACCGCCCGGCCGCCTCGTCCGCGTGAGGCCTTCTGATGCCGCGCGTGTGGGAGGTGCCGGTGCACGACTCGACCCGCGTACGCGACGCCCGCGTGGCGGCCGGGGCCGCGGCCCGCCATGCCGGGCTGGCCGGGGACAGGGTCGCCGCCGCCGAGCTCGTGGCCACGGAACTCGCCACCAATCTGCTGAAACACGCCGGTGGCGGGCAGATACTCCTCGACCTCGTGGGTCCGGTGGTTCCGGCCTACGGCGACGAGAGGATCGCAGTGGTGCAGATCATGGCCGTCGACCACGGACGGGGCATGCCCGACACCGCCGCAGCGCTGCGCGACGGCTACTCCACCACGGCCTCCCTCGGTGCCGGCCTGGGCACGTGCCTGCGCACGGCCGACGACTTCGCCCTGCACAGCACACCAGGGCGGGGCACGGTCGTCATGGCCAGGATCGCTGGCGGTCGGGACCGTGACGCCGCGGGTCCGCGCCCCGCCCCTGTCCCGGTACGGGCCGGCGGCGTCAACATCCCCTTCGCGGGCGCGGAGTTCTCCGGCGACGCCTGGGTGTGTGTCCGTACGGGCGACCGCGTGACACTGATGCTGGCCGACGGCCTGGGCCACGGCCCTCAGGCAGCCCGCGCTTCCTCCGCCGCAGTGGAGGCATTGCGCAGCGCGCCCCACCTGTCGCCGGCGGACCTGCTGCGGCGGCTGCACGGTGCTCTGCGCGAGACCAGGGGTGCGGCGGTTGCCGTGGCGCAACTCGACGTCGCCGCAGGACAGTTGCACTTCGCCGGAGTGGGCAATGTGGGGGCCCGGCTGCGTCGTGGCGAGCGCTGGCAGGGGCTCCTTTCGCGTCCGGGCATCGTCGGTGCCCACCTCCCGGCGCGGCTGCCGGAGAACCAGGAGCTCTGGATGGACGACTGCCTCCTGGTCCTGCACAGCGACGGCCTGCCGAGCCGCTGGAGTCCCGGCCCGGCCGCCCATGCCCCGCCCTCCCTCGACCCCGCCGTGATCGCCGCGTCGATCGTGCGGGACGCCAGCAGCCCCGCCTTTCCGGTGCGCGACGACACGGCCGTTGTCGTGCTGAGTCCCTTCCCCTCGGACGGCTGCTGATGACCCGCACCTGGTACGTACGCACCATCACGGACGCCGCGCAGGCCCGCATTGCCACCGCGCGGCTGGCCGCCGGGTGCGCAGTGGCCCCCGTCGAGCGGACGCGGCTGGTGGCCGCGCTCACCGCACAACTGCGGCAGTGCCTCACCAAAGGGGGTGACTGGCAGGTCGGCGTGGACGTGACTGTGTCGCCCGGTGGCGGCGCCTTCCGCGTCGAGGTGGCGCCGGCAAGGCGCCGCCCGGAGGACCGGCAGCCCGCGTGGCAGGCGTCGGTCGCCTGCGCCGAGGACGTGGACGTCTCCGGCGCCGAGCAGGCGGCCGACGACCCGGCGACCCTGGCCGAGGCCCTGTTCGGCGCCGACGAGGACGCGGCCCTGCTGCTGGAACGGCTCGACGAACAGGAGGCACTGGTCGCGTTTCACCGCGAGGAACTCCACCAGACCAACCAGGGCGTCCTGGCGCTCCACGCCGAACTGGACGCCGCCGGCCGGGCCCAGCGGGAACTGTTCGCCGCTGAGAAGAAGGCGCGCAAGGAGGCGGAGAACGCCCGCGGCCGGCTCACCTTCCTGGCCGACGCCAGCGCCGCCCTGACGGCCTCCTTGAACCACGAAGCCATCGTCCGGCTGCTCCCTGCCCTGCTGGTGCCGCGGTACGCGCGCACCGTCGACGTCTGGCTGTTCGACGGTGTGGACGACGAACTGGGCAGCGGCCCGCATCCGGCCGCCGCCGTCCTCGCGGCCCGCCGCGGCCGCCCGCAGTACGCCGCCGACCACCCCGGCGGACTGCCCGGCGTCGACGACCAGCCGCCCTCGGCCCTCGACCCCGGCCGGCCCCTGCTGTGCATCCCCCTGCTCACCCGGCGGGCACCGCAGGGCGTCCTCACGCTGTCGCCGCCCGACGAACGCTGGGACCCGGACGACGCCGTCATGCTGATCGAGCTGACCCGACGGGCCAGCATCGCCCTGGAGAACGCCAGACGTTTCGAGCACAACCGGGACATCGCCGAGACCCTGCAACGCGCCCTGCTCACCGAACTGCCCACGACACCCGGCCTGAGCCTGGCCGCACGCTACCTTCCCGCCACCCGCGGCCTGAACATCGGCGGCGACTGGTACGACGCCTTCCGCCAGCCCGACGGCAGCCTGATCACCGTCATCGGAGACGTCACCGGACACGGACTGCACGCCGCGGTGATGATGAGCCAACTGCGCACCGCCCTGCGCGCCTACGCCGTCGACGGCAGCAGCCCCGGCGAACTCCTGACACGCCTGCATGAGTTCCTGCACCGCCTGCGCCTCGACCTCTACGCCACCGCGGTCATCGCACGCTTCCACCCCGACGAACCCACACTCACCTGGGCCGCCGCCGGTCACCCGCCACCAGTACTGCGCACCCCCGACGGTCAGGTGCGCACCCTCGACGCCAAGCCCGGTGCCATGCTGGGCATCCCCCTGAACCAGGAGATCCGCGACCACACCGTGCCGCTCCCGTCCGGATCGACGCTGGCCCTGTACACCGACGGCCTGGTGGAGCGCCGCGCCCGTGGGATAGACCCCGGTATCCGGCGCCTGGCCGAGGTGCTGGGCGGCTTCGGCCCGACCGAACTCGAAGACAACCTGGAGACGTCGGCCGACCGGCTCCTGCACCCCCTGCTGCATGACTCCGAACACGAGGACGACGTATGCCTGTTGCTGTGCCACGTGCACAGCGACGCGCGACGGCAGCGCGCGCCGCAGCCCTGAGCGCCCAGATCCGGGAAACGACCGGCGGCCGGCCCGAGCAGGTGCAGTGCTTCGTCCATGACGACCAAGCCCGCCTCACACAAGCCTTCACCCGCGCCTACCTCTACCAGGGATACGACGACGTCGGCACCCTGGACCACGGCCAACGCCGCCCAGCCGCACGGCGTCTGCAAGATCAGCACCTTCTTGGGAGCGCGACGGTGTGCTGCCCCATCTGTGTGCCGCGCGCGAGCACATCCCGCATTCGCATGCGCAGCAACCGCAACCCGTACTCCTCCAACTCCGTGGCGGCGCCGTAACTCGAGCTGTCATGCGCCACGTTCACGCAACTCCCGAACCAGCAGGTCAGGGCCTGGCGTGTGCTTGACGGCACCTCCTGATGTGTGAACCGAACGTGCTGTAATCTGGTCCCGCCACAAAGCAGCGCACGCCACCGTGAAAGAGAATTGAAGTGCCAGAGCGCACCATGGAATTCGGGAAATACGGGGCCCGTGGCATGAAAGGCCACGAGGCCGTCGCCCGCCAGCTCGATGCGCTTGCCAACTTCGTCGCCACCCCGATCACTGCACGCCGCGGGCTGCTGGCCCGTCTGCACTACCTCACCCGCACCGACCACGCCCGCCAGGCAGCCCGCGAGGCCGGCCTCACCGTCACCGACCGCACGCTCAGGGCATGGCTGGACGGCAAGCGCAGCCCTTCGAGGAAGAGTCTGCAGAACATCGAGACCGCCTACCGCACGGTGCGCCGCCACAACGTCGCCAGGTACTTGCTCGCACGTCTCAACCGTGAAGGCCGCGGCACCCGTGTCGAGTTCCACCCGGTCAACCAGTCCCAGGTCGACCGGCCCCGTCAGCGCGTCGTGTCCTTCCGCACGCTCAACGTCCGTCACTGGGACCGGATCGTCGAGGCGTGGGCCAACGAAGACGACGCCGCCTTGGACGACGCCTGGATCAGCGACGCAACCGTGGACCTCGGCTCCGAATGGGGCCAGTACGAGTACGTCACCAACATCGGCTTCGCAGCCTGATACAGCAGGCCGTCTTGCGGTCCCGGTAAAGAGCCGCGTCGTGAGAGACGGACCGCCCGCCCGAGCGGCCCGTCTTCTTCCGGTTGGAGGCCTGGTCAGCCTTCGCCGCGATGACCGACTTGATACCGCCTCGACGCAGATAGGCGCGCGGGAGGACTACGTCGTGTCGCCGGCCACGGCGCCAGTTCCTTCTCCAGCCACTGCCGGATCCACTCGCCCCGGTGTGCGCCCCGCCTTCCGAACAGGGATACACCCTCGCTGAGAACGGGCAGGCCCGGCAACAGACCGTCCCGGGACCCGGGTCAGGTCCAGGCGGCCCATGATGTCGCGCAGGCCCGTGGCCTCCACCCCGGCGGCCACGCGATGGCGCCGACGGAGGTGCCGGCGGAGCGCTCGAAGGCAAAGCCCTTCTCCAGCAGGCCGATCACAGCTCCCGCGGCGCCCAGGCCACGAAACCCGCCGCCCTCCAGGACGAGGTCGGCTCTGCGACCTTCTGCCGTCCCGGCTTCCTCCTCACTTCCGCCCGGCGACGTTCCAGGGCTGGAAGGCGTTCTTCACTCCGGCCAGTGCGGTCCGTAGATCCGGGTGGTGGCGCAGCAGTACGGTCCCCATGGTGTTTTCGTCGATCCAGCGCAGTCCAGCCTTCGAGTAGACCTCGGGCGTGTAGTACTCGGTGAAGAACCGATCGCTGTTGAGCCGACGCGAGGCCATGAGGATGAAGATGCGGAACGCGGTGTCGCTGAAGGCGAATCCGGCGGGGAGTTTCTCCGCGTACAGGCCCACGGTCAGGTCCACCTTCTCGATGTCGCCGTCGTAGACCCGCTTGATCTGCTCGGCCCAGTCCCGGTTTTCGGTGAGCTCCTCGAAACTCGCGGCGGGCTTCAGGCGCAGCAGCCGGCGGAACTCGTTGTAGCGGGGGACACCGAGTTCCCTGCTGCGCAGGATGTCCGTGGCGGCGAGGTCCTGCAGGTGACCGTCCGGCCGCTCGAACTCCTGCAGGAACTTAGGGAAGTTGTGCATGGTGACCAGGCCCGGGTGCAGCGTGCCGAAGCTGTACAGCAGGTCATGCACGGGGACGGTGTCCATGACCTTCAGTGCCTCGGGACCGGCGAGATCGCGGAAGGTGGCCTCCCGCAGCGTGGCGTCGTCGGCCGCGGCCCGCAGATGCCAGTCGTCGCGGACCAACGGGTGCATGCGGTAGACGGCGACGAACTCCTCGGTGAGCGTGTACGGAACGCCGTAGTGGTCGGTCTCGGCACCGGGGATGCCGCTGATCACCTCGGAGTTGCTGATCCGCCCGAAGAGGTTGTGCGCGCGCTCGCCGGCGAGCCCCCACCAGTTGGTGCGCAGCGCGGTGACGGTGGTCGGGTGACTGATGACTGCCGGTGTCCACTCCACCGTGTGGATCTTGGCGAGGAGGGCGGCGTTGACCAGCCTGGCGCGCTGGAAGAGCTCCTCGTCGTCCCAGCCGGGGTACTGCGCGTGGAGGTGGTCACAGATGGCGTTGTGCTCCTTGGCGAACAGCGTCTGCATCATCGCGAGCCCCAGCCAGAAGCCGGGCACCCGGGACGGGTCGTGGTCCGGGTCGGACGGTAAGGGTGTCCCGTCGTCGCCCCACAGACGCAGCTTGCCGTTCTCCCCGGTGCGCAGGACACGCTGCTCCTCCTCGCTCGACCCGTAGATCTGGGAGGCGTCCCACCAGTGCGAGGAGACGTTGACGCGCGTGTCGGGGGTGCCGGCCGGGGCGTGCGGGTCGCGCGTGGGGTCGTCGGGGGTGCGCATGATCTGCATGGGTCGCTCGGGCCAGGGGTCGTCGTCGCGTAGCGGGACGGTCCACGGCCGGTCCGTGGGGCTTGCGCCGTGGCTGAACCAGTCGCGCACCATGAACTGCAGCCAGGCCGCCACGAGGGAGTTCACCGTCTCGGCGGGGATGAACTCGTCCCGGGTGAGCAGTTCGCGGCTGACCACGCGCGGGTTGGGCGAGGAGAGCACGTCTGCGGCCGAGACCGGAGGGATCTTCTCCAGCGGGATGTTGCGGCCGAAGCGGGTGCCGGCCATACCCATCTTCGGCTGGTCGAGGTCGTTGTAACTGCCGTCGGCCGTCCGGTTGACCGGGTATGCCTTGCCGTTCCGCGGTGCCGGCTCGGGTACGTTCACCGCGGGGATCCGGTTGGTGTCGTGCAGGTTCTCCTGCCGCAGCTTCACCCGCAGCCCGAGCAGGGTACCGAGTCCGAGCGGGACGGGCAGTTTGTCCCAGCCGATCCTGCGGTCCAGGAATTCGGCGACGCCGGTGACGACACGCCAGGGCAGAGTGCGTCGGTAGCCGGACCTCGCGTTGCCGGCGGACGGTCGCTTGTGAGTCATCGGTTCCTCCTGGCGGACGGTTCGACGGTGCTTGGTTCGCTGGGTGGCAGGGCTTCGGCGAGGATCACGTCACTGGCCTTCTCGCTGATCATGTAGATCGGAGTGGCGACGAAGAATCCGGGGATTCGGGGGAAGACGGAGGCGTACACGACACGCAAGCGCTGCACGCCGCAGACCCGGAACCGGCTGTCGACGACGGAGGCGGGATCGTCGGGACGCCCCATCGGGCAGGTGCAGGACGCATGGTGGCCCCACGCCTCGTCCTGCACCCAGCGGCGGATCTGCTCGCGGGTGCGGACACCCTCGCCGGGCCACAGCTCCTTCTTGATCACGTCTCCGGCGCGGCGGTTCATGCCGCGCACGAATTCGACGGCGTCGACCATCGCGTCGAGGTCCGCGCCGGTCTTGTCTGTGCCCTCCGTGAAGTAGTGGAAGTTCACCTGCGGGGTGTCCCGGGGATCGGCCGACCTCAGGCGCACCCGCCCTCCTGTGTTGCGTGTCCCGGCCTTGAGGACCGCCCAGGTGAAGCGGTCCTTGCGCAGCAGCCCGTCCCGGGAGTAGCCGGGGTAGTAGCCGCGGAAGTCGGCGGGCAGCCCGAAGACGAACAGGTCCGGTGCATCGAGATCGGCACGGGACTTGCGGGTGATGCCGACGACGGCTCCGTTCGTGGTGTAGAGCCCTTTGCCGCGCTGCCAGTCGCGATAGCAGCGGTCGGGTGGCGTGCCGGGCTCGGGCGCGTGGAAGGAGCAGCCTTTGATGATCGGGAACTCCCGGGCCATCTGGCTGACCACGCCGACCTCGTAGCGGTCCTGGAGGGTCCGGCCGACGCACTGCCGGTCGACGCGCACCGTGATGCCATGCCGCTCCAGCTCATCGCGCGGGCCGATCCCGGACAGCATCAGCAGCTGCGGTGTGTTGAAGGCACCAGCGGCCAAGATCACCTCGCGCCGGGCCAGCACCAGCTGCGGCGACGCGAGGTGGGGGTCCCCGTCGGCCGCGGGATCGGCTCGGTAGGCGTGCTCGCGGGCGAGGTACTCGACGCCGACCGCCGCGTCGTTTTCGTCCAGCACGACGCGGGTCACCAGAACGTGCGGTCGTACGACGAGCCGGTCGGGGTGCTTCTCGCGTACGGCCGCGATCCGCTCGCGTACGGCACTGCGCCGCCCGTCGGCGGTGACGGACATGGGAATCTGCCACAGTCCTTCGAGCGCATCGGTCTGCACGCGCCAGTCATTGGGGTCAACCAGGGCGCCCAGGCCCTCCAGAGGCGACAGCGGCCGGCCGAGGAAGTCGGCGAGCTCGCCCTCCGCCGCGTTCAGTACGACCTTCAGCAGCTGCTTGTCCTGGATGATCAGCCCGGGGTCGGCCAGCCGTGTGGGTAGCCAGCCGTCGAATCCGTGCCGCGACCCGTTGACGTACCGCCCGGAGACGAACGGCAGCGCCCGCAGCAGCGCTGCCAGCAGCCGGTTGGACGGCAGTGTCCTGGGGCGCGGCCGGTATTCGCAGCGCTCCAGCCGCTCGAAGTAGGCGCGCATGGACGCGCTGCTCCAGGAGTCATCGCCGGTTGCCCGGGCGATCCGGTCCCAGTCCGCGTTGTACGGGTAGACGGTGATCAGCGCGTGGTGGGCGGAGCAGCCGCCGATCGCCCCGGCCCGCGGGTAGAGGATTCCCTTGCCGGGGACGGCCTTGGTGTCGCGCTGGTGCTGTTCCTCGTCCTCGTAGTGGCGCACGAAGTAGTCCCAGCGCTGTGCGGGGTCCTCGGTGGCGTCGGGGTGGAAGGCGGGCACGAGGTAGTTGTCGTTGGTGTGTTCGCCGCCCGCGTCGAGGAGCAGGACCCGCATGCCGGCTTCGGCGAGGCGGGCGGCGAGCGGGCCGCCGCCGGCCCCCGCCCCCACCACGACGTAGTCGAACCCCTCTGCGGCGGTCGCTGTCACGTCTTCTCCTGGCCGCCGGTCAGGGCACTGACGGCCAGCGCGGTGTTGACGGCGGAGATCAGGGTGGTCAGGGCAGCGGTGCGGGGTGCCAGATGGCCGCGCAGCCCGAGCATTGCCGCAGTCACCGTGTCGCTGCCATGGATGAGCACGCCCTCCCGCAGGTCCTGCGTGAGGCGCTCGTCGCGGCTGGTCAGCAGGTCGAGGCCGAGCAGGCCGGCGGCCCCGTTGAAGAGCCGGATGTCGGCCAGCCCGGGAACCGCCGCGGAACGAATTCGGGCAACACGCTTTCCTGACATGGTGTCCTCCCTGAAAGGGACTGCGGGGCGGCGCACACCCAGGTAGTTGTCCCTGCCGGACGCGTCTCGACCCAAGCCACCCGCGAGAACCACCCGCTCGGCCCTTGGACCGGCAACGCGAAGTGACGTCGCTACGGAGGGTTCGTTCGGGTGATCCGCTCCTGAGCCGATCAGCTCCGGCCGAGTCGACGCGCGGTGCTACCGGTTCACGGTGGGGTGCCGGAGCAGGCCGTGAGTGAAGGCGTCAACTGCGGCCTGGAGTCTGAGTAAGCGGCTCGTGAGTCGATGCCCGTTCCGAGCGATGCTTGGGGCAGGGGTACTGGCTGCCGGTGGGGTGCTTGAGGTGCGGCTCTGCCTCTCGCAGCCGGGTATGCAGGTCGTCGATCTGCACGCGCTCGCCGTGACCGACCGGAACTCCGTCGCCGACGCCGTCCCCGATTCGCGCAGCCTCCGCGGCCGCCGGTGTCCGCCCGGTGTTCGCCGTCGCCCCCACACGTGCCTTGTGAAGCGCGACGCGCTCCGCGATGGAACGTGTCAGGTGACGCGGGAAGAGCGGTGGGAGAGGGTGGGGCGGGGATCCAGGAAGTGGCCGGAGGCGGAGAATGCGGCTGCGTTGAAGCCCTCTTCTCGCAATTCAACCGCCGGGAACTCCTTACAGGCGGTCTGCGGCTGGGCCGTGGACTCGCCGAACCGGCAGGCGACGCCGGTGAGCCTGATCGTGATGAAGTCCGCGATCTGCGATCCGAACTCGATGGGCCTTCCGCCGATGGTGATGTCCCCGACGGCAAAGCCCTTGTCCGCGGGCACCGCGTAGACCGCGCGGACACGGTGCTCCGAGTCGCCTCTCAAGTACGTCCAGTATTCCTTGGGATCGGAGCCGTCCGGGGTCTCCCAGCCGTCCGTGGACAGGTCGTCGAAGTACAGGCCCACTGGGTCGGCGAGGGTGATGTCGGCCTTCTGGCGGGCCAGGGCGTTGACTCCCGCGCCGATGTGCGGATCGCTGTTGCGCTCCGCGGCACCGTACTTGCTGCAGGCGATCAGCTCCTGCTCGGTGGTCAGTTCCTCGCCGTCGATCACGCGCCGGATGGTGGCCGCCGCGGCCAGTTCGATTTCCGCGCCCAAGGTGTTGTTCGGCTGAATCAGGTGCATGGCGCCATGGCTCGTGGAGTTGTTCCACTTGTTGCGCGGCTGGTATCGACCGCTGGGCGAGAACAGATCCTCCTTGCGTACGTCCGGACTGATGAACTTTTGATAGAGCTCAAGTGTCTTGTCCGGGTTGGTTTGCGCCAGGATCTCCCAGTACTCGGGACCTTCACAGGTGAACGTGACCTCGTTGATCTTTCCTGAGTCGTCGCGGGAGACGCTCCACTCGCAGTACTCGTCCTGGACGTCACGGCTGGCGTCGGCGCGCTGCCATCGCTGGAGGTCGGAAATGGAGGTGATCTTGATGATGCGGGGGAACGCAGTCCATCGAATGGGGGCGTGCTGGAGGTCCGGGGCGGTGTCCGTGGTGGTCAGGTTGTAGAACTGCGGTCTTGGGCTGTCGTTCAGTACCTGGTCCGGATCGGGGCCTTGAATGGCCTCGTCGACCGTGTCGGAGATAAACGTGTTCCAGGCCTTGCGGCCGAAGTCGTCCAGATCGTCGAGGTTGCCTGGGGGGCCGTAGGCTTCCAGTTTGGCCATGGCGTTCTCCTTGTATGCGAGGGCGAGCGGGAACCAAGTGGGCGGCAGGGCCGCCGAAGGTGAGGCCGGGGAGACCGAGACCGGTGAGGTTCAGCGTCAGGCCAGCTCCGCGACGGTGGCGTCCTCACGCATCGCCAGCGGCGGGGCGTCAGGGGGAATATTGGTGACCGGCAGGGTGAGTTCGAACTCGTTGAGCTTCATGCGGCGGAAGTGCCGACGGCGCGACTCGGCCAGGCGGACAAAGTCGTCGAAGCCGGTTTCGGTGCGGATGCGCTCGGTGATCCCGCGCAGGTACGCGTCCACCCGTTGTCCGAACACTGTCCGCCAGGCGTCGTCGGGCACCTGCCAGTGCTCGGCGAAGCGGCCTTCGGGGCTGTCGGCGGGCAGGGTGCCCGCGGCGTCCAAGATGGCTTGTGCGACTTTGTCGCACAACTCCACCGCCTTGGTCGGCGTAGTCGGCACGTACCGCATGAGGCGGCTTCGGGCAGAGCTGAAGACGGGGTTGGGAAAGTCCACCATCAGCACACAGGCCGCGAACTTCGCCGGGACAAGCCCGTGGCGGACCATCTGCCGAACCACCTCGTTGTCCTCGTGAGCTGCCTCGGGCACCACGAAGGCGAAAAACGTGTCGCCTGGCTGCGAGAACCCGCTGAACTTCTCCTCCAGCCGGAAGCCGAACCGGGTCAGGCTGGCGAGGTATCGGGCGGCCGGCACCCTGGGCGGGGCGGCCTGCGTGGACAGGCGAAGGTCGTCGAACAGGACATCCTGGTTCAGCCAGAAACCCGTGGGCAGCGTGAGGTCGGGACTGTCCGCCGTGATGCTGCTGCTCTGTCTGTCGGTGCTGGCGAGATTGACCGTGGTGCTGGTGAACAGATGGCGCAGCAGCCGGTCGGGGTGGTCCACGAGGCCGTTCGCGGTGACAGCGGCCAGGCGAGCCGCTGTCCACCGGGTGATGAGGGACCTGACGGTCAGTTCCAGCTGCTGAGCCCCGATGACCTGCTGGAACAGCGGGTCATCGCGCAGCGGGTCATCCTCGGAGAGCCGGATCGTGGCCCGCTCGGACTGCCAGTTGATCCAGGGAATCCTCAGCTCTTTCATCACGGCGCTGCCGTTGACGTGGCTGTCGAAGCAGCCCTTGCCGCGCGAGTCGGGTTCCAGTGCGTCCCAGGAGTTGCCCGCCCAGACCCAGCTGGATTCGAACCGAGCGTAGAAGTTGAAGACCCTCGCTTGGGGATCCCATCCTGCGACCTGAAGGAATCCCGCCTGGGGGTCGCCTCCAGCCTGGGTGCTGACCAGAAGGTCAACCTGACTACCGGCTACGGCAGCGGTGATCGCGAACCGCATGTCGCGCTCGCCGATGGCATCCGGCGGGATCTGCCCGGCCTCGCTGACCAGATACACCTTCCGTGAGGCGGCCGCCGTCGCGGGGAGTCGGGACAGCAGGTCCTGCACGGTGGTGGGAAATACGCCGACGCGGAAGAACTCCACCGCCATCGGGTCGCCCAGCGACGTCAGTTCCTCCTCGCTGACGGGCCGTGCCCGGTCATCCCTACCGCTGATCCTGCGGTACAGCCGCCCCGGTTCCAGCGCGGTGGAGCCGGGCCCGCAGCCGTCGTCGGCGAGGCCCTGGTCCAACGGGGGGTGGCCGGACGTCTCGTCCAAGCCACCCGCGGCGCCGGCGGCGCTGACATCCTCGAGGGCAGTCGCTCTCGTCCAGGCGGTCGCACGCCGCAGCTGCGTGTGGTCGGGCATGGCCACTCTGCTCCCAAAAAGATGAGCATTTTCAGTTAATGCTAAATATCAACGTCCAAACGAATACCCGGTCATGAAAACCCATTTCAGCCGCGGTCGCGGATCCACTCAGATGGCCTACCTGCTCATCGCTTCTGTCTTCGCCGCATTCCCCGTCGACCACTGAGGATCGGTGGGGAAGATGCTCACCAGGGAAGAGGCGCAGGGTGAACGCGTCGCAATCAAGCGCCTGTGGGCCAGTCGGGAAGTTCGCGCGGGACGAGGCGGCGATCGGGAGCGAGCAGACGTTCCGCTCCCGCACGCCGTGCGACTGGCGGCTGAGAGCACGGGTGCTGCGAAGCAACCATTCCTCTGGACCGCCCCGCACCCCACTGCGACCATGTGCGCCATGCTGACCCTAGGGACTACGTCCTTACGCGGCCCACTCACCCGCGGTGCCCTGTGCGCCGTCCTCGTCCTGACCGCCTGTTCCTCCGGCCCCGAAGACTCCGGCGCCGAGGACGAGCCGTCCAAGAGGCCTGCGTCGTCATCCTCACCGGAGGCAGAAGTTCCCCGCCCTGGTGACCAGACGGTCAAGCTGACCTGGAAGGGTCAACAGCGCACCTACAAGGTGCATGCACCCTCTGGGTACACCCCGGACAAGAAGCTGCCCCTGGTGATCGCCATGCACCCCTACCCCAGCACCGGGCGCTACGTGGAAGAGCTCAGCGGCCTGAGCGCGAAGGCCGACCGGGAGAACTTCCTTGTCGTGTACCCGGACGGTCATGCGCAGGCCTTCAACGCCCTGGTCTGCTGCGGCTCCGAGGACGACGTCGGCCTGCTCCGCACGATCACCAACCGCTTCGTCGACATCTGGGGCGCAGACCCGGACCGCATCTACGCGACTGGCATCTCCAACGGCGGCGATATGTCCCTCAAGGCCGCCGTGGAACTCCACGACGTCTTCGCCGCCGTCGCCCCCGTCAGCGGCGGCTTCATCGGCTCGGCCGCAGAGGACGACTCGTATCGCCCTGAATCCCCGGTCTCCGTCATCACCTTCATCGGCGAACTGGACCGGTACTACGACAGTTTCGACACCGGCATCAAGACCTGGCAGAAGCGCGCGGACTGCAAGATCGCCTCGCCTGAGGAGGTGGAGAAGGAAGTCAAGCGAACCACGGCCACGTGCGCAGACGGCTCCGAGGTGACCACCTACCGATTGGCCCGTATGGGTCATTCCTGGCCCGGCGGCCTGAGCAACGACATGGCCTTCGCCGACTCCGACGTCAACGCCACCGATCTGATGTGGGAGTTCTTCGCCGCCCATCCCAAGAAGAGGCAGTGAAGGCGTGTTGCACGTGTGGCTGGTCAGTGGTTGTGGGCGAGTACCGGGGGCTGCAGCGGTGACTCGCCCACAACTACGCGTTCATCTGCCAGCATGCTCGCGTCGGCCGTGCTGAGGTTCCCGCGTTCTCTGTCTTGTCATTTGCGCCAGAAAAGGTGGTGCGTCACGCCGCTCGGGCTGGGCACGACCTCCATGTGGAACCGGTCCAGCAACTGTTTGGGCGAGTCCCACAGGCGTAGCCCGGAACCGAGCTTCACCGGTGAGACGGCAACATGCATGGTGTCGACGAGGTCGGCGTCGAGGAACTCACGGATGGTGGTCACGCCGCCGCCGAGCCGGACATCCTTGCCCTGCGCGGCCTCCCGCGCCTGCGCGAGAACGGTGGCGGGATCGCCGTCCACGAAATGGAACGTGGTGTCGGAGAGCGTGAACGACGGACGCTTGTGGTGGGTCAGGACGAACACCGGCGTGTGGAAGGGCGGCTCGTCACCCCACCAGCCGCGCCACTCGTGGTCGTGCCAGGGGCCGCGCTGGGGTCCGAACTTGTTGCGGCCCATGATCTCGGCGCCGATGTTGTGGCTGAAGTCCCGGGTGAAGTAGTCGTCGAGGCCCCGGCTTCCCCCGGGCTCGGTGCGGATGGGCCAGCTCGCTGTGGCGCCGGCCCAGGCGAAGAGCCTTCCCGGATCGATGGTGTGGCCGAAAGGCCGCTCCAGGCTCTGGTCCTCGCCGGCGGCGACGCCGTCGCTCGAGATGGTGAAGTTCTGCACTCGCAGCAGCTGCTCCATGTGTTCCCTCGTCATGTGCTGTCGTCTCCTCGTATGGCGATGCCTCCTACATCGGGATGTCGAACGGGACGTGGCTGGATCGACAGTGGTGCCCAAGTTTTTCCAACGCGTTCCCCACGTGACCATTCACCTGCGTCGTTCGGCGGCATTCCGGTGCCCGCGGCTGCGGGGCTGAGTCGCCAAGAGGCGCGCGGATGGCATCCACCCCAGCGGATACCTTTCTCGCTGCCAGCGGACGCGTTCCTTGCGTGCGCGGCAAGTACATCGGGGTGGCGGGCGTGGGCCGACCACCGGTCAGCCCCGGAAATACAGTGTGCGCTTCAGCAGACTGATCGACGCCTCCGCCCAGGCGAGGACCTCGAACCCCGAGGTCAGGTTGCCCGGAGGCTGGTTGATCAAGGTGTCGCGGCGGATGAGTCGATCGAAGTCGACGAGGACCGGGTCCGGTCGTACCGTGCCGTCCGGATGGCGGAACTCGACGCCTGCCAGGCGCATGACGGTAACCAGTTCCTGGGCCATGATCCCGTAACCGACGGTGGTGGGGTGGACGCCGTCGAGGGAGAACAGACCTCCGTCGGTGCGCCCCTTGCCGTCGCTGGTCAGGAAGTGGGAGTTCGGTGGCGTAGGCAGGGCCGCCAGCTGCGGCGGCAGGGGATAGGGCTGCCACCACGCCGGCCGGGCATTGGGATCGTCGATGTAGCGCTTGGCGGCGAGCCGGTCGAGCAGCCCGGCCGTATCCATGAGGTACCAGTCCCGGCCGTCCTCCCGCGCGCTCTCCACCTGGGCGGTGATGGCGTCGTTGTACTGGTCGATCGCCAGGTCGATGTCCCTGGCCTGCTCGCCCGTCACGTGGGGGTGCACGGTGGGGTTGAAGTCCCGATCGCTGATCCATGGCCGGGTGTAGTAGGGGTAATACCGCGAGCCGATGGTCATCTTGCGCGCCACCCCGCGCGCGATCGGCGCGATGGTGACGTGGGGCACGGTGCACCAGATGACGTGCCGGGCCGCGATGCCGCGTACCTCCTTGGCGAGTTCCCGCAGTTCTTCCTTGAAATGATCGGGATCCCAGACCGTGTACGACTCCTTGCCCTTCAGGTCCTTGTAGTCCGGGCCGCTCCACTTCACCTTGAGCTTGGTCACCGTCTGCAGGGCGTTGTTGGCGCCGACGAAGACGATCAGCGTCTCGATGCCGTGGCTCTGGTTCGCGCTCTGGCTTCTCCTCGGTCCAGGCCTGGGTCCGGGATGTGCGGGTTCAGCGGTCCGCTTTTTTTGACGGTACGTTTTCCAGTTGCTCTGCCTCGTCCACGTCGGGGTCGGCGGCCAGCAGCTTTTCCGTGCGTTTGTCGAGCGCATGGGTGAAGGCCAGTTGCCCGACGCCGAAGGCGATCGCGTAGGCGATTACTTCTCGCCAACCGTCAGCGGGCCTCGCGAACGGGAGCCAGTCGGTGTCGATGAGGACCAGGCCCGCCACAGCGGTCAGGGCGCCGGTCGGCAGCTTGATCATCTCCTGCCAGAACGGCAGGCTGTAGGGGTTCCAGCTGCCTCCCATCCGTTGCAGCCGGGCGATCATCGGGAGACCGGCGCCGAGCATACCGAGCAGCATGACGATGCCGGTGTCCTGCCCGCTCGGGGCGTCTGATCCGATGCAATTGGTCCTTCGTCGCTCTCCGATTACATCGCATACGGGGATTGAACCGTCGACTGCGAAAGCGACGCCGACTACCACACCAAGAAGTATCGTCAGCACCAACCCCGCCCGGATCAGCCGGTTACGGAAGTTCCGGCTACGGACACCCCGCTCCTCCTCGACCGCGTATGCCGCTCCCAGCAACTCGGCGAGTGCCGCTGGCAGGTCCTTGGGAGTCGGCGTCTCTCTGGAAGGCCCCAGAAGCTGCTCGACCTGTGCCACCCGGCTGTCTCCACGGCAGATCGGCTTGGCCATCGCGAGCACACTCTGAGCATGGCGTAGCGCCCGGTTGGGCTCGTACAGTCCCATGATGAGCACTTCGGCCTCATGCAGGTTCTTGAGAGTCCCTTCGTAAAGCTCCCCGTTCCACCAACTATGGATCCGCTCCCACAATCCTCGCTGACGACTTCCGGCACTGTCGATCAGCTTCTCCGCCCGAACGAGCAATCGCCGAGCTCCGTCACGCTGCTCGCTCCGCTTCACCCCGTCCGAACAGTCGTCTTCCTTCTCCTTCGGACAGACAGAGTCGAGTTCGATCCACAGAACGGACGCGCGGACCTTGGCGCGATGCTGCCAGGTATTGGGACGAGCGGCCGGGGCGTTGGACGCGTGCCCATGGGATTCCGAGAGTGCTCGGCGAGATCCCTCGGCGCCCGGATTTTCCGTATTCTCTGGAGCTCGTCCCATTGTCTGCCTCCTCCGGTCACGCCGGATCGGGTGCGAGCCGGCGGAGTTCCCGTGGAGAAGTAAGTGAAGAAGCAGCAGCCGTAGTCGATGAAATGCGCCTCTCGGTGTGGAACCGACTCGATGCGCAAGCGGCCGCTTTTCACGTTAGACCCCGTCGCCGTCTCACGCATCCGGATTGGCTCCGGCACCATTCGCCAGAAGGGCGGAGCGTCAGGCTGGCGAGGGAGCGCGGTTCCTCATGGCTGGCAGCCTACGACTGAGTTGCCTAGATGATCGCCAATATTGGACACTCTGCATTGCGTCTGGATTCAATATTTGACGCTTCACTAGAAGTAGTTGACGGCGGGAGAATCCGCCAAGAGGCAGAAGCGTTGGGTTCCAATGTCAACTTGCCTCATCGCGCCGCTCGACCATCATGGATATGAGCGGCAAAACCACCTCCTCGGGTCCTTCGACTCCGGGAGGGCGGGTGGTCGGAATAGTTGACGTCTGATTCATGCAAAAGCTCCAAGTGGTTCAGCAGCTGCAGGAGTTCGAACCGAATTGGGCACCGTCCGCGGGTGTCACGCTCGGGAGCGCACCGGCCACAGAAGGCGATGGACTGCCCGGGTCGGGTGAACGAGGACTTCACCCCCTGGCTCGACAGAGTCATCAGGCAGTCGCGGCCGGCCAGGCCCTCGCAATAGTCGTGGCGATCTTCATTTGACCACCGACGCCGCGACCGAACACCCACCAATGCAAGGCAGCGTTGGTGAGCGTCGCCGCCCCGGACCACTACTGCGCGCGGCGCCGACGTGCCGATGCCTGCCGAGCCCCGGCGGCCCTCCTGCATCGTCTCGCCCACGAAGGGATATGTGCCCCCATGGCCAGCAGAACCACGAACACGAAGAAGACCGCCTCGAAGACCCCGCAACCGAAGCATGCGCCGAAGACGGCCTCGGCGAAGATGGGCTCGCCCTCCGACGATGAACTCATCTCGTCGCTGCGGCACTACATCCGCGTCCGGGGCCCGCATCTGCTGGAGGATCCGAACATCACGTCAGTGGGCGTCGGCCGCAAGATCACCGGCGATCAGCCGGGCGGCGAAGTGGCGTTGCAGTTCACCGTGGCTACCAAGGCCGAGCCGGAGGTGCTGGAGTCCCTGGGCACCGAGCTGATCCCTGCCACCATCACCGTCGACGGCTTCGAGGTGCCCACCGATGTCATCGAGCGCACCTACAAGCCAAGCTTCCACATGGTGGCCGAGGTCGAGAGCCCGCTGCGCAAGAGCCGGCTGGACCCCATACGGCCCGGAGCCAGCGTCGGCGCGGTGACGGTGTCGGCCGGCACCATCGGCTGCATCGTGTTCGACCGGGCCGACGGGACACCGTACGTACTCAGCAACTGGCATGTGCTGCATGGGCCGTTGGGCGAGCTGGGGATCGAGGTCGTGCAGCCCGGCACGCGGGACGACAATCGCATCGACCGCAACCGGATGGGCGTGCTCAAGCGCTCCCACCTGGGCGTGGCCGGGGACTGCGCGGTGGCGACCATCGAAGACCGCGACTCCCGCCCGGAGATCCTCGAACTGGACGTCGCCCCCCGGACGCTGGGGGAGCCCGAGCTCGGCGACAAGGTGGTCAAGAGCGGCCGTTCCACCGGGGTCACCCACGGCATCGTCCGCCGCGTCGACACCATAGCGAAGATCAACTACGGCGGGGGAACGGGCCAGCGGACCATCGGGTGCTTCGAGATTGGCCCGGACCCCGACCATCCGTCGGCGGACGGTGAGGTCAGCAGCGGCGGTGACTCCGGCGCGGCGTGGCTGTTCAAGGAGGGCGACGACCGGGTGAGTTCGGTGCTGGCCGGGCTGCACTTCGCCGGCGAGGGCACCGGTGATCCGGACGAGCATGCCCTCGCCTGCCTGTCGACATCGGTGTTCGAAAAACTCGACATCACCCTCAGCCAGCCTGCGCCGGAGCAGCTGGAGATCATCGCCGGCTACGACGCCGACTTCCTCGGCGAACGGGTCGAGGCCCCGGAACTGGACGCGGACCTCGCGCGGGACGCCGCCCTCCTGGACGGCTCGCCGGTCATCCCGTACACGCATTTCTCGCTCACCCTGAACAAGAAGCGGCGCTTCCCGTTCTGGGTGGCCTGGAACGTCGACGGCGGCTCGCTGAAGAAGCTCAGCCGCAGCGGCATCCCCTTCGTCAAGGACCAGCGGCTGCCCGCCACGGCGCAGGTCGGCAACGAGCTGTACCAGGCCAACCGGCTCGACCGGGGGCACATCGCCCGCCGCGCCGACCTGCTCTGGGGCAGCCTGCCGGAGGCCCGGAAGGCCAACACCGACTCGTTCTTCTACACCAACATCACCCCGCAGATGGACGACTTCAACCAGAGTGCCAAGAACGGGGTGTGGGGCGCGCTGGAGGACGCCGTCTTCGCCGACGTCGACGTCGACGACCTGAGAATCAGCGTCTTCGGCGGGCCGGTCTTCCAGGACGACGACCGGGTCTACCGGGGCGTGCGCATAGCCCGGGAGTTCTACAAGGTCATCGCATTCACCGAGAACGGCGAACTGAAGGCCAGAGCGTTTCTGCTCACGCAGAACCTGGACCAGCTGGAAGCGCTGGAACTGGACGAGTTCCGGGTCTTCCAGGTCAGCCTCGGCGAGGTCGAGGACCGCACTCGGGTGCGCTTCCCCGCGGCCCTCCACAAGGGCGACACCCTGCATGTTCCCGAGTCTGTGGCGGACCGCCCGCCGTTGGAGACCACGGCCGACATCCAGTGGGGCTGAACCGGCCCCCATCCAAGACCCAGATTCGCACATCACGAAGGCTTGGTGCATCACCATGACCCAACCGGTTCATGAGAACGCACCCGAGTTCCTCCAGAACGCGGCGGAGCCGGTACGTGACCATCTGCTCGGCGCGGCCTCCGTGCCCGCCTTCCTGCACGGCGCCGGCCAGTTGTCCCTGGAGGACCGCCGACTCCTCGTCGAGCAGGCCCTGGTCGTGCTGGAGCAGAACTACGTCCATCTGCCGCTGAAGACCGCGATGCACGCCGTCAACCCGGTCCAGCGGCTGAGGCTGCTGCGCCGGCGCATGGAGCGGCAGACACCGCAGACCATGCCGAGGGAGTGGCTGTTCCACTCGGAGATGTCGGAGATCTTCCACTCGGTGCGGGATCTGCACACCAACTACCTGCTGCCCGACCCCTTCAGGGGCAAGATCGCCTTCCTGCCCTTCCTGGTCGAGTCCTGCACGGAACAGGACCGCACCCGGTTCCTGGTCACCCATGTGGTGAGCGGCTTCTCGGCGCCGGGGTTCGAGCCGGGCGTCGAGATCACCCACTGGAGCGGCATCCCCATCCAGGACGCCGTCGCCCTCAACGCGGCCCGGTTCGCCGGTAGCAACACGGCGGCCCGGCGCAGCCGGGGTGTGCAGTCGCTGACCGTGCGGCCGCTCGTCATCCATCTCCCGCCGCTGGAGGAGTGGGTGACGGTCAGCTACATCGACCTCGCCGGAACGGCCCGGGAACTCCGGCAGAGCTGGCAGATCGTGGAGAACTTGCCCTCGTTCGTCTCCGCCGACCGGGACACGGCCGTGTTCCAAGGCCTGGACCTCGACGGCGATGAGACCCAGCGGGCCAAGGTGCTGCTGTTCGCGCCCCGGGTTGTTGCCCAGGAGCGGGCAGCCGAGGCGGACGAACCCCTACCGGACTTGGGGGCGGGCGACATCGCCACCACCACGCCCAAGGTGTTCCGGGCCCAAGCCGTCACCACGCCGTCCGGAACCTTCGGCCACATCCGCATCTTCACGTTCAACGTCCGCAGTCCCGGCGAGTTCGTCGCGGAGTTCGTGCGGCTCATCCGGCAACTGCCGCAGAATGGTCTCATCGTGGACGTCCGGGACAACGGCGGAGGGCACATCCACGCCGCCGAGTTCACCCTGCAGACGCTGACACCGCGCCGGATCAACCCCGAACCGGTGCAGTTCATCAACACGCCGCTCAATCTGCGGATCTGCCGACGGCTCCAGGGCGCGCCGGGACTGGATCTGGGTCCCTGGGTGTCGTCCATGGAGCAGGCCGTCGAGACCGGCTCGGTCTACTCCGGCGCCGTCCCGCTCAGCCCCGAGAACGGCGCCAACGCCATCGGGCAGCAGTACCTCGGACCCGTCGTACTCGTCACCAACGCCCGGTGCTACTCGGCCACGGACATCTTCGCGGCGGGCTTCCAGGACCACGACATCGGCCCCGTGCTCGGCACCGACGAGAACACGGGCGCCGGCGGCGCCAACGTCTGGGAGCACGACGATTTGGCCAAGTTCCTGGCGGACGACCCGGGCACGCCCTACACGGCCCTGCCGAAGGGTGCCGGTATGCGGGTGTCGATGCGCCGCACGCTGCGGGTCGGCCCGAACTCGGGCACGCCGGTGGAGGACCTGGGAGTCGTCCCCGACGAGCTGCATCGCATGACACGCCGCGACCTGCTGGAGGGCAATACGGATCTCCTGGACCACGCGGGCCGGCTCCTGCAGGGTCTGACTCCGCACGCCGTGACGATCACGGAGGCGGCCGCCGCCGACGGCGCGCTCCGTCTGAAGCTCACGGCGGAGAACGTCGATCGCGTCGATGTCTACCTCGACCAGCGTCCCCGCGCCTCCGTCGACCTCATCGGCGGCCAGGCCGACCTGCTGGTCCCTGGCGCCGCCTCGGCACACACCGCCCACCTGGAGGGTTTCGAGGTCGGCCGCCTCGTCGCGAGCACGACCAGGGATCTGCCGTAGGCGCTTGGCCCTCACCTGCTCCTGATCCTGCGGCCCGGGCAGTCCTTCGGACAGGGCCAGTCGTCGTCCTTGCGTCGGATCGGCAATACAGCCGATCCGACGCGGCGGGAGCACGACCCCGCAGATTGCTACAGCCGGATGCACGGGCCACCGCGGCCCGGACACCCGCCTTCGCGCCGGGTTTGGGTAGAGGCTTCGCACCGGGTGGCAGGGTCCGGCCCTTGGCCTGCGCCCGACTGCTGTGACCACGAGCGGTAATTGGCGGGCCGGGGTCGCGGCGCCGTGCCGATTCCTTGTGGGCGAGTTTGCCGATTGATAGTTGCGAGTGGGGACGTGATGCGGGGTTCGGGTCGGTGACGGGGCCCTGGTGTCCGGCGCTCCGGGCCATGCACGAAGAGCCACACCGCAGGTGTGTCGTCTCCCGCAACTCGCATCCCTGACAGCCCTGTCACGCCCCTCGTTCGCCCACAACTTCGAGGGCGCGCTATCACAGACTTCCATGACCAACGCGTTCGCAGCGGCCAACAGCAGCCTTTTCTAGTCAAAACTCCTCGGGCCGTCCCGAAATACCGGCGGGGCTGCCATTTCCGATGCCTGCAGGCCGACGTAACGCGAGTTGTTGAACGACCCCGACGAGTTTCAGACTCGCTGCAGCTCGACATCCACCCCCGGGGGGCCGATGCGCCAGCCCGCGCTGGCACCGTCAACTGCGAAGAGCCGCTTCGGGATCGCCTGGAGCCGCTGCTGCCGTAGCGTGAGCGGCTGACGCACCGGACGACGGGTCCATGGCCAAGGTCGGACTGGGCGAGGCGACGCGCGCACCTCGTTTGAGACGACTGCTCTCCCGACCGTCGAGGAAACCATGGTTGTCCGCCAGACCGGATAAATCCATTACCGGGCTCCTGGCGCGTGGGTGGCCCTCAGGAGATACGAGATCGACCCATAACGATCGAGTTGCAGCGGTATTGGACTGGGGGAACCTGGTCGTGTTCTTTGCATTCTAAGGAATAGGTCGGCGGCGAAGTCCCTGTGCGCTGGCCCATCTCTTCTTCCCCTTGCGTGTCAGCGGTCGCCGGCACGGCGCTCGGCACAGGCTTTGCCACGTTCTGCGATAACTCGCGTGCCTACTGGCTGCGCAACAAGTGTAACGAGTGATGCAGTGGTCTCGATTGCCTTTTGCGGGTACTCCTCACAGACCACTTCCCGGGGAAGCAGCGCGGAGGCATTGGCATGCGTATGCCGATCCGTGGCGAAGGTACGCATCAGCCCTGAGAGATCGCCGTTCGGTGCGATTCGCCAGTACCGCGTGTGAGAACCGCCAAGAGCCCAGCCCACGTCAGATCTTCTGCACTACGGGATCCTCTGGTTCTCCAAACTCTGCACCGATCCTCTAATTTGTCGAACGCAAATGACACAGCATGAACACCCGTACTTCCGCGCCTCCGGTAGCCCCACTACGTCCACCCGCGCGAACATGCGAGGTTCGGTTGAGACGCCTAGAATGGAAATATGAACGGAGAAGACACCTTCCACACCGTCAGAACGGGCGACACGCTGTGGGACCTTGCCAACCGGTTCGGGACCACAGTCGAACAGCTTCAAGCATGGAACAAGATTCGCGACCCGAACAAAATCAAGGTCGGGCAACGGCTGCTTGTATCTAAGGCGGAATCAGAAGCAGAGTCCGCGGGCTGACCGGGCAGCGTAGTGCCGATGGGAGTTAGGGCGGTCGGATGACGCTACTGCGTCATCCGACCGCCCTAACTCCACCCGCTTACTTGCGGGTCGCGCTTCGGCAGGTGGCTGGGGACTCCGAGCCGTCAGGTTGGCGCTTTCCGGCCGCTCTTTCCTGACTTCAGGACCTTACGACACCAGTGTTGGCCCGTGGCGCGTCAGGAGGCGCCGACCAGGCCGGCGTCACTCTCATCGTCTCCTTGCCATGCAGCGCTCCCTCGTGCTGCATGCCGTCGCGTCACCTCGTCCAGGGTGCAGTACTAGCGCGGCTCCGTCCCGCATGGTGCGTGACCAAAGCTGTTGAACATGGAATAGTCGAACAGTCAGATAGCGCCGGTGGGGGAGTTGCATGGGAGCCCGTTCGCGCGTGAGCTGCGCGCGCGGGTTCTTGTCGCGTGGGATCCGGTGATCGCGAGTGATCAGAACGCCAAGGCCTGCCAGGCAACCGGCCCGCATCATGTCGGGCGCGTTAGTGGCCAAGTGAGATACATACAACCGGCGTTAGTCAATCTTCCGGGGCGTTATATCCGGTGCTGTCGGCGGCCGCGAGCCCCCGGACTGAGCGGTGTGGCTGACGGCCCTGATACCGAAGTACCTGTTGTCATCGTGCTGACGGCAGTAAATACACGGGTACGGATGGCAACAGACTGAGCGTCATCTGCACGAGCAACGCCCCAGACAGCAGCGACGGTGATCGCCGCATCTCCTGTGAGGACCACCGCAAGCCCAGCCCAACTCCGGGGCTTCTGTGGTGCGATGTTCTCCGGAACAGTCCACCGGCACCCGCTGTCCGAATGACCTCACCACATCCACCCGGGCGAACATGCGAGGACCAACCGAGGCGCTTAGCATACAAATATGAACGGAGAAGACACCTTCCACACCGTCAGAACGGGCGACACGCTGTGGGACCTTGCTAACCGGTTCGGGACCACGGTCGAACAGCTTCAAGCGTGGAACAACATCCCCGACCCGGACAAAATCTTCGTCGGGCAACGGCTGATCGTCGCGAAAGATGAATCTGGCTACATTCCATTCCCAGGTTCGGCGTGGTTCAAGAGTCAACCGAATAGCCCAATCATCACGATGATGGCAATCCGCCTGGTCGAAGAGGGGTGTTCCGCGTACGGTCAGGGCGGTCCACCGTCTCAGTGGACGACGCAGCACCGCGACTCCTATGCCATGTGGCAGCGGAAACTCGGGTACCGGGGCACGGACGCGGACGGCTGGCCAGGATCAAAGTCCTGGGCTAAGCTCCGGGTCCCCTATCCGGATGAGGGTTACTCATAGTACTGAGTTCCCGGCTTCGAAGCACTAGTCCAAAGTCTACGCACTTGAGGACAGTATGTAGAGGAGGCTCTCCATGGCCAGTCAAGTTTGCAACCACACCAAGTCCCGTCCATCAGTCAAGCGTGGCTCGTCAGGAGCAGCGGTGAAACAGGCGCAGTGCTACCTGAACAATTCAATGACGGGCAAAGACCTCGTCCAGGATGGGGTTTTCGGCCCGGTCACTGATGCTGCAACACGCAGATTTCAGGGATGCGCCGATATCACGGTCGACGGCATCATCGGAGCCCAGACATGGTCACATCTAACCTTCTGGGCCAACAGCTCGGACTTTGTCTGCTGAGCGTAGCCGCCGTCGGTGCGGAGACCGGCGACGACGGCGTCGAGGTCCCGCCGAGGTCCGTGACGAAGCCGCAGGGCAGGCACGCGGTTGTTCATCAACTCGGCTACTGAGCTTGAACTCGTGAAGTCGTTGGCGTGAGGGACAGTCCGGTCCCGGCGAGGCATCCGTCGATGAGGTGCGGGCAGTACTGGATCTTCCTCATTCCCTGGCGGATGGTCTGGATGAGGTGCTCGGGTGTGGTGAAGGCGGTGTTGGACAGCCAGCCACGCCGCAGCAGCGACCAGATGCCCTCGACCGGGTTGAGGTCGGGTGCGTGCGAGGGCAGCTGGTAGACGGTCAGCCACTCCTGCCGGGCGATGAACTGCCGCACCCCGTAGGCGAGATGGACGTTGAGGATGCCCCTACGTTGTCCCAGACGAGTACGATCGGCCCGGCGAGCTGGGTGCGGGCGGCGATGAGCAGGTCGCGGTAGTCGGTCCAGGGGCAGCTTTTGCGCCCATCACGTCTGCCGTCGTCGTCGCGGCGCGGCCGGTAGATCAGCCTCGAGCGTTCCCCGGCTTGTAGCAGGCCAGTGCGGCGATCGAGATACGGCGGCAGGAACGGCCGCGGACCCGGATCACGGGCGTGCGCCCGCGGCGGGCCCACGTGCGGGCAACAGGCGGCGTCATCGAGAAGCCGGACTCGTCCTTGAAGGGGATCCACGCATCGAGCGCCGCCGCGAGGTTTCCACCTGCGGCGAGGTCTCCTTTACCCAGCCGATGATCTGCTCCTCATCTCGCTCGACGGCCCGTCGGGCCGGCACCTGGCAGGAGAAGCCGTTCCGGATCAGCAGTTTGCGCACTCCTTGCAGCGTGTAGCTCTTGTGGAAGCGTCGGCCGATCACGGTCTTGATCCTCGACAGCGTCCACCACTGGTCCGGCCAGCCGTGCGCCACCGGCCCCTTGGCCAGCTCCGCTTCCAGCTGGGCGAACTGGGTCTCGCTCAACCTGGGCGACGAGGCGAACCGGCCGATCGCAGAGCCCGCGGGCCACCCTTGTCCTAGGCGCGCCGCCACCGCCTCCCGCAGAACAACGTAGGGAGCCTTGTCAGCGTTGCCGCTCCAGAATGAGGACGGCCGCGGAGATTGACGACATCCGATTCGGACTGCACCAGGACTTGCGGAAGATCCGCCACGACTTCAGCCGTGCGACACCAGGCTCGACCGGTGTCCGTGCTGCAGACAGCGCGCGGTTGACGGCTTGGTGGGTGGGAGTGAGGTCACGGCCCGACGGGCGTCCGAGGGTGTCGTCACCCACGGGCCGGCTCCGATGTAGGCGCGGTTGGCGAGGACGGGACGCCCTGGCGTTCGCAGATCCGGATGATCTGGTGGGTGCGGGCCGCAGTGAGATCGTGTGCGCGGCCGGGCAGCGTCGGCGAGATCCACAGCAGCCGCCCCGCCGGGTCGGTCACCACCTGCACGTTCACTCCGCGCCGGCGGTGCTTGTGGGAGTAGTCGGCGCGGCTGTCGCCGACCCGGTCGCACTCGGCAAGGGTGCCGTCGATCAGGACGTAGTCGGGGTCGGCTTCGCGCAGCGCGCGCAGCAGGCCGGGGGCACGGGCGGCGAGCAGGCCGATTACTGCGGCCGTGAAGGCGTGGGCGGTGCCGGTCGAGATACCGAAGCCGGCCGCAAGCTGCGCGAGAGTGACGTTCTGACGCAGGTACACCAGAGTGACCAGAGCACGCTGGTGCGGCGGGAGCTTGCAGCGGTGGTCACCCTCGCGGGTGACGATGAGCATGGTGACCCACTCGACCAGGGCATGAGGCAGGTCGAGTGCGGCACGAGGAGCCGGCAGACCGAGAGCTGCCTTGCGCAATGATCCTGAGCGTCGTTGAGCGCGTAGTGCTGCGTTCTGACGCCCAGAGCCTGGGTGGTGGCGTGCCTGCGTCGAGCATGGATGGCAATCGATGCCGCGCTCTGAACGGCTTTAACGTCCCGGGTCCTCGCCCCCCTCTGCCGTACGAGTAGCCCAGCTTGTCGGCCGAGCCGGATGCCGCGATAGCGATCCTCAGACATCCGTCAATCGCATGAACTTACCGAGTTGCAAAGCCGTGAGCATGTAGGCAATGGTGGACACGCCTAATGTGCAAGCATGAGTGCAGAAGACGGCTACGTTCCCTTCCCAGGTTCCGAGTGGTTCAAAAATGAGCCGAGCAGCCCGATCATCAGCATGATGGCAATGCGCCTGGTCGAAGAGGGATGCTCCGAATTTGGTCCGGCCGGCCCACCCTCGGCCCACCCTCTCAGCGGACGTCAGTGGACGACACACCACCGCGACTGCTACGCCAGGTGGCAGCGGAAGCTCGGGTACCAGGGTGCGGACGCGGACGGCTGGCCGGGAGCAAAGTCCTGGGCCAAGCTCCGGGTGCCCTATTCGGAGTGACGGGAACTCGACGTTCTGAGCTCCCGGAATGACTTCAAAACACGACGACGTGCTCCGACTCGGTCCGACCAGCACAGGCGGACGATAGCCCGCCGAGATCCGCCTTATAAGTTCGATCGGGAGATCGGTCCGCATGCATGGACCGCCGCAGCGACGTTGCCACCCCCACCATCGCCGCCCGGCTACGGGTGTGGAGCTCCGCCGGCTTGTCCTCGTGCCGGTGGCGATCGACGCGAAGGATCGCCGGTTTGTGAACCGTCGACCTCACGCTATCTGGCTTCGCCGTTGTGGCCTCAAAGCAGTAAGGACCTCGCGTCGTCGGTGCGCATACACCTTGCTGAATAAACTGTGCTTCGGGGCAAGTCGATCCCGGCAGCTGACCGCACCCGTGCGGGGAAGCCGGACCGACGTCAAGGGCGCCGGAGCACCTGTCAGGCCGTGCGCCTCAGGTCGTGCGCCCGGCCTGACAGAAGGGTGAGATCCACAGCAGCCGCCCCGCCGGGTCGGTCACCACCTGCACGTTCACCCCGTGTCGGCGGTGCTTGTGGGAGTAGTCGGCGCGGCTGTCGCCGACCCGGTCGCACTCGGCAAGGGTGCCGTCGATCAGGACGTAGTCGGGGTCGGCTTCGCGCAGCGCGCGCAGCAGGCCGGGGGCGCGGGCGGCGAGCAGGCCGATTACTGCGGCCGTGAAGGCGTGGGCGGTGCCGGTCGAGATACCGAAGCCGGCCGCAAGCTGCGCGAGAGTGACGTTCTGACGCAGGTACACCAGAGTGACCAGAGCACGCTGGTGCGGCGGGAGCTTGCAGCGGTGGTCACCCTCGCGGGTGACGATGAGCATGGTGACCCACTCGACCAGGGCATGAGGCAGGTCGAGTGCGGCAGGACAGAGAACCAACGAGGCTCTTGTGGTCGCGAGTTGAGACGTCGAACACCTCCCTCAACGGCACGGGAGCCTTGTCCGTTGGGGACGCCTACGCCGTCCCCCTCTACGGTCTTCGTATGAGCGACCCGAGCCCGGCTGGTGAACAATTGCAGACCCCTCGACTGTCATCGCCGCGTCCGACCGAAGCCCGACATCGCCACGATCTTTGCGATCCACCATGACCGCGAAACCTGCCTGCACAACCTTTCCGACACACTCACCCGGCTCGACGAGATGGGAACTGTATCGCCGCTGGGATGACCAGTGGCAGCGGTGCGGATAAGGATACTGGGTCGTCTGAGGCCACGACCCCGCCCGGCAACTGGGCTTCTGCGCGATCAAGCGATCGCTCCATAACACGACTGCGCCTCCCGGGAACCGGAGAACGGCAGTGTTAATTTGCCCAGAGCATGCAATTCGTCCCCTGTGTGGCGAACCGGGCATCGAAAATGAAGTGAGGTATCGGCGATGCTGGCCCGTGGATATGTTCTGTTCGAGGTGGAGCCGGCTAGTGGTGACGTCGCGCTCGAGCGCCTGACACATCACAGTCTTGGTGGCTGCAAGGTGTTGGCGAGTGGGATCTTCCCGGGGGAGATCATCGCCCACTTGGAGGCTGACGGGCTGGAGAATTTCAACGCGGCGTTGGTTGAGCTGCTGGGCGAAACCGGTGTGCGGCGAGCGACGACTCTCAGGATTACCACGACCCCATGACCGGGGGCGGCGATCGGTCACCGACTTGGCGAGAACCACCTCGAGCGCAGGCCACGCGAATTCCACCATCCGCTCAGCTCACCGCCGCCGTATGCCTGGCTTCGTCCGTAGGTTCGCTGTACCCCTTACGTTCTGCCCCGGTAACGCACGATGTCTACGGAGGTGGTTGTGGCTGGGAATGAGGCGACGTTCAAGATTCATCCTGCGATCGGAATCGCGCGGGTTGGCAACAGCCCGGAGTACTTCATCGGCCCGGAGGTGCCGGACCAGCCGGCCAGCCCCGAGGGCGGCTTCCGAGATGCCGAGGGCAGGCTCAAACGGCAGGCGGCGCACTTCCGCATCTACCAGTACGACAGCGGCGGCCAGGCGGTACGCGAAGTCGTTCCGGGCCGCGACGGCGTCAAGGACATCGTGTGGACGGTCCAGGTAGCCAACAAGAAGGCGGCTTGGTACCAGTTCCACCTGCCGCTGGACGTACCGGACGGCAGACGGCTCAAGCGCCGGCAGTACGGTCGCCGCAACGCCGATGTTCAGGACCGTAGCAAGCTGGTGAACATGCCCGCGCCACAAAGCGTGTCAGTGGCGCAGCAGCAGACCGCGCAGGTCCTGGGACAGATCATGGGGGATAAGACGCACCTGGGGGACCTGCGCGGTGTAAAGGGCGGATCACTGCTGTTCCTCGGCGGGATGGGGGAGTGCGGCTCATGGGAGGGCAAGCCCATTACCGGATTCGCCAACAACGACACCTGGTATGACGACATCTCCGACGGGCCGGTTACCGCGGAAGTCATCCTGGACAATGGCCAGGCGATCGAAGCGGCGGGCGCCTGGGTGGTCGTGGGGCCTCCGCACTACGCGCCTGCGGTGAAGACCGTGCGCACCTTGTATGACCTGCTCCACGACGTCTTCGTCAACAACGGCACGCTTCCCTTCCCTACCGACATCACCTACGGGGACCACATCGAGCCGATCCTGGCCCGCTTCTGCAATCTGCAGTGGGTCAATCGAGGTTTCGCTGCCCAGTTCGGGTGGGGCGGGCCGCACTATTTCCTGGACGAGAAGATGCGCGCCCGTCTGTCCGATCCATCCGAGCGCAATGAGGAACTCCGCACGCAGGTCTACAACACGATGCGCGACTACGAGCGTGACGGGCGATCCCCTACGCCCTGGCCGTGGATCTACGGTGACGGCATGGCCGTACCGCCACGATCGGACCTCCAGCACCTGGCGCTCTCCGAGACCCAGAACCGGATGATGCGACAGTGGGCTCTGGGCGACTTCACGGCTGGCACCAAGAAGACCATCACCAAGCTCGAGGATGCGCCCGTCGCCTCGCAGCCGGGCCTGCTGGACCGCGCCGCGCTGGAAAACTCTGCTGCCGATGCCTTCCACCCTGGCTGCGAAGTCACCTGGCCGATTCGACACGACACCATGTACAGCGAACCGTTCCGCATTCGCCACCGCACAGCGCAGGATCCGCCGGAACCGGACTACGGGGACCACCTCACCCCCGATATCGCGCTGTCCGCGCGCGGTCCGCTCTACGCACAGGGGCCCGGGGACCTGACGCGGTGGATGGCGGCCCCTTGGCAGACCGACACCGCAAGCTGCCGCTCCGGCTACGAGCTCCAAAACAACATCGACGCCCGCTACAGCCCCTACCTGCCGACCTTCTGGCCGGCCCACGTTCCCAACCACGTACTGAAGGCAGCCGACTTCGAGAAGGTCAACGCGGCTGGCAGCGACGAGGAGCGGGCGGACGCCTTCGAGCGCCGTGCGGTCTGGTTGCGCGGGCTGACCGCCACGGACAAAACGCAACAGCTGCAGCAGATGACGAAGCTGTGGTGGAAATTCGGGATCATCGAGGAACGCGAATACACCGTCGGCGACGGCAAGTTCCCCGACTCCATTCTGGTCGAGTCCCCTCCGCAGCCGCCGCTGCAGGAGGCTCATGACGACAACAACCTGGTGAACGTACACGTGCCGCAGCTGGGAGCACCAGAGATCTCCGACGCCGCGGCGGAGGCAGCGATGGATCGGGCCGTCACGACAGCAATCGAGGGCACCAGCTACACGCCGGAGCAGGTCTCGGTGGGCTATCTGGAGAAGCTCGACCCCTTCCACGAGTGGCAATGAGCGGCGACCGCTACGACGTCGTCGTCGCCGGAGGCGGGCCGGCCGGGTCCATTGCGGCCTTCGCACTGGTCCGCAGCGGGCACCGCGTCCTGCTCGCTGACGCGGGAACCGGCCCGCCCAAGATCGGCGAATGCCTGGTCTCCGTGGCCGCGCTGCTGCTCGAGGACCTCGGCATCCATGACCAGATCCTTGGTAGCGGCCATCTGCCCAGCTACGGCACCCTCTCCTCCTGGGGCGGGCCCGACCTCCGCACGGTCGATTCCTTGCGTGACCCCTACGGGCATGGCTGGCACCTGGACCGGGCACTGTTCGATCATCGGCTGCGCGCCGCAGCCCAGACGGCGGGAGCCGAGCTCGCCGAGCACACTGCCGTGCGTGCCCCGCTGCGCGCCCCCGAGGGGTGGCACATTCAGCTCCGGGGACCCACCAGTGTCCGCGCTGTGCGGACCACTTGGCTGGTTGACGCCACAGGCCGCACCGCGGCACTGGCGATCCGCCTGGGCGCTCGCCGCCTCACCAATGACCGCCTTTTGGCCACGCACCTCACCCTGGGCCCCGCATCCGGTGTGCCTGACACCCGTTCCCTTGTAGAAGCCGACCGGGACGGCTGGTGGTATACGACTCTGCTGCCCTCACACCATCGCATGGTCGTCTTCTTCACCGACGCCGACCTGCCCGGCACACAGCCGGGCACCGCGGAGACGTTCCACCGACGAGCACTGCGCACTCGCCACGTGAGTGCCCATGCACACGGGCACGAGCTGCTTGCTGACAGCGCGCCGCAGCGGGCGCCCGCGTACAGTGCCCGCCTTGACCGCCTGTACGGCGAGGGCTGGATCGCCGTGGGCGACGCAGCCGCCGCCTTCGATCCGCTGTCCTCGCAGGGCATCCTGACCGCACTGGTGACGGGGCTGAACGCCGCACGCGCGCTGATCGCGCGCATGCGCGGTGACATGACGGCGTTGGACAGCTACGAGCATCGTGTGCACGCCGCTCACGCGGCATACCGCCGACACCACCACATCATCCACCGGCAGGAGACCCGTTGGAACAACCACCCGTTCTGGTCTCGCCGCTTCACCGACCCAACGCCCCATCATGTGTGGTCCCGGTCGGGCTAACCTTGATCTTGCATGAGGGCTCGTCAGTTTGCTGACCACGAGCCCCTCAAAGGGTTGGCAGGTGGCCGACGAGAACGATCACCTGCTGCCGCTGCCCGCAGCGCACGTCGCTGCAGGCGGACCGTGGTCGTCCGGGGCGGAAACGGCTTCGCACTGGGCAGCCGAACGGGCTGGCCGTGGGTGCCGAGGAGGCCGATCAGCAGGGCGGCGCCGCCACGATTGAGGTCGACGGCCCACAGCACGTCGTCGGATAGCGCCAGCACATCGGCGATCAGCGCCGGCAACTCGGTCTCACCGTTGAGGATTGGGCGGGACAGCAGTCTCTCGCCTCGTGCGTTGATCACCATGGTGTGGTGGTGCGTCTTGCCGATGCCCACCCCGGCCCAGATCTCGGGCACAGCCACCTCCGCCAGCTCGTCGTGCATCGATCCCGCAGACGACCTCACCGGCGTAGTCCTACAGCAGCGATCGAGTCGCGTCTCCCAGTTGGCGGTCGAGTCGTCGGGGGAGCCCAGGGCGGCTCCCACATGGTCGTCGGATGCAGGACTCGTGGTCGCGCACGATGTGCTGGGCGGGGTCTTCATGCTCAACGGGGGCAACCCCCGTGAGGCTGGTCGACCCGGCGAGCCGGGCGAGATCCTCTATTTCGCCCCGGATGCCCTTGGCTGGGAGGCTCTGGGCACCGGCCACTCAGCATGGCTGTCCTGGATCCTCTCCGGAGGGCTCCAGGAGTTCTATGAGAGCCTTCGGTGGGACGGCTGGCGCGACGAAGTCACTGTGCTGAATGGCCGCCAGGGGCTGTCATTCTTCCCGCCGTTGTGGTCGGCCGAGGCCCGCCAGGATCTGCTGGCGACCAGACGCCGTGTGGTGCCCATGGCCGAACTCCTGAGCCTGAGCCGCGACTCGTGCCTTCAGTTCGACGGCGCCGATCCGGGGTTTCTCGGAGCGGTATGAACTGGCTCACCCACCCAGACGCCGGTAGCAGATGAGGGTGGCGGCGATGCCGGCGAAGGCGAGGAAGTGTTCGGCCTTGCGCTCGTAGCAGCGGTGAAGACGGCGGCACCCGGCAAGCCAGGACACCGTCCGCTCCACGGTCCAGCGGTGGCGGCCCAGGCGCTGGGAGGGCTCGATGCCCTTGCGGGCGATGCGTGGGGTGGTTCCGGGAGCGCAGCCACTGCCGCACGTGGTCGTAGTCGTACCCCTTGTCGCCATGGAGTTTGGCGGGGCGCCGCCGACGCGGTCCGCGACGGGAGCGGACAGCCGGGATGCCGCGCACAAGGGGTTTGATTCCCTGGCTGTCGTGAGTGTTCGCGGCGGAGATTCCGATCGAGAGGGGTAGACCGGACGGCTCGGTGATCAAGTGGATCTTTGATCCCTTCTTGCCGCGATCTACGGGATTCGGACCCGTCAGGTCCCCCCTTTGAGGGCCCGCATGTTCACCGGGTCGATCGCACACCGCGACCAGTCCAACTCCCCGCGGGCGCCGAGCTCGTCCAGGCCCAGGCGGTGAAGCTTGCCCCACACCCTGGCCCGGCTCCACTCGGTGAACCGACGGTGTGCAGTCGGCCCGGACGGGCCGAAGACCGGCGGCACTTGCCGCCAGGTACAGCCCGTCGTGGCCACGAACACGATCGCCGCCAGCACTTCGCGATCACCATACCGCCGTCGACCACCGCCCTGCGGACGCACCCGAGCAGCCGGGACAACCCGCTGAAACAGTTCCCACAGCCCGTCCGAGCGCCTGCCCGAGATGGTGTTCACCGCCGCGGGCGCCTACACGGGCGTGGCCATCGACCAGGACGCCGTGAAGGCCGGTGACCTTCCCGGCGTCCTCATCGCCCCTGCCTGACCGTCTGCCGCACATGAGACCGGCCCCCACCCTGGTTGCAGGGTGGGGGCCAATGCTGTTGAGGCCGGAGGTGTTACTTCGCGGCGAGCTCGCAGATCACAGGCTGACCGCCGCCGATTGCCGTACGTGCAGGTGCCGCCGTCATCCATCCGCGTGTCCAGCCAGTACGCACGCCGACTCGGCGTCCACGGGGAGCCCTGCTGGGGATAGTTGAGCGCCCGGTCACACGGAGCCACCGCCGCCGACCTGCGGATTTCGGCGACTTGATCGGCTACATAACTGGCGGGACGCCACCGGCAGCTTGGACGGCAAGCTGTGTCCCGCCGTTTGCCGAACAGCTTCATCGTCCGTGCAGCGGAGGCCATGATGTCCTGGTATGAGACGCAGGGGCGCAGCCGAGGCCGGGGCGGGTGGGCAGGGGTCTATTTGCTGTTGGCGACCATCGGGCCGATCGCAGCACTTTTGCTGGCTTTGCGCTTTGATCTCGGTGTGGCAGAGACAGCGGTGACCGTTCTGCTCGGGCTGGCGCCCGCCTATCTCGCCTGGCAACGCGTTCCGTGCCGACCGAGCCGAGGCCGACCCCGTCGATGCCGACCGAGTAGTGGACGAGTTGGCGGTGGCGGTGAGGAGCCAGTGGGACAGAGGGGCCGCTGTGCGCCGGGTCAACGACCCCTCTACAAACGCCGCAACGAGGTCGAGCGAACGATCAACCGGCTCAAGAATCTGCGAGCCGTCGCCACCCGCTACGACAAGAGGGCCTACGTCTTCCACGGCACCGTGACCATCGCCGCGATCCGCTTATGGCTCTGGCCGTGATCGCTCGACAGAAATGACCCCTATTAGGGGTGAGGATGGTGGTCCTGGCTATCCGTCCGCGCCGTACGTCAGTTCACCTCGGCGGGTCCTCGCCCGTGAGCCCGTCGATGGATTCACGGATGAGGTCGGCGTGACCGGCGTGGCGGGCGTACTCCTCGATGAGGTCAAGGAGAATGCGGCGGAGGTTGGGGCGTTCGCCGCTACGGGTGGTGTAGGCGCCGAGTTGGTCCAGCCCGCCCGTGCTGACCGCCTCGTCGACGATGGCCCGGGAGCGGGCGACTGATTCCTGCCAGAGAGCGCGCAGTTGCTCGGGGGTGTCCTCCGCGGCGGAGCGGTAGTCCCAGTCGGGAGTGCTGTCCCAGTCGACGGTGTCCCAGGGAGCACCGACGGGGGAGCCGAGCCACAGCCGGGCGAAGTGACTGTCTTCTATGTGCGCCAGGTGCTTGAGGAGGCCGCCCAGAGTGATGGTGGACGTGCCGAGTGTGGCGCGAAGGCCGGAGGCGTCCAGGCCGGAGCATTTCCAGGCAAGGGTAGCCCGCTGCCGTTCGAGGGCGCCGAGGATGGCTGCTGCCTCGGTGCCGGCGAACGGAGGTTCCGGCCAAGCTTCGGTTTTGCTCTCAGTCATGGCCGCAGACCCTAGCGAACGGAGCTGACAGTGCAGCTGGTGAGCCGCAACGAACCGATCACCCCAGAACCACAAGATCCGCCGGACAGGCCGTAGCGCCGCGTCCGGCAACATTCGCCCCGTCTTGCCGGACGGGCGGCGGCAGGCAGTTGTCGGATGTGGTCCGCGTAGTCTCGCGGGGTGCATTCCCATCTGAATTTCGAGAACCCTCCGGCTCTGCCTCACGAGGTGGTCGTCGAGACGATGGAGCGGGCCCTGCGTGACCGCTCGGCGGAGGGCGAGGCGGCGGGCGTCCTGGTCGGGACTGCGTTGAATGACGACGACGCGGAGTTCGTCGAGTACTGGTGCGTGCAGGTCGGGACGCGGGCTGTGTCGGGCAGTCCTTTGCTCGGGCTGGCCGGTCTGTGCCTGGGGCACACCGCCCGACGCTTCGGGTGCCTCAGTGATGAAGCCCTCGCGCTGGTGCAGTCGCTGGCGATGCGGGCCGAGGCCGACCCGACGGATGTGGACGGACGGGCCGTCGACGGCTACGACGACGTCCGGAGCTTTCTCCACCTGTGGTGACGAGTCCTTGTTCGCCGGCGCACTCGTCGAGCTCCTCGAACGAGCGCGCGTTGAGTCCGCAGCTGTTGGGGAACGTCCGCGCGAGCCACCCAGCCCGCGCCCGCCGGCGTTGGTGCGCGGACCGCATGGCGCGTTCGATGACGTCCAGTTCGATGTCTGGGGCGGGGAACGTGCGAGCCGGGCGTACGGCGCGGTTGTTGAGGGGTGACCCCGGCTGCCCGTCTCGGGGGAAGAGTGGGCAGCCGGGGCCGGCCAGGGGGCACCTCGGCAGCAGCGAGGCTCAAGAGGGAGCCGACTCCTGCCGATTGCTCATGCCTGATGTGTGGTCAGCGGCTTTGTACGGGTCACGATTTAGAGCCGCGGGCGGCGTTGCGCAGAGTGCGCGGCGCCCTTTGCGAATGAGGTCGGAGACGGTGTCGCGTTGGCAGAGGTCGTTGCGGTGGCGGGGTTGGGTGATCCAGTACGTGCCGGGGGGTGTGGTGCGTTGGAGGGCGGGGACGCCGAGGTAGGTGCCGGTGGTCAGGAGTGGGGTGTCGTTGGCGCCCCGCCAGGGCTGGTTGTGTCTGTAGGCGATCAGGGCGTAGTAGGTGGGCCCGGTGGTGAGGTGGTCGTGGATGACCGGACCGTCGAGCGTGTGGCGCACCGTGTCTGCGACGAGGTCGGGGGTGTCACCGCCGGTGGTGGCGTGGATGAGAGTGCCGGGGATGCGGATGGCGGCGAAGCGGCGTCCCAGCGGAAGCAGGGCGACGCCCTGGTCGGTCCATTGTGCGCGTGCCCTCGTGGGTACATCGTGGGCAGTGGCTCGCCACTGCCGGATCACCTCGGGGGCGTCCGGTGCCCGGTTGTTGCGCAGCGGCAGGCGTGGCGGCCCGGCGAGCGGGGGATCGGCGTGGGCGTTCATATGGGTCTTCGGTGGGTGCGGGCACCGGTCAGAGCTAGGGCGCGTATCGAGTCGTGATCATCGGGTGGTCCTGGTGAGGTCTTTGATCCAGGTCATCGAGGCGTGCAGGTGAGACTGGCGAGGCAGCTGTCGGGAGTCTTGTCGTATCGGGTGTCTCACCGTCCCAGTTCCGGCCTCCTGGTACGTCACGCTCTAGGGCGGGTGAGGCATGTGGAGCCGACGTGAGCCGACCGGTGCACTGATGTCCGGGCGGGGACTCATGGGACATGGCCCGGCACCCGGCTCAGGTTCCGGGGAGGATACGGCGCGTTTCGTAGGCCCACATCGCGATCTCGACCCGGTTGCGGGCGCCGAGTTTGGCCATCAGGCTGGCCAGATGCGTCTTCACCGTGCTGAGGCTGATGTGCAGTGCATCGGCGATCTCGGTGTTGGTCAGCCCGCGGGCGACGGCGAGGAGCACCTGCTCCTCGCGGGCGGTGACGGGGGAGACCGGCTGGGCCGCGGGCCGGCCGGCGGGCAGGTCCGCGAATGCCTGGAGCAGGCGGACGGTGACGCTGGGCGCGATGAGCGCCTCACCGTCGGACGCCGACCGTACGGCCTGCGCCAGAAGGTCCGGTCCCGTGTCCTTGAGGAGGAATCCGCGGGCGCCGGCACGCAGTGAGCCGTAGACGTACTCGTCGAGGTCGAACGTGGTGATGACGACCACGGCCAGTGGGTCGGCGACGCCCGGACCGGCGACCAGCCGGGTGGCCTCGAGCCCGTCGAGCACGGGCATGCGGATGTCGAACAGGCAGACGTCGGGGCGTAGTTCGCGGGCCAGACGTACCGCTTCCCGCCCGTCGGCGGCCTCGCCGACCACCTCGATGCCGGGCTGGGCGTTCAGCATGATCCGCAGCCCGGTGCGGATGATCGTCTGGTCGTCAGCGACGAGGACGCGAATGGACACCGCTCTCGCTCCTCGCTCTCGGCAGTTCGGCTTCGACATGCCAGCCCCGGTCGGTACCCGGGCCGGCTCGTAGTGTGCCGCCGAGCAGGGTCGCGCGCTCGCGCAGTCCGGTAAGTCCGTATCCGTCGCGACCCCGGCCGGTGCGCCGGCCGTTGTCGCGCACGCTCACCCGTACCGTGTGCCGTTCCGCGGCGACCCGAACGACGAGCTCGGTCGCGTCGACCGCATGGCGCAGCGCGTTGGTCACCGACTCCTGCACGATCCGGTAGACGGCCGCGTCCACGGCCGGGGGCAGCGCGTCCAGTTCGCCGTCGAGCCCCAGGTCGACCCTGAGGCGACCACCCGGGGTGCGCACCAGGCGCTCCAGATCCGCGACTCCGGCAGGGGGCGCCAGCTCGGCGCCGACCCCGCGGTCGCGCAGCGCGGCGACCATGGCGCGCATTTCCTCCAGCGTGCGCGCCCCTTCCTCCTCGACCCCCTCCAGCGCCTGTACGGCGGCGGACGGGTCGGCGCCCGCGAGCACCCGACCCGCCTGGGCGATGATCACCATGGCCGACACGTGGTGGGCCACGGTGTCGTGCAGTTCCCGGGCGAGCTGCTCACGCTCGCGGGACCGCACCTGCTCCAACTGCCGCTCGCGAGCGGTCACCCGGAACCGCACGGCAGCCCCGACCACGCCGGGCAGCAGCAGGAAGACGAAGCCCACGACATTTTCGACGACCGGGGTCTCGTCCGTGACGGAACACAGCGCGCCGGCCGCGAGGATCACCGCGCCGCCCAGCACGATCTCGCGTCCCGATCCCCACCGGGGCAGCGCGTACACCAGCACGAGCACGACCGCGCCGCTGTACAGGCCGACGGGCTCGCGCGGAGCGGCGACGAGCGAGGCCACCTGAAGCAGGGCCACCGAGCCGAACGCCAGCGTCACCATCGCCAGCGGGCGGGTCCGGCGCCACAGGGTCAGCAGGCACAGCCATACGGCGAGCACCACCGCCACCGGCCGCCACACGACGGTCTCGCGCAGGGTGGCCTCCATCACCACACCGCCCAGGCCCGCGGCGAGCAGCGCCCAGTCCCGCCGCACCCGGGCGGGAGCGTCGGGCGGCCGGGGTTCGGTCCACAGGGTTCGCAGGTCGTCTCGGAGCACGGTTCTCAGCCTAGGGACCGAGCCGTGCCGCGCATCGGCCGAAAGGATGGGTCGTCACTCCGCCCCAGGGCCGACGGATCCGTGGCCCGCGAGCCGATGCCGCAGAGCGCCGTGGCGACGAACCTCGGCTTCGTCGGCCGTACAAGGACGGCCGACGAGGTGGTTGGAGGACCCGATGCTCTCGAAAGCCCTGTTGCGCTTGGGCGTAAGCGCCGCCCGCCATCCCTGGCGGGTGATCGCGGCATGGCTGATCGCCGTCACGCTCGCCGTCCTCGCCGCCGTCGCCTTCGGCGGGCGGAATGCGGATTCGATGACCGCTCCGGGACTGGACTCCCAGCGGGCCGCGGAACTGATCGAGCGGGCCGGCACCGGCCAGGAGGGGATGACCGCCCAAGTGGTCGTCACGCCCCTCGACGGCGCTGCGACGTTCTTCGACGACGACGGCGCGCGCACGGCTCTCACGCGGCTGCAGACCGAGGTGAAGCGGCTGCCGCACGTGCTCGGCACGAGCGACCCGGCGGGGGCACTCGACGCGGGCGGGGGCACCGCCGTGCGCGGCGGCCTTGTCTCGGCCGACGGGCGGATCGCGGTCGTCCGGGTGCAGTACCCCGACCAGAGCCGGCTGTCGGCCCAAGACCTCGACGCCCTAGTCGATCTCGGCGACCGGCTGCGCGCCGAACTGCCCCTGCGCATCGAGATGGGCGGGAACCTCTTCTACGCCTTCTCCGACCCCGACGGCGGCGTGAGCGAGTTGATCGGCCTCCTCGCCGCGGCCGCGATCCTGTTCCTGGCGTTCGGTTCGCTCGTCGCCGCCGCGCTGCCGATCGGCATGGCGGTCTTCGGGCTGACCGTCGGGGTTGCCACGATGACGGTACTGGCGGGCGTGACGGACGTCCCGACCTTCGCCCCTGTCCTGGGCAGCATGGTCGGGCTCGGAGTGGGCATCGACTACGCGCTGTTCGTGCTCGCCAGGCACCGGGAGTACCTCGCGCGCGGGCTCGATCCGCACGAGGCGGCGGGGCGAGCGGTGGCCACGGCGGGGCGGCCGGTGGTCTTCGCCGGCGGCACCGTCGTCGTGTCGATCCTCGGCCTGGCGGTCGCGAACGTGCCGTTCATGACGGTCGGCGGGCTCGCCGTCTCGATCGTCGTCCTGATTATGGTGCTCGCGTCGGTGACGCTGCTGCCGGCCTTCCTCGGCGCCGCCGGCCCACGCCTGGCCCGGGCCGGCCGGATCGGCCGGGCTCTGCAGACCGGGAAGCTGGGCCGACTCGCACGGCGGCGGGACACGGCAGGCGCCGCCCACGCCGCCGGGTGGCGTCGCTGGATCGGGCACGTCAGCCGGCACCCGGTGCTGTACGCGGTCGGCGCGGCGGCGCTGCTGCTGACCGCGACGCTGCCCGTGCTCGGCCTGCGCGTCGGCCTGCCCGACGACGGCTCACTGCCCCACAGCCGTACCGAGCGCCGGGCCTACGACCTCGTCGCCGAGGGGTTCGGCCCGGGCACCAACGGTCCCCTCGTCATCGCCGCGGACCCCACCGGTGATCCGGGAGTGCTGGACCGACTCGTCGAGGCGGTCGCGGCGGATCCGGGCATCGCATCCGTCGCGCCGACGCACATCGATCGGGCCACCGGCATCGCGACCCTCGTGGTGTTCCCGACCACCAGCCCTCAGGACAAGGCCACGGCCGACACCATCGCCAGGCTGCGCACCGACGTGCTGCCCACGGCGATCGGGCACGGCCCGGCCAGGGCCCACGTCGGCGGCGCCGCCGCGAGCCTGTCCGATGTGGGCCAACGCACCAGCCAACGCCTGCCGGTGTTCGTCGCCGCCGTGCTGGCGATGTCGTTCCTGCTGCTGACGCTGGTCTTCCGCTCGATACTCGTACCGCTCAAGGCGGTATTGCTGAATTTGCTGAGCATCGGCGCGGCCTACGGCATCATGGTCGCGGTCTTCCAGTGGGGCTGGGGAGGCGCACTCATCGGGCTGGAAGCGACGGTTCCGATCGTGTCGTTCATCCCGATGTTCCTCTTCGCCATCCTGTTCGGCCTGTCGATGGACTACGAGGTGTTCCTCCTCTCCCGCGTACGCGAGGAGTACCTGCGCACCGGCGACAACGGCACGGCGATCGTCGAGGGCGTCTCGCGCACCGCCCGGATCATCACTTCGGCCGCCCTCATCATGGTGGCGGTCTTCCTGTCCTTCGCCGTCGCCGACGACCCCTCCACCAAGATGTTCGGGCTCGGCCTGGCCACCGCGATCTTCATCGACGCCACGGTCGTACGCATGGTGCTGGTACCGGCGACCATGACACTCCTCGGCCGGACCAACTGGTGGCTGCCGAAGTGGCTGGACCGGATGCTTCCCCGCGGCCCGGTCGGCACCGACGACACCGACGCGGAATCCATGGGTGAGGCCTCGCGTCCACGGCTGGTTGACCGTTGACTCAACTCCTGCCCGCCCTTGGCGTCCGGCACCTCACCGCGTCACCTAGACGAGTAGTTCCGATGTGGCTCAGTGGTCGTAGGCGATCAGTGAGCGGGTGATGGGTGCGCCGATGGTGCGGTTGTGCCAGATCGCGCAG
>NZ_JBVKAU010000024.1:0-109223 GCF_055657525.1 Streptomyces sp. NPDC107522 | reverse complement strand
GGGGGCGGAGAGCCTGTCGGCTCTTCAGTTGGCCTGGCGGCCAACTACGGGCCTGACGGCCCGTAAGGTGACGTGTCGTCATGCCTTGCGGCATGACTGTGTGTTGGGTGGGTTGGCCCTGACGGGCCAACAGGAATGGAACAAAGCGGGGCCTGGCGGCCCCGCTGTCGTGTGTATGGGGGTGTCAAGCCTGACGGCATGACAGTTGGTTGAAGTGGTATGGGGTTCCCTGCCCTGGCGGACAGGGGTTGGGTGTGTCGGCGCCTGCGGCGCCGTGATGTCGTAAGGGTTTGTTAGACAGTTATCCGGTTCCCCTCCCCCCTTGGTGTGGGCCGGCTGCTGCGGGCGCCTGGCCCTGACGGGCCGACAGAGCGGGGTGAAGCGGGGCCTGGTGGCCCCGCGGCATGCCTGCCGGCGTGTCCGGTTTCTTGCGGTGCCCCGCTGTCGCGGGGCTCATCTTGGTTGGTTTTCGGGGGCGTTGTCAGACCGGGCGTGTAGGTTCCCGGAGGTGTTGGCCCGTCTGGAATGGCCCCCGATACCACTGGTGGGGCGTGGAGGGGTGATGAGCTGTGCCTGAAAGTCAGCGTGTTGCCGCTCGGAGGATCATTACCGCTGCTCTGCGGGCCAGTGCGGCGTGGATCAACCGGGTTGAGGAGCCTCGTGCGTGGCGGGAGCTGTCGCGTATGCACGGGGTGTTGTTGTCGAGTCTACCGGTGGGGGCCGGTCCTTCGACGCCTGCCGAGATGATCGACTTGTTGCCGGTGCGCCTGCGGGAGTGGGTGCCGTTGGCGTGGGACGAACTGCCTGCGGAGATGGGTGATTTGGTTGTCCTGACGGACAACGGTGAGCTGACCGAGGAAGCCTTCGAGGCGGGGATGAACTATCTGGAGGCCCTGTACGGGGACGACGGGTACTTCGATCTCGGTGGGACGTGGCTTCCGGCGTGGGTTCGGCAGACGGCTGAGCAGACGGAGCGGGCTGCCTTTCGGCACATTCGCTCCGGCGGGCAGGCCGGCTATGTGGCGGCGCGGACGATGCTGACCGAGGTGCCGTACGGCACGGAGCGGGCGTTGGTCGAGGAGTACTCGCGGCGTGGGGCGGCGCGGATGGACGTGTATTGGCCCCTTCCGTCAGACCGGGTTTGGGTGGGGGCGTCGTCGTGGTTGTGGCCGTGTCCGCAGTGCCGGTATCCGATGGTGCTGCGGGGTGGGCAGTTGCGGTGTGAGTACCCGCCGCATCAGGGCCGGTTCGGTCTGGTCGCGGGCAGCGGCAAGCGGGGTGGGCCGCCTCTACTGACCGGTGGGCGGGGCCGGCTGGTGACGGCTGCAGAGCCGGCGGAGGGCGTGTTGTGCCTGGACTGGGGGGTGTGGCGGTACATCACCTGTCCCGGGCTGAGTGAGGTGGGCCTGATGCAGTGGCTGGAGAAGCAGCAGGGGGTGCGGGTCGAGCGCTGGGAGAACCTAGATGAGTGGGATATCGGCGTCTACCTGGCGGATGGGCACTGCTGGCGGGTGGACGTCAAGGACCACCAGGACCCGCAGATGATCATCGACCGGCCGCCTGCCGGGGAGACGGTGGTCGTGCCCAACTACCGGCGCAGCCAGGTGAATCAGCTGCAGTCCGGGCTGGGTGCGCTGCGGACTGCTGACAGGCAGCGCTACAGCGTGTTCACGGTCAGCCGTTTCAAGGCGGCCGTGATGAAGCGGCTGCAGGGGGTGGGCGCGTGACGTCGCCGAAGAACGCGAGGTACTCCGTCAGCGTGCCGCTGACGCTGCGGGCGGCGGTGCTGCTGGCCGCGCGGGTGTTCCCCAACCGGGCTCCCAAGGAGCAGGCGGCCTGGCGGCGTGTGGTGGATCTTGCTGATGCGCACTTCCTGGTCACGGGGCAGCTGCATCTGTGGGATGGCTGGCCCGATCTTGCTCTGCCCGATCAGGTGCGGATCACGCGGATGCTGCGGCAGCGGCCGGCGGTCCTGGCTTCCCGCTCGGTGTTTGTCACCGAGGCGGCAGCGGTCCTGGAGATTGGTGAGGCGGTCGAGTTCGCCCCGGGCGACGAGGAGGAGCAGGTGCTGGTCCTGCCCTCGGGTGACGAGGAAGCCCTCGTCGATGCCTTGCTGGACGAGCTCGAGGACAACGCGGCCAAGGGGCAGTCTCAGCCCAAGCCTGCGCCGCCCGGCTCCTACGTCAGTGACCTGCGGATCAAGGATCCGCTCAGCCCGTCGGGCCGGGTGGTGGACGTCTTCTACGACCTCGGCTATCAAGGGCCTCCTGCTCCCAGCGTGGTGCAGGAGCTGGGTGAGGCGCCGGTCGCGGACGAGGTGGTGATCCCCTTCGCCGAGCTGGACGAGATCGCGGGCCGGCTCGATGCGCTGCGCGGGCAGGACTACCGGCGCAAGGCGGTCGCGGACATCCAGCAGCACGCCCGCAACGGCAACGGCATGAACGTGGGCGAGGTCCTGCGTGTTGAGGCCGGGCCGCTGCGGGTCTTCCACGCTCCCACCGGCATGGGCAAGAACGTTCTGAGTGAACTCGCCGCGGTGTGGTGCGCCCGGCAGGGCCGGGTGATCTCGCTGGTCGTTCCGCAGAGTGCGCAGGTCCTGGCCACGGTGTACCGGCTGGAGCAGGATCTGGCCGACCTGGAGATCTCCGCGCAGGTCACGCCGGTAGTCTCTCCCTCCTCCATGATGGAGCTGGCCGAGCAGACGGCCGGCAACCTGCAGGACGACGCGGACTTCAGGACCTGGGTGTACCGGGAGATGTCCTACAGCTGCCCCCTGACCGGGCACGCCACCACCTCCTCCGAAGCGGTGGATGCCTGGAAGCCGGGCCAGGAGCCGTGCGACCAGCTCAAGCCCAACGGGGTCAAGGCAGATAAGACCCTGGCCTGTCCGTGGCGCGGCGGCTGCGGGAAGTTCCGCCACCACCGGGCCGCGGCAACGGCGGACATCCTCGTCACCAACCATGCGAACTTCCTCACCGGGCACATCCACGCGCCGGTGGCGGGCCGGCCCGCCCCGGGCCGGCGCATGACCACCGAGCAGCTCCTGCTGCACCGCAGCCATCTGGTCATCATCGACGAGGCTGATGCACTGCAGGCGCAGGCCTTCGAGCAGGCGGCCCGTCAGGTACTGCTGGCCCAGGACGGTGCGGAGCACACCCCGGTACGGGACCTCGACAGTCAGTTCCGGCGGCACTGCCACCGGCTGCCGATGAGTCTCGAGCAGTATCTGCGGCCGTTGATCAACCACCTGGTGTGGCTGGCCGAGTCCTACGTGTCCCACCTTGTCGGCGGGGTCATCCAGCCCGACCGGGAGCGGCGCAGCATGGTGGTGCCGCGCCGCTGGGATGGGCTGTTCGCGTCCCGGATCTTCCAGCTGGAGGCCGGGACGCGGCCCACTGAGCAGCAGATGCGTGCGATCAACCAGCTCTACAAGCGGGAGGGGCGGCTGGAGTTGGCCGATGAGGTAACGGGGCTGGCGGAGCTGCGGGACCTGCTGTCCTCGGCCACGGATCTGGTGGGTGGCTCGGACCGGCTCACCCATGCCACGTTGAAGCGCATTGGGGAGGCGTTCTCGGCGATCACTGGTGAGGCGGACGACAAGCGGCTGCACTCGCTGGCGCTGCTGGCGGCCCGGCGCGCGTATCTGGAGGAGATGCGCAGCATTCTGCACCGCATCGTGGGGGTCGCGGCGCCGCTGCAGGGGGCGGGGATCTCCGCCGGCAACGGCCTGGTGGACGCGCTGGCCTCGCACGTGCCGTGGCGGGCTGCCCCCTACGGCCCCCTGGGGCGTGCGTTGTTCGCGTTCTCCGAGACGTTCGACCCGGCCGACCGGCACCGGACGGCGCTGCATCTGAAGTCCTATGTCGGGGATCCGCACGTCCACCTGGCCTCTCTGGGCGAGGTGACCGCGCTCGCGCATACCGGCACCCGCCGGGCGGTGATCGGGATGTCCGCTACGGCGTTCATGCCGTACGCGCCGCGTCATCACCTCCTGCCGGAGCCGACGTGGTACGTGCCGGACGACGTCAACGGAAGCCTCACCGTCGAGCTGCAGGCCGGCCAGGACGACGGGGCGGGCATCGTGGTGTCCGGCACCGAAGGAACCAGCCGGCAACGCGCCTACACGGCCATGGGGCGCAGCGTCGGCAAGGACCTGTCCGCGCAGCTCGATATGGTGGCGACCGATCCGGCCACCGCGCACCGCGCGTATGCGCTGCTCGCGCCGACCGCCTACGACGCCGGTCCCGCGCTCGCCCGGGGCATGATCGACGCAGGGGTCGCGGCATCCGAGATCTGTGTGGCGGTGCGCCCGCAGGAGATGGCTGCGCTGGAGCGGATGCCGCCCGGCTGGGTGCCCATCCCCAGCAACCGGCTCGAGCAGTTCCCCCACGCCGTGGGCCACGGCCGGTGCCGGTACCTGATCGCCCCCATGGCCCGCGTCGAGCGCGGCCTGAACATCGTCGACCATGACGGGCGCTCCTTGCTGCATGTGGCCTGCCTGGTCAACCGGCCCATCCCGGTGATGGAAGACCCCCCGGTGCTGCTGTCCCTGGTCAACTCCCTCGCCCACCGTCGGCGGCGGCCCGGCCCGGAGCCTGCAGCAGAGCTGGAGCGGCTGCGGATCGCGGCGGGCCAGATCTTCGACGACATCCGCAGCGGCCAGGGCTACTTCAAGACTTTGGGCGAGGACGTCAAACTCGCCGTCGTCGCGGAGATCCTGACCCGGCTGATCCAGCTGGGCGGGCGCACCCGCCGCGGCGGCGACCCAGGAAGGCTGCGGCTGCTGGACGCCGCCTTCACCCACACCGCTGCCGATTCCACCCTCCCCGCCCTGCTGAAGCAGCTGCGCGGGAAATGGCAGGACGAGGGCCACATGCCGCTGATCGACGCCGTCTACCGCACCACCATGGCCGACGCCCTGCTGGGCCTGGCGGAGCACTCCCCCACCGGATACGGACACGAGATCGAGGACATCGAGGACGAGGAGTCGGGCGAATGGTGAGTGACGACCGCGGCCGCCTGTTCACCCTGTCCTTTCCGCTGGATGACCGGCTGCTGGGCACGGTGCACGCCTATCCGCAGGGCGAGGCGTTCGCGACTGCCTGGCGGCGGCTGCCCAGGCCGCGGGGCAAGGACGCCGTGCAGCCGATCACGTCCCTGCAGACGGCGGCACGCGCCGTGACAGGTGAGCGGCTGGTGTTCACCAACCCCGACCGGCCCGCCAGGACCGGCCGCTGGGCCGGGCAGAGTGTGATGGTCACACCCGGGCCGCTGGACGAGGCCGTGGTGCGCACCCTGATGCGGGAGTGGGAGACACGGCTGGACGGGCACGACGGCCGTGACACCCTCGCCGCCCTGCTGCACCTGGACGACGACGGGCCCCGGCCGCTCAGTTCGCTGCTGCATCGCGACACCATGGGGCGGATCACCGGTCCCCGCTGGGCGTTTCGGGTGGCCGGGTGGCGGCTGGCGAGCATGCTGGCCGCCCAGCCTCTCCACCTCGACGAAACCCTGCCCGCGCTGCGGTTCCACCTCGACAGTGAAGGCGACCTGCTGGCCTGGCAGGCCCCGCTGGTCCACGAACGGACGTGGATCGACGAGGAGAGCGGCAAGCGTCGGCGCATCGCCGGCTACGCCATGGAGCGCATCCACATCGAGGTCGAACCCGCCCCGGGCGGAAAGACGCTTCTCGCGCATCTGACGGCGCGGATCTCGCGCGTCGCCACCCACTACAAGGGCATCCGCAACGTCCTGCTGCGCCATCCCGTCAACCCGGACATCATCCTCAAGGCCCCCATCACCACCCGGTGGGAGAAGGGCCCGGACGGGCTCATGCAACCCAAGGAGATCCGCTACCGCGGGGCCACGGCACAGATCGTCGAGGCCTGCGGCGTCGGCCGGCTGCCCCAGCCGCCCCTGACGGGCCTGGACAAACTGACCGAGGTACGCGGGGTGCACCGCACGGGCAAGCACCCGATCGACAAGGGCGCCGGGGCGATGTTCCACGCCCGGCTCGAGGAGCACGCGACACGCGTCCTCGGCCAGGAACCCGTCGTCTACACCGGCACCGCCATCAAGATCAGCAAGCCAGGCGGGAGCCTGCCGCCCTACGTGCCGGCCGGCAAGATGGCCGACGCCATGGCCGCCGCACGTCTCGATGCGGTGCGCACCGTCGTGCTGTACGAGTCGGCCCCGTGGCACACGCGGGTGATGGGGCAGCTGGCCCGCGACTACGCGCGGCCCGAACTGGCCGATCTGCCCGACGAGCAGCCGGTGGTCCTGGCCCCCGGCTACGAGCTCGTAGCGGTGCGGCTGCCCGAACTGGTGCGCCACGGCAGCCACGACCGCAGCCTGATCCTGAACAGCCTGCCCTGGTTCAAGCCGGGTGCCGGGCGATCCCTGGTCACCGCCCTGTGCGAGACCCGCTACTTGAGCGAGCAGGAGAAGGAGGCTGGAGTGACGGACGCCAAGCACGCACTCAAAGGGCTCTTCGCCCAGCGCGGCATCCCCTCGCAGTTCATCACCATGGACTCCGATCCCGGCGATCCCTACCGGCTGAACACGCCCGAGAAGGTCGCGCGGGCCAAGGCCCGCAACGCGGGGCTGGCGGAGCCGGACGTCGCCTACAAGGACGACCACGCGGTGCAGATCGGACTCGGCAGCCTGCACTCCGACGCCGGTATCATCGACAACCGGCTGGCCGCCACCGCCTTCCACCGTAACGCGCGGGAGACCGCCCTTCACCGGGAGGCCGTGGCCGTGGGGCTGTGGACCCGCCATCACCGCTTCGCCGAACCTCCCGGCCACCCCCGCAAACCCGCCGTGCTGGCCATCACGCTGGTCGCCATGCGCATCCCGCTCGGCGAGGACGCCTACTGGCCCACCCTCATGTACAGCGAGCGGGGCTGGCTCCCCCTGGCCCAGGCCCGCGCCCTGCACCATGCTGGCCCCATCGGCAAACGAGGGCATCACCTGCGGGACGACCACGGCGGCCCGGACAACGTGCGCACCTATGTGGACGGGGCCCTGGCCGCACTCAGGAACCAGTTCCCGATCATCGTGTTCGCCGAGGAGCGGGAGCGGATCTGGCCCGGGCTGTGCAACGACCGGCTCGGGGACGGCCCTGTGCCCGGGCAGAGCCTGATCGCTCAAGGGTGGGATGTGGCGGTCGTGCGGGTCGGCAACGGGCAGGGCGCCCCCCAGCCGTCCCGGCGTACCGGCGGCGGGGGCAAGCTGCCCGGCAACCCGTTGCAGCCGGTCATGCCGGAGAAGATCCTCTACCGTCACGACCACGGGGGCGTGGTGTCCTGGCTGTTTTCCGGGCAGTCCCGCCAGCACGCCGGCGGCCAGCGCACCGGCACCCAGTACACGCGCCGCACCCTACCCGGCGGGCAACTGGCCCAGATGGGCGCCCCGTTCCACGCCATGACCCGCACCGAATACGTCATCGCCCACCCCGGCGGCTGGCGCGAGGAACAGCTGGCAGGCCTGGCAGCGCGGACCTCGGAGCAGGCCGCCATGTGGGACGGACGCACCAACCTGCCCGCACCGCTACACCTGGCGAAGAGCGCCGACGAGAAACATCCGGGCTTTGCGGAGCAGGAGGATTTCGGGGCGTAGGGCAGGCTGGTTGTCACCGACTCCAGCCGTGACGACCCGTCACCCGGCGAGCAAGAATGCCTCGTGCGACTGGCGTGGTGGACGGGGTGCGCTCGTAGTGGCGTGCCAGTACCGGGTCGGTGAAGTGATAGGCGCCTGCTTCCTCTGTCAGCAGGCCCTGATCGCAGGCGTCCGTCAGGACTGCATCCAGGTCGCGGACCGCCTGCCGGTCTGCAGGGACCAGCCAGCAGCGAGCCCAGCTCAGTCCGGCCAGCGTGAACGCGATCAACGCCAGCAACAGTATGAATCCGAACATGTCCGCCAGCGCGATAGTGACGGATCGGTCGGTATCGAACCAGGCGTTGAGGAGCATGAGTGAAGTCCCGAGTGCCAGGGCGAAGCAGACAGCTCCTTCTGAGTGCATACGCGCAGGCTGCCGGTTGCTGTCTGGCCGGCCTGGAAAGGGAGCAGGCTGAATGGCGTCCGTGAACGCGGCCCGGCAGGCGAATGCCGCCGCATAGCCGTAGAAAACGTAAGCGTTCATGCCAGTGTTGGGCCACCCGTGAGACTTTGAGCTGATGTGCGCTACAACAGCGCACATGAGACATGCCACCGCTGGAAGGCTGGCGCGGCTTACGAGGCCGCGTGCCATGTCGGCAGGACGACGGCGACGGATGACGCAGGTCGGAACTCGAGTGACCGCAGGATGCATCACGGCGGCAACCGCTGCGCCGATCATCACTGCATACAGGAACGTTTCCAGAGTGAGCCCGTACTCCTCGCGAATATATCTGTAAGCACCGGTCCCACTCGGAACCAGCATGTTGGCCAGGGTCATCCAGGCATACAGGCATGCCAGGACACCGATCAGCCAGCTGGCGTACGCAGGCTTGGGGCCTGCCCATCCGGCGCCTCCAAGCGTTCGGCTGCCGTCGGCGCGCGGCGGCTGCCTCAGGAACAGGGCGAGCGAGGCGCGGAAGAAGTCGGCGGAATTAGGCTCCGGACCGTGCGGTGGCAGCGGCTTCCGCTTGGCGAAGGCGGGCAGATATCCGGTCTCGATGAGCTGGCGCTCGATCTCGTATCGGGACGTTTTCCTCATCAGGTCCTCGGGATCGGCCCGTCCGTCGCTGCACATAAGGCGAGCTGCGCACGCCAGGGATGGCGCCGACAGTGCCTCCAGCAGGTTTCGTACGCCGGGAGCATCGGGGGCACTGCGGCATTCGGCGAGGACCGGCCGCCACTTGGCGTGCACGAGCGCTTCGTCGGCTCGGTTGGTCTGCTGCAGCCAGCCGTCGAGGTCGTCGAGTTCCAGAGAGCTCAGCACGATGCCGCTGCTGCGGGTCAGGGGGGTGTTCGCGGACTCCACCAGCGCTCTGAAGGGGTCTATTGCGCTGACGAGGATGACGCTGCCGAGCCGAGCGTCGATCTCTTCGAGCGCGCGAGCTCGGTAAGACCGGTCGATGCTGTCGAAGTCGTCCAGGATCGGCAGGAGTTGCCCGGCGCCCAGCAGAACCGATACCCGTTCGGCGGTGAAGTGCTCGGTAGTGAGGTCGTTCAGGCTCTCGGCGATCCACTCAAGGAGGGGGACGCGTGCAGCATGCCATCGGGCGAGCGACATCCTGACGGGAGTGGCCTTGTCCCGCAGCAGGGTTCGCCCAAGGTGGAGTGCAAGTGCACTCTTGCCGCTGCCAGGCTGGCCGAGGATGACCAGGCGTCGTGAGGGCAGCAGCGCGAAGAGGGCCGGCAGGTCCTGGTAGTGGCCGTGGAGGTTGACCGGTGGTGGTCCGTCCATGAGGTCAACTGGGGCAGGAGTGAAGCGGATCGGGATGGGTGTGACCCGATGCGGTGACTCCGCTTCGTCGCGCACGCCCCACCGGGTCATCAGGGATGCGAGCGTGTGCTGGCTGGCACCCTCCAGCCCGGACGGCCTGCCGTGCTCGTCGGCTGTGGTCTGCGGGAGCATCTCGCGGACGGCGGTCGGGAGCTCTTGGTCCAGACCGTGGTGTGCTCGATAGGAGCAGGCTGCCGTTGCATAGCGGTGGCCCCACAGGTCCACGTTCGCCTCGGGCCGGCAGGCGGTGACCCAGGCCCTGACCAGCTCCCACCGGGGCAGGTGGGAGCCGGTGGTGGCTGCTTGCAGGGAGGCTTTGCTCCAGTTGACGCGTTCAGAGAGCTGATCAAGTGTCAGCTCGGCCTGATAGCGCAGGGCCCGCATCTCGCGGGCCAGCTGCGCCAGTTCGGGGATGGTCTCGTCGACTGCCTTCTCCGGGCGTCCTCGCGGCATGGTGCGGCTCACTGCCCTGACGTGGGCCGGAGGTCTTTGAGCGACGGTGTGGGGTCTGGTGCCAGCAGGCGCCGGGCCAGGTCCATGGCGGCCCCTCCGGCGATCGTGATGAGGGCCAGGGCGCTTCCGGCCTCGTAGCCGTGCCGGACCAGAACGAGCGTGGTGGTGACCACGATGATGATGACGGTGACACGTATCCACACTGCATGCGGGAACGGCAGCAGGCAGGGGGTCGGGCGGACGGACATAGCAGGCTCCTGTGGTGACGTGACGGCCCGGATCAGCAGCGCGTCGTCCAGACTGCAGTTGGCGCTGCGCCGGCTGGGGCAGCCGGACGGACGACACACCCCCAACATGCCTCAACTCGCCTTTCCCGCAGCAGGAATGACGCAAGCTCAGCTATGTCACATATGGTCCCTGTTAGGGTGCATTCTCAAACAAATCCAGGTGCCCGGCTCGTGCGCTGAACAATTCCGCGCGCCTGCCTGCTTCTCCTGGACAATGCGGCCCTGCGGCCGCTTCATACCAGGTCACGGTGTCTGAGCGGTCGGCGGCGGGAGGGTGCTGTCCGGGAACAGGGAGAAGTCCTTCCGAACAATGAGCAGGCCTCCGATCCTGCTGTCAGGGCCGCAAGCATGGACAATGGTCTGCGGCCTGGGGGCCCAGGATGACGGTCCGGAACCCTCGCCGGGCGGTGGAAGAGCTGTTGGCGCAGCGCTCCCCCGTCCCGGCACCTCCGTCCACGCGCAGCAGAACTCCCGGGCGCAGCGCCCGTGTTCAGACAGTGAGTTCGGCCAGCGTCTTCTGCCGCTGCGAGCTTGCCCCGCGTGCGACGTCGGCGCGGCTGCTCCGCCGCAGGACAACGGCTCCGATCACATCCCGCGGCCGAGCCGAGCGAGCAGCGTGGCCCTCAGCAGGATCAAAGCGAGGTAGATGAAGTCGAGTTCATCTGGAGTACGTCTGTTTCCAGCGTGCACGGTGGCGAACTTCTCCCTGTCCGCGTCCGTTGACTTCGGCCAGAGACAGCAACGGTGTCCCGTTGTTCCACAAGCCGAAGAAGTCACGGTGCAGGGTGAGGATGTGGTGCTTGACCGCGAACGCCTCGGCCTGGGGGCTGAAGCGTGTGGTGGCGACGAATATGGCCACGTCCGCCGCGAAATGCACCTTGGCTCCCAGCAGATCGCGTACTTCGCGGCTGGCGATCGTCCGGCGGGGTGCGTACCGCTTGCACTGGATCACCATGCTTCGGCCATCGGGCAGCGAGCCGAGCACGTCGGCTCCGTTGTCCCCGCTGCCACCCACTCGACGCACCTGCGTGCAACCGTCACGGCGACACAACTCGGCGACCACTTCCTCGAACTCGGTGCCGGACATCACGTCGATGGCAGCCAGCGTCCGCTGTCCCGCTGCGATTTCCTCCTGCCGCCTCCAGGCCGTGTCCTTGCTTCGCAGGAGCCGGTCGGTACGCCACAGCCGCCACACCATCCAGCCGATGCCCGCTGCGGCGAGCAGTGCACCGAGATACCGCAACAGCATCGGCCGGAACAGGCCTAGCAGGACCAGTGCGGCGAGCGCGCCTGCTGCTGCTTTGTTCCGCGCGGTGCGCCGTCTGCGCATCGCCTTGCCCTTGCGTTTCGCTGCCATTTCTGCCCCCTCTTGCGCCGGCCGGGATGGTTTCCTCCCTGTTGTGCAGTGTGGGCATGCCGCGCGGCCCCGCCAGGGCGCAGTCAGGCCATTGGCTTGAACCTCTTTCCCTTGGCAGGTGGCCGATGCTCGTCGAGAGGGCGGGTTCGCCTGCTTGCAGGCCGAGTTCGGCCAGGGCTGCTTGCCTCTGCGGTTGTAGCCGCCGACTTCGGCTAACGGTCATATGTGAAGCGGCAGTTGGCGAACCTCTGAGACGCCTCGTTTCACTCTTTGTCGCGTACGTTGACGGGGCGTCCATCAGGGCGGTGCGGATCAAGGCGTACGGTGAGTTTGTGCGTGCTGCGGTCGGTCTTTTCCTTCTTGCCTCCGATACTCACCACGCTGAATCGCAGCCCTGCGTTGGCGCCGCCAGTTCGGGCCAGTTCCATCCCCAATTCAAGGGTGATGTCGCTGAGTTCGAAGACGACCCCGCCGTCCCCGTTGTTTTCCAGCCGCTTGCGCGCTTCGGCCACCTGGTCACGTAGCAGCGTGATGGCATCGGCGAGGTCCATCCACTCTTCTTCGGCCATTCTCTTGCTCCTTTATCCCGGCAGCTGCCGAACAGGACGCGAGCGGGCGCTCGTACGCCCGTAGTCACGAGCGAGGTGGTCTTGTAGTTCTCGGTGGCGGAACTGGTAGGCCCCGCCCGCGATGCGTAGCAGACCAATCCAGTGGCAAAACCGCAGGAACCGCCCCAGTCTGGGCGGGAGCAAGCCGTGTGCGCACAGCAGGAAAGACAGGTATCGCACCGAGGCACGCCCTGCGAAGCCGGTGCCGAGCGCGACTGTCAGCCCGAGAGCCAGGCCTGTCCCGAAGCCCGCTGCTGCGTCGATCACCTTCCTCGTCACGAGGGCATACCCGGAACCGATGACGGTGGCGAAGCACAGGCCGAGGCCCAGCCACGCGCGGCGATCACGCCGTAATGGTTCATGAGGGTCGGTGACGGGCCTGTCCTCCGAGCTTGTCAGGCCTTCCGCGAGCCCGAACACGAGTCCCAGCCCCGCCCCGATCGGTGCTCCTTGCGTGAGTCCAAGGGTGGCGCCGACAGTGAGGCTCTCAGCGAGGCGTGTCTGCAGGAGCCGGAGCTCGGCAGGATTGCGGGGCAGTCGCACGCTACGGCGCGAGGGAGCCGGCGCGGGGTGGCCGTGCACGGCAAGTACGGCCAGGAGTATCAGCGGAAACGCCCAGACAAGGACCATGGGGACCTCGCTGGTGACGCCGGGGAGCACGGGGAGCATGACCGCGGGCACGGCAGCAAGGGCAGCGGTGAGGACGTGGTCGGCGTGTCGCACACGGTGTGCGCCTGGCAGCGGCCAGAGGTTCCACAGGGCCAAGTTTGCGGGCGGAGACGCGGTGCCGGCGGTCGGCGCTGGATGACGGAGGTGGCGGGCCAGGACACTCAGGTACTTGCGTGTGGCGGGTGCCGCAGTGTGCGGACCCCGCGGCATGGAGGCGACGGCGGCTTCCACGTAGTGTTCCAGAAGATGTTGGTGCAGGCTTCCGTCGGCTGCTCGGGTCAAGAGGTCGGCGGGATCGTGGATGTAGTGCCCCTGAGCGTCGCGCTGTTGGTAGACGGTGACGGCCAACTCAAGACGCCAGGGCGTGGCCAGAGCGTGTTCCAGCGCCACGGCCTCCTGTGCGGCGAGTGCCTCCAGTACAGGGTGCCAGCGGCCCGGGTGGGGAGAGTTCATGGAGCACTGTTCAAGATATGTCCGGGCCTGCTGTGGGTCGACCGGTTGCAGTTGCCACAGCATGCTGTTGTGTAGCCGGTGACCTGATCGAACGAATGCCTCATATTCGGGGCGGCGGCAGGTGAGTATCAGCTCCCCGTCGTCGAGCCCCGTGACATAGCTGTTGGCGGCGTCCAGCAGCGCAGCGGCGCGATCTGCAGGCAGTTCGTCCACTCCGTCGATGACCGGCAGCACGAGACCGGAATCCACCAGCAGGGCAGCCTGGGAGCGTCGTATCTGCCAAACGTCGGTGAGCTGTTGAGTGAACCAGCGACGCAGGTCGCTGCGCGGCCACGATGTCGCCGGCAGCCGGACGGGGACGGGGTCACGCTTACCCCGTTCTTGCAGCAGGCCGATGATCAGGAGCACTGCCGTCCGTGTCTTGCCTGTTCCTGCGTCCACGTCCCAGGAGGATTGTGGCCGCGGGCCGGTGATGACCAGGCGTCGTGGCTGTCTTGCCGTCGTGAAGGCTTCGACCACCCGGTGCAGCGTGTATGAGGTGTGAGGACCGTTCCGTGCTCCGGGCGCATCGACGGTGAACGCAAGGTCGATGGGCGCGTCTCCCTCTTTGGGGCGCTCTTGCCGGTGGCTGTAGAGCTCTGCGGACGCGACCTTTCCTGCCAGATGTGCAGCGGCGTCCTGAGCACGTTGATCCGCGAGCAGTTGCAGCGCGGCGGCAGCGGTTGCGCGGCTTTTGAAGCGTTGAGGATCGAGGGAAAGGATCGCGGAGATTGCCTCCGACGTCCGCTCGTGGGCATCTGGGCGGTCGCTCTCGCGGTGGCTGACAGCGGCCCGAGCCAGGACGTTCAGCAGTTGGGCCTGCTGTGTGGCTGAACTGGCTTGGAACAGCTGCTCCAAGGGAAAGTGAGGATCGGTGAGTTCGCGCGAGACGTGGAATTCGGCGAGGCGGTCCGGCTGCACGGAGGCCCAGTACTGATCCGGGCCCGGAGGGTAGAGGGCGTGCAGCCATTCGGCGACGTCTCGGGCATTGCTCTCGGGTATCCCAGGGATCCGGCAGATGGTCGCTCTCGCCTCTTCTGCGTTCGCTGCGCCGCATGCTGCGGCCACGGCCACCGCCCGGTGCAACAGTTCCGGGCGCAGGCCGAGATTGAAGCCCGAAGGGCCGGCGGTTCCTTCCCAATAGGGCTGCTCGTGTGTGAGCAGAGCCGCTTCGAACGGCTGAGTCACGGTGGTGTGCGCCGGCCTCCGACCGTGCTCGAGGAGAGCGATGAGCGCGGCCATCTGCAGCGCGAGGGCAGACTCATAGCGCGGCGTTTGTAGGTCAGCGGGAGGCAGCACGCGTTCCGCCACACTGGTCCACTCAATGTCGGCGAGTGCGGGCACAGCAGCAGCATTGGTCGCTAGATCCCGCGCGGCACGCAAGAACGCGGTAGTCCGTGGGTCTTGTGCATCCTCCTGCTCCGGTGCTTCGGGAGGATCCAAGGTCGACAGGTCCAGCACTGGCGCGGAGGCCAACGTGTTCACTACCTGGGTAGCGGCCCGAAGGGTGCTGGTGCGCCATGGCCCATCGGCGCGGGCGATGAGCAGCAGGCGAACCTGGTGGCGGGTGGCATGGAAATGGTCGATCAGGTCCCGGACGGTTTGCGGACGGGTCTCGGCGTAGTCGACCACCAGCAGCAGCGGTAGGGAAGTTTCCAGTGTGGCAAGGTCCGTGGCGGACAAGGTGCCGTCCTCGATGCGTCGTAACTGCCCCGTCACCCACCCGTCAGCCGCTCTGAGCTCGGCCAGTCTGCGGGCGAGGCGTGTCTTGCCCTGTCCACCGGAGCCGGTCATGACCTGGACGCTGAACGCGGTTTCGTCATCGCACCAGGCGGTGAGCAGGTCGATTTCTGCCTCGCGCCCGTAGAACTCGACGCACTCGGCGTCCGCGCTGAGCAGGGCGGCAGGCGAAGGCAAACGCCGCGTCGCCGCAGCGGCCAGCAGCAAAGGGGCCGGTTCGGCCGGCTCGATCAGCGGCGTCCATCCGGTGTGCGCCTTCACAACGGCGCGAAACCGTTGATCGGCCAGCAGGACTTCGGCTGGGACTGCAGTGAGGCGGCTGCCGCCGTGTGCTCTGCGGTCTTGCCAGATCACCCCGCATAACAGGTCATGGGCCAGTACAGGTGCCCCGGATATGCCCGACCAGCGGGTCCTCGTGGAGTCGTCCGGTGCCGGCAGTGGCACGGTGGGATCCCTGCTGAGGACCTCCAGTCGACCCCCGAGCGATCCTGTCCCCGGCACGATCTGCCCGAGGACATGCTCGTCGAGACGTTCGTTGGTGTCGGGGTCCTTTTGCATGCGCGGAAAGCCGACCACATCAACGTCCAGCGGGCGGGTACCGATAACGCGACCCCACCGCTGGGGAGACCACCGGTGTTTGTCGTGATGTGTCTTCGGTGGCGCCCAGCCGGAGTCAGCTTCGACTTCGATCAAGGCCGCGTCCACCGTGGCATCGTCAGGCTGCCATACGATCTGTGCGGCGAACTCCGCCTTGCTGGTGTCTGGCTGGCATACCGTCAGGTGATACGCCGCCCGGGAACCGTCATTCACAACATGGGCAGCGGTCAGAACGAGGCGGGGCGCCACCAGGTAGCCGCTGCCGAAATCCGGAAGGGGGCCGTCGGCGGTATACCGGCGCACCTGTACCCGACGGTCGGTTTCCACCCCTGCACCTCCGCCCCATCTGTCATTGCGAGATGAAGTCACACTTTATGGCCATACCCAGGGCCTGTCCGCAGTTTGCGTCCACAGGGCCTCGTTGGGCGAGGCTCAGTGGTGCCCGGACTGGGGCGAGTTGTCAGCAAGAGGGCGCTGAGGGCGAAGCTCTGGCCTCGCGGGGTATGCCGGCTGCACCGGAGCGGGTGCACACAAAGCCGGTGCCCAGCCAGAGACATTCGTCCGGCACCTGTATTCCGGAGAAGACGGATGCAGGGCGATGGTTGCATCCCCTCCATCGTCTGCGGTACGTGCTAAATCTGCAGGCCAAGCTTGGCCAAGGCGGCTTGCCGCTGGGGCTGAGGCCGGAGTGGCGGCGGCGCTGGTTGCTCAGCCATTGTCCCAGCCGCACCGTTTCGCCCTCGATCTCCTCGACGTGCCGCTGGGGGACGTCGAGATGCCCCTCGCGCTCGCGAAAGGCCCGTGCGGCGGCCAGCCCACGCTGGAAGGCCAGCTCGCGTGCCGGCAGACGACTCTCTGTCGCCTGGCTTTGTCCACGAGAACGGGGTCTGGCTCAGGTTCTGTGGCACCGCCACGTTGAGTGAGCGGATCAGCTCGCGGTTGACCGATCCCGATGCGAGAACCCCGGGTTAGTCCCCCGCCTCGGCTGCAGACCTCTTGCTAAGGAACTGCTTCGCTGCCTCAACCGCTTCCCCGTTGAGTTCCTCGACGGAGACTCCCCAGCTCTCCTCCCAGCCGTCTAGGTTGTGCGCGCAGTGCACAAGGGGTTCTAGCTCTTCCGGGTAGCCGAGGTCATAGGCGATGTCTGCCCAGATGAGGTGAGTGCCGGCGGCGGGATCCAGGGATCCCTCGGCGATCTGACCGGCGATCCAGTAGGCCATAGCCCACTTTGCGGCCCGGGGGTCCGCAGGTGGGTGGAGGAGCAGTCCCAGCTCCTCAAGTACTTGGTCGAAGAGCTCTGACGCTTCGGGCTCTTCGCTCCGGAGGAGTCCAGCCAGCATGGCCAGGGATGGGCTCTCGACACCAGCCATCAGCGCGTCCAGACCTGCCTGAATGAGCCTGTCCGACCCGACATGCCTGCCAAATGCCCTCTCACGCGCGATGTGTCTGAACTGATCGAGGGCGTCGTCGCTGGTCATTACGGTCTTCTCCGTCGGCATCTTGAAAGGGAAGGCTCGCACATCCGCCGACGCCGCTGCCATCGAGTTCCTCCCGTCGTCGTTGATCAGGACATGAGGACGCGCTTCCGCAGGAGGGCAAAGCCAGCGCGGCCGAACATCTGACGCTTGAGCATCTTGATCCGGTTGACGTGCCCTTCCACGACGCCCGAGCTCCAGGGCAGAGTCAGGCCGGCGATGACGGCGTCGCGGTCGCGTTCGATGCCTGCGGCGAGGGTGTGGAGGCTGGGCAGGTCGTCCCGCCGGACGGCATCGAGCCAGTCGGGCAGGCGCTCGCCCTGGCGCTCGGTGAGCATGGTCGCGAAGGAACGGACGTGCCCGGTGAGAGCGTCGAGTTCTGAGCAGTGCGCCCGGACGGCCTTGAGCTGGAGTTGCTCGGTCTCGGTGAGGGTGTCCGGACGGCGGAGGATCCATCCGGCGACGGCCCGGGGCGAGGGTGGCCGGGCGGTCACCGGCTGCGGTGAGGTGCGCTTGTCGTGCAGGTAGGCGCGAACGCGCTGGTAGCTGCCCTTGTAGCCGAGTGGCACGATCTCCTCCCACAGCTTCCAGGCGTTGGTGCAACCCTCGGTCCAGCGGTCATCAAGGTAGAACTTGTAGTCGTCGAGGACGGAGGGCCGGTTCTGCGGTGCACCGGCAGTGGCGCCCTCGGCGAAGAACGGCGCCCGGTCCCGGCACACAACCTCGATGCCAGGCCGATCGGCGAGCCAGGCTCGATGCCTCCCGGTCGGGCAGCAGGTCGATAGGATGGCGGGTTTCGACGTCGACGAGAACGGTGCCGTAGTGGCGGCCCTTACGGGTGGCGTACTCGTCGACGCCGACCACACGCCGGGCGGGCACCTCCGGCTCGGGAAGAGCCTCGACCAAGCGCAGGACGGTGCTCCGGCTGACGGAGACCCCGAGCACGGAGCTCAGGCGAGCGCCCGCCCGGCCTGCCAGGGCGAGACCGACCGCGGCCAGCGTCGAGCGCAGCCGCTCGGTCCGCTGACCGTGCCGACGGGTCAGGCCGGGTATCTGCTCGACGAACGTGCGTCGTGCGCACCCCGAATTACCACAGGCGAACCGGCGGACCCTCAGTCGGAGAACAACGCTTCGTCCGGCGCTCGGTACATCAGCGGGAAACCGCAGGTAGGAACCATGAACCCGGTTCGACCAGACCTCGCACACCGGGCAAGCGGCACCATTCGCAGTGCATTCGGCGTCGACGCGCACTATCGCAATGCTCACGTCCACCGACAGCACTGCGACGTCCGTGATCGACGGGAACATCAGCTCCTGCAACCGGAGCGCGATCTCTTCCACGGCCCCGAACTGTCATCCCAACCGGTCTGACCAAGGCTCATTTTCGGGCGACTTCACATACTGCCGGGAGAAGCTCAGCCGTCACTCAGCGTGGCCGCGTCACAGAAGTTGAGCCAGAATCGAAACTCGTGAACAGAGCCAGTCGCCGGGAGTGCGGGCGGCGTGCCGGGCAGTTCGAAAGGTCCCAACTTCGCGAGTAGGCATCCCTGTACGGGGTGCAGGCGCTCAAAACGCACACGCTGGGCCGCAAACCATGTCTGTGTCGATGCCGGCGCGGGCGACGACGATGCAGGCATGCCGGTGGCGTGAGGTCAGCACGCACAGGCGGCCGGCTTCGAGGTGAAACAGCTACCCCAGCGGTCGTGGACCGGACCCGCAGAACTCGCCGACGCCTGGCCACTGGTCTTCGCGGCAACGGGGCGTCATGCGCCATCTTGATCCTGGGCTCGCCAGCACTGTAGCTGATCTTTGCACCGCTCCCGCCCGCGCTGCTCGAGCCCGGCGCACTGGCCGGCGGCATTCTGCAGTGCTGGGCCAGTTCGTCAGGCTCGACAATCAGCTGACGCTTTACAGATTCGATCAAATGTTTAATCAATTCACCCTGACGGGTGATACTCGCGATGATCTTGTGACATCGACCGGCCTCAGGACCCTTACAAACAGTAAGGGGCTCAGCCCGCCGAACGGAAGAGTGGGCGGCCCACAGTGAGAATTCCAACGGAGAACCCGATCCGATGGGACGCCGTCCTTGGCGGGCCTTGAGGCGGCTGGTGCAGCGGCAAGAGAGGAGCGCGATGTAGACACAGATTGCCCGCCGCCTCCGGGTTCACGGCCACGGGAAGCGGCGGGCCGAGCAAGCAGCCCACCCACGCACATCCAATACGCAGCAGGAGACCGCTATGCCCGCTAAGCGTCGCACGAATAAGGGCGCAAATATGCAGAACGAGCCGGAAGGGGCCCCGGAAGGAGGAACGGTCGAGGAACAGACAGGAGGTCAGGAGGGGAGCCAGGCTCGTACACACGTGTCTGATGCCCCGAACATCGCAAGCTCCGGAAACGAGAGCACACACGACATCGAGGCCCATCGGGCCTCCGCCGAAGGGACGTTGGCCAAGCGCGGCTGGAGGAGGAGGCAGATGGCCTTCTGGACTCCGCCTATTCCGCCCGCCACGGGAATCGGTGTCGGAACTGGCACGGGCTGGTTCATCTTCACGCTCGTCACCGACAACGTGGAGCCGGGTTTCGTGTGGCCCTCCGTCGTCCTCATCGGTATGGGTATGGCCTACGACCTGGGACGGCGGGTAGTCGACCGCCAGGGATAGGTCAGGCGACGTCGATACGACTTGGTAGTGGACTGGATTTCCAGTGAGTGGTGGCGCCGCCCGGAAGGCCGGAGCCACCACTCATTCCGCCATCTGCCCGCCTACCTCCTCAGCACCTGCCGACCGCCTTGGACGAGTGGCCAAGGAGACCGGGGGTCGGCGGCTACAAGCCGAGCTCGGCCAGGGCAGCCTGCCGCTGCGGGCTGAAACCGGAGCGACGGCGGCTCAGGTTGCTCAGCCACTGCCCCAGGCGTACGTGGTCGCCTTCGATCTCTTCGATGTGCCGCTGGGGAACGTTGAGATGGCCCTCCCGCTCGCGGAAAGCCCGTGCGGCAGCCAGTCCGCGTCGGAAGGCACGCTCACGGGCTGGCAGCCGGCTGTCCTCCCTGTTGGGGACGGGCGCATCCGGCAGGTCGAGCCCCAGGTCCTTGAGGAGGCGGCGCTGCTCGGGGTGCAGTTCGTCGGCCCTGGCACGCTGGGCCGTGAGCCACTCCCCCGCCGGTGAGGCGGTCGTGTCCCTTTCCGCTTGCTGGCGGGCGGCGTGATAGGCGCGTTGCCAGGTGATGGGCCATGGCGGGTTCCACCACCGGTCCAGATCGGCGAGCGCGGCTGCGCGCTCGTGCGTGAGGGCCTCTGCTCGGGTGCGTTGGGTGGCCAGCCAGCGGCCCAGGGGGAAGTCGTCGTGGGTTTCGTTGACAGGGGCGGCGAGGTGGCAGTGATGGGCGGCGTAGGCGGCGGCGTGGGCAAGGCCTCGCTCGAAGGCCTGTTGGCGGGGGTCCCAGATGATGCCGAGGCGTTCCAGAGCGCTGGCACGGGCGGCGTCGAGGGCTCCAGTGGTGTGCAGGTGGCGCTGCCAGGTCAGCCAGCGGCCCAGAGGGTAGCCGGTTCCGTCTTCGTAGGCCTGGGGGACGTCGAGGTGGTGGTGGGTGCGGTGGTAGCGGCGGGCGGCTGTGAGGCCGCGTCGCCATTCGGCGCTCTTGGGGGCCAGGACCCGCAGGGAGAGGGCGAGGGCGACTTCCTGGGCCTGGATGGGCCGGTCGAAGTGCAGCCACGCCTCGGGGTCATGCGAGGGCATGGTAGGGCGGTGGGTGCGGGGGTCGGCGAGGCGCGCTTCGAGGCGGTCGTCGTGGGCGCGCAGGGCCCGGATGGTGTGCCACAACGGGGTGTAGGCATCCGCGCCGAGGAGGTCGTCGGGTTCTTCGCCGGGGGTGAGGTAGACGGGGACGACGAGGGTGGCTTTCTTGCCGGCGCCTGGCTTTTGGCGCAGGGCGCGGCCGACGGCCTGGACGGTGTCAACGGGGCTGCTTTTGGGGTCAGCGAAGACGACGGCGTCGATGGAAGGCACATCGATGCCCTCCCCCAGCACGCGGGCGTTGGAGAGCACGGCCGGGCTGTGCGGGTCGCTGTGGGAGGCGAACTCGAGCAGGAGTCGGCGGCGGACCTGTGGGGTGTGGCTGCCGCTGATCCAGTCCGCCCACAGTCCTTGGGGGCGCAGGTTGGTGGGGAGGGTGGCGGCGGTGTCGTGCAGGGTGGTGGCGAAGGCTCGGGCGTCGGCGACGCGATGGTGGAAGGTCAGGACGCGGCGCAGTTGGTGGTCGTGGATGGCGCGCAGGGCGGCGACCTGGCGGCCGGCCAGGCGCAGTCCGTCGACGCCGACGCCGGGTCCGGTGGCGAGCCAGTCGCGCAGGTTTTCGTCGGTGACGACGGGGACGAGGATCTGGTAGTCGGCGAGCAGGCCTAGGTCGATGGCGTCGGAGAGGGTCAGGCGGTAGGCGACCGGGCCGAAGAGGGCTTCGTCGTCCATGGACGCGACCGCCTCGGCGTCCCCGTCCCGGTCGGCGTCGGCGTCCCAGATGCGGGGGGTGGCGGTCAGGTACAGGCGGCGGGCGGCGGGGACCTGGTCGTCGTGGTGGACGGCGGCCCAGGCCTTGCCCAGGCGGCCGGCGGTGCGGTGGGCCTCGTCGACGACGACCAGGTCCCAGGGGGGAAGGCGGTGATCACGGTGGGCGGTGACCACTGCGGGCAGGGAGGCGTAGGTGGCGTAGACGGTGACCGGGCCTGGCCGGGGTGCGGTAGTGAGGGCGGCCAGGTCTGCGGGGTCGGTGGTCATGGGGACGTCGGCGGCAAGCGGCTCGTGGTCGAGGGCCTGGCGGGCCGAACACACCGCAACCGTTGTGCCCTTGCGTCCCGCCGCACGCCAGGAACGGATCGTCTGGGACAGCAGGTCCAGGGTCGGCAGGAGGACGAGGACGCGACCACGAGAGGCGATGCGGGCTGTGGTGCGTGCAGCGATCAGGGTCTTGCCGGTGCCGCACGCAGCCACCACGCTGGCTCGCGGGTGAGTGCGCAGCGTGGTGGTGGCCCCGGTAACGGCTTCCTTCTGATGGGGCCGGAGCTCGATTTCAGCTGTCGGCATGCTCTCCTGCCGGGGGACGCGGGTTACGAGGTGTCTCGCGAATCTGCTGTGGTCTATCTTCCTCCACGCACTGATGCCGCAGGCTAGCCGTCGATCTTGCTGGGTCTGCGTGGACGGGTGGAGAAGAGGGCCGACAGGGGCTCGCTGCTGCCGGAGACGAGTCCGGCAGCAGCGTGGGTGGGAAGGGGGTCACAGGTCGGTGGAGACCAGCGGCCGCAGCGTGGAGCCGTTGCGGTGTTTCATCACGCTGAGCTGGCTTGGGATGCGGCGACTGAGTTCGGCAACGTGGCTGACGATCCCGACCGCCCGGTTGCCGTCGCGCAGTTGGTCGAGTACGTCCATCACGTCCTGCAGGTTCTGCTCGTCGAGGCTGCCGAAGCCTTCGTCGATGAACAGGGTCCCCAAGGGGCGGCCACTGGCTTCCTGGGTGACCACGTCGGCCAGGCCGAGGGCCAGGGCGAGGGATGCAGTGAAGGTTTCGCCGCCAGACAGGGTGGAGGTCTCGCGTTCGGTGCCTGTCCAGGTGTCCAGGATCCGTAGCCCCAGTCCTGCCTTGAGGCGCCCGCGCCGGCCGGCGTCCTTCTCGTCGCTGTGCACGAGGAGATATCGGTCCGAGGTCATGGCCTGCAGCCGAATGTTGGCTGCGTCGGCGATCTCTTCGAGGCGGGCGGCGAGGACGTAGGCTTCCAGTTCCATGCTGAGTGTGTTGGCCGCGATGGTGGCCGAGGCGATGCCCGCCAGGCGGTCAGCCAGGGCGTGGCGAGCTTCTAAGGGTTCGAGTTCGGTCAGGCGGGTTTCAAGGTCGGCGACGAGTGCGGTCAAGGCGGTGAAGCGGTCGCGGGCTTGCTGAGATGCGCCTGCGGTGTTCTTCATGCGTGTTTCGGCTTGCAGGAGCGCATCGCTGGCGGCTTGCAGGTCTGCGGGGGGCTGGGCGCTGGCCTTGAGCAGGTCCGGCGTGTTCAAGGTACCGGTGATGACGGCGTTGTCCTTGTCCCACTGCTGGAGTTCCTCAAGCCACTGTTGCAGGAGTGCGGCCGATTGCATGGCCGCTGCGGCTTCCTCTCGTGTGGAGAACCCCGCGTCCTGGGCTGCATCGTCGGCGGTGGTGCAGGCGTCGCGGTGGCGATCGGCTGCGGCGGCTGTGGTCTGTGCGGCGTCGACGGCGGCTGTGAGGTGTTCTGCGGCACGGGTGAGCTCGGTTATGCGGTCGCCTAGGGTCGCGGCTCTGCCGCGGGCAGCGTCCAGGGCGAGGGCGATGGTGTGCTGTTGCTGTGCCAGGGCTTTGTGGCGTGTCTGGCATTCGGTCAGGCGATCTTTGGCCTCCTGGCTCTGCTGGGTGCGGGTTTCGCACTCGTCTTGGAGCCTGGTCAGTTCTTCTTGGACGGAAGGCAGTTTGCTGGCCTGGTCGCAGGCCGTCTGGTGGGCTGTGCGAACGGCCCGAAGCCGCAGCTCAAGCTGGTCGGGGGGAGTTGATCCGGCTGTTCCGAGCGCCTGTGCGTGCTGTTCGGCGAGGTCACTGCGGGCGCGGCTAGCTTGGCTGCGCGTGGCTTCGGCCTGTTCGTAGACGGTGCGTGCCTTCTCTTCGTCTTCGCGGGTGGGCTGGTTGGGTCGGAGCTTTGCCCGGGCTGGGTGGACGGTTGACCCGCACACCGAGCATGGGGCTCCGTCCGTGAGTTCGGCGGCCAGTTCACCGGCCATGCCGTCCAGACGGCGTTCGCGCAGGTCAAGCCAGTCTTTCTTGGCGTGCAGGGCCTCCGTTTCGCGTATAGTCTCGGCCTCCTCAGCTGCGGCCAGCCGGGCGGCGAGGCTGTCACGCGTGCGGGCTGCTGCGAGTTGTATGTCCAGGGACTGGATGTCTCGCTCGAGCTGGGGGATTTGGTCGGCTGCCTTGGCTATGGCCTCCATGCGGCCGGTGTGCTCGGCCTGCAGGGCGGGCCATGCTTCCAGCCACCGTGCGGCCTCGTCGTAGTCGGCTTGCGCCTGCTCTTCCTTCTTGCTCAGCGCTCCCATCTGGGCTCCGAGCTGGGTGTGTCGCTCCTCGTCCGGCAGAAGACCTTGGAGGCGGCCTCGCTCAGCGTGGTGTTGTTCAAGGGCCAGCTGCAGCTGAGGGATCTCGGCGTGGGTGTGGGCGGCTTGCAGCAGCGTGCGGGCGGTGGCCTCTGCGGTTTGGGCCTTCTGAAGCGCGAGAGCGCTGCGTTCAAGGGCGTCCAGCAAGGGGCGCAGCGGTTCGGCGCGTTGGCCCGTCTCGAGCAGTTCGCGCAGTCGTGGGTGGTCGGCGGCCTGGTCGTCCAGAGCGGCGCGCTTCGCGAGGGCTTGTCTGTGCTGGCGCTGGTGAGTGTCGAGGTCGATGGCGCGCTGATGGTTCTGCTTGGCCCTTTGGTGGGCTTCGTCGCTGCGCTCTTCGTCTGCCAGGGCTGCGGTTTGGGCAGCGGCGGCGCGGGCGAGCAAGTCCTGGGCCCAGGAGCGAGTGGCGGTGGGGTGCTCGGTGTCGGGGCGGACAGAGCGACTCAGGGAGGTGTCGGCCTCCTGGAGGTCGGGGCCGGCTTCCTGGTCGATGCGCTCGCTGAGCTGCTGCACCGCAGTGGCGACTTCGTCGAGCTGTCTCTTCGTGGTCTTGCTGCGCGCGGTGAGCCAGTTCTGGAGTTCCTGGAAGCGTCCGGTGTCAAACAGCCTGCGCAGCAGGGAGGCACGGTCTTTGGCGTCGGCCCGTAGGAATTTCGCGAAGTCTCCCTGGGGCAGGAGAACAACCTGGCAGAACTGTTCCTTGGACAGTCCCAGCGCCGCCTCAATCTCTCTGCAGGCGTCTTCGTTTCTGGCGCAGATCGGTTCCCAGGCGGCGGTGGCGTCCCCGGTGCCGGTCCGTTCGTGCAGTTGGACGGTGGCTTCGGCGGTGGCGGTGCCGGTTTTGGCACGTGCGCTGGGGTAGGTCTGCTTGGGTGTCCGCGTGATCTTCAGACGGCGGCCGGCTGCACTGAACTCCAGTACGACCCTGGTACGTGTGTCTATGGGGGCATGGTCACTGCGCAGGCGGTGGGTGGGGCGGATACCGGGCACGGTGCCGTAGAGGGCGAAGCAGACCGCATCCAGGATGCTGGTCTTCCCCGCCCCGGTGTCGCCGCGCAGCAGGAACAGGCCTGCGCTGGTCAGAGCATCGAAGTCGACGTCTTCAGTGCGGGCGAACGGGCCGAATGCCTGGACAGTCAAACGGTGGAGATACATCAGCTGGCCTCTCGCGCGGCGGCTTGGGTGCGGACGCTTTCCAGTCCCTCGTACAGCAGGTCCTGTTCCGCGTGGGTGGCCGGGATGCCGCTGACGTGGTGGAGGAATCCCAGGGCGATCTCGTGGTCGGTACGGCCCTGGACGCGGGAACGGTAGGATTCGCTCCCGGGCTGACGCTCCTGAGAGAAGCTCAGCCTCAAGGCGTGGGGGAAGCGTTGCTGCAGGCGCTCCATGGCCATGTGCGGCCGGTCCGGATCGGTGAGAGTGATGTGCAGCCAGCACGTCTCGTACTCGGTGTACTCGGGGCTGGTCAGCAGCTCCTGCAGGGCGCCGGTCATCTGTCGCAGGCGGCGCGGGACGGGGCAGAGGACCTTGCGTGCCGTGATGGCGGCGTCTGCGCCCAGGTCGACCAGCCACATGGCCTTGGGGTGCAAGGCTTCAGAAAAGGAGTAGGCCAGCGGGGATCCGCTGTAGCGGATGCGCTCGCTGATCTGCTGGCAGCGGTGCAGGTGCCCCAGTGCCACATAATCCGCCCCGGTGAAGACTGAAGCGGAAACCGAGGGAACGCCGCCAGCGGTGATGTCGCGCTCGCTGTCGCTGGTGTCGGCTCCGGTGACGAACGCGTGGGCGAGGACCACTGACCGGGTACCGGAAGGCCGATCTGCCAGGTCGGCCCGGACCTGGTCCATGGCCGCGCTGAGTACCGCATGGTGGCTGGCGCGCTCTGCGCCGAAGTGGGCGTGTACCAGCCCGGGTTCGAGGTAGGGAAGGCCGTAGAAGGCCACCGGCCCGTGCTGGTCCTGCAGGATGACCGGACGGGCGCAGTCCTCCACGCCGGTGCGCAGATGGATCCCGGCGTGCTCGATCAGACGGGCGTTGACCCCCAGCCGACGGGGTGAGTCATGGTTTCCGCTAATCATGACGAGCGGGACCTGAAGGGCGGCGAGTTCTTCGAGGACCCATTTGAACAGGTCTATCGCATCCAACGGCGGGATGGCGCGGTCGAAGACATCGCCCGCGACGGCCACCGCCTCAACCTCTTCTCGCCGCACCGTGTCCAGCAGATGCTCCAAGAAGGCGCGTTGCTCGGCCAGCAGGGGGACTCGGTGCAACTGGCGGCCCAGGTGCCAGTCCGAGGTGTGCAGGATCCTCATGAGCGCAGACCGTAACCATGGAGGTAGCAGGCGCGGGGGGTTTTCCCGATAAACGGTCATGTTTGAGGTGACGTCGTGACAGACGGGAGGAAGGTTCCTCTTCATGCCACGTTCGAGGTGCGGGCGGGGCCGCTCGCAGCGTAGTGGTCAGTGGCAGGAGGCAAGGTAATGGGAAAGGAGGGAACCGCGCACCGTCCCCGATGCTCCTGCGACGGCCCTCGAGGCACACCTCTCCCCACCCACGCCGCACGCACCGGCGTCGAGGCCGACCTCAGCCGCGCCTGCGGCACACACCCGTAGACCTCGGCCCACTGCGCGATTAGCTCGCCGCGGCCGAGACGTCAGAACATGGGCAATCGCGCCGTACGCCGAAGAGCTCCACTAGACCCCCATACGCCCCATGGCACGCCCTGCCCGATGAGCCGGCACGCGGCAATCCTGTCGTAGCCAGTCCCGGATGCCCGGGAATCGACTCCCTTGTTGACGGGATCACCGCCCGCCGAAAGTGCCCTTACTGGAGGTGAGCCATGAACAAGCTCGCGGGGAACGAAGAGGCACGCCCGATTCCGAGCACGATGCCCCTGCTGGCGAAGCTGGCGCAGAAACGAACCGCCTGGATCCTGTGGATCGCCACGCTGGTCGTGGCGGCGATGGCCGTGGTCTTCGCAGCCCTGTCCCGGGCGGCACCTCGTCCCGAATGGCACCCATGGGCACTCGCCATGGTGGAGCCCGTGGTGCTCATTGCGTACGCCTACCCGGGGTTAGTGGTGGCCAGACACAGACCGCAGAGCCCTACCGGATGGCTTCTTCTGTCCTCTGGGTTCGGAGCAGTCCTTGACTTGCTGGGGCATGCCTACGGGCTCTTCGCGATTCCCCGGAGCTTGCCGGGGGGCGTCTTGGCAGCTTGGGTGTCGAACTGGGCCTTCGCGTTCTACCTCTTCCCGGTCTATTTCCTGTTGCTGCTCTTCCCTAACGGGCGGTTGCCGTCCGCCCGCTGGCGGATTCCCGCCGCGATCGTGGGCGCGTGTTGGGTCTGGGCCCTGCTGTTCTCAGCTTTCGTTCCCGGCCCGATTGATCGTGGCTACTTCCCAACTGTGCGCAACCCAGTCGGCAATTCGGTGCTGGCGTTCGGTGGCCCGAATGAAGGTCTGCTGTCGTTCACAGTTGTCGCGTGTCCCTTTCTGCTGGCGGCTGCTTCGCTGCTCCGACGCTTTGGTGGCAGTGGCGGGGTGGCGCGCCAGCAGATCAAGTGGATGGCGTTTGCGGTACTGGTGGACGTGATCATGGTGGTGGGACTGACCGTGGCCTGGAACAAGGACGCGATGGGATCGATCGCAATCGATCTGGCCAGCGTTGTCCTGAGTGCGGCCATCGCCATTGCGATCGTGCGCCACAACCTGTTCGACATCGATCGCATCCTGAGCCGGTCACTCCTCTATGCGGGCCTGACGGGCGTCGTGGTCGGCCTCTACATAGGGTCCGTGAGTGTCTTCGGACTTGTGCTGCAGCACTCTGCCTCTGGAGTGGCTCCGCTGCTGGCGACCGGCGTTGTGGCCGTTGCGCTACAGCCCCTGCGTGACGTGCTGCAGCGACTGGTCGGCCGGCTCGTGTACGGACTGCGGGATGACCCATATGCGGCATTGACCGGGCTCGGCCGACGGTTGGAAGCGACCACCGATCCGAAAAGGGTGCTGCCAGAGGCCGCAGCGACGGTGGCGCAGGCGCTGCGCCTGCCGTACGTGGCCATCGAACTCGACGACGCCACCGCGCCTGACACAGACAGTGCGCGCGTCGCCGCCCACGGCACCCAATCCCAGGTCGCGCTGCGGTTGACGCTGGTGCACCAAGGAGAGGAGATCGGCGCTCTCGTGGTGGGGGCACGGGCGCCCGATGAGGCTTTGTCTGCCGCGGATCTGCGGCTGTTACGGGATGTTGCCCGGCACATCGCACAGGCCGCCGCTGGTGTTCGGCTGTCCCTGGCACTTCTGCGCTCCCAAGAGCACGCCGTCGCTGGACGAGCGGAAGAGCGCCGACGCCTGGCCCGCGACCTCCATGACGGCGTTGGGCCGGTCCTCACCGGCGCCACGTGGACCCTTCAAGCTGCCACCGCCCAGCTGCGTACCAATCCCGACGCCACCTGTGACCTGCTGAACACCGCTCTGGTCCACATCCGGCAAGGCGCCCAGGACCTGCGCCGGATCTCCATGGGCCTGCGCTCCCCGGTCGACCAGCTCGGACTGAGCGAGGCCATCCTGGCCTACACCGACCGCGTATCGCTGGCCGTACACACAGATCTGCCGCAGCAGATACCCCGGCTTGCCGCGGCAGTTGAAGAAGCCGCGTACTGGATCCTGGTCGAGGCGGTGGCAAATGTGCTGCGGCACGCGGAGGCCGCCAACTGCTGGGTATCCCTTGAAGTGGGCGACGACGCACTCCAGATGACGGTCGCCGACGACGGACAGGGCCTTCCTGCCCGGATGCGTCCCGGGGTGGGGGTGGGGTCCATGCGCGAGCGTGCCGCCGAGATCGGAGGCAGCTGCGAGATCCGGCCGCGGAACGGCGGCGGTACCGAGGTCGTCGTGCGCCTGCCCGTCACGTTGCCAGGCGCAGAAGACACCAGCCGCGCCGAAGCAAGCAGGAGCATGTGATGGAGCAGGGCATCCGCGTCGTGATTGCCGACGACCATCCCTTCACCCGCTACGGCCTGCGCGTATTACTGGAGTCAGATCCCGGCATCACCGTGGTCGCCGAAGCGTGCGACGGCCGCGAGGCGGTCAGTCGCGTCCTTGAGTTCCAACCCGATGTCGTCGTCATGGACGTGCGGATGCCCAACGGCGACGGTCTGTGGGCCACCCAGGAGATCCAGCGCGCCCGGCCCGGCACGAAGGTCCTGGTGCACTCGGAACACGAGGCCGACCCCAACGTGATGGCCGCCATGCGCGCCGGTGCTTCCGGCTTCCTCCTCAAAGCCGGAGAAGACGTCACACAGCTCACTCGCGCCGTGCGCGATGTAGCAGCCGGAGCCTGGATCTTCCACCTCTCCGACACCGACCGCATGCGCCCCTGGTTCGACCAACTGCGCACCGCCCGCCGCGACAACGCCTTCCCCCAACTCACCACCCGAGAAAGAGAAATCCTCAACATCATCGCCCTCCCCAGACAGACCACCCGCACCGCAGCCGCCCGCCTCGGCATCAGCCACAAACGAGTCGAGAACGCCCTCACCGACATCAAAACCAAACTCGGCGCCACCGACCGCGCAGAACTCATCGCCCTCGCCCGCGCAGCCGGCCTCGGACAACCCTGAGCAGCCACTCCCACTGTTTCGGTAAGCCCGTCCCGTGACCGCGGGAATCCCTCAACCCCACCCTGGACACAACGGATCCCGCAAATGACGACCCGTGGTGGAAACGGGAGGGGCGGATGCACCAGAAACAACGACAGCCCGGCGAGAACACTGTCACACGACGCAGGCGGCGTTGGGGCAGGACAACACGACTATGGACACCGGTCATCGGGACCATTCTCACAACAGCAGCCGCCATCTACCAGGCCTGGCACGGCCAACCATTGGGCTAACACCACGCCCTCGCCTTCGAGCAAGGCCTCACCTCGAACCCTGGCTAACAGGGACCGGTGAGGCCTTCTCTTCTGCCTGTTTCCTCAAGTTGGGTCCGCACTAGCGGAAAAGGCCGTCAGCAGCCCATCAGTGAGGACGCCGCGAGCGGGGAAGGCGTCGCAGCCATCTTCGTCGCACGAACACAGTGCCGGGCGGGGCAGCGTCGAGGAGCGTCAAGGCGCCTCTCATCACCGAAGATCTCCAGGGAGCGCTCGCGCACGGGGGACGACACCGCGCCGGTCCTCGTCCCCATCGGTGTCGCGCAGCCACCGATTGATCGGCTTGAGAATCTCGATCTGCGTAGTGGTCAGCTTGTCCGCATTCGCCCAGGAAAGCTCGCGACGCCAAACGACCGGTGCTGTAACCCGCCCCGATCTGGGGCTCTGGCGTGGGCGGTACGGGTGGACGGAGCCAGCGCGGCAGCGGCGGCTGTGCGCCGTCCCACCCATCACGGCTGCGCGGCAATTCCACCAAGGGGGGGGTCGGCGAGTTCGCCTGCCGCAGGCCGCCCTGCCAGCCGACCACGTAGGCGTCTCCGCACAGTTCAAGCCGGAAGCTTCGCGTTGGAACAAGCCTTCCGCGAACGACCTTCGCCTATACGGTCAACCCATCGGATGGTCCTGGATCCAGGACAGGCCTCCCAGGTCAAGGCGCTGGCGGGTGCGGGTGACGGCGACGTAGGCCAGCCGGGCTTCGGCGTCATCGATGGGGTCAGGCGGTGGTGTGGTGTCTGTCTGGTCGCCTGTGTTGTCCTTGGGGCGGGCGAAGTCGTCGGCAATGAGGACGCGGGGCCATTCGCGTCCCTTGGCCTTGTGGGCGGTGGAGACGGTGACCTGGGCGTGCGGCTCGGGGGCAAGTTGGGCGACTGCGGCGAGGATGGCGTCGGTGCCGTGGGTGTCGACGAGGTTGACCAGGGGCTGCAGGTCGCGGCCGGCCGGGTCGTGGGCGGCGTAGTCCTGCAGATCGCTCCAGCAGGGGAAGAGGATGAGTTCGGGGTGGTGGGTGCGGCGGCCTTCCTTGAGGTCACGGGCAGCGAGAGCCAAGGCCTGCAGGCTGCCTCCTCCCCCGGCCAAGGCGACCCGGTAGCCGGCCGCCATGAGGGTCATGACCTGGGCCATGGCGCCGACGTTGGTGCGGCACAGCACGGCGTCCGGCTGGGTGACGGGGCCGAGTTCGGTGGGCACGGCAGGGGTGCCGGTCAGGCGGATCGGGGCGTCGGCGAGGTGCAGCCAGCGGTTGGCTTCCACGGCGAGGTCGGGGCCGAAGCGGAAGGACTGGGACAGGGTCAGCTGGGTGCCGTCGAAGCCGGTCATGACGTCTTTGGCGCCGCGCCATTGGTAGATGGCCTGGGCGGAGTCGCCGACCATGACCAGCTGGGCGTGATCGCGTTGGGCGAGGAAGATCTGTTCGACGACGGGGTTGGTGTCCTGGGCCTCGTCCAGGAGCAGGAAGTCGGCCTGGATGCGCGGCTGGGTGAGGGCCCAGGCCTTGAGGTAGTGGTCGTGGTCGTAGCGGATGTCTTCCGGGTGCTGCAGGTCGGCCCAGGCTTTGCGTGCGAACGGCACGATGTGGGCGGCGAGTTGGGCGTGGAGTTCGGTGTCGTCCAGGCCGCGCAGGCGTGGGACGTGATGGCGGGTGATGGCCTCGTCGGCGGTGTGGCAGAAGCGGGTGACGGTGCGCAGGGTGGCGTTGGAGAGCGCTTTTGGGGTGACTTCGCGGTCTCCGATGCGGAGGGCTTTGGTGATGCCGAGGGCCTGTCCGGTCTGCCAGGCCGGGCGGCGGGGTGCGTTCAGGCGGCGGGCGTAGCGGTGGCCGATGGCTGCGTAGGCGAGTGCGTGGGCGGTCTTGCACTGGACGGTGGCCGGGAAGCGGGTGCGTGCGTCCTGGGCGATGGCGCGGTTGTAGGCGAGGTAGCGGCCGCGGCGGGTGGTGGCGTGGGCGAGCAGGGTGAGGGTGGTGGTTTTTCCGGTGCCGGCGCCTGCCTGCAGGGCGAGGTGGTCGCCTGACTGGAAGGCGTCAGCGGCTGCTGTCTGTTCGTCGGTCGGGTTCACAGCGCGGGTCCTTTCAGGGAGCGGGTGAGGGCGTGCCCGACAGCGGCCAGCAGGTGGGCGGGAGTGGTCCCGGCGAGGAGCTGGCGCACGGCGTGGGCGAGCCGGTCGGCCTCGCGGTCGGCATGTTCGGCCAGATCTCGGTGGAGGGCTTCTCCCAGGGAGCGTTCGGGGGTCAGGCCCGCGCGGCTGGCGTCGCGTTGGAGGGCGGTGTGGATGTCGGGTGGGAGGGCGACGTTGAGCAGCATGTGGCCGTACGCGTCCGGGTAATGGGTGGTGATCACATCGATGGGCAGCTGGCTGGTGAGGCGTCGACGCAGACGATGGATGGCGCGTTCGGGGGTCTTGGCGCTCGCGAGTGCCATGAGGCGGGTGGCGTCGTGGCTGGCGGCGAGTGGCCAGGCGGTGGCGGCATGGCGGAGTTCGTACGTCGTCAGTGGCCGGGTCAGCATGATTTCCAGGGCGTGGTGAGGCATGGTCACCGACCTCCGCCCCGGCGGGTTTCATGGTGGGGCGCGTTGGGACGGATGTGTGCCGCATGCGCGAGGGGGTGTAAGGGCTGCCATCCGGCCAGGGTGAGGTCGGCGGCGCCGGGAGTGACGGCGTGTTGCGGGCAGCGCTGGGCGCGCCAGCGCAGTTGTTCGCTGTAGGGGAGGTGACCGAGGTCGTAGACGGCCATCAGGACGTCGGGCAGGGCGAGTTGTCCGCGGCGGGATCCGCTGGGCAGCAGTTTCCAGATGCCAGCTGGTGCGGTGGGGGCGAGGACCGGGTAGGTGCAGCGGTGGCGGTGGCGGGTCTGGGCGACGCAGCGGAGGTGTTCGACCGGGCTCGCGGCGAGGTAGCGGCACAGCAGCATCTGCACGACAGGACGGGTGGGGTTGTCGGCGCCTGTGGCCGGTGCGTTGGTGAGAGTCGGGTCGGAGGTGAAGGCACCGGCGTCGGTCAGGCGGCGGGTGCGGACGGCGAGCTGGCGGCGGAGCGCTTCGAGGTAGGGGCTGTTCCGGCACAGAGGGGTGCGGCGTGGGCAGAGCACGGCGTGCGGGATGCGGCACCAGGGTCTGCCGTCGCCGTGCGGGTAGGCGATGCCGCCGGCCAGGTGCCAGCGGCAGGGTTCGGGAACCTGCGGCATGGCCAGTTCGGTGGGGTGCAGGGCGATGGGCCGCTGGTCGGCGCGCTGGTAGAGGTCGATGCGGTTGCCGCACTGGCGGCAGCGGCTGCTGTGGCCGGCGCGCAGCAGGCGGCTGGGGCTGGCGCCTGCCAGGTGCAGGGGGCAGGGGCTGCCGTCCCAGTGCTGGCCGGCGGGGGTGGGCGTGGAGCACATGGCCGGGACCGTGCCAGCTGGCACACGGCGCTACGCAACGCGGTAGGGCTCGGGTCCCCTGATCAGCGCAAGGCCACCGAACAGGCGACCTTATAGACGATATTGCGTTCGATGTCTGCTCGCCGGATCGGGTGATCTGCCTGATTGCCCGGGCGAGAGTGCCGAGGCGTCAGGAGCCCTGTGTGCCGGGTGGCGTGTGGTCGTCGCAGAGGGCACCGAGGAGGTGCTCGATGGGCACGTCGAAGGCGTGGGCGAGGGCGTGCCAGGTGGTGACGGTGCCGGCGGTGTGGCCGTGTTCGAGGTCGATGAGGGTGCGCCGGGCCAGGCCGCTACGGCCTGCGAGTTCATCGAAGGTCCAGCCGCGTTCGACCCTCAGGCGCGCGAGGTTCACACTCAGCGCGGTGAGGTCGGGGTCGGGCGGCAAGATCGTCACTCCACCATCCGACGGTGCAGAGACCTGCCCTGTCAGTGCAGATATCTGCACTATTTGTCTGAGAGTTAGAACGCCCGATCAAGGTGCAGGACTCTGCACTACCGTGCGTCTGCCCGGCTTCTGCCGCCGGGTCACCGACCACCTCGGGCACGGACACGCGGGAGGACGAGCAGCCCATGAGGCTCGCCGGCACGTACGCAGCAGTGCGACGCATCTGGACAGTGGAACTGCGTCCGCGACCGGGCGGCCCCGCACTCGTCTGCCCCACCTGCACCGCCCATACGTCTTCGCTCCCGGGACCCTCCGCACGGTCGGCCGTCCTGGCCCATCTCGCCTGTCACGCCCGCGCCGACGCGCTGCCTGCCCATCTGCGCAGCTGCCAGTGCCAGGCGCGGGGCTGCCGGTGGCATCCGCGTCACCGCGGCTGCGCAGGGCCGGTGCTACTCGCCCTCACCCGCGATCGCAGCGGCCGTACCTGGCGGCTGGCCGACACCTGCGCGGCCTGCGCCGCGGCGACCAGCAACACCGCCGTCGTACCCGACACCCTGTCCGGCTCCAGCCGGCCGCCCGTCTCCCCCTGTCCGCCTGCGCCCGCGCACCGATTCGAGGCCGGTCTTCAGGAACGGGTGCGGGTGCGGGAGATGCTCACCTACCTCGGCGCCGCGCTGCCTCGGTTCACTTCCCCCGCGGCCCGGCTGCTGGCCCTGCAGTGCGCGCTGCGTACGGACGTCTGCGGTCATGTCCGGCTGTCCGCAGGCCTGTTGCGGGGGATGCGCCTGCACGGGAACCGAGAGTTGTGGCTGGAGCTGGCCCATGCCGACTGGCTTGCGCTGCCGGACTTCCGTGCGCTGCCCACACAGGTGCGGCTGCTCGATGCCGCGGTGTTGGACCAGGCACCCGGCCGTCGCGCCCGCTGCCGCGCCGCCGACTGGGCACTGCGGCCCACGCCGTTGATCCTGCCGGCCGCAGCGCCCGCACTGCGGCTGACGGCCCTCGCGCTGGCAGCACACACCAGTGCCCGCACGGAACACAGCACCGACATGGACACCCTCACCCGCCTGTGCGGGCACTCCCCTCCGCAGACCGTCGACCTCCTCGACCGACTGGTAGCCACACGCACTCTGCAGACATGGCAGCACAATCGGGAGACCGACGAGGTGGTCTGGCAACTGCCCCAGCCGCAGGCCCAGTCACGTATCGCCGTACTGCCCCGCCGACACCAGGCATCAAAATTGTGAGACTGTCTCAAGAGTAAGAAGACACGACCTGACACGAACAACCAGCACTGTTTGTCCGTACCATCTGTACACCGAGGCATCTTGCGGCACTTGCAGCACTTCCTGCCGGGCCGCCTAGACCTCGCCCAAGAGGGCCTTCACTTCAATGTGGTGCAGCCCCGCAGGACGTTCAACCGCCGAGGAAGGCCAGCCCCATGCCCGAGACAACGGCTCCCGCCACCGAACTGACATCCCACTACGTCGCCCAGGTGACCGGCGACCTCGAACGCAATGTGAAAGAGCAGGAACGTATCACCGCGGAGATCGCCTCCCTGCAAGAGCAGCTGGCCGCGGTGCAGCACGACCACACGGTGCTGGTGAACGTGCAGCAGGCGCTCGGTATCACCCAGGCGCCGGCCCAGCCCGAAGCAGAGGCCGAGAGCGCCGCGGTCCCCTCGCCCCGTCAGAAGACCGGCACCGCGCGCGGCGGGAAGCGAAAGGTCCCGAAGTCCACCGCCGCACCGAAGAAGGCAGCAGCCAAGAAGCCCCTTGCCAAACCGGCGGATGCCGCTAAGGCGGCTCAGCCGACTCTGGTCGAGCTCATCCGTCGCCACCTCTTGGAGCTGAAGGAACCGCGCTCGGCTGCGGAGATCTCTGCCGCGCTCGGCCAGGCCCACCCCGAGCGCCAGTTCGCGGACAAGGTCGTGCGGGTCACGCTCGAAGGGCTCGTGGCCAAGAGCCAGGCGGAGCGCACCAAGCAAGGAAGGTCCGTCTTCTACACCGCTCCCAAGTCAGCAACTGCTCCTGAGGCCGAGGCACAGCACGCCGAGACTGAACGCTGACAGCTCCGCGTGAAGGGGCAGTTGCCTTCGGTTCGGTCAGCGGGGGCGCCAGGTGCGGACCTCGAGGTGGATGATCTGGGCGTCCGGGCGGATGCGTCCGGTCTCGACCAGCCACTGGTGTACGGCGGCGGTGACATCACCGCCTGCGGCATCGACGCGGCGGGCGAAGTCGGCGGCGTCGAAGCCGCCGGTCTGCGCGGATCCGTAGGAGCGTTCCTCGGTGTGGTCTGCCCGCTGGATGACCTCGCGCCGGATCCCGGGTGAGTCACTGCGGCTGCCGGAGGGGTGCACGTAGCCGGTCTTGGCGAGGCGGACGGTGAAGGCCAGGCGCAGTCCCAGGCGGGCGGCTTCCGCGATCAGGGGACGCAGGCGGGCGGAGCCGGAGGCGATGGCCTGGGCGCTGACGCGGCCGGTGCCGGATCCGGTCGGGGTGATCAGGACGGCCTTGGTGCGGACCCGGGCGCGGGCACCGGAGGCAGTGGTGCGCCGGTGGGTGTGGCGGGCGGCGATGGCGGCGAGTTCGGGCAGATCGGTAATGCCGCCGGTCTCGACGGCGGCCAGGACCTGCCGGAGGGCAGGGACGAAGGCGGCACCCTTGTGCTTGGTGTAGAACTGCGAGACCAGGGACGGGTCGCGGTTGATGATGCGGGCGATGTCGCGTTTGGTGTAGCCGGCCTGCTGGAGCCGGTCGGCCAACTGCGCCGCTTCGTTCAACTCTCTGTGTTGTCCTGACTGGTTGCGGCGTCGGGGTGGCATCAAGCCTCCCGCTCAGCGGTGAGGGCCGCGCGTCCGGTATCCCTCAGGCTGAGGAGTTCTTCTTCGGTGGTGGGGGCAGTGAGGGGGCCGATGAGGTGGCCGCGTAGGAGGTAGTCGCCGGGCTGGTGGTGGTAGGGCCAGGCTTGGGGTTGGGTGAGGTAGAGGGCGTCGGTGCGGAAGGCGACCACGGTGCCGGGTTCGGTGTGCAGGGCTCCTGCGTAGGTGTCGTCGTCGCGGTGGCGCTGGGTGAGCAAGGCGGCGCGGGCGCCGGACCAGATCGCGGCGGCCCATTCGGGGTGGGCGTTGGGGTCGCGGGCGAAGCCGGTGGGCTTCTGCCAGGTGATCAGTTCGTCGTCGAAGCCGATGATTTCGGCATCTGGCGGTACGTCGCGTTCCAAGTTTCGGGGTGTGGTGCCGGTGACCATGCGGGGGCGCTGGGCGAACGCGCCGATGCCGTACAGGAGGATGGAGCGCACCGCGCGGGAGGCGAGGTGGGCGGCCCGGGCTTGCTGGGCGTCGCCCTGGAAGTGGGCCTGGGCGGAGAGGTTGGCCCAGGTCTCCTTGAGTTTCTTGGCCCAGTCGTCGAGGGGTTTGCCGTCGTCCCACAGAATGCCGTCGAGGATCTCGATCTTCCACGGATGGATGGGGTTGGTCAGGGCGGTGTGGATTTCGGGTCCGCCGGCCCAGGTGGTGAAGGTGGTGCCGGGGGCGGCCGGGTAGTGCCAGGCGCGGTCTCCGGGGGCGGGCGCCGGGAGGAGACCGACATGATTCCAGGTGTCGGGGACCGTCACGCGGACCTGCCAGTGCCCGCACCCGTACAGGGCGCGCATCTGCTCCTTTTCCGACCAGGTGGAGAAGGTGTGGGCGGTGATGCGGCGAGGGGTGCCGACCGGGGACTTCCAGGTGTGCTTGGCGTAGGCGAAGGTCCGGTCGTACTCCACGAGTTGGGGCAGCTGATCCTTCACCCGGGGCGGGGTGATGAGTTCGTTGCGGCCCTGGCCTGCGGTGGCGTGCAGCAGGCCGCGCAGCTCTTCGGACAGCACGGGGAAACCGTCGGCGTACTGGCCACGCTGCGGGATGGTGCGGGTCCACAGGTCGCGGCCGGTCTGTGAGGGCGAGCCCATGACGACGGCATCGCTCCAGTGGCGGCGCAGGGCCTGCCATAGCAGCACGAATGCGTCGCGGACCGTTGCGGGGTCGTCGCCGTCGACGTCGAACCACTCCCCCACCGAGCGGATCTCCACGTGCTGTTCGCTGTTGTCGCGCTGGTAGCGGCCGACGGGGTTGCGGGCGTGGACGAAGTGTCCGGCCATCCGGTCGCCGCCGCGGCCGGTGTCGGTGCGCCAGCCGGGGGTGGGGGCGTTCAGCCAGGCGGCGACGGCGTCGCGCAGGTAGGGGTAGCGGCCGGTGTCGCGGTGCCAGGGGTCGCCAGCGGTGATGTAGATCCGTTCCACGCCTTCGGGGACCGCGTGGAAGACAGCCGTGAGGATGTCCGCGGCTGACCTGTCGGCGAGGTCGAGGTGGTGTGTCTGGTTGCGGTGGACCAGGACGCCGGTGGTGGTGTCCAGGAAGACGGTGGAGCGGGCCTGCTGGGTGAAGTTGGGCCGGGTGGAGGCAAGTCCGGAGGTGTGAGCAAACCAGCTGTCCCCGTGGGTGCCCTCGGGAATGGAGGGCAGGTCCCGCGGCGTCTCGGAGGCTGCAGCCTGCCCTGGGGCAGTGGCTTCGGCCGGGTCGGGGCGTGCGGGCGCGGGGGTCATTGTGGGAGCGGCTGCTGCGTGCTGGGGCGGGGCGGGTGTGGATCCGACGATGTCCGCCCCGGGGGCTGCGGATGGCTCTGGTGCCTGCGGTTGGGGGTCGTCGACGGCAAGGCTGTCGGGGGCCAGTCCCGGGACGAGTGCGACGACGTCGGCCACACTCAGACCGGCTGCGGGGGCAATCCGCTGTGCCGTCGCCTTCTCATGGGCGGCCAACTGCACGATCCGCTTGTCCCGGTCCGCTTCCTGCTTCGCCAGCGCGGCCCGGGCCTTCTTGATCTGGTCCCGCACAGCGCGCAGATCGGCCAGCGCGGCGTTGTAGCTCTTTGCGTCCATCGGGCGTTCCTTGTCCGGACGTTCAGCGGGCGGTGGTGTGGGTGGTGACGTAGGCGATGGCGCCGCCCGAGTGGGAGGCGAGCCGGGTGCCCAGCAGCAGCTCGGCGAGCTGGCGGTCGCCGTTGCGGGTGGAGGTGATCGAGATGTGGGGGGTGGTCAGGTCGTTGACGTAGCCGGCCAGGCGGGCGTCGGGGAAAGCATGACGGCCCTCTGTGTTCCTCTCCCACCTCTCGAGCCCGGTCAGTACCGCCACCACATAGCCGGACAACGTAACCGGCAGGACTCCCCCGGCCGCGACACTCGCCGCGTCGCACCGCCACCAGCCGCGCAGCGCCTTGAGTAGATCCTCAGGTGGAAGGGAGGCGGCGAATCCGAGCCAGGAGCGCTCCGGTTCATCGGTCCTGCGGGCTGTGTCGACCCGCAGGACGGCGATTTCCCTGCCCGGAAGTTGATCGATCGGCGCCTGCTTACGGTCCTGCAGGGCCTGGACCACTTCGAGCGGGATCATGACGCGCACGCCGCGGCGGGACAGGCCCGGCAGCAGGCCGGCAGAGATGAGCCGCCGGAAGGTGGTGATCGCGCATCCGAGCTCCGCCGCGGCCTGCCCGGTCGTCAGCAACACCCTCAACCACCCCCCTCATCCCTGATCCGATATCTGATTTGGCATGTAATTTACTGGGCGCGTGACAGGACGTCAAACTCCGAACCTGCGGGCAGGAATGCGCTGGACCGATCCGCCGGCTGCCGACGCTGCTCTTCCAAGAAGTCTCTGCGGCAGTTCGATTTCGACGCCAACCAGAACATCGACCCGGGCGTGATCCACACCCTCGCGTCCTGTGAATGGGTACTGCTGCCGCAGGATGGCGCAATCCTGATCACTGAGCCCTCACCTGCCTCTAGGGTTAACTCCCCTACTGGCAAAGGTGATTGGCCTGCTCGGCGGCGGCGCGGCCGGTGTCCGCGGGCCCGGTGCAAGGGGAGGCAGGCAGGGTGTCTGACGCGTTGGAGGTTGTCCACCGGGTCGAGGACGGCAGCAGGAGCATCACGGTTTCGGCGGCGCAGGCGGGGGCTGTCCCGCTGACGAGCCGCGGCGAGGTGTGGCGGCCGGTGCGGCATCCCTCTCAGCGCAGCATTGCCACCTGGTGGTGGGCGGCCACGACAGGCAAGCATGTGGGCTGCCGGTCGATGCATGTGCTGGCGGTCGCCATGCTGCTGGACTTCGATCCATCGGTCACGGATACACCGCCTGGCCGGCGAAGATCAAATGGCGGGCACAGGGCCGCGAGCGCAGTGTGGTGCCGGACTTCTTCGTCCGCACTCGCCAGGGGGCCACGGTCGTCGTGGTCTGTCCCCCGGTGAGCGGGCCTAGTCCGCGTTGGCAGGGCCAGCAGCAGGTGCTGCGCCAGGCCTGCCAGGAGGCGGGCTGGGAGCTGGGCATGCCGCGGATTCCCACGCCGATGGCGCTGGCGAATCTGCGGTGGGTCTCCCGCTACCGGCATCCGCGGTTCGGTGACCGTGAGGTCGAGCAGGCCTTGAAGGCCGCCTTCCGCACGCCGCGTCCCCTGCAGGAGGGGATACGGGCCACCGGGCTGCCGCGGCTGTCGACGCTGCCGCGCCTGTATCACCTGCTGTGGCGGCAGGAGCTGGCCATGGAGTGGAACCGGGCGATGGAGCCCGCCAGCGTGATCGGTGTATCGGGCCGCATGCCGTCGGCGATGCGCCGTCCGGTGGAGGCGGACGCGGCATGACCGAGGTGCTTATGCAACGGCCGCAGGCGACCGGAGTGGCGCCGCGCGGCATTGTGGCGCCCGGCGACCGGCTGAGGTGGATGGGCAACACCTACACCGTGTCGGCACTGTCGGGCATGTCGGTGCATCTGGTGCCCGCGCCGGGCAGTGCAACGCCGCCGGTCGCGGTGGGCATTCAGTTCCTGGCTGCTGCCACCGACTTCGCTGTGCTCGACGAGACGGGGCTGCCGCTGCCGGCTGATCCATTTCCGGACTGGGCCATGTTGGAGGGCGTCAGCGCCGAGTGTGCCCGGGATGCGCGGATCTGGCGGCGTCATGTCATCGAGGTCGACACGGGTCTGCTGCCTGGTGCCGAGGAGGGTAGCAAGCCGCGCGACGGCTACGACCCGGCCCGGTTCACGCTGGTCGAGCGTTATCAGCGCAAGGCCGCCGAAATGAGCGCCGTGCTGGACTGGAAGGTGTCGTGGAAGACGGTCCAGCGCAAGCGGCTGGCCTTCAGGAAGGACGACATCTGGGGGCTGGTCGACAAGCGGTGCACCCGTAAGAGCAGTCTGCACGGGCGTACTGACGGGCGGGTTGTGGACCTGCTGCTGGCGTTGCACGAGCGCCAGGCGAGGGAGCAGGCTGCCACTGACGCGCGCACGCTGTTCAAGGATCTGCGGCGGGCGGCGAGGGTGGTGCTGGGTGCCGGGGTGAAGGTGCCGGCTGACCCGACGCTGTATGCGTTGCTGAGGCGGCTGGGGATCGATGCGATGAAGCTGCGGGATCCCACCCGCAGTCGCAGGGACCGCCTCAACCGTCCGGCGCCGCCGTTCGGGGTGACCACCGCTACGGCGCCGGGTGAGCTCGTGCAGGTCGATTCCACGGCGCTGGACGTGAAGGTGCTGGGCGATGACGGGCGCCCCACGCAGGTGGAGCTGACGGCGGCCTTCGATGTGCACACGCGCAGCATCATCGCGGCTGTGCTGCGGGCCAAGACCCTCAAAAGGCGCAGGAGGACTCGGCAGCAGACCAGGGCCTTGCTCAGCACCACCACCAGCGTGGGCCGGGCCACCAAGGCGGTGGATGCCTCCCTGCTGCTGGCGCTGTGCATGGTGCCCGCACCGATGCGGCCCGGCTTCGATGCGGCCGCGTCCGCGGCCCGTTCGGACCTGCCGTATGAGGAGTTGCTTGAAGTCGACGCGCGGATGGAGCACGCCGCGGCCCGGCCGGTGATCATGCCGGAGACGATTGTGATCGACCACGGTACGGTTTTCGCCGGGCAGACCTTCTTCGACGCGTGCTCCTACCTCGGTATCTCGGTGCGCCCGGCGCGCAAGCGCACGCCGACTGACAAGGCGATGGTCGAGCGGACCTTTGAGTCGATCAAGTCGCTGTTCAGCCAGCACGTCAACTCCTATACCGGGCGGGACTTCAGCCGGCGCGGCAAGGAAATCGATCCCGATCGGCTGTGGACGCTGCAGGAACTGGACGACCTGCTGCAGCAGTGGATCGCGGTCGGCTGGCAGAACCGGCCGCACGAGGAGCTGCGCAGCCCCTACGAGCCGAACCTGCCGCCGCTGACGCCGAACCAGATGTACGCCGCGAGCGTGCAGGCCGCCGGTTACCTGCCGATCCCGCTGGGCGCCGAGGACTACCTGGAGCTGCTGCCCACCGCCTGGGTCGGCGTGCGCGATGAAGGGATCCGGTTCAAATACCGCACCTATGAGAACTACAAGGGAGAACTCGGCGAGGGGATCCGCAACACGCCATCCGGGCTGAAGGGCAAGAAGCGCGACGGGTGGGAGCTGCGCTACAACCCCTACACCCCAGAGCAGGTATGGCTGAGGGACCACCGGTCCGGCAAGTGGATCACCGCAGTGTTCAAGCACCAGCACCTCATCGGCGCGCCCTGGACGCAGCACCTGTGGGAGACGGCCACCGCGGAGCACGTGGCGCGCGGCGGCCGTCACGAGGACGACGAGAACATCGCCCAGGTTCTGGCCGAGCTGCTGGAGCGGGCCGGTCGGGGCCCGGACGAATCCGGCGTGGTGAGCGTGCCCGACGGCTGGGGGCCCATGCCCGGGCTGGCACCCGCACTCGGGCCGGCCGAGCCAGGCAGCTTCGATCCGTTCGCCGGCGCGGACAAGCTCGACCTGGACGCGCTGGGGCCGCTGACGGTGATGGAACTCGACGAGCAGAGCCTGTACGCCCCCGACGCCCCCTCCCTCCCGGAAGAGGCCGGCCTGGGCCCTGCGGCCGGTGAGGACGGTCCTGGCCGTGCCGAGGCCGACGCCACCTGGCTCCTGGCAAGCCTGGACGACCTGGAGGACGGCCTTGACGCCGCTGCGCGCCTGCTGCTGGACCTCCCAGAAGCCGATCCCCCACAGGAGGACGCGTGATGATGGAGCTGCCGGACATCCAGGACGACGACATCCGTCTGCTGGTCGACTCCCCCGCCCCCACACCGGTCTTCACCCCACCCCGGCCGCTGTGGCTCAACACCCTGACCAACTGGCGCACCTTCGCCGCGCTGGACCGCACCCGGCCAGACCTGGCGGACAGCCCGCCGACCGGCACGAAGGTCGCCGACAACGACCTGCGGCTGCGTTATCACGCCCTGATGCCGACCATTCCCACGCCCGCCATCGGCAAGGCCCTGCTCACCGTCCACGAACACCTGCTGTCCAACCGGGAAAGGGAGCACGGCAAGACCGGCGTCATCATCGAGGGCCCACGTGGCACCGGCAAGACCGAGATCCTGCAGTACATCGGCCGCCACTACGAAAACAAGATCGCCCGCCTGTACGAGCCGGACGAGAACCGCATCCCGGTGATCGCTCTGAGGGTGCCGCCGCTGTCCCGCGGCGGGCGGCGGAACTGGCCAGCCGCCTTCGCCTCGTTCCTCGGCCTCAAACACGACGGCGGCACCGAGGCCACCCGCTCCATCTGCCATGTAATGCGCACCAGCTCCACCCTGCTGATCCTGATCGACGGCATCGAACAGCTACGGGCCGGCGCAGACGCCGAAGAGACGTTCACCTACCTGGAAGACATCAGTGAAAGCACCGGCGCCACCTTCGTCTTCGCCGGACGAGCCGCCCGTTCCATCGTCGACCCCCTCACCCGTGACCGGGAGACTGCCCTGGCCGACAACGAGGAGATCTGGGGCGACTACGCGAGCTTGCGCACCAGCCGGATCGGCTACGACGAGGACGGCCGCAAGCTGTTCGCGAAGATCGTCCGCAAGTTCGACAAGAACCTGTGCCTGTACCACCACCAGCCGGACGACCTGACCAGCCTGCACGAGTACCTGCACCGTCGCAGCAAGGGCTACCTGCGGGCCCTTTCCCAGCTGGTCAGCCAAGGCGCCCAGAAAGCGATCTGGACCAAGAAGGAGCGCATCACCGAGGAACTGCTTGAATCCCTGGCCATCGGCCGCAGCCGCACCATCTGACACCGCTCGAAACCACCCGGGCACAAAGCCAGGGCGCGGGCACTGTTCACAGTCCGCCTATCAAGGAAGAACCGCCGTGGAGTACGACGATGTCGGAGAGGACGAGGACACCGGTGTGACGAAGGTGACCGTCCGAGTCCTGCTGGGCACCCGCCTCGCCCTGACGAGCGGCCTGGAACGACACCAGGCTTGGACGCAGCACCTGAAGGCACACCATCGGGCGCAACTGAAGGTGCTGACACCCGCGGAGCGGGACAGCCTGCGGGCCGACCAGCGCCAAGCCCTGCATGTCCTGCGCAGCCGCGGCGATCTCCTGGGCCAGAGGGATCTTCTCATTGCCTTCGGGATCCGCCAGGAACTCCGGGGCCGAGGCTGGGACCGCTCCTGGACCGGCGTGGACTGGGAGGAGATGCCCATGGGGCTTCTGCCCGGTGCCATCGGCAACAGTTACCCCGAAAGCCTGTCCCTGCGCCTGCCGGCCACCCTCGTGGAACAGGTCCATGCCGGATGCTGGTCCTCCTCAAAGGAGTCCATCCGCCGACTCCAGCAAGGGCGGCCCGACTACACCGCCGCCGTCCTGCAGTCGCGCGCCAAGCCGCGGGAGGAAACCACAGCGGAGTACGAACGCCTGGCCGCCGCCTCAACGCCGCCGCCGGTCACGGCTCTTGCGCCGCGTTGACGGGCCGGTACGCCAGCTTCTGCAGGGCCTCCTTGAAAGCGTCGAAGTCGCCGATCAGGTCGCGTGGCTCCTCATCGAGAGTGAAGGTGTGACGCACCGTACGGAGTTGGCTTTTGAGATCCTCGGCTTCCAGGGAGTTGTCGAGCGCGGCGTCGATGTCTTCGAGTAGCAGGATGGCTTGCTCGCGTGTCGCGCCGGTGGGGTGGTCCTGGAGGAAGGAGCTCCTGAGCCGCTTGAGCTTGGATGTGGTGCGCTCGGTTGCGATTTCGCGCAGGGCCTTGCGCTGTCGGCTGCCGAGTTGGCTGAACAGGGTGCGGAAATTACGATCCAGGTCGGTGATGGCGTCGGCAAGGGCGTCCTCCTCGTGGGTGAGGACGTCGAGGATGTTTCTGGCGAGGCCCACCTTGTCCAGGTGGAATCCGTCCAGCTTGCGCGCGGCGGCGTTTTCCAGCGCGTCATGGGTGCCCTCGTCACCGTCGAACACCACATCGCCCGCCTGCAGGTCGCTGAGCTTCTCGGCGTCGTCTGGGGGAAGGAAGACGGTGGCGTAGCGCTTGACCGCGGCGACCCCGACCTCCAAGGGGATGAGGTCCTCGATGGCCACCACGCCGTGCGGGCGAGGACTGGTGAGGTGCTGGGCGGGCAGCTCGTTGAGCTGCAGCACGAAGTCGTCGTCGATCAGCGGTTTTCCGTGGGGACCGCGGCGTAGTTTCTTGCGTGCGTCGTCACCAGAGCGGTCACCGTCGAGGAGGACGATGACGGCTGGCCGGTCGACGTCGCGTCCTCGCGCGAGATACACGAGGTAGGGGACGTGGGGTGCGGAGCCCGCCGGAACGAGGGTGAGCGTGTTGAGGTCGAGGTGCTCCAGTTGGGACGTCTTCAGGCGGCGCAGCCGTGCCGACATGCCGGCCAGCAGGATCTGGTCGGACATCCCCTCGCACATGAGATTGCAGTTGCTGATGAAGGTCGTCTCTCCGACGAAGCTGCCGAAGGCTGATCTCAGCGGCTCGTAGTGGTTGCGGGAGGCGTTGCGAACGACGCGGGTGCCTTCGTCACCTTCTCCCTTTTCGAGGACCCGAATGCGTTCGCCGTGGTTTTTGTCGATGAGGAAGGGTGAGTGCGTCACGTACACGACCTGGCAGGACAGTCGGTCGGGGTCGGCCGGGTAGGCGAAGTCTTCGAAGATGCGCAGCAGGTCTTGCTGACCGCTGCCGGAGAGGTAGGCGTCGGGCTCGTCCATCAGCAGCACCTCGCCCTGTCCGGACGCGGAGGGCTCGTGGGCCAGGTACTGGATGAAGTAGCTGAGGAAGTACTTCAGTCCGTGGCTACGTTCGTCGGCTGAGTACTCGGTGCCGGTACGGTCCTTGATGGTGAAGACGAGGTCTTGGTCGCGCAGGGTCATCTGAAGCTGGAACTGGTTGTCCTGGGTCCACCACTTGGGGAAGTTCAGCGACTGGGCCAGCTGCCGGTTCATGCGCTCGACGATCCCGTTGGCAAAGCCCTCCTTGCCCTCCTCGACGGCCATGAGGAGTTCCTGGAACGCCGTGCGGTCGATCTTCGCGACCTTCAGCAGGAGCTGGTCGGCCAAGGCGAGTTGTTTGTCGTGATCCTCGTCGGGTTGGTTCGCGGTGGAGAACGCCGACGTCAGGTTCGGCACAGCCGTGGCGAGTTGCTCGGCGGTGGTGAAGGAGTCGGCGTTGTCGAATATCGCCCGGAAGAAGGTGCGTCGGGCGGTGCGGGACCTGGTTCGCAGGGTGCTCTGCCGACCGGCCAGATGCTCAACGGGCACGCTCTGGGGCAGCGCGGTGTGGGCGTCTATCTCGAACCAGCGTGGCAGGATGTCCTCCAACGGCCCGCTGTCCTCGACGGGGTACTCGCTCCAGCCGCTGTCCTCGGGCAGGTAGACAACGGGCTGGCCCGCGCCGATGCGGAACATCAGGAACCTGTCGAAGTCGTCGCCGTCTTCCCTCCCGCAGGCCTGGAGCACAGCGTCGCGCTCGCTGGGCTGCAGGTGATCGAACCGCAGGCCGAAGTCGGGGTAAGCCATGGACTTGTTCACCGCGAAGAACTGCGAGTAGCGGCAGAAGTCGCCTCGTTCGATGTGCCGTCCGGTCAGCGCGCGCTGGATGGCGGCCAGGAGCTGGCTTTTGCCGGATTCGTTGGCGCCGACGACGGTAGTGACGCCTTCCTCGATGGGCACCTTGACGAACGGGTATTTGAGGTCGTCACTGTCCAGGACGTCCCAGGGGTCCGGGTCGAAGGTGTCGCTGGCCTTGCGGAGGTAGTCGAAGTTGAACGAGCGGAAGAAGCGGATGTAGACAGCGGAAATGAACATGGCGGCCCCCGGGTCCCGGCTCATGGTGCGAGGCAGGCGGCCATGCTACGGGCGGGGACTGACAGTTAGAGGGACAGTCGTCGTCAGGAGCAGAACAGGCGCTGCCCGTTGCGGGTGTGCTAGGCGGTCTCCTGCGCGTGCGTCGCTACGGCTCTTCGGGGGCTTCTGGTGTGTTCCAGGCCATGCGGAGGATGTCGAGCGCGGCGCGTTCTTCGTCGGTGAGTTCGTTGGGGGTGCGGCGGATGTGGTCGATCCAGGAGCCGAGCCGGAACGGGCCGATCCAGTCGGTTTCGGTGTGCCGGCGGGGGACGTCGAGGTGGCCTTCGCGGGCCAGGTAGCTGGAGGCGGCGACGAGGCCGCGGCGGAAGATGCGGCCTCGTTCGGTGCCGAATGCCTCGGGGTGGATGCTTTCGACGTGCGGGGTGACGCCGATGTCGATCAGGAGTTTGGCTTGCTCGACGCTGAGCGTGGTGAAGGTGTTGCGCTGGCGGCTGAGCCATTGGCCCAGCTTGAATCCGTCCGGAGTGGTGAAGGAGCCGGGGAGGTCCGGGCTGCCGCCGGTTTCCATGTGGGCTTTGGCGCGGGCGTGGGCGCGTCGCCAGGTCAGCGGCCAGCTGGGGTTCCACCAGCGGTCGAGGGCGGTGAGCTGGTCGGCATGTTCCTTGGGGAGGGTGTGGGCATTGTCCTTCCTGCGGCATTCGGCAAGCCAGGCGCCGATGGGGTGGCCGCCCAGTTCGGCGTCGGTGGGTGCGGCCAGGTGTCCGTGGGCGGCGGCGTAGGCGCGGGCGTGGTCAAGCATGCGGGTGAAAGTGTGTGCGGGGGTGCTCCACAGCATGCCGAGGGCGTCGAGGGCGTCGGTGTGTTCGCTGGGCAGGCGGTCGGCAAGGTGGCGAAGGCGCTGGTTGCTGATCCACTCCCCCAGGGCGAAGCCGGTGTCGTCACGGTAGGCGTGGGGGACGTCGAGGTGGTGGTGGGTGTGGTGGTAGCGGGTGGCTGAGGCCAGGCCGTCGTTCCAGGAGCCGGTGGCGGGCAGGGTGATCTCAAGGCCGAGGGCGAGGGCGACCTGCAGGGCGCGTTCGGCGCGGTTGTAGTGGACGGCCCGGCGCGGTCCGCCGCCCAGGGAGCGGCTGCGGCGGGGCATGGCGATGTGGTCGAGGAAGCTGTCGTCGTGGGCCCTGAGGGCCTGGAGGATGGTGTAGATGCCTTCGAACTGCGAGTCGTGCAGGGCCTGTTCGGTGGCCTGTCCGTCGGGCAGGTAGACGGGCAGCACGAGGGTGGCCTTCTTGCCGCTGCTGCCGGGAACCAGGCGCAGGGCACGGCCGATGGCCTGGATGGCATCGACGACGCTGTTGCGGGCTCCGGCGAAGACCACGGAGTCGATGGCGGGGATGTCGATACCTTCGGCCAGGACACGGACGTTGCTCAGGACGGCGCACCCGTCGGCGTCCTGGAAGGCGGACAGGTGGCTGCGGCGCTCGTCGACGCGCTGCGTCCCGTCGACCCAGAAGGCCCTCAGGTCCGGCCGTTTGAGCTGCGCGGCGGTATGGGGCAGGTCCTGAGAGAACGCTTCGGCTGCCGCGACACGGTTGTGGAAGACCAAAACGCGCTGCAGGTCGTGGTCGGTGATGGCGCGCAGGACGGCCACCTGCAGTGCGGCCGCGCGCAGGCCGCCGTTGTGCGGATCGAGGTGGGGCTTGCGGGTGAGGATGGCGTGCAGTTGTTTGTCGCCGACCACGGGCATCACGACCTGGTAGTCGGCAAGGAGTCCGCGTTCGATCGCATCGGACATGCCCAGGCGGTAGACGTGGGGGCCGAAGATGTCGCGGCGGTCCATGGTGGCGGTGGGGGCGCCGTCCCACCCGCCGGCGGTGAAGATGCGGGGCGTGGCGGTCATGTACAGGCGCAGCCGGGCGGGGATGGCGTGGTCGTCGTGGATGGCTCCCCAGCCCTCTTGGGTGCTGATGCAGGTTCGGTGGGCCTCGTCCACGACGATGAGGTCCCAGGCCGGCAACTGGTCGCTGCGGTGGGCTTGCTGCAGTCCTGGCAGAGACGCGTAGGTGACGAAGACCGTGACGGGGCCGTCCTGCTCGGCGACGATGCCGGGCAGGTCTGCCGGGCGTTTGACCATGCGGGCGGTGCTCCGGGGCAGGCCGCTGCGGGTCTGGCTCATCGAGGACAGGCCCGCCATGAGGCCGGCGCGGCCGCCTTCGCACCAGCGCCGGATGGTCTGGGTCAACAGTTCCAGGGTGGGCACGGCCACCAGGACGCGGCCTGCCGGGGCGATGTGGCGGGCGGTCGCCGCGGCGGTGAGCGTCTTGCCGGTGCCGCAGGCGGAGACGACGGTCGCGCGGCGTTCCCCTCCCTCGAAAGCACCGGTGATGGCTTCGAGGGCTTCTTGCTGATGCGGGCGCAGCACGAGGGACATGACCGGCAGCTTCTCCTAGCGGGGGAATTCTGGATCACGGGAAACGTAGTGGATCATCGAGACGGTGCTCGTCAATTCCGGCCAGAATGCAGGGAGTTGGCGGGTCATGCCGTTATGGGTGCGTTCGGGTTGAGGAGAGATGGGCAGCACGTTGGATCGGGGTTCGCTGGGGTCTTTCGGGGGCGGGGACGGGGCGAGCGGGGTGCGTCCGCTGCCGCGGCGGCTGCGGTTCATCGCGGAGGAGTCCACGAATTCGTTCGTGCACCGGCTGGCGGAGACCAACGGACTCGATCCCGGCGAGCTGCTGTCGATGCTGGGTGCCGGTGACGCGCCCATTCCCGAGCCGCAGTTCAGCGAAGTGCACCTGAACACGGCCGCGCACGGCATGCTGGCCGCTCTGGCGGGATGCCGCATCGATGTCCTGGCGTTCGTGCTGCCCACGCTGCGGGTGCATCCGCTGCCCGATCCGGCCGGTGCGCCGCCTCGCTGGGACGTCCCCAATCCCTGGGAGCCGTCAGGTGACTGCCTGGTGCGTGTGTGTGACCTGTGTGCGCTGGCCAAGGGGGCGCGCCGGGACGCGTATGCGGTGTCGGCGGCCGGCTGGAGGGTGTGCGCCCGTCACCGGCGCTGGACGGACAACCTGCGAGAGGACGGGGTGACCTGCATCCCGCTCGCCGCTGTCCCGGACGTTCTCGCCGCTCACCGGGAGCGGGTGCGGCTCGAGCGGCGGCTGGGCGCCGGCGGGCGCATCGCGTTCGCGGACGCGTTCCACATCGCCGTCTTCTGGTGGAATCAGGACGCCCAGGTGCCCCGCGGGTGGGCGGAGCGCCACCTGCAGCTCGGCCTCAGGGAGGGCAGCGACCGGCGGGTGGCTGCTTTGGTGGCCTACCCGGAAGTCGTCCAGCTTGCCCGCGTTCTGGCGGCGCGGGAGCGCCGGCGGCTGCGGGGCAGCTGGTCGCATGCTCAGAACACCGACTGGCTGCGGGGCGTGCAGAGCCTGTTCTCGTCGTGGGGGCTGCGGGGCAGTTTCCCGATGGAGCCGGTGCTGCAGTGGGCGGCCCTGCATTCCGGACGGACGGTCACATCCGGGCCGGGGCCCGCGCGGGGCCGCTATCGCCGGCTGGGTGCGTCGGGCCCCCACCCGCAGATGACCGGCACCGCGGCGCTGGAGGCCGTCACCTGCCTGCCCTGGCGGCTAGGCGAGGTCGAAGAGGAGCCGGCCCATCGGTGGAGCGTGCGCAGCCGTTTTTGAGGATGCCGCGGCCGCGTGCGGTGGGTTCGGGCTGCGGGAATGTTCAGATGCCGAAGCCGATGTGGGAGACCTGCCGGTAGGCGCCGTGGTCGGAGCCGAGGCTGTCCGAGATGGAGTTCCAGGCGTCGTCCAGGGCTTGCTGGTCACCCGTGTTCCAGGCGTCCACGACGCGTCGCCAGTCGGTGCGGACATTGATCGTGCGGATGTTCAGCTCACGGCGCCGGTTGGGAGCGACCTGCTGCTGGTCGACCGGATAGATCTCGATCCGTGTGCCGCGACCGCCGTCCCACAGGCGCTGCTTGTAGTAGCCGACGAGGTTGTGGCGGCGGCAGGCCCAGAACGCCCGGTCGATCTTTTCCAGATTGGCTGGCAGCGGGCGCTGCCGTGCCGATCTCCAGCGGGCCATGGTCCGCTCGGTCACGGTGATCTGAGCCAGCCGTAGCCAGGCAAGTCCCTGCTCGTCCCAGGCCAGGTAGCGCAGGCGGATGGCCAGGCCCCTCGGATCGCCGACCGGTGGCAGCGTGTTGATGCCCGCCCGCTCGTCGAGCTGACGCGCCAGGGCGAGGCCGCCGGATACACCGGCGGCCCCGTAGTGCCCGTACCCCGCCACCGGCCGCACCGGGGGCGGGGGAAGCGTTCCGCTAGTCGGGAGATTCACAGGTGCCATGGTCGGCTCTTCCGTCTTTCTGCCGTGTCTTCGCGACATGTAAAGAAGCATGTCGCGGCCGCGTTGTGGATCACCATAGAAGACGGCAGGCAGCAGGCACTGCAGGTCCCCTCGGGGGCAACTCCCCTGTGCACAGTCCGAGATGAGGTAGGCCGGACACATTCCGGCGCCTACCGCTCCTCCTCCCGTCCCTGCCTGGGTCCCGTACCGAGCCAGGCACCGTACAGCCCGCCCATGGCGACGACGACGATCGCCAGGGACTCCGGGGCCACGCCGATGAGGAGCAGGATGATGACGGTCGCCAGCACGGCGACGAAAGCGAACAGGTCGGTCACCCGCTTGGGGCGTTGCATGGGTCCTCCGTAGGTCGTCACGGACGGTCCCTCCGTCCGTGCCGCCAGGTTGAACTGCCGAAGCATTGTCCTCACCTCGCGATCACGAAGGCACTGACCGGGCGCGGCTGCCTGGTGGACAATGGCCGTTGTCCACGGACAACGCACTGCGGAGGGGCATGAGCACGCAGGATTCACCCAGCGGGCGCGGGGCGCCCGCGCCCCGGCCGGGCCGCAAGTTCGGCCCGCTGCGCAACCGTTCCCAGGAGTACGACACCCTGGCTCGCTTCCTGCGAAACCGGGTGGAGGAGTCGGGGCTCACGGTGGCCGACCTGGTCGGCCCGACCGGACTGGGGAAGTCCGCGGTCAGCGAGCGGCTGGCGGGCGCCAAGCTCGATGAAAAGTTCGTGGACGCCGTGGTCCTGGCCTGTACCGAGGTCCCCGAACTCCTGCCCCGGCGGGCCCGCTTACGGTCCGATGCCGCGCGGCTGCTGCGCATTGCCAAGGAGCGGAACACCCCGGTACCCGACCTGACCCGGCACTCTCCCGCCGTGCGGAACACGGCGATGGCCGCCATGGAGACCGCGCAGCGAGCCCAGGAGGAACTCCTGGATGTGCACCGGGAGTTGCGGCGCAGGAGTGATGAGGTCGAAGCCCTCGCCCGGATCCAGCACCAGTCCCAGCTGGCGCTGAACGAGGCGACGACGCTCGCGTCAGCGCTGTCCACGTGGGTGATCGTGCTCGCCAACGAGGTTGAACAGCTCACCTTGGACAGGGAGCTGTCGATGACCGCTCAGCCGTCCGACCTGCCCCGGCTGATGGCCGTGGACGCCGAGCTGGCAGGAGCCGTCTATCGGCGGGAGCGCACAGCGGCGACTCTCGCGCGAACCGACCTGGACCGGCAGCTCGCCACCAGTCTGCTGGCGGAGGCGGTCATCCGCACCCGGCAGGTGCGTCAGGAGATGCGGCACCTGCGGGCCGCGGCAGCACTGCCCGCCACACACGGCACACCTGCCGAGACGCCGGCTCCACCGGACGAGGGGTTGCTTCCGCCCGGCCTGCTGGGTGACGACATCGACGCGGCGCTGGAGCGGGCCGAGACGGTCAGCCGCCGGATCGCCGAGCGTCTGAGCGGGGCCCTGACCGCCCTGGATCCGGGCGCCGAGACCCTGCCGCTGCCCGACCACCCGGCCGCGGACAACACGGACAATGCTGTGACCAGCGCGGACGCTGCGGACAACACACGGCTGTGGGTCCGGGTGAGCGACGCAGACACCACGGTGTTCCTCTGGGCCGAGCGGACGGCCGAGGGGATGCTGAGCGACCGGGACCCGCTCGATGCCCGCTTCGCCGAGGTTGCACGGACCCGGCCGCCCCGGGACGTCCTCCTGCTGGCCGACCGCCTTGAGCAGCACCGGTGGCTGGAAGGAGCGACTCGGCTGCGACTGACGCTGGCGCGGTCGCTGGATGCCCGGGAACTAGGACCAGTGATCCTCGCAGTGCTTGATGCGAAGGACTCCGAGTACCGTGCCCGGCAAGGGGTGCAGATGCTGCACGCGGCCCTGTGGGACCGGTCTGTGTCGGACATCGTGGCCCTGAACGAGTCCATGCATCTCGAGGACGGAGTGAGGTTCCCGGCCGTGCGCACGGCGTTCCGCGTCCTGGCCAAGCGACGGCCCTACGACGACGTTCTTGCCATGCTGAAGGAATTGCTGGGACACGGGGCCCGCGGCCTGCATACAGGCATGCTGTTCGAAGCCTGCGTCCAGTACCGCACGCCCACCGAGGTAGCAGACCTGGTCGCCGAGCTCAGGGCCGTGGACGACGTGATCGGGTTCGTTGTCTTCACCGCCCTTCGTGTGCCGCCCGTCGGCCATACGGAGTTGCTGGTGCGGCTGCGGAGGGTTCTGGAGCCCGTCCATTTCGGGGAAATGCTTCCGACCCTGTACCGGGAGCCGACCAGTGACCTCGCCGGCCACATCGCCGAACTGCACCAGCCGTGGCCAGACGGTCTCGACGCCGCAGCCCGAGAACTACGCGACGACGTCATGCCCTTGATCATCCGCGGGGCGTCACTCGACACCCTGGCCGCGATCGAGACGCGGCTGCAGCGCCACGGCCTGTCCGCCGACGGCATCTTCGGCCCGTACGCCGACCTCTTCCCCCAGTTTCAGTCGGGTGCCGACTAGGCCGGGGACTGTCAAACGAGTGGTGTAACTGGGTAGTTGGGGTTACTGACGGGCCGCTGAGAGGCGGCCGTCGAAGGTGATGTCGAAGGCGTTCAGCGCGGTCTTCCAGCGCATGGTCCAGCGGGCCTGGCCCTTGCGGGTGGGGTCGAGGAACATGATCGCCATGTAGACGCACTTCAACGCGGCTTGCTCGTTGGGGAAGTGCCCGCGGGCTTTCACCGCCCGACGGATCCATGCGTTAACCGACTCGATCGCATTCGTCGTGCAGACGATGCGGCGTATCTCGGTGTCGAACCGCAGGAATGGGGTGAACTCTTCCCAGGCGTTCTCCCAGAGTTTCACGATCGCCGGATACTTGCGGCCCCAGACATCGGCGAACTCGGCGAACCGCTCCAGGGCGGCCTCCTCGTTCGGGGCGGTGTAGACGGGCTTGAGAAGCTTGGCGATCTTGTCCCAGTCCTGGCGGGCGGCATAGCGGAAGGAGTTCCGCAGCAGATGCACCACGCAGGTCTGCACGATCGTCTTGGGCCAGACGGTCTCGACCGCTTCGGGCAGGCACTTGAACCCGTCGCAGACCAGCATGAGGAGGTCGCTGACGCCGCGGTTCTTGATCTCGGTGAGGATGTGCAGCCAGTGCTTGGCGCCCTCGCCGCCGTCGCCGGCCCACAGCCCCAGGATCTCCCGCCGACCCTCGGTGGTGACGGCCAGGGCGACATAGACGGGCCGGTTTGCCACCGCGCCGTCACGGATCTTCACGTGGATGGCGTCGATGAAGACGACCGGATAGACGGCGTCGAGGGGTCGGCTCTGCCATTCGGCCATGCCCTCGAGGACTTTGTCGGTGATGGTGGAGATGGTCTGGCGGGAGACGTCGGCGCCGTAGACCTCGGCCAGGTGGGCCTGGACCTCGCCGGTGGTCAGGCCCTTCGCGGCCAGCGAGATGACCATCTCGTCGACGCCAGTCAGGCGCTTCTGCCGCTTCTTGACTACCTTCGGTTCGAAGGAGCCGTCGCGGTCGCGGGGCACGGTTATCTCCACCGGGCCGACGTCGGTCAGGACGGTCTTGGAGCGTTTGCCGTTGCGGGAGTTGCCGCCGTTCTTCCCGGCCGCATCGTGCTTGTCATATCCGAGGTGGTCGGTGATCTCGCCTTCCAGAGCGGACTCCAGCAGCCGCTTGGTCAGTTGCTGCAGCAGCCCGCCCTCGCCGGTCAGCTGCAGGCCCTCGGCCTGGGCCCGGCCCACCAGCTCGTCGATCAACTGATCGTCCACGGCCTTCGCCGACGCAGCCTTCGTGGGCTCCACGGTCTCGGACTCGGACACGTTCTCACTGGTCATCGATGCATCTTCCATGATCGGGAGTTACACCGAACGTCTTACAGTCCCGTTCTCAAGACAGTGCAGCGGAGTGGAAGGGTGAAGTATCCGGGCCGGTCCAGGACTTGAGCCTGTGGCACGCGGGACCTGGACCTCATGACGCTCACCTGTTGTCCACGGGAGAGTCAGTGGACGGCCGCGGGTGAGCGCGTGGCCGACACAGAGTCTCCAGGACAAGACAGAAGGAGAAGGTCTCATGGCAGTGGCCAATGCGGTGGAACTGTCCGGATACATCACGGCGATGGCAGCATCGGCTCGGGCCGCCCAGGCAGTGCTGTCCGCAGGCACCGATCCGATGACGGTGCGGGAGTTCAAGTTCAAGGTGAACATCAGCGCCGACTTCAACATCAACAGCCAGACGGATGTCGGGCTGAACATCTGGGTGCTGTCGATCAAGGAGAAGCTGACCATCGACTACAAGAGCCACTGGGGCCTGGAGGTCGACTGCACTATCGTCCCGACCTTCGCAACGGTGTAACTGGGGCGGCTGTGGCTTCGGAATTCCTTCCGCTCGATCAAGTGATCGAGATCGTGCATCGTGCGGTGCTTTCGGCCGGCGGTGGTCTCGAACAACGGCCAGGCGGCACACCGTTCGTGCTCGGGGAATGCAGTGCTGCTCTGTCCCTGGAGCTGCGAACCGACGGGCGGCGGGCTGAGGCGCGCTTCCCCTCCATCGAGGAGCAGGTTCCGCCCGAGTACGTGTCGCAGATCCGGCTCACCTTCCGAGCCGGGGTTCGCCTCGACGACGGCTGACGGAAGCAGAAAGCAGGCATGACAGTGCAGATACTCCTGGTGGGACTGCGGGGGCCAGGCGGATTCCTGCGCGCCGACAGCGCTCCCCTGAGTGAGAGCGATGCTCAGCAGCAGCTGGCGGCTGTGGCGGATGCCAAGAAGGCCGGTCCCGACACGATGTTGCAACTTCCGTGGCTGGTCGTCGCATCCGGCGACGTCGTCTTCGGACGCCTGATCCCGATGGCCACCCCGTGACGACAAAAGCAGTACAGGGTGCCCGGCCGTCGAAGCCGGGCACCCTTCTGCGTCGTGCGGGGGCGGGCGGGGCGCCGAACCCACCCCCCGATGGGGCTCGGCGTCCCGCGTGAGAAGAGGATGCGCCCGCAAGTGGAGGACGCGCAGAGGCAGCGGTCCCAAGGGTCCTGGGAGGTTGGCCCGGGGCAGTCGGGACGGGTGCCTCGGGCGCCCCGACGGCCGATCGCACAGCGGCGGCCGGTCGGCGGCCACCGCCCGCTGCCGACGGCGCTGCTGCTTCACAGTCGACTGACAGGTGTCACACCGTGCCGGACACTGGGGCTGCGCCCTCTCCACCGCGCCTGTCCGTCGCTTTTGCCATGGGGGCTGACTGGCCTAGTCGCTGGGCAACTCCCTGTGGGGGCCTCCACCGACAACCTGTCCTCACACAACAGCCTGTCCTCCCGGCCTGGCTGGAGGACACCCCAGAATCCGACACGTCTTCGTTCCCGTCGGCGCCTGCTGGCTGAACCGCCAGGAAGGCTGGTGGCGCATCTTCCGCAAGGCCGCTCTCGCCGGCCAGTCCTTCGCCGGACCACCGAGATCGAACAAGCCACCCGTCTCGCAACAGCCCCGCTCAACGCCCGAGCCCGGCCCTGGATATGGGGAAGACCCGTACCACCAACTCGCCGCCTACGACGCCGATATGTGTACGTCCTTTGAGGAATCCGGCACTAGGCCTGTCCCGGCCGGGCCGGGCGGAGTTCCCGGCCCGGCCGGGACACACGACCGGGTCTTCGGGCGGAGAAGGACCGCACACTAGAGCCATGGCTACCCGTGCGGTGGTTCGGGTCATGGTGCTCGCGAGTGTCGTGCCGAGCGGCTTCGCGCTGTGGGTTTCGTCGCTGCCGCGCTCCCAGCCGGCGGGAGCGATGTCCGCCCCCTCCTTCGTGATCGCCCTGTCGGTGGTGAACGCGGCGGAGGCCGGTATCGCGGCCGTGCTGATCCACGCCCGGCCGCGGAACCCGATCGGCTGGATCTTCGCGGGACTGGCGGTGGCGTCCGGGTGGGAACAGGCTTTCACCGCGTACGGGGGTTACGGCCTGGCCGAGGCCGATCCGGCGTGGCCGGGCGCGCGGTTCGCCACCGTAGTGGCTTCGGGACTGTTCGTACCGGGCTGGCTGGCCCCGCCAACCCTGCTGGTCGCTCTCTACCCGGACGGGCGGCTGGCGGCACGCTGGTGGCGGTGGCCGGTGGGCGCCGCTGTCGCGGGGACCGTCGTGCTGACGTTCCTGTGCCTCTTCGACGCGGACGCTTACGGTGACCTGTTTCCCGCTCTGCCTTTGCCGTTGTCGATGCCACCCACGTTGTTCACTTGGCTCGCGCTGGGAGTGTGTCTGCCGCTGCTGGCGCTGTCGGCACTGGTCATCTGGGGCGGTACCGTCCTCCGCTTGTTACGCTCCCGTCCCCCTGAGCGGCAACTGCTGGTCTGGCTCGTCTGTACCGAAGTCCCCTGCATGGGCGCCAGCTTCTACGCGGCGATGGTCGACAACCGGCCGCTTCCCTCTGTGCTGCTGTCCTTCCTCGTGGTGGTCGCGGTCGCGGTGGGGGTCTTGCGGTACCGGCTCCTGGGGATCGAGGCGGTGCTGCGGCGCGGGCTGGTCTACGGCCTGCTGACCGGGGCGGTGATCGCGGTCTACCTGGCCCTGACGGTGGGAATCGGGTCCGCGCTGAACCGCCATCCGCTGCTTGGTGTGGTGGGGGCCGCTCTCATGGCGGTGCTGCTGGCCCCGGCCCGGGATCGGCTGCAGCGCGCGGTGGACTGGCTGGTGTACGGCGAACGCCGTGATCCGCTGCGGGCGTTGGCCCGGCTCGGCGACCAGGTGGCGGTCGCCGGGGAGCCCGACCTGCTGCCCGCCGCGCTGAGCGCGGTGATGCGGGCCGTACGTGCCCCGGGCGCTGAGGTCCGCGCGCCGGACGGGCACACGGTCGGCCGGCAAGGGGTGATGGCCGTGGCCGGTCCGTCGCTGCCGTTGCGGGTAGGGGGCCGGGACCTCGGCACGCTGACGGTGGCCGCTCGCCGGCCGGTGGCCTCCTACGACACGGCCGACCTCCAGTTGCTGGCGGCGCTGGCGCTGCAGATCGCCACCCTGCTGCGGGCCCTGGAACTCACTGAGGCCCTGGAGGCCGAGCGCGACCGAGTCGTGGCCGCCACCCATGCCGAGAGAGACCGGATACGGCACGATCTCCACGACGGCCTGGGACCTTCCCTCTCCGGTATGGGCCTCGGGCTGCAGGCACTCGCCGATGTGCTGGACTGCGACGGGGCCACGCCGGCGGGGACGCTGCTGACCCGCATCCGCCAGGAGGTCACCACTGCGGTCGGAGAGATCCGGCGGATCATCGATGGTCTGCGTCCCACCGTGCTGGACACACAGGGGCTGGCGGAGGCCATCCGCCAGTACGCCAAGACGCTCTCCGGCACCGTGCCGGTGGAGGTGGAGATCGACGGACTGCCGTTCTTGTCGCCGGGGCTGGAGGCCACCGCCTACCGCATCGTCACAGAGTCGCTCACCAACACCGCCCGGCACGCCGGTGCGTGCCAAGCCCGGGTGCGGGTGTCCGCCGCCGATGGGTCTTTGCGGGTCAGCGTCACGGACACCGGCCGCGGCATCCCCGACCGGGCAGCACCGGGGCTGGGTTTGATGTCCATGCGCCGCCGGGCCCAGGTGCTTGGCGGCACCCTCCACGTCGTCTCGCGGCCGGGACACACCACCGTGGCGGCGACGCTGCCGCTGGAGGCCGTATGACTGCCAGAGTCCCCGTCCGAGTGGTCATCGCCGACGACCACCCCATGTACCGGTACGGACTGACCGCTGCGCTGGCCGCGTGCGAAGACCTGGAGGTCGTCGGTGAGGCCGCCTCCGGGGAGGAACTGCTGTCCGTGGTGGCGGACGTCCGGCCCGACGTCGTCATCACCGATCTCGCCATGCCCGGCACCGACGGCGCCGCCGCCACCCGCGCCCTGCTTGCCGGCCAGCCGGAGCTGGGGGTCCTGGTACTGACCATGCACGAGGACGACGAGGCGCTGTTCGGCGCCCTGCGGGCGGGCGCCAGGGGCTATCTCCTCAAGGGGGCCGACCGCACCGAGATCCTGCGCGCCGTCCTCGCCGTCGCTGCGGGCGACGCCGTCTACGGCGAGGTCGTCGCCCGCCGCATCGTGGCGTTCTTCACCGGCGCGCACCAGCGCTACGCCGCCCAGGTCTTCCCCGGTCTCACGGAACGGGAGCTTGAGGTCCTGGAGCGGGTCGCGGGCGGGCACGGCAACCACGAGATAGCGCGGCAGCTCTGCCTGGCCGAGAAGACCGTCCGCAACCATGTGTCTTCCATCCTCCTCAAGCTGGGGGTGCGCGACCGGGCTGCTGCGGTCGCCGCGGCCCGTGACGCGGGGCTGGGCACGGCCCGACCGTCGGACGGTCCGGGGGGCAGGCCCGGCTGACGGGCGATGCCCCGGCTCGAAGCGCCTGCCCGGGGTGCGTCCCGGCCGTGGGCGTGAAAAGCCCGGCCGATCCAGGACCCCTGCCTCATGCCCGGCCCGGCCCGGGCGAGGGACGGTGAGCGCGAGTTCGCACACCTCTCCGACGGCAGAGGAGCAGACCATGGCTTCCGGAACGTTTCAGTCCCTTCCCGTGCCGCCCACGGCGCTCGACGGACGGATCAGCGCGATCACCCTGGACCCCGACGGCGCCCCGTCCGACGTGGTCAAGAACGGCACCCCGGTCACGGTGCAGGTGGAGTGGCACCTCACCGGGTTCCTGGTGCCGTTGCTCGCCGGCAACTGGTCGGTGCGCGTGGGCGTGGACGAGATCGGCGGTCCGCACGGCTTCACCCGCCCCGATCCCCCGCAGTCCGTCCCGGTGACCGGGAGCGGATCGTACCGGTGCGACCTCGCGCTCACCGGCCTCCGGCCGGGCCGCACCTACGCGCTGATCGCCTCCCTGGGCTACCGCGACCGGCCGGCGCGCCCGCCGCGCTCGGCGGCTACGTCGACATCGGCACCGTCAGCGTCCTGCCCTGTGGTACCTCACCGGGTTCCTGGTGCCGTTGCCCCCCCGTCCCTGGGCCCCGGGCCGCCGGCGTCCCGCGAGGACCCCAGGGGGCCGGGGCCCGTCTGTATCGATATCCGTGGGGAGTTGCACAGATGAATGATCCGTTGGCTTTGCTCGCCTGGTGCGATCCCGCGCGCCGGCGTGTCCGGTGGACCTGGTCGGGGATCTGGGTCGGCGTGCTGCTGGTGGACCGGGACCGGGTCGTCTACTGCGTCGACGGCGAGGAGAGGTTCTCCGCGCCGCTGGAGGGGACGCGGTTCGAATGGCGCGGCGGCAGCCGGATGACGGCGGCCCGCTTCGACCTGCGCCTGCCCGGGACGGCGTTCCGTCTCTATCTCAGCCCGCCGGGCAACGACGCCCCGCAGCCCGACCGGAGCGTGATGGACCAGATCGCCGGGGCGCTCGACCGGTTCTCCGTCATCGGCCTGCTCGACGGCACGCTCGGGACGCTGGGCGACACCTCCGGAGTGCTGGGCAACGCGCTGGCACTGCCCGGCGCCATCGCGCAGCTGCGGGCTGGCCACCGTGCCGCGGAGCGGCTGCGTGCCCAGCTGGCGCAGACGACGCCGTCGTCCGACCCCGAGTCACGGGAGCGCACACCGGAGCCGTGCTTCGCCCGCGGTGACGACGACACCTGGGCCACCGCGGTGCGCTTCAGCCCCGGCGGGGAGACCGTCGCCTGCGCCCACAGCGACGGCTCGGTCCGCCTGTGGAACACCCGCGACGGCACGCCGCGGCGCCGGCTCCACCCTCTCGGCCGCGGGGTCGCCGTCCAGGACATCGCCTACGTCAGTGCCGGACGGGTCCTCCTGGCGGCCGGAGACGACCGCTGCGCGCGGCTGTGGGACGTCCTCACGGGCGACGAACTCGCCCGGCTCGCCCACCCCGACGCCGTCTGCCGGGTCTGCGTGGACGCCAGCGACCGGTGGGCCGCCACGGTATGCGAAGACATGACCGCCCGGGTCTGGGACCTCGCCACCGGCGCACTGCTACGCACCCTGGACGTGGACCGCGCCCACGGCGTCCTGTTCGCGCCCACCGGTTCGCACCTCGTGGTGAGCGGCATCGGCGGGGACGTCTCCCGCTTCCCGTCGCCCGCCGCCGCGTGCTCGGATCGGACACAGACGGGCACGGGGGTGGTGGACTGCCTCGCCTTCTCCGACGACGGACGGCTCGCCGTCAACGACTCCGAGGAGAGCGCCGTGACCCTGTTCGACGACGCCCTCGACCAGGCAGTGGCCGAACTGCGCAACGGCGCTCCCGTGCTCTGCGGTGCCTTCGGCCCCACCGGGCGGTCGTTCCTCGGAGGCGACGAGAAGGGCGATGCGGTGCTCTGGGACACCCGCACCGGGCGACGGCTGCTCAGTCTGGCCCACGGCTCGCCCGTGGAGAGCATCGACTGGAATCGGCGGACGGGACTGATCGCCACCGGCACCCTGGAGGGCCTCACCGTGTGGGATCTGCGCGGACACCCAGCGGCTGTGGAACCCTCGGACTAATACCGCAGTGACACTTCACCATTTCCGCTCGTTAGAGGGTAGTTTCAAGCCCAGCGGGCTGACGGGTCATCAGGAGGCGGTGCGGGTGAGGGTATCGGTGCGGGAGCCGGTCTCCCCTTGACCGCGAGGACGGCCGCCTGGCTGATTTCTTCCTCGAGGACGCCCGCCGCCGCGGCGATGTGTGCGAGCCGCTGGACTGGATCCCCGAGGTCCATCACCCGATCGGGAGTGGCGAGGCCGTCATCCCCGACGCCCTGCTGTACTACCGGCGCGGTCTCACCGATGGCGACAACGGGTCGATGCTGCGGGCGTTCGTGGAAGTCGACCGGGCCACCATGGGACCCGAACGCCTCGCCGCCAAGCTGACCTCGTACGAGCGCCTCTACCGCTACGTGCCCGCGGTCCCGGGGCGCCGGCCGACCCTCGAGGAACCGGCGGTGGAGGAGTGGCGGCGGCGCTACCCGCTCTTCCCCCGCATCTTGTTCGTTCTGGACGGCACCGGACCCGCCGGTGTGGAGACCCGGATCAGCGCCCTGCGCGCCGGGGCCGGTCTGCTGGCGCCGTCCCGCTTCCTGAACGAGGTTCCCGTGCTCGCGGCGCCGCCGGCCGACCTGCTCCAGCACGACGCCCCTGCGCACCCGTGTGGCGTCCCGTCCACGACCCCGACCTCCCCTGGACCGGGCGTGCGATGCAGCAGACGTAGCGCGCTGACCAGCCGTGGTCGGGGGTGAGAGCGGCTACGGCATCTACATCGTGGTGCCCGACGAGGCCCACATCCCCAGCGCCACGACCGACACCACCACCACAGCGATCTCCACCGTGCCTCCAGGTTGTCCGTCGTTCTTCACCACGGTCTTACTGCCGCAACGGCAGGTCGCTCAACTGCCAGCCGCACCCGGCGTCAGGCGAGGGCCCCGCTTACAACGGCTGACTCGGACAGCGGCAGGAGCCGCACGGTGGGCCGCCCAGCCTCCCTGTCGCGACAAGCCGGCGCTGTGGGCGATGACTCTGCTGTGAAGCAGTCGGCTCAGCTATCGCCTGGGGCTTTCGACGCCACAGGTCACTGCCACGGCAGTGTGGGCGTGCCGTCCGGGTCCAGGCCATGGGGCCACATCCGTGTGAGGACCGAGCCTTGTTTACTGATCCAGCCGTAGTCGGCGGCTTGCCGGGCCAGGGCCTCGGCACCGTCCCGGTCCCCGGCCTGCTCCCGCATCAGGGTCAGGCGGTACAGGGCGTCGCTATTACCGTGGTCGGCGGCCTGCCGGGCCGCTGCTTCGGCGCCGTCCTGGTCCCCCGCCTGTTCCCGCATCATTGAAAGCCGGTACAGAGCAGTGGTGTTACCGCGGTCGGCGGCCAGCCGGTAGAGATCCTCGGCGCTTTTCTGGTCCCCGGCCTCCTCGCGCATCTCAGCCACTCCACGAAGTACGTGAGGGCTGCCGCGGTGAGCGGCCTGCCGGGCTAACGTCTCGGCGCGTTCTTGGTCCCCGGCCTGTTCCCACATCATGGCCAGGCGGCGCAGGACATGGTCGTTGCCGTGCTCGGATGCCAGCCAGGCCAGCGCCTCGGCGGCCGCGCTGTCTCCGGCTTCCTGCCGTCTCATGGCCAGCCGGTACAGGGCGTCACTGTTGCCCTGGTCGACGGCCAGCCGGTGGAGGTCTTCGACACCCTTCGGGTCCCCGGCTTCCTCGCGTATGGCAACGAGGACCAGCAAGGCGTGGGCGCTGCCGAGTTCGGCGGCCCGGCGGTAGTGGTCGTGAGCGGCTTTGGGGTCGCCGGCCTCCTCCGCTATCTCGGCCAGAAGGCACAGGGCGTGGGTGCTGTCGAAGCTGGCGGCGAGCTTGGCCAGGGTCTCGGCGCTCTTCCGGTCTCCGGCTTCTTCTCGCATCCCGGCCAGAAAGTACAAGGTGTAGGGGTACCCCTGGTCGGCGGCGAGCCGGGCCAGAGTGTCGGCACCTTCCCGATCGCCGGCCTGCTCTCGGATCTCGGCCAGCCGGTGCAGCACTTGAGGGTTGCCATGGTCAGCTGCGACTCTGGCCAGAGCCTCAGCGCCAGCGTCGTCCCCGGCCTCCTGCCGGATGACGGCCAGCCGGTGCAGAACCTGGGTGTCGCCGGAGCCGGCAGCGACTCTGGCCAGAGCCTCAGCACCAGCGTCGTCCCGAGCCTTCTGCCGGATGACGGCCAGCCGGTGCAAGGCGTCGCTGTCGCCATGGTCGGCGGCCAGCTGGTAGAGGTGCTCAGCGCCTTCTGGGTCTCCGGCCTGCGCCTGCATCTCGGCCAGGCGGTACAGGGCTGCGGGGCTGCCGTGATCGGCAGCGCGCTGGCGGAGATGGTGGGCCCACTGCAGGCGGTGGCGGTAGAGCGCAGCTCGGGCGAGGTTGTCCACGTCGTCGGGGTGGGTCAGGTGGGTGTAAGCGGCGTGCCAGAAGGAAGAGTTGGGGCACAGATGGCTGCGGGTGGTGCGGCCATGGTGTTCGAGGTAGTCGGCGAGCCGGAACAGCGGCCCTGTAGGCAGTGAGGGTGGCGCGTCGGCATGCGAGGAGGGGGTGGGCGGGCGTCGTCTGGGCCGGGGAGTGGTGCGGCGCAGGGGTGCTTGTTTGCCATGGACGGGTTCGGCGAGTGCGGCGAAGACTTGCTCAGCCCAGTCCTCGGCGAGGTGGTCGTAGTCGGTGTCGGTGAGGTAGTCCACGGCGGCAGCGGTCAGGAAGGCCTGGGGCAGGTGCAGGCCGACGCCGAGACGGCGCGCGTCCATCGCTGCTTCCAGCACTGCTTTGGCGGCTGGGGTCGCGTGCAGGTAGCGATTGAGGAGTTCGCGGGCTCCGGCCAGGTCCTGAGTCACCCGCCCGTCGATGTTGGCGCGGGTGAGGGCGTCGGCCAGCAGCCGGTCACCGCCTCGTGCAAGAACGGCTGCGCTGGCGAGAGCATGTGTGTCGAACGTATCCGGGACGCTTACGGTGTGCCCGGCCAGCAGTTCCCGGACCCGGCTGTGGGGGTCCTCCTCTCCTGGCAAGGGCAGCGCGGTGTAGCGGGCGGCGTACTCGGGCCAGAGCGTGCCCAGCACCAGGACAGGGCTGCATTGTGGGTCGGTGAGAAGGCTGTGCACGGCAGCTGCGATACGTTCGCCGGCTGCCCGGTCGCCCAGGTAGTGCTGGGCTTCGTTGAGCCACACCACGGTATGGGGCTGTACGCGGTGCAGGTCCTCAAGGGCGGCCTCGGCGCGGGTCGGGTCGAAGGGGTGCCACAGCCGCCACTTCTCGTCTGCCAGGGGCTGTACTGCCTCCCAGCACGCCCGCGTTTTACCCGTGGAGGAACTGCCCACCAGGACCACGATCCGGCTGTGTCCCGCCTTCACCGCGCGCACCGCATTCGCCAGCACCCGGTCATGCCGGCGCCGTACATACCCGGGCAGGACCAGGCTTCCAGCTGCATCGGAGGCGTCAGCGACTGCGTTGCCTGCCGGATGAACCTCCAGATCGTGTGGTCCCCACTCCCCAATGGGCCGCCCCAGACCAGACTGATCTCCACCTCTGTCCGTGGCAGCGGCCCGCCGCAGCGCCTGCAATTCCTCGACCGGCAGTCGTAGCGCACGGGCCAGCGCCGTCACCGTCTGAGCCGACGGCACCGGCCCTCCCCTCTGGAATGCCTCGGAGACTGTCGTACGGCCCAGCCCGGCCCGGCGGGCCACGTCCGTCTTGCTCAGCCGGATCCGGACCAGTGCGCCGGCCAGCCGGGCGCGCAATTCAGTGAGCGCCGGACTGTCGCCCGTGTGTTCGTCGTCCACGTCCTCGCCCCCGAGTCCCGATGTGTCCGCCGGTGTTCATCTTCGTCCCGGCGAACCCCGGCGCACACCGCTTTCACGAGCCTGGGCCCCATCAACATCTCATCGTGTATCGGGAGTTTGCCGTGATTCTCGCCGTCGTACTTCTCACCACCGCGTTCGTGTTCGTCGTCGCTCTGCTGGCCGCCGCCGGCGCGGGCAAACTCGCCCGCCTGGACGGCGCCACCTACCCCGCAGCCCTCACCCACGCCGCGACCGCCTTCGCCGCGGTCGTCACCCTCGCCGCCGCCGTGAGCGGCGCCCTCGCAGCCCTCCTCACCTGACCCGTGCCCCTGCCGGTTGCACGGTCGCGGCATGGGTGTCGTCCTGGGACTTGTCTTCAGTCTCACGGCCGCCTCGGAACGGCGCCGACAGCACAACCAGAAGGAGCTGTTGCACGGGCGTCCCAATCCATGAGCTGGGGGCGGCTTCGGCGGCCGCCTGCACAGGCGACCGCCCATCTCATCGACGACGCGCGGCTCGTCCAGTCCTGAAGTGCTCAGACGTGGTTGGCGCGGCCGCAGCTCGCAGAGTGAACACGACATCACCACCTCCCCCAAGCCTAAGGAATTATCAATGCAGTTGAGACATTCTCAATCTACTTAGGGCACTGCAGGTCAGAGACATGAGGCCCGAGCCTCCTGGAGACGAGATCGCACATACAGCCAGCTCAGAGGGCCATTTGCCCACCCTCCGCTCCTATGACTGCAGTTGAGACTCTGCAGGTCACAGTCATACTCATGTCTCAACTAGACGAATAACCGACACCCGTCGAATGCCGCGCAGATTGGGGAGGTCACCTGCACAGAGCTGACGGCAACTACCCCGGTCCTGTCCGCCCGCAAGGTGGCCGAGCGCATCAAGGACGCCTCGTGAGCCTGCCGCCGTTCCGCCCCGAGGACTTCGACGAGAAGTGCGAGACCTGCGGGGCTGCGCCCGGGCAGCTGTGCCGCCCCCGGTGCGACCCCGGATACACCGCCGACGGCTTCCGCGCTGACGCTGCGCGCCATGCCGACCGACCCGACCCTCAGCGCCCCCCCCGCGGGAGCATCGCCCCGAAGGAGAGCCCGTGATTGGACCTGTCCACTCCTTGCTGGTCTGGAGTCCCTCGCCCGCGACGTCGCCAGGCTGCTCGGCGCCCAGCGCACCGAGCAGGACGGCGCCGCGGGCCGGGTCCGGATCATCTTTGCCGACGGCCGCACCCTCGAACTCATCCCCAACCGCCCCGGACCCGGATCATCGTCAGCGCGGTTCTGCCCGGGGGAGCCGCAGCGCAGGACCTGACGATCGAGCCCATCACCGTCGCCGCCCAGCCGCGCCCACATCCCAGCGAGACCCAGGACGAGGCCACCGCCCGGCACATCGCCGACCACATCCGTCGGCGCCTCATGCCGCAGCAAATCGCCGTTCATTCGCGGCTGTCCGCCACCGTCGAACGCGCGCGGACGGCCCTGTCCGTTCTCCCCGACAGCCCCGAACAGCAGTGGGTCCTCTCGGACCTGCCTGTCACCCACCCGCTCGGCCTGGACCGGTGGTGCCCCATCGCCTGGTGGCACACCCCCGCCGGGGCGTCCCGCGCCGTCGCCCCGTTCCTCGCCGACATCCTGCGCCGCGCCGGACTGGTGACGACGGAGCCGCACGGCAGCGGGCACGTATTCTTCGCCGAACCGCCGACCGAGCAGCCCGACGCCCGGTTTCACATCGCGCTGGCCTCCGGTCGCGCCGGGTGGGATCTCGTGGACCAGTTCACCGGGGCATCCGTGCGTACGTACGACGATGCCGCGGCCGAGGGCGTCGCCGAGAGCGCGAACCGCGAGTATGAGACTGCCCGGCGCGCCGGGATCCCGTCGCTGGAACTGCCCGGCCTGTCGGACGATCTGATCAAGACGGCACAAGTCCGCGCCCTGGCCGCCGAGTTGGCGCTGTCCGGGCACATGCCGTATGGCTTGGTCGACGTCGACTACACGCAGGCGGCCGGATTCTTCATCTACCCCGGGCCGCATCCGAGCGTGGTGCGGGTGGCGCGGCTCCTGGAGCCCTGGGGGCGATCCGGCCCGGAGCCCGCGTCGAGGCCCCCGAGCGCGAAGTCGAGCACTACGACCGGGACCTGGAGGCCTACGCACAGCTCCTGAACGCTCCAGGCCGCACCGTGACCGTCCAACCGGACGGCATCCAGGTGACGTTCAGCACCACACCGTCCAGGACCTGAGCTGCCGCCTCGGGGCGGGGCAGCGCAGAGAAAAGCAGTAGCCCCACCCCACTATATAGGTATTATGGAACACGTCCTTTATTCGGAAGGATCCTTGTGGACCTGCACGATGCTGCCGCCCTTCTCACCTCTCACGCCCAGCACGCCTTCACACTCCAGCAGCAGGCCGGAGCCGCTCTCACTCAAGGAATTCAGCGCGATCCCGGGCGCCTGGCCCGCCGCGCCCACCAGGCCGACGCGCCGTAGAACCGGCCGTGTTGTGGGACGGGGTCCTGTGGGAAGCCCACGGCACCGACACGCGCGCCCTCTTCTCGCTCGCCGGCCCCGAGCGCTTGGTCGCCGCCGCGCGCACCCTGCGCACCCTCATCCGGGACGGGATCACCCGCGCGTACGACCTGACCAGCTACGACCCCACCCGTCCGGAGTTCCGTGCCGCCGCCCCCGAGAGTCCGGCCAAGCACCGGGCGGAACGGCTCTTCCTCCTCCACACCAACATCGTCGACCACCTGCCCGGCGCACCCACCGCCACCGCCGTCCTCGCCGAGTTGCAGTCCCGCCTCACCGACGCACCTGCCGGACCCACAACCGCCCCGGACGTGGTCACCGCCCTGCGCGAGCACCTCGAAGCCGGTCCTGTGGCCGCCCGCGACATCGCTTGCCGCGCGAGTGAAATCCTCATTCGCGCACTCGAACAGGCCGCCTTCCATGGATGCAGCCTCACCGGCACGGGAGGCAACCGCACCGCCGTGGCCGTCCCCCTCGTCGACGGCTGGACGATCCGCATCGACGACGGAGGCTCCGCCGACCACCCGGAGGAGAACCACGGCACCGCCAAGGGCAGCCCGGGATGGACAGCCCACCTGCACAACCCGGACGGCGACACCACATCCGCCACCCTTCCCCCGACACCGCTCACGAGTGCCTCGCCGACAGCGCAGCATGCGTCCGCCAGCTGACGCAGTGGCGCGACGAGAGCCAGGCCAAGGGCCCCATCCAGGGCTGAGCGCCACCACCACCGCGGACCGCTGCTCCTGCGGATGAGCGTGACCGTCCCATCGCTGCTCGGCGCCCGAGCGATGCCCACGCAGCACCGCCCCAAGGCACGCCACCGGCGCCGAGCAGCGCCCCCTACCCGACGGCCCCTATGACCCCGCCCCAGCCCGAAGACGAAGGAGGTTCCGCCATGTCCCGCTCCGCCAAGTCTCCGCCGCCCGCGCCGGCCCCCGTGACCGGCGACGATCGCAGGTGCGTCGACTGCGGCGTGCCCTGCACCGAGCAGGTGGCATCCATCCCCCGCCTCCCGGGCGGAAGGCGCGGCGTGTACGCCTGTTCCGTGCACACGGCACGACGCCGAAGAGCGCCCTGACCTGCCATTTGACGCTGAGGCAGTGCATAGTTCAGTTGCCCCACTGCAACGCCCGCGAGTACGACACCGAGCCCGACGACGACCTGATCAACTCCGTCAAGGCAGTCGGTGTCCAAGACCCCGTCAGCGTCCGCCCCCGACCGGACGGCACCTATGGCGCGTTCAAGGTCTGGCGGCACGCCCAGGCCGCGCAGATCGCCAACGCCACCGCCGACGCCGACGGCCACGAAAGGCGGCAGATCAAGGCGTTCGTCCGCACCGACCTGGTCGGCCGGGACACGTGGACCCGGTTCCTGTCCCTGATCGCCCGGGCACCCGACGGTGCCTGGCCCCCGGCAACCCCCAATCAAGACTCGGCGGAGTCACGCGAGCATCGCCCAGGCCGTGATGCCGATCGAGACCGCGGCAAATCCCGTGGGCCAGCCCATCCTGGACAGCCGTCCGGATTCCAGGAACGCGGCTGCCAGCACCTCCGCGACCACCGCCAGCGCCGTGGCTGCGGCCAGATACAGCCCTCGAGCACCGGCCGCGTCCGCCAGGTCCTTGTGCCTGTTCTGCGCAGCCCGCATGTCCGGCCAGTCCTCGGGCCGGGCCCGCAGAGCAGCCACGGACGCAACGGAAACCCCGTCGGTGACGGCGGGTGCCCGACCCATGTGCTCCGCCATCACACGCAGCCGGGAGGCATGGCGCGTCTCGGCTGCGGCGACGGCCCGCTCGTGCCGTACGGCGGGAGAGTCCTTCTCGTAGACGACCGCAATCTCGCGGGCAGCCGCATGGATGTCGGCCACGTGTGACGAGGTGACGGCCTGCGTCAGAAAGGCCGAGCGCTGGCCGCTGGCCACGATGGCGGCGCCGAGCCGCAGCGCCTGCCGGGACGCTTCGGCCTGCGCGCGCTGCTCGCCGGAAGCTGCCGCCAACTGCAGCAGAGGTAGCAGGAACAGCAGCACGACCACGAGCAGGTGCAGCTGCGTGCCGCGCCGGCGGTCCGGCGAGGCCGTCGCCGGCTGCGGAATGGGGTCGATGCCGCGCAGGAGGCGGCGCGACCCACCGGCGGACGGTGGCGGGATCCGCCACGCCTCGGGGCGCAGAACGCTCGCGGCAGCCAGCACCGCAAGGATCGCCGCACCGGCCACGGCCAGCGAGACTCGCCCCCACAGCGCCCACCGGTCGCCCTCCGCCATCGTCCGGCCGGGCACGAGGCGGTGGTCGGCCGGATGCTGTTCCTCCTGATCAGCGAGGCGGCGGGGAACGTCGTAGCCCTTCTGGGCGTCCCCGTACCGGTCGCTGCCGATGATGCTCTCCGGCCGGGCACGGTCACGGAGGCTGACCGCCTCCTGCTCGGCGAGCGCGAACTCCGATGCCGCGAGCCGGCCGTCGTCCCTGAGCGGGCCGAGGGCCTCGGCCCGGCCAGCGGCAGCCGCCACGCGGAACGCGAGGGGGGCCTCGTCGGCGTACACATACCGGGCCTCTTCCTGGACCGCCGCCTGCAGCTTCATTTCCTCGGCGACCGCGTCCTGATAGCCGTCACCGGCCTTCTTGAACTGCCAGGTGGCCAGCAGGGTCGCTGCCACAATGACGGCTATCAGCCCGAACTGGACACGGGTCCGCAGACAGAACCGCCGCCGGGGCGGAGCGGTGCCGGCCGGGTCCGCATGCGTGGGGCCGGTCATGGGGACACCCACGTGAAGACGAACTTCGTTCCGTCCCGGCGGATGAGCGACAGTTTCCGGTCCATTACCGTCCACCGGTAGTGCTGCGTTTCCACCGGGGCCGGCCTGTTCGTGTAGTCCCGCTCAGGGTTCTCGGGGTTCTTCCTGGTCACGGTCGCGGAGCGAGGCCTGAGGGTCAGCACCTCCGCCGACGCCTCGTACGTTCCCTCAACGATGTGGGTGAGTTCGTAGATCCCTTCCGCCCCCATCGGGTACGAGAGCAGGCCGACGTACTTGTACTTCCCCTCCTCGGTGAACCGGTACGCGAGTGTGGTGTTGCTGCCCGGCCGCGCGCTCTCCCACGCGCCGACGAGGTCCCGGGGCCCGGCGGCGGCCCTGGTGGGTGAAGCGGACGGCACGGTGTCTGCCCGGTTCCCGGAGTCCGAGCAGGCGGCAATGGCGGACAACAGCAGCGCCGCCAGAGGGAGGAGCGGAGCGCGACGCCGCCGCCCCGGGGCCCTGTCAGGGACAGCACTGGTCATGAGCACTTCCCCCGTACGTAGCTGAAGCCGTCGATGTACAGCAGGTCACCGAGGGTCGGATCGGAATACAGCGACCACGGGTAGGAGATGAGGGGCTGGCCGTTGACGAGGAGCGTCAGCTGCCCGCTGTCAAAGCGTGCGATCCCGGAGTCACCCTGCCTCCCGTTGCTGCGGGCGTACCGTCCGTCGTCGGTGAAGACGTAGGTCCAGTGCGCCGCCGTGTCCGTTCCTCCGCACCAACTGCCCACCACGCGCGGCGGAGTACGGACGGACACGCCACCTGGCGCGCTCCGTGAGTCGTCTCCGGCGGCCGTCCGGGGGCCGGGATTCACCGGCCCCGGTGGTGGTGTTCCGCCCTCCGAGCACGCCGCAGTGGTCATCAGCACCGGAGCGAGCAGCACAGCGCAGAAGAGGCGTGAAAGGAACGCAGTCGCACGCAACTCTTCCCCCCAATCGATCGTGTGTGGTGTCCAAAAACGCTACGGAGCGGCAGCGCACGGCGCCCCAGGGACGACCCCGGGGAGATCCCTGGGGCGCGCACCGGCGCGCAGCGAGGAGAAGAGGGCGCCGCCCGGCGCCGGTGCCGCGCGCCCGACGCCCGTTCGTATCTGGGTTGTCATGCGTCCCGGGCCAGCTTGTCGATCAGCCCCATGCGGGAGGTGATGCCGAGCTTGCTGTAGCTGTTGCTGAGGTGGTACTCGATGGTCTTAACGCTGAGCACGAGCTCGCGGGCGATCTGCTGGTTCGTCATACCCTGCATGGCCAGCCGCGCGACGGTGAGTTCCTGCGCGGTCAGGACCGGATGCCAGGTGCTGCGCGGACGCACGGTCGCGTGTCCGCAGGCTGTCAGTTCCCTGTCACACCGCTCGAGGTACGGCGTGGCCCGGAGGCGACGGAAGGTCCGGTGCGCGGCTTCGAGCTCGGCCGCCGCGCTCTTGCGCCGGCCGGACCGGCGAAGAAATGTGCCGTACGCCAGGTGCAGCAGAGCCTCTTCCCAACAGCCGTCGCCCTGTGCGCAGTGCCGCAGGCCGTCCCGGAACGCCTGCCCGGCGGCTTCGGCGTGGCCGCGGGCTTCCTCCAGCAGCCCCCGGCAGCGTGCGGCAGCCGCCTGCTCCAGCGGCCGGTTCCGCTCGGCCGCGCGCCGCTCATACGGAGCGAGCACCGCCTGCGCTTGCTCCGTGCGGCCGGTGCGGGTCAGGGCTTCGCAGAGCAGAGGGCGCCAGGCGACCAGGCCGGGTTCCTCGATGCCGTACCGGTGGACGATCTCCGGGCTCAGGAAGGGGCTCAACTGCTCGATCACCCTCTCGTGCTCACCGCGCGCGGCATGAACGAGAGCGCGTGCGGTGGCCGCGAAGGCGGAGTCGTTGACGTCCGAGAGCACACAGGCGTGCTCGGCCGCCGACTCCGCATGGGCTTCGGCGGCCCGGAAGTCGCCCCGCCCGGCGAGGGGGTAGGCGGTCACGGCGTGCACCACGGCGAGGATGGATATCTGGTCAGTGTCCTCCGCCAGGGACACGGCATGGGTGCCGTGGGCGATCGCTTCGTCCCACTGCCCGGCCCGGTACGCCGCGTCCGTGAGGAAGCCCAGCGCGACCAGAGCCGCGTAGGGAAGCCCGCCACGGCGGTGGGCGTCGAAGGCCTCCTTCAGATCCTTGCGGGCCTGGTGCAGCTGCCCGTTCCAGAGCCGCAACATGCCGCGTGCGAGAAGGCCGTCCAGCTGCTGCGGGGCGGCCCGCGGCCCGATGTCCGGCAGGTGGGCGAGGGAACGCATGCCCTGTTCGTAGTCGCCGGAGAGGGCCAGGCCGATGGCGAGGGAGTCGCGAAGGAACGACGACCGCTCGCCCGGCGGTAGGGCGAGCCCGCGTTCGGCCCAGTGGATAATGCGCGGGGCGTCCCCCTGTATGAGGCACAGCCAGGCCATCTGCTCGGCGGCCTTGCGTAGAGTCTCCGGCTCCGTAGTCGCGTCACAGGTGTCCCAGCAGGTGGCGAGCTCTCGGCGGGCTTCGTCGAGTCGGCCCGTGGTGAGGGCGAGGTGCCCCAGGACGTAGTGCTGTTCCGCGTCGGGAGCCAGGCCGCGGACCGTCCGTTCGAGTTCGGCGGCCTGGCTGACATCTCCGGCGAGGAGCAGGTACTCGACTCCTTGGAGCAGCCACCGTGCCTGCCGGCCGGGCTCGGCGGCCAGCCGGGCGGCGGCCATGGAGGCGGAGGCCGCCGCGGACCAGGCGCCTTTCGCGGACTGCTGCGAGGCGAACTCCGCAAGGTCATCCGCGAGTTGGCCGTCCGGTCCGGCGGCGGCGTGCACCCGGTGCTGCAGCGCGATCCACGGGTCGACCGCGAGACCGGCGGCCACGCGGTGCAGGTGCGAACGCTCGGCCGGCTCCAGCCCTCGGTAGACGGCCGCACGCAGCAGGGGGTGGGGGAAGGCCACCTGCGGCGGGGTGCCGGTGGGGCCTTCCTCCAGCACCTCGCACGCTATCGCCCGGGTGAGAGCGGTCAGGGGCTCCGCGACAGCGCCCACCTCCGCCGCCAGATGGAGTGGGCTGGACATGCCGAGAACGCTGGCGGCCTGCACCAAGCGGCGTGTTCCGGGGTCGCAGGCGGTGAGTCGTTCGGCGATGATCCGCTCGTACCTGCGGGGTGCCGGCAGGACCGCGCGGCCACCGAGCACGTCGGCGGGGAACTGCTGGAGCAGCGCCTTGACGTGCAGCGGGTTGCCAAGTGTGTGATCCCGCAGCCGGACCATGGTCCGGCGGGGCAGCGACGCGGGTCCGAGGGCCGCGTTCAGCGCCATCAGTTCCGGCACCCCGAGGCCTTCGAGGGTCAGCCTGAGCGTGGTGTCGTCCTGGACCAGCCGGTGCAGCCCCTGCGGCAGCCGGGGATCGGCCGAGTCCCGGGTGGCCAGCACGGTCAGCACCCGGTCCACGCGCAGTCGTCTCAGGACGAAGGTCAGCGCATGGAGAGAGGGAGTGTCTGCCCAGTGGATGTCGTCGATCACCAGAACCACCGGTTTCTGGTCCTGGAACCGCCCCAGGGCATCCAGGAACACGGCCCCTACGGAAACCGGGTCCTGCACGGCGGGGCCAAAAGCGGCACCGTGAGCCGCCTCCGGGAGCACAGCACCGGCCGCACCGGGCAGGTGGCCCATCAGTTGGGTGACAAGACCGTAGGCCAGGTCCCGTTCGAGCTCCTCGCCGCTGGCCGTCAGCATGCGGCAGTCGCGGGCCCTCGCGGCGAGAAAGCGTCGGATCAGGGAGGTCTTGCCGACCCCGGCGGTTCCGTCGACGACAACGATCCGGGGCTCGCCGCCCGCCGCTCTGTCCAGCCAGGTGCCCATCCTGGCCAGTTCCTCGTGCCTGCCCAGGAACGGCGCCTCGGACGTCTGCCGCATTCGTCCCCCACTGGTTCGACGCAACCATGAGCTCGCAGGACGCTGCGGCGCGCAAGACGCCGGGCGCGGGCTTCCTGCCGGACCTCCCCGGGGCCGGGCCGCACCCGCTGAGCAGCCCCCAGGGTGACAGCCCCGCCCGAAGCCGCCAGAGGTTTGCGTCAAAGTGCTGACATGGCGCCAGGGAGCGTGTAGGGGAGCAAGGGCCGTCAGTGCCGGGCGAACTGGACCCGCGTCGGCTGAACGACGTCCGGCTGAACGGTGATGCCATTGACGGTCAGCTGCCCTCCGTAGGCACCTCGTGCCTGCGGCTCGTGCCCGAAGAGCGGCGCGGACTGGCCTCCAGCGCGGCCATCAGATCCTGCGGCGATTCGTCGGGGCAATCGGGGCCTGGAGTTCCCTGCCCGGTGCATTTGAGCGGGGCGGGCGGGGAGTCGAGGTTGCTCCGCCGCCCGCCCCTGGTGTCCGCCGTCTCCCGCTGCCCTTCTTCGCAAAGACCGGAAGGCGGCGGGGGGCATCTGGCCAGGCGCGCCGAGGGCAGCGCCCGGCGGAAGTCTTTGGGCTACTCGCTGTACGCCGACACCATCAGCGGGCGAGGCCGCCCACGGAGCGTGCCGCTCACCTCCCAGTTCCCCGACGCCGTCGACTGCGAGCGCGCCAACCGCGCCGCCGTCTTCCCCGCAGGAATCCAGGGCGGTCTTCCCTGTCTGAAGGTCGACGGCGTCCTGGTCTTCGCCTACCTCGACCCCCAAGTCGGCGCCGTCCGGGTGTCCTCACCGCCCGTCGCGACCGTCCCGCAGCAGGCCGGCACCCGCAAGTACAGCCTGCGCGCGAAGGGCGACGTCGGCGACCGGTGGATCGCTCCCTTCATGGGCGGCCGTCGCCGGTTCCTGTCTGTGAACCTCGAGTATCAAAGGCGGCATGCTGGAACAATCTGCACAGGGTATCTGTCACCATGCAGGCTGGCGATTGCCCGCCGTGCTGCTCTCGGAGGGGCTGCTTCGGGGGGATTCACGAGGGCGCAGGAGGGCCGTGTCAGGGTCCTCTCGCTTGCCCCGGCAGCCGGCGCCATGGCCGGGGTCTTGACCAATCTGGTCATGCGATCAGGAGACAGCACGACAGCACTGGCGTAAGGCCTCAGCGATACATCGGCGCCTGCACATGCAGAGCAAGGCGCGCGACCTCGAACAGTTCTTAAGCCAATGAGCTTCTTCGAGTTGGCCACCGATCAGGTGACGGCCGCGAAGCGCAACGAGCGAGGCCCCCGAGCTGTTGATCGAGATGTCTGACGTCTCAACCACGCTGCTCGGGGGCCTCGTTGGTCATCCATCCTGCCGCACTCGACCTGCCCCACGCACTCGTGGAGTGGGTGACCATGCTCGTCGTCACCCGTGAGGGCGACCGGCGCTGCAAGCTCCGCCCGTCTCAACGCGCGATGGTGGCACTGGTGTACCTGCGCGAACACACCACCCTGGCGAAGATCGCTGCCGGGTTCGGGATCAGCGAGTCCACCGCCCACGCCTACACCAGCGCCATCATCAACCTGCTGGCTGACCGTGCCCCGGGGCTGCTGAAGGTCCTGCGCGAGGCCGATGCGGACTTCGTCCTGCTGGACGGCACGCTCGCCGAGTGCGACCGGGTCGGCGACGGACGGGCCGACTACTCCCACAAGCACCGCCGGCACGGCGTGAACGTGCAGGTGGTCACCGATCCGAACGGCCAGCTGCTGTGGCTTTCACCCGCGCTGCCGGGCCGAGCTCACGACCTGACCGCCGCCCGCACCCACCGGATCATCCGCATCTGCGAGCGCCAGGGCATCCCCATCCTGGCCGATCTCGCCTACCAGGGCGGTGGCCCCTGGGTGACCACGGGCATCAAACACAGGCCCCTGCAGGAACTCAGTCTCACCGAGCAGACCCGGAATCGGGCCCTGGCCGCGGCACGGGCGCCGGTCGAACGCGGTGTCGCGCGCCTGAAGTCCTGGCAGATCTTCCGCCGATCCCGGTGCAGCCCGAATCGCATGACGTCAATCGCCAAAGCCGTCCTCACCCTGGAGCGGCAACGCTGAAGAACCTCAATGATCACCGACAACTCCATGTGGCCACTTGGAGGAAGGATCAGCGCCGGCGTCTGGAAGAAAACATCCGACGGTGACCGCATCGAGGAGGACCGCCTCAACGGCTGGCTCGGCGAGATTCACGGACTCCACATCTTCTCGAAGTCGCGCGCAGCAAAACGTCGAGGGAAGCCGCGGCATGGCCGGCGCCCCTGCAGTGGATGGAGGAGATGACCACGAACATGAACCCCACCGCCGTGCTGCTCGATCTTGCAGCCCGGGCCCAGAGCGTGAGCGACCCGCACGCGCTGCAGGACTTGCTGTCCAGGGGCCCTCGCGCCCGGCGCGAGGGCGTCGCCGATGTCCAGGCAGGCGTTGACCGGGAGGCCGTGAGCCTGTCCGACGCCGGGCTCGCCAAGCGGTGTACTGCGGCGGGTTCACCGTGGGCGGAAGGGACGACGCGCAGCGAGGCGGTCTCCGCTCTGGCGTTCGTGACCTGGGACGCCGCGCCGGCCGCCATGGCCTACGCGGAACTGGCGCAGCGTGCGGCGCGCTTGGGGGTGTGTCTGCTGGGTGAGGAAATGCTGTAGGCCATTTTGGCGTCAGACTGGACACCAAACCACCCCCTTTGGCATTATCGAACCTGTCGCGCTCGATGGTGCCGGCCCCGCCTTGCTGATCCTTCGAAGGGGACCTGATGTCTTCCGCCGAGCGACTCGTGGACACCGGGCAGATCGTGTCCGAGTTCGGCACGAGCAAGTCCCGGATCAGCGAGTGGAGCAACAACCCGGACAGCGGATTCCCCTCGGCCTCCCACACCGAGGGCCGCAAGCGGTTCTGGCGCCACAACGAGGTCGCCGCGTTCTTCGCGCAGCGCGCCCCGAAGAAGCGCACGCTGCCGGCCGCCGTACTCGAGGCCGACCAGAACGAGCTGCTGACCAAGCGTGAAGTGACCCAGCTCCTCGGCTACACCCGCACGTCCACCATCGACGCCTACTTCCGCGACCGGCCCGGGTACTTCCCCGAGCCCGACGAGGACATCGACGGCCCGATGTGGCGCCGCGGCACGATCGTCGCCTGGGCAACCAGCCGCCCGGGCAAGGGCCGGCGCGCCTCCGCCCCGGCCGCCGCACTGCCCGAGGTACCCGTCGACGGGGACCCGGACGAGCTGCTCGGTACAGCTGAAGTCGCGAGCCTGCTCGGCTACGGCAGCGTCGCTTCCTTCTCCAGCTCCCTCTACCAGGGGCGCATCCCCGAACTGCCGGAACCGCAGACCCTGGAGAAGCCGGAAGGCAGCCGCGGCGGGGCCCGCAAGAAGTGGCGTCGGGCCACCGTCATCGCCGCCGCCCGCGAGCGCGGTGTACTGCCGGCCGCCGACCAGGACGAAAACGAGGACCTGGTCGGCGCCGCCGAGGCGGCCCGGATCCTCGGCTACCGCAACGCCGACAGCTTCATCAGCGCCCTCGGACACGGGCTCCTGCCCGATCTCGAGCAGCCCGACGGGTTCGAATACCGCCGCGGCAGTGCCGGCCGACCGCGCCAGCAGCGCTGGAGACGCTCCCGCATCGAGGCGCTGGCCGCCCGCCGGTCCTCAACGCCCTGACCACGACGCGAATCGCGTGACACACGGGATACCGTAAGAACCCGCGGCCTGTGGTTCAAGGGATCGACGAACTCCCGGCGGGCCAGACGCCGCACGATGACCGGTACGGAAAGGCCAGCCACCTCTCCCCCGCGAAACCACACGGCCTCGCGGCACCGGCCATCGCCGTTTCCGAATGGAGCAGCATCTCGACCTTGCTCCAGCTGGCCAGCCGGGGGCGCAAGCCCTGCTCCTGCTGTCTGCCTGCTCAGTGCTGAGTTCCAGCGTCCGCCAGCTGCTGCAACGCCTTGGCCGTCTACGCACCAGCGTGCCGGGGGCCGCACGGGCCATCAGGGAGTGTCTTGGGCATCGGTGAGTCAAGGCACCTGAAGCTGTGGTCGGGTCGACCACAGGCCCGACCAAGCCGTTGTGTCCCCATCGTGACCCTGGTCAGGGCCTCGAGGTCGGTGAGCGGGTCGGGGACAGCAGGTCTTCTCAAGGCCAGCAACAACCCGTTCCAGCTTGCGAGACTGACCATGTCTGCTGCACAGCAGACGTCGCAGAACGAGGCAACTGCCCCGACGCTGCGGCACGCCAAGAGCAAGAACAGCGTGGCCTCAAGAACGTGAAGTGGCCCCACCTGGGAGTCTTTTCTGGCCCCACTTAGCGATCTTGGAAGCGGGTTCCGGGAAATTTGGCCCCACCCTGTGCGCCGGAGGGTTCGGCGTCAGTCGCCGGAGCGAGGTGTGGGGGCGTAGGGCTCGATCTCTCGCCATGGCGGCGGTCCTCCGAGCTGCCGGTCGATGGACTGCTGGGAGCCGTCAAGGGAACGACGGGCCGCGTTGACGAAGGCAAGCTGTCCGGATGCGAGTTCTGCCATGATCCGCTGGAGGTCGTCGCGGTTCTTCGGGCCGCCGTCGGCGACCAGGAGCGCGAAGCGGCCGATCGCATCGGCCAGGTCGCCGGCTGCGTTCGCGACCTCGCGGGTGGCGACCAGGCTGAGTGAGGTCAACGCGGCGTTGAACGGTGGCCAGTTGGCGTTGTTGTGGCCGGTCGTCGAGGTATGCCTCACGCAGCTCGATCTCGACGGCGGTGAACTCCCGGAGGAAGGCTCCGCAGGCTGCTGTCTGGGTGTCGCGCAGCCATTGCTGGTTCTGGCTGCGGCGGCCGACGAAGCCGCCCACCACGATGCCGAGGATGGTTGCGACGGCACCGATGCTCGTGGACGCCAGAGCATCCCAGGGGGCGGCCAAATCGGATTCCTCCTTCAGCACGGTGGCTGTGATCCGTGGTCAGCGTGGCGAACGACTGGTCCATTCTTGATCAAGAGGTCTGCCTTGTGGGGCCGGATCCGGAGGTCAGGTGGTGGCTTGCTGCTGTGCCCGGGTCTGTGCGAGCCGCTATGAGTCGGTTCCGGTCTCGATGATGTTGCCGCCGAAGGTGAGCCGGTCGACGATGGCCGCGCAGAGCCGGGGGTCGGTGAAGGTCTTCGTCCAGCCGCTGAAGCTCTCGTTGGAGGCTATGGCGACGCTGTTCTTCTCCTCGCGTTCAGTCAGGACCTGGAAGAGCAGTTCGGCGCCGCGGCGGTCGAGTCCCATACAGCCGAGTTCGTCGATGCAGAGCAGATCGACCCGGCCGTAGCGGGCGATGGTCTTGGTCAGCTGCTTGTCGTCCGCCGCCTCGACGAGTTCGTTGACAAGCTTGGCGGCCGGCACGTAGCGGACGCGAAAGCCGGCCATGGCAGCTTCGGTGCCCAAAGAGATCAGCAGGTGGGACTTGCCGGTGCCGGAATCTCCGATCAGGCAGAGCGGCAGTCCTTTGCGGACCCACTCGCAGGAGGCCAGGGAGTGGACGATGGCGGGTTCGATGTTGGGGTTGACATCGAAGTCGAAGTCCTTGAGGGCCTTCTGCCGGGGGAAGCCGGCGGCCTTGATGCGGCGTTCGGACGGCGTCGGTCCCGGTCGTCGCATTCGGCCATCAGCAGCTCGGCGAGGAAGCCGCGGTAGGTGAGCTGTTCGCGTTCAGCGGCCTCGGCCATGGCGGGGTACTGGGTGCGGATGGTGGGCAGTCGGAGCATGCGGCACCCGTTATCGACAGCGGCGTCGGCGGCCTGTTCGGTCAGGCCGCGGTGGCGTTGGACGGTCACGGCAGCTCTCCCTGGCTGGCGGGACGGGATGGCGGACGCCGTAGCAGCTGATCGTAGGCGGCGACCGAGGGAAGGGGGCGGTTGTCGGCTGGCAGAGCCGCCAGGCGGTGCTGCGTCAAAGAGGTGACCTGCGGTCCGGGCAGCGGGTCTGGAGGTGTCAGATGGGCAGGCGGACGGGACGATTCTTCGTCCTGGGCGGCCTTGCGGGCCTCGACCGCGACGGCATCGGCGGTGAGGGCGCCGGCCTGCAGGGCGGTCGCGATGCCGGTGACCACGTGTTCGTGCGGCATGGTGCGGTGCAGCAACAGAACCTTGATCAGAGCGCGGGTGCCTTCGGCGTCGCCGTGCGCTCTGCGGACGGCAGCCCACCAGGCGTCATGCACCGGCGTGAACTTGCCAGCCGCGCGGGCCTGGTCCAGTGCGGTGGCTCCGGGCAGGGCGCCGGGCTTGCGCACCAGGGCTTCCAGATAGTGGTCCAGCTCCAGGCGGCAGCTGCCCCGGGGTGACGAGCCGTTCGTGACGGGCGACTTCGTCGCGTCCGTCGTAGACCACCAGCTCAGAGGCAGGCAGCAACACCCGTACTCGCCGCCCGATCAGGCGGACGGGCACCGAGTAGTGGTTCATACGCACGCTGATCTGACCGAACCGGTCCACCCGGGGAGTGAAGACGCGAGCCGTCTCGACCGGTTCGGCAGGCAGCGGCTTCAGCAGGGGCTGCTCGATGGCGAAGTATTCGCCGACGGTCCGCGGACGCGAGCCGATCCGGCGGGCGTCGTCCTCCATGTCCTACTGGTCGATCTTCGCGTTCAGTTCCGCGAGGGAGTCGACCCCGGGGACGGGCACCAGGTGGTTGCGGCGGAAGCGGCCGACCTCGCCTTCGACACCGCCCTTTTCGTGGGCGCCTTCCAAGCCGGGCTGGCAGTAGAAGACGTCCAGGCCCAAGTGTGAGCGGAAGGCGACCCAGCGGTCGGCTTCCTTGCGAGTGCGACCGTAGCAGACCCGGTTAACGGCGGACCGCAGATTGTCGTAGCGGACCTTGCCGGTCGGCAGGCCGCCCAGCACCCTGAAGGCGTGCAGGTGGCCTTCGAAGAAGGCTTCCTGGCCGCAGGAGGCGAAGACGCGGTGCACTGCCTTGCCCGAGTACGACATCCGCAGCGTGAACAGGTAGCAGTTCGTCTGCCGTCCTGCCAGTTTCACCCACACGTCGCCGAAGTCGACCTCGGCCTCCTCGCCCGGACGGTGCGACTGCCGGATGAAGACCTACAGCGGATCCCGGCCTTCCTCAACACGGATCTCCACCCTCCGCCAGGCGACGTAGTCGCAGACCGTGGCGTAGGAGATACCCTCCATTTCCCGCTCGTCGATCAACCGGTCGTAGATCCGCTTGATTGTGTACCGCTGCTTGCGCGGCGCATCCAGGTCCGCCCGCAGGATGTCGTCGATCACGTTCTCGAACACGTCCAGGCGCGACTTGCGCGGTGGCATCTTCTTACACGGCTTGGGCCAAGCCGAGACCAGCGCCTCCCGCACCGTCCGCCGGTGAACCCCGTGCTTGCGCGCCAAAGCCCGGATCGACAGCCCTTCCATCCGGGAGTCCCGGCGGATCACAGCGAACAACTCGACCTTGGTCTTTGGCGGCATCCGTGCCTCCTCGCGGCAGGAGCACACCGATCCTCCCACCACAAGCCCACGGGTGGGGCCAAAACTCGCTCAAATGCCCTCCGCAACAAGGGCCGTGGGGCCACTCCTCATCCGTAGATGCGGCCAGCACTGGTTCCCAGAACCAAACAGCGCGAACACCAAGTGCTCGGCAGTGACCACCACCGCCACCAAGACCCCTCGGCGTACACCCCCAGTACCGTCGAGCCGCTGCCCCATCAACTCCTGTCCGCGCACGCCCAGCACCGAATGGCCACCACCCACCAACTCCACGATCTGCTGCGGCCGAACGCCGCCCGCCAGACCCTCCCCAGCCCACTGAACAAGCCGCAGCACAAGGGCCTCGTCGACAACACGGTGCTGCCCGCGTCCAACCGCTCCCGCGCCAGGTACCTCACCAGCGAAGGCGCCCGCCTGACCCGGGACCCCAACGATACGAACCCGCCCCCCGTACCCCATCACCCCCGCCACAGCCGCCTCACTCAAAACACCACACACCCTCACCATCGTCCGCACCCACCTGCCCTTCGCAGCAGACGCCCGCCGACTCGGACACGAACACGGACCATAGGACTGGACCCCCGAGATCTCCCACCCCATCAGCGACAAAAAGCGACCCGTCACCGACACCGTCACGCACTACACCCCCGTCGACGGCAAACACCCACGCAAACCACGCGCATTCGTGGAAGCCGACCGCAGCACCATGAACATCGAACGCCCCGCCGCGAAACTCATCCAACACGCCCGCCCATTCCAGTACGAAACCCAGACCCGCCAACCGCCGCAGACACTCCCCGCAGGCCCTGCCTGGCTGCGCCGGTACCCCCCCCCCGCTCTTCGCACCCACCAGCCCCTCCCCCACCACACTGCCGGCCGACGACCTCGAGGGCGCAGCCCGCATGATGGCGGCGTACGGACCCCTCTTCGGCGTCGACCGGGACGACCTGTCCTTCGACCGCGAGGACGTGGACGAAAAGCTGCAAGACATCCCCGAAGCCGACGGCGATCAGCAGCCGTATCCGTTCGGTATGCACCGCGATCCGGTGGCCATCTACGTGCGAACCGCCGCGGCCCGCGCGATCAGGTCGACCAGAGTGCGCACGACAACCACGAGCCGGTGAGCGTCGGGGTCAGATGAGGATGCCCGCGAGGTGGAAGGCGGCCTGGCAGGCGATCGCGGTTAACGGGGCAGCACACGGGCCCCTCACCTGTCGACCGAGACGGGCAGGCTCGAAACACCACTTGATCACCGACGGCAGGAAGGCGGCGAGCACGGTGGTGGAATGGGCGGCCGCGTCCCTGCGGGCGACCGGATCGGTCAAGCGGTGATGGTTCCCGCGGGCCTTGACCAATTCACCGAGCATCGTAGGCAAGGAGAGCCGGACGCTGGCCCACCCGTACCCCGGACCGCCACGCGTGCTGACGGACGAGGACCGCCCGCTGGCCGGCCATTCGCCGAAACCCTCTCCTCGCCACCCCACTTCGCAGAGACCTTCGGGTAGCTGTTGGACCGGCACGGGACGAAGACCGGCAGCGTCCGGACGCCGGCCTGGCACGAGCCCGCCATGAAACTGATCCGCGCTTCCCTGAAACCGGCGAGCCGCACCGCACGGCGCCCTGTCGGCCGGTTGCGTACGAAACAGCCCCAGGGGTGCGAGCCCTGGGGCCGTTCACATCTTCAGGCTGATCGGCGAGAGCGATGCCCGTTACGGCGCGATGCCGGAGATTGGGACTCGCTCAAATCCTCCGGTCGGTTCAGAGGCAGGTGGTCTACTTCTACTCCTATGCATCGGGGTCGCAGACCTTGTTGGAGTTCACCGACTCACAGGGGATCGTCGGCAGCGTCCAGCGGGCCCACTCGATCCGCTGGCGGTCGCTCCAGTAGGGGGTCTGCCCCTTTCTGATCTTGACTGCCTGGGCGTACTCGACCTCCTGATCACCGTCGTAGTAGGAGAAGCCCTGATCCATGTAGATGCTGTACTTGCCCGCGGTACTGCCCCAGTTGACCGTGTAGTCGGTGCAATCCTTGATGGGGAAGCCCACCTCGACGCCGAATCCTGGCACACCGGTGGTGACCGTTCCATTGAAGATCTCGTCGCACTTGTTCAGCGTGGTGCGGGGTTGCTGGTCGATGTTGGAGAGGAACTTGGACTCCTGTCCCGGCTTGGCGTAGGAACCGAGGTACATGCCAACGACGGACCAGTCCTCCCCGGAGACGTCCACCGGACGCCCGACCGCCCACCGCTTGTAGACCCAGACGTCGTGGGTGGACGCTGAACCCGCCTTGCACTTCTGCCAGTAGGCGTACATGTACCCGACCCCGAGCATGGTCAGTTTCCACTGTCCGGTCTCGCTGGTCAGCGGGCAATCCATCTCCCCCTGGGTTCCAGTGATGCCGGCATCCGTGTGGTCGGAGTCCGCAGCCACGGTCGAAGAGCCCGCGCCGAATGCCTGTGGTACATCCTCCACCTCTGCGCTGAACCGTCCGTCGTCGTGCTTGGTGACGGTCACCGACTTGATGTCGGTTTCCTCGGGCAGGGTGAGCAGTAGGTCGTGGCCGAGGTCCACGACGTCGACGTCCTCGCGTGAGACGTCGTCGACGCCCTGCCTACGGCTCTCCTGAAGGTAGGAGGTCCGCTCCCGTTCACGGGTCGGAGCCGCCGCGGAGGCGGTCCGAAGAGCCTTGGTGTCGGCTGCCCGGGACTTCGCCCGGGCCTGGCGGAACTGGTCGCCCGAGATGGAAATGACGGTGTCGCCCTCACCTGCTGCGGGAGCGTGATATGCCTGTGCCGCGCCGGTCGTGGCCGTCGCGACGGTGACGAGCCCGGCGACGAGCAACGCCACTCGTCTCCACGGTCGTTGAAGCATGCGGTGACTCTCCTTCGGTAAGTACGCCGTGCCCGCGCGCGGTGCGCGGTCAGGGCTTGGTTTGAAATGGCCTTGCTGCGCTGCAGGGCGGATGGTCGTCCGTCCCACAGCTCGGTCTCCCGGCCGTCCAACAGCCAACCGGGTGGGCCTGTTCGCGCGGGCTGCTGTGTGTCTTGCCGTGCCGTGGTGACTGATCGGCCAGCTGTGCACCACAGAGCCTGCTGACCGCCGACGGGCCGTATAGCAACGGCAATCGGCTGTCCTGGACAGACAGGGGATTGTCTGGGCTCGTCAGGGCCTTGTCTGGACGTGCCGAACTACGGAGCATGCCGGAACCCGCCGTTGTCTCTTCTGCGATGGTTGCCGTGGCCACGGGGCTGGTGTGCGTGAGATGGCGGTTGCTCATGCGGCGATAACGCCGATAGCGAACGTCCCGCCGAGACCGGCGGTCACGAGGGTTCGACGAAAGCGCCTATGCGGGCTCCCTATCAAGGCGGTCGGTGTTCGAGCGCCTACAGCAGCACCTTGCTCCCCAGACCTTGACAGAACGTGCAACAAATCTTGAATTGGCTGCTCAAGGGCGTGCTGCTTGAGGGGCAAGGGCACGCTGTGGAGGCGGTGGGCCGGCCGAGCGTCAACTGGCCGGTGGTTCACACGGCCCGGTCGCCTGGAGGCGGCCAAGTACGGCGAGCACGTCACGGTGTTGTCGCTCGAGCCTGAGCTGTACGTTAGGAGCGGCATCATGCCGCTGAAACCCCACCTGAACCCATTGCCGTCAAAGGCGCGTGGCCGACCGCCGGCGCGGCCTCGCCTCAGACGGTGTCCGACCTTGTCGGAAGGCTGAGGGATGACGGCACGGATCCCGCGTCGGCGAAGGTGACTTCGGATGGCGCGGGATGAATACGCGCCGTCTGCCAGAACGGCACCCGGTCGGGTCCTCGGTCTTCCGGGGCCACTTCGGGGAACACGCCATGACAGCCTCGAACGCCGGTGCGTCGCCCGCCTGGCCTGCGGTGACGCGGAGGGCCAGCTGCACGACTGTCGCCGGCAAGGTGGACCTTCGCGCTCAGGCCTCCGCGGGAGCGTCCGACCGTGATCGTCGGGTTCGGCCCGGTCCACTGCCCCCTTCTCCTGGCTCCGACCGCATGCTGGTGAGCCCAGCAGACGGTTGAGTCCACCGACACGGCCCAGCCGATGTCGTCACCCTCGTCGGCCGCTGACAGGACTGCGGCAGGATCCGCTCCCAGGTTCCGTCCACGGCCCACCTGATCAGCCGTTTGGGAGCTGTTTGGAACGAGCCGAGCTCGTCCGGCAGGTCTCGCCAGGCTACGCCCGCGCTCCTGCCTTCGGCCCGCTCGGCGCTGCCGCCGCCGACGCGCGCCCACATGGATGGTTCCAACGGCCCAGGACGAGCCTCTGGGGCGGCGGACGGTGCCTCGAAATCGGCAGGGGCCGACCATTTGAGGATGCGCCGTCCAACGATATGCCGTCCGCAGCCCGCGCGCGTACTGTGGTCCGGGTACGTCCCAGACCGCGCCCCAGGGCGTGATCGTCGGTCCCGCGTGCCCCCCACGCTTCCGCGTCGCCGGGGCTCGCCCGGGCGAGCGGAGGGTCAGCGATGGGTACAGTCACCACCGACGACGGCACCACCATCTTCTTCAAGGACTGGGGTCCACGAGACGGCCGGCCGATCGTCTTCCACCACGGATGGCCGCTGAGCGCCGACGACTGGGACAACCAGATGTTGTTCTTCCTGGCACACGGCTACCGAGTCATCGCCCACGACCGCCGGGGGCACGGACGCTCGAGCCAGACGGCCACCGGCCACAACATGGACACCTACGCCGCCGACGTGATCGCCCTCACGGACGCGCTCGACCTCCGCGAAGCGTTCCACGTCGGCCACTCCACCGGCGGCGGCGAGGTCGCACGCTACGTCGCACGCGCCAAGCCCGGCCGCGTCGCGAAGGCGGTGCTGGTGGGTGCCGTACCGCCTGTCATGGTCAAGTCGGAGAGCAACCCGGGCGGCCTGCCCATCGAGACCTTCGACGGCTTCCGCGAGGCTCTCGCTGCCAACCGCGCGCAGTTCTACATCGACGTGCCCTCGGGGCCGTTCTACGGCTTCAACCGCCCCGGCACGCAAGTGTCGCAGGGACTGATCAACAACTGGTGGCGGCAGGGAATGATGGGCGCGGCCAACGCTCACTACGAATGCATCAAGGCGTTCTCCGAGACCGACTTCACCGAGGACCTCAAGCAGATCGACGTACCGGTCCTCGTCGTTCACGGAACCGACGACCAGGTCGTTCCGTACGAGGACTCGGCGCCGCTGACGGTCAAGCTCCTGAAGAACGGCACGCTCAAGAGCTACGAGGGGCTTCCGCACGGGATGTTGTCGACCCACTCGAACGTCGTCAATCCCGACATCCTCGCGTTTCTGCAGTCTGACCGCGTCCCCGCCTGACGGAGAGTGATGCTCTTCGCACCATGTGCTCCCGGGGGCCGGCGGAACGAGACGTCGGCCCCAGGGGCATTCGGAAAAGGAACAGCGTGGGATTTGAAGTCATAGGCGCACAGCGGAGTTCGGCGAGCAAGGTCCTGTAGCCGTCATGTTCCAGACTTCGCCTTGTCTTGTGAGACGCGGCGGTCGGGGGGTGCTGGCTCGCTTTGGAGATGGACGAGACGGGCGTTCGTCGCCTGTCCTCCTCATCCATCCAGGGTTGCGTCCGGCGAAGTGATGTACGGGTTCGACCTTATCCGGCGGTTGGTTCCGGATTCTGGCTGCTGCCCGCATAGACGAACGGCCACCGGCTGATCTTCGAGGTGTCGAAGCCCGAAGGAGATCAGCACGATGACCGCACCCGACAGTCTGCTCCTGCACGCCCTCACGGAAGACAACCTCGCCGCGGCGGGTCACGATCTGCTGCGGGCGATGATCAGGAGGGGCGCCTAAGCACAGTCCCGGGCCTGCCGCCATGCCCGATCGAGCCTGCTTGCAGGGTACGGGCGTTTGACAGCGAACCCAGTCGTTCAGGCTTCCTTGTCAGCGAACCTGGTCGCTCTTCGCCCCGATGCCTTTGATCCTGGTCGGAGTTCCCTCCGGGGCGAACGGGTGGTGGAAGGTGAAGGCGTGCGGCGCGGAGCCGTGGCCGTGGAGGTGTTCCAGCCTGGAAACCCCGTCCTGCCAGGTGGGTATCACGCCGTCGAAGACCCACCAGAACACGTAATTCGGGTGCCCTGTCCTCTCGAACCAGTCGTAACGCCTGGTCAGCGCCTCACGGTGCAGACCGGTGTAGACGGCGTCGAAGGCGGGGCGCAGGTCGGTCCAGAGTGAGAGGGTCGCGGCCAGGGCGGTGGTTTCCACCGTACGGCCCTTGCCGTACCAAGTCGGTACGGCGAACGCTCCCCATGCACCCCAGTCCGCCTCGAAGAGCATGCCCCGGTCACCGTCCGCCGCTTCAGCACGCGCGAGGTACCCGGGGTGCTGACTGATCTTCCGGTACACGGCCTCACCCCAGTCGTAGAACTCGCGCATGAGAGGTGCGGGATCGGCGAGAGGTAACTTCAGGACGCCGAATGTGTACACCGCAAGATGGGGCATGCATCTCTCCCTGGTTGGGGGGTGCCTGGTGTGGACCCGGCTCGGTGGCTTACGTCCTGGAGGCGAGGATGGGGCGTGACCGACTCATCACGTCGCGGGTGGCTCAGCCTGAGGGAACTCCTGTGCGGCCGTGGGCGGTCGCCGAAGACCAGGTGAAGGTAGCTGCTTCTGCGGGCCATGTCGAAGTTGCGTTTTCCCTGTCCAAGTGGCCTCTTGCACCGGTCATTGCGAGGGCTGGGGCGGTGACGGGCGGGGCAGGCTGCGGGGTACCAGTGAGCTTCTTCGAGCTGGCCCGCGATCAGGTGACGGCCTATGAAGCGCAACGAGCGAGACGCCCGAGTTGTTGATCGAGATGTCTGACGTCTCAACCACGCTGCTCGGGGGCCTCGTTGGTCATCTAGCTCCTCAGGCAGTGAGGTGGTCGTGGCGGCAGCGACCGCGCCGGAGGGCGCGAAGCCCAGGAGCAGAGGGCGAGGACGCTGCGCAGCACCGTGTCGTGCCATGGCCCGGTGTAGATGAGGTGGTCGGCTCACTGTCGCCAGGTGGCGGCGCTCTTCTGCAGGCGGTCCTCGCATTGGGCGGGCGTGGGCAGGACCAGCGGTTCCTGGTGCGCGTAAGACAGCGCGGCCTGGGTGTCAGCGTCGGCCTGCACTCGTGCGGTGACGGAGTCGTGCGTGCACTGCGGCTTTCCCGCGTTCCAGGCGCAGACGGCGACCGCATGGGGCCCCCGAGGCCGCGACCGGGATCCCGGCGCGCCGGGTCATGGGCGGTGCACCAGCGCCGTCCTCGAAGCGACGCTGAACGCTCCAGCGCATGGGGACGCTGCCGGCGAGGCCCTCGATCCGCCGGACCAGTTCCCGGCCGGGCGCCAGCGAGAGGTGGTCGGCCAGGGTCAGGGCGTCGGTCAGCCGGACCGTGCCGTGCGCAGTGGTGAACGTCGTCTCAAGGACGTTGGTGCCGGCGAGGTAGCGGCGGCTGCGGTGTAGGGGACGTCGGGCCAGAGGAGGAAACCTGCCGCCGCGGGCCTGGTCGAGGACGGCGGCGAACCACGGCGGGCGAGTGCCGGTCGGGCCAGGCCGGCCAGTCCAAGGTGCCGTCGCGGGCGACGAGCGCGGCGCAGCGCCCGTCCCCGATCACGGCGTGGTCCCGCAACGGCGCGTATCCGTCTGCCCTTTACCGGCTGTGCGGTGTCCGGGTCGGTGGAGGTGCGGCCGGATGTGGGAGGCGGGGCTGTCACCTCGAGGCCCCTCTCTCTGGACTATCGTCCAAGTGGGTCCGATCGGCGGAGGAGGTCGTTCAGGGGTACGTCGGGGTCGGCGAGCCGGGTCGGATCGACCGGCTTCCTTGAGGTGACGAGGGCGCGGATCGGGTCGGTGACGTCCCAGACGTTGACGTTCATGCCGGCCAGTACCCGGCCCTCGGCGAGCCAGAACGCGATGAACTCGCGGGTATCGGTGCGGCCGCGGAAGACGACCTGGTCGTAACCGCCGGGTTCGACATGGCCGGTGTACTCCATCCCCAGGTCGTACTGGTCGCTGAAGAAGTACGGGATGCGGTCGTAGGTCACGTCCTGCCCCAGCATCGCCCTGGCTGCGGCCTGCGGCTGGTGGAAGGCGGTGGCCCAGTGCTCGACCCGAATGTGCTTCCCGAGCAGCGGGTGCAGGGCGTTCGCAACGTCCCCGGCGGCGTGGATGTCCGGGTGGGAGGTGCGCAGATGGGCGTCGACGCGGATGCCGTCGTCGACCTCGAGGCCGGCGGCTGTGGCGAGCTGGGTGTTGGGGGTGATGCCGACCCCGACGATGACCGCGTCGGCGTCGACGCGGCTGCCATCCGCCAGCAGAACGCCGCTCGCCCGGCCGTCTTCACCGGTGATCTCGGCGACCTGGACGCCGAAACGCAGGTGGACTCCGTGATCGGTGTGCAGATCGGCGAAGATCTCCGACACCTCGCGGCCCAGCACGCGCAGCAGGGGAAGTTCCGCCCTCTCCAGGACCGTGACCTCCGCGCCGGCCGCGCGGGCGGCGGCCGCGGTCTCCAGGCCGATCCAGCCGGCGCCGATCACCGCGATGCGGGACGCGGTTCCGAGGGCTTCCTTGACTCGGTCGCTGTCGGCGAACCGGCGCAGGTAGTGGACACCGTCGAGGTCGGCTCCGGGCACGGGCAGGCGGCGCGGTGAGGAGCCGGTGGTCAAGAGCAGCTTCGCGTAGCCGATGCGGCTGCCGTCGGCGAGCGTCACCTCGTGTCCGGCCGGGTCGATCGCGGTGACGGTGGCGTTCAAGCGCAGGTCGACGTCGTGCTCGGCGTACCAGTGGGGCGGGTGGACGTAGACCGTGTCACGCTCGTCCTTTCCAAGCAGGTAGCCCTTTGACAGCGGCGGCCGTTCGTAGGGGCGCTCGGTCTCCTTTCCGAGCAGCACGAGGGGCCTGTCGAATCCCTCTTCCCGGAGCGTCTGTGCTGCTTTCGCGCCCGCCAGGCCGGCTCCGACGATCACGAATGCCGTGTTCGCGGTCATGTGCTCTCCTCTGCTGCGTCGGCTGGGCATCAGGTGGCGCCGCGTGTGGTGCGCAGAGCGGTATCCAGCTGCTCGAAGAGCTCCTTGCCGGAGTTCGTGAACTTGGTGATGCCCTCCTCTTCCAGCACGCGCACCACGTCGTCGTAGGCCACTCCGACGGCCTCAAGGTCATCGAGTACCTGTTGGGCTCGCGCATACGTGCCATGGATGGTGTCGCCCGGAACGCGCCCGTGGTCCGCGAACGCGCGCAGGGTCTGTTCCGGCATGGTGTTGACCACGCCGGGCGCCACCAGTTCGTCGACGTAGCGGGTGTCGTCGTAGGCGGGGTCCTTCACCCCGGTGGAGGCCCACAGTGGGCGTTGCGGGCGCATCCCGGCCGCCGCCAGGGCCCGCCATCGCTCCGATGCGCATGCCTGCTCGAAGTGCTGGTAGGCCAGGCGGGCGTTGGCGATCGCGGCCCGGCCGCGCAGGTCCCGTGCCTGGGGCGTACCGATCTTGTCCAGTCTGCTGTCGACCTCGGTGTCCACCCGGCTGACGAAGAAGGACGCCACCGACGCGACGGAGGCCATGTCACGTCCCGCCGCATGCGCCCTGTCCATGCCGTCCAGGAAGGCGCGGAGCACCTGGTCGTAGCGATCCAGGGAGAAGATCAGCGTCACGTTGATGCTGATGCCCTCGGCGAGCGCCGTACTGATCGCTTCCAGGCCCTGCTGCGTGGCGGGGATCTTCACGAACAGGTTCGGCCGGTCCACCAGCCACCACAGGGCCCGTGCCTCGGCGACCGTTGCCGCGGTGTCGTGGGCCACCCGCGGGTCCACTTCGAGCGACACGCGCCCGTCCACCCCGTCGCTGGCCTCGTACACCGGGCGCAGTACGTCGCAAGCCCAGCGCACGTCGTACGCGGTCAGGAGCCTGACGGCTTCCTCGACCCGCACCCCGCGCCGGGCGAGATCCGCTGCCTGCTCGTCGTAACGGGCACCGGTGCGGATCGCCTTGGCGAAGATCGTCGGGTTGCTGGTGATGCCCACGACGCCCTGTTCGCGCACCAGCTCGGCCAGCCGGCCACTGGCGAGTCGCTCCCGGTTCAGATCATCCAGCCAGACGGCTACGCCCTCGGCGGCCAGACGACCCAGGTTCACACTCATGATCTTCTCCTTCGCGTCGCTACGGGTGATCCCCTCCGGTTGCCGCCCAGACTGTCCGCGGACCGGACACAGGCCTCCTTCACACCTGGCCGGGTGAGCCGCATGGAAGGGCTCGCCCGCCTCGTCACCTTCCGTGGCTGCCGCCTGCTGGCAGTGAGACCGCCGCTCGCCTTGGTAGCGCTGGGCGAGTCGGGCGAGCGTGACAGCGCCGAGCAGCAGGCCGAGGTCACGCAGCGCCCGTCGCAATGGCCGGGATGGTCAGCAGGTTGACGATGATGCCCGCGAGCCATCCGGCCACCAGCCGGCCCCCGAAGCGCGGGCGAGCGCTACGGCAAGGCCCGCGACGATCTCGATCGCTCCGACGGCGTACATGGCGTGTTGGGCACTGCCCGGAACGCTGTCGTCGATCCACGGGGCGAGGTAGGCGGGCCAGTCCCGTCCGGATGGGGTGGCTGTGGTTACGGACGACATGACACCCTTCCTTCTATCGACAACCCCCACTAACGATAGAAGCGCGGGAGCCTTCTATTGTCAATCATTATTGGTTTTACAATGTCCTCGTGGACCCCTCGAAGAAAGCACCCCGTCACGACGTCTCCGCCGTCGCAGCTCTTGACGAACCGACCCGCAGGAGGCTCTACGACCCCGTCGCGCGCCGACCGGAACCGGTCAGCCGCGACGAAGCCGCCGAGGTCCTCGGCCTTGCCCGGCAGACCGTGGCCGTCCACCTGGACCGGCTGGCCGACGCATCATTGCTCGACGTCGTCTACGAGGAGCGCAGCGGACGCACCGGACATGGAGCAGGCCGGCCCGCCAGGCTCTACAAGCGCCCCGCCAAGCAGGTCACCGTCAGCCTCCCGAAGCGGCACTACGAGCTGGCCGGACGGCTCCTCGCCCAGGCGCGCTACCCCACCGCCCGCCGGCATGCGCCCGTCCGGAGGCGTAACACCACCCGCAGTTCTCCATCCCCCGAGAGGTACGTCATGGACATCACCGCACCGATCACAGCCTCGGCACCGGAAAAGGACGGCATGCCAACCCGCTTCGCCGGCATCCCTGGGCCCCAAACGACGAAGCCGTCCATCACCCCGCTGCGTGTAGTCCACGACACCGGCGGCATAGACCTGCCCGGCGCCGAACGCGCCGCCGCGCAGTTCCTTGAAGCACTCGGCATCCAAACCGAGACCGAAAGCCTGCACGGCACCCCCGGCCGCATGGCCCGCGCCTACGCCGAACTGTTCAGCCCACGCCCCTTCGACCTGACCACCTTCCCCAACGACGAGGGCTACGACGAACTGGTACTGGCACGCAGCATCCCTGTCCGATCGATATGCGAGCACCACATGCTGCCTGTCGTCGGCACGGCCCACGTCGGCTACCTGCCCGACAACCGCATCCTCGGCCTCTCCAAACTGGCTCGCGTCGTCGAACACTTCGCCTGCCGCCCCCAGGTCCAGGAACGCCTGACCAAGCAGGTTGCCGACTGGCTGCACACCCACCTCGAACCCAAAGGCGTCGGCGTCGTGATCGAAGCCGAACACACCTGTATGACTCTGCGCGGAGTCCAGGCCACCGGCTCCAGCACTCTCACCTCCACTCTCCTCGGCACCCTCCGCCACGACGCCCGCTCACGGGCAGAATTCCTCTCCCTGACCGGCATGCCCACCTGAACCACCACCAGCGGCCCCGCCTTCGGTCAGGCCTCCGCGCGCCGTTGTCGGCGAGCCCGGGCGCGTCCGGATCGCCCAGGGCCGCAGGGCCCGGCAGCCGGAGTGGAGGCACCGAAGCCATGCGGACCAGCACGTTGAGGTTCTTGGTACTCCAGCAGCGGTTCGTGTCCTGATTTGCGTTTTCGGTAGTGGGAGTGACGGGCGATGGTCTGGCGGTGTCTTCGCCAGGCCGACCATTTCAGTGTGTGGGTAGGGCGGGCCGGGGCCGCACACCTCAGCTAACGCGCTTTCACCGTGACCTGTCTCGATGGACCTGAGCCACTTCGGTTCTCTGACCAGCGGTGGTTCAGGTTGAGCGAGACGTAGCGGCAGGGGTCGTCTCGCTCAACCTGGGCTTTGAGGGGCAGAGTTGTGTCGCTGGCCAGTTCCATTTCCCCACTCGCGGCCATGTAATGGGGAGTCAAGTGGCCGCGAATGGTCACAGCGAGTCATCGGCCTGGAAGGACGCCGCGTGATAGCTGTCCGAAGCCCTGGCGGATCCTGCTGGAGCCCCCTCTAGGAGGGGCGTAAGACCGGTGCAGCATGATGAGCCTGTGGACTTCGAGCCGTACCGGGGTGAGTTGGTGGCGTTCTGCTACCGGATGCTGGGCTCGGTGCATGAGGCCGAGGATCTGGTGCAGGAGACGTTGCTGCGTGCCTGGAAGGCCCGTGACCGGTACGACCCGGCGCGCGCGTCGGTGCGGACCTGGCTGTACCGGATCGCGACCAATGTGTGCCTGACCGCGCTGGAGGGGCGCGGGCGGCGTCCGCTGCCGTCCGGGCTGGGGATGCCGAGCGGCGATCCCGAGGCGCCGCTGCTGCCGGCGCTCGATGTGCCCTGGCTGGAACCGTTCCCGGACGCGCGGTTCGATGTGGAGGTGCGGGCCGATCTGCGGCTCGCGTGGGTGGCGGCGGTGCAGGTCCTGCCGGCGCGGCAGCGGGCGGTGCTGGTGCTGCGCGAGGTGCTGGCGTTCACCGCCGCCGAGGTCGCCGAGCAGTTGGGGACCACGGTCGCGGCGGTCAACAGCGCGTTGCAGCGCGCCCGTGCCGCCCTCGCCGACGTGGGCGATGCCGGGGCGGTCACCGAGCCGGACGATCCCGACGTGCGGGCGGTCATCCAGCGGTACATGCAGGCGTTCGAGGCGGCGGATGTACCCGCGCTGGTGCGGCTGCTGGCCGACGACGCGGTGCTGGAGATGCCCCCGGTGCCGCTGTGGTACCGGGGCAGCCAGGACTACGGCCGGTTCCTGGAGCGGGTGTTCCGGATGCATGGCGCGGGCTGGGGCATGCGGGAGCTCACAGCAGGCGGGCAGCCCGCGCTCGCCGCGTACGCGCCGGAGCCCGGTGGCGGGCGCCGTCTGCACACCCTGCAGGTCTTCACCGTCATCGACGGCCGCATCGCGCACAACGTGGTGTTCGCCGATCCGCGCGTCTTCGACGCCTTCGAGCTGCCGGGCGAGATTCCCGCGGGAGAGTTCCGCCGGGAGCGATGAGTCGGGGCGGTGCAGCCGGTACGTACCGGTGAGCACCGAACAGAAGGGAGTCTCATCGTGAGCGTCATCGTCATTGAGTTCATCACCTTGGACGGGATCGTGTCCGACCCGGACGGGTCCGCCGGCACACCGCGGGGCGGCTGGGCATTCCGGCACGGCCCGGAGGCGGTCGCCGGGGACAAGTTCCGGCTCGGCCGCACGCTGGACGACGGGGTACTGCTGCTCGGGCGCGCCACCTGGCAGCTGTTCTCGCGGCTCTGGCCGGGCCGCGACGATCCGTTCGCCGCGCGGATGAACGCCGTCCCGAAGCTGATCGCCTCCCGCACCCTCACCCGCGCCGACACCTCGGTGTGGGCGAACTCCCAGCTCCTTGACGGCGATCTGGTCGACGCCGTCAAGCGCGAGCGGCGGGACGTGGTCATCACCGGGAGCCTGAGCGTCGTGGACCGGCTGATAGCCGCGGACATGATCGACGAGTACCGGCTGCTGACCTTCCTCACCGTCCTCGGCACCGGCCGACGGCTCTTCCCGACCGATGGCCCCCACGCCGAGCTGGAGTGCCTTGCCGCCGAGCGGGCCGGTGCCGCCGTCCTCACCCGCTACCGCAGGGCCGCCTGATGACCGCCCGTTTCATCGCCCTGTACGAGACACCCGCCGCCCCGGCGGCATTCGACCGGCACTACCACGATGTCCACATCCCGCTCGCACGCCGCCTCCCGGGTTTGCGCCGCTACACGATCGGCCGCGACCTGATCGCCGTCCGCGGCGGCCTCCCGTACGACCTGATCGCCGAGCTGGAATGGGACTCGATGGACGAACTGCACGCCGCGTTCGCTTCACCCGAGGGCCGCACCACCGCCGCCGACGCGGCGCACCTGCAGGAACTCGCCCCGGTCCGCAGCATGATCTTCACTGTGGACGAGAGTGTGCTGTAGGCGATCCCTGCCGTACGCGTAACGAACGAACGAGGCCGAGGAGCCCGTCCCTCGGATCGTCCGCGTCGGCGCCGGTGAAGACGCCCGCTCGCCCGAGCGAGAGGGCGTGTCATCTGTCAGGTTGAGGTCTTCGACTGCGACTCGCGGCCTTGGGCACGCAGTTCCTCGTTGATGCGCCGGGCTTCTTCGAGTTGGTCTTCGAGGATGACGATGCGGCAGGCGGCCTCGATCGGGGTGCCCTGGTCGACCAGTTCACGGGCACGGGCGGCGATGCGTAGCTGGTAGCGGGAGTAGCGGCGGTGTCCGCCCTCGGAGCGCAGCGGGGTGATCAGGCGGTGTTCGCCGAGGGCGCGGAGGAAGGCGGGGGTGGTGCCGAGCATCTCGGCGGCCCGGCCCATGGTGTAGGCGGGGTAGTCGTCATCGTCGAGATTGTCGATGGGACGGGAATCGGCAGGGATCATAGACCTCTTCTTTCAGCGGACGCGTCGGGGGGCCTGGGTGCCGTACGGCACCCAGGCCCCGAGCTTTCAACACCATCTACCGGCGAACTGTGCCGGCCTTCTTTGTCCGCAGGTTTCGCCTGGGAGGGCGGGGCTGCGGGGATCGCGGATGCGTGACCGGGGACCACCTTCCAATCCGGGGCCTGCGGTACCCGGGCGGACTCTTCCTCGCCCGGGCGATCCTGATGGCGTCTGCTCCTTACTTTCGGTTACTCGGTTGTACAGCTGGATCCTGCGGGTACTGCTCGCGGCCTCTGCGAGGCCGCGTCCTGCTTGACGTGCATGCGCGGCAGTTCGTGTCTGCCGTGCCCTTATCGACTTCCTGGGTACAGCGGAAACTGTAACCCTGGGATGAGTCAATGTCTACTGCGGCCAGAGCAGTTTTTCCTCAGGTTCGATACATGTTCTTCTGCCGTGCATGCACCTGAAAGAGTGATGTCTCGGGGTGGGTGTCTGTCTATCCGGTCACGGCGGTGCAGCAGCTGGCTGACGGCGCGGCTCTCGTGGAAGGGTGGATGCGGACGCCCCGGGGTGATCGTCAGCGCGCTGCGCTGGGACCATCCTGAACGACTGGGTCCGGTTCCTGAACGACGACGAGCACCCGGACAAGACGGCCGAGATGGCGTACGTGTGGGGATTCATCAACCGGGATTTCGGCGGCGAAGCGCTGCGGTGCCTGTGGAGCAAACACGAGACCAACTACCCCATGTTCGCCGAGGCGGTGTGGCTGCTGCACCGCGAGTTCAGCGAAGGCCGCGGCTCCGACAATCGCCCTCTCTTCGCCGGCCTGCCGCCGATCCCTGCCGACGTCCTGTTCCGGAAGATCGCGAGCTCGTCGGCGGTGGTCTTCCGGAAGCTCACCGAAGACCAGATGGTCGAGATCCTCCGCACGGCACCGCAGGACTACGCAGCGATGCGGTGAAGGCCCCCCGTCATGTCTTCGCGGTCCTGCAAGAGGGCCGCTGGCCTCCGGGCCCGGCATGCTGGATCACCGGTGAAGTGACCAGGGGGATACATGGAGTTAGAGCCCACCGAGCTGTCCGAAGCCATCAAGGCGGTTCGCGCCGGACTGGCCGCAGCACAGCAGGACGGGGACGGCTCCCCGATCCGGTTCACGGTCAAGGACATCGTGCTGGATCTCGGCATCGAACTGCGGCAGAGCGCCTCGGCCGGCGGCGGGGTGAAGGCGTTCGTTGTCTCCGCGGATGCCCGCGGCGAACGCGCGAGCACCGCGACCACCGGATGATCGTCACCCTTCAGGTCGAGACGGGCCCGGGCGGGCGGGACGTGCTCATCGGCGACGCGGGCCGCGGCCTGGACCCGGTGCCCGCTCCCCCGGCCGGCATGTAGGCCTGGAGCAAGGGCAGCCTGGTGGAGCTGCGGACCGTCGAAGTCGTCAACCCCCGCGTCCCCATGTTCCGTTCGGGCGCCCTGGTCGCGCCGGGGCTGCACACGGACCGTGTCGTGCTCGGTGCCGGCCTCCCCGTCGCCCGCTGGGTGAGCTGACCTGCGACTATCCGGATGCACGGCCGGTGTGTTCCATAACCGGCTTCCCCCGGGCCATGCGCAGGCCGCATTCCGTTCTGGCGCCGCCGTATGCACTGGTAGGCAATGGCCTCACGAATCGGCGGGCCGTCCAGGCAGTGCACTGTCTCCGGCGCCACCGGGCCAACACACCGTCGCGAGCTCCGCCGCAACGGCCCCGGGGGGTGAGGGCATGGTCTGTGCGAAGGCAGGTTCGCCGCGTAATGCCTGGGCCAAGATAAGTATGAGCAGTCCCATGACAGCGGCGGGAGACCTAGCGGGTGGCGGATGAGCAGACACAGCGTGCTGTAACGGGGCATGAGTCGGGCCAGAGGCGGGCCGACGGGACGGTGGAGGCCGCGCAGTTGGGAAGGCCCGTGCCTGTGGTGCTCTCGGTCGTGGCGCAGGAGTTGCGCGTGCTGGTGCGGTCTGTGCGGTGTCTGGCTGTCGCGGGGACCGCGCCGTGACGGGGGTGGGGCGTCCGGGTCAGCCCATCGCACAGTGCAGCCCGCACGATTTGGAGGTGCATCCCGCGGGCTCTCCGCCAGGCCGGGGCGGCAGCCCGGGGGTGCGGGTAAGCCTGCTTCCCGGCTATGTGGTTCGCCGCCACGACCACACTCTGGCCGAGGTGGTCCGGGAGGCGGCGCAGGGCCGCAGTCACATGGTGGTGTTGGTCGGCTCCTCGTCGACTGGTAAGACGCGGGCGTGCTGGGAGGCTGTTCGGCCGCTGGCGCGGCTGGGGTGGTGGTTGTGGCACCCGTTCGCCCCCAGTCGGGCTGAGGCTGCGCTTGCAGACCTTCACGCAGTACGGCCGGGCACGGTGGTGTGGCTGAATGAGGCTCAGCACTACTTCGGTGATCCGAGGGTGGGTGAGCAGATCGCCGCTGCGCTGCATGGCCTGTTGACAGAGGCCGGCCGCGGGCCGGTTCTGGTTTTGGGCACGCTGTGGCCGGAGTTCGCCCAGCGGTTCATGGCCTTGCCCCGGCCAGGTGAGGAAGATCCGCACAGCCGGGCGCGGGAACTGCTTGCCGCGCGGCTGGTGTCCGTGCCGGAGACCTTCGACGAGGAGGCGCTGCGCGCGACGGCTGCTCTGGCGGGTGAGGGAGATGTGCTGCTGGGGGATGCGCTGATGCGGGCCGGCGCGTCGGGTCGGATCACGCAGGATCTGGCCGGGGCGCCCGAGCTGTTGCGTCGTTATGAGCATGGCTCGCCGGCGGCCGCAGCCATCCTCAACGCGGCGATCGATGCCCGGCGTCTGGGGGTGGGCGTCCACTTGCCGCAGGCCTTCTTGTCGCAGGCTGCCGTCGATTACCTCGATGAGGTCGACTCCGCGCAGCTCGACGAGGGCTGGGTGGAGTCGACCTTCGCCGAGCTGACCCATCTGGTGCATGGCAAGCAGGCGCCACTGCGCCGCACGACCGCGCGTCCCCCGCACCGCTCCCTCACCAGCGCGCCTGCCGGTAGCTGGGCGGCAAGTACATCGGGTCCGGTCTTCCGGCTTGCCGACTATCTCGAGCAGCACGGCCGTACCGTGCGTCGGCGGCTGTGCCCGCCGGCCTCGTTCTGGCAGGCCGCTTGCGTTCATCTCGCGCATCCCGACGACCTCAGCAGCCTGGCCCGGGCCGCTCACGCCCGGTGCCGTTTGCAGTGGGCTGACCATCTGCGCCGGCGTGCCGCCGACGCCGGCGATGTCCGGGCGCTGCTGGCCCAAGCGGCACAATGCGAGCGGGCTGCTGACTGGGCGGGGGCCAAGGCCCTGTACCGCAAGGCTGTCGACGCCGGGCACAGCCGGGCTCTGGCTCTGCTGGCGGAACTGCACGAGGCGACCGCTGACCCCCAGACGGCAGAAGTCCTGGCCTGGCAGGCGGCCGAGGCCGGCTACCCGCGGGCACTGGCCCGTATCGCGGTGCTGCGGGAACAGGCCGGCGACCGGGCCGGGGCACAGTCCTTGGCACTCCGGGCCGCTGACGGCGGCCATGGTCAGCCCCTCGTCCGGCTGACCGCACTGCGTGAGACGCGCGGACAGCACGAGGACGCCGCAGCAGCCGCCCAGCTCGCCGCCGACCGGGGCCACCCGCAAGTTCTCGCGTTTTTGGCCGGGTTGAGGGAAGCAGCCGAGGACGTTGTCAGTGCGGATGCCCTGTACCGGCAGGCCGCCGACGCCGGCCACACCTACGCCCTGGTCTGCCTGGCGGCGCTACGCGAAGAGGCCGGATGCCCCGCCGACGCCGATGATTTGGCCTTGCAAGCCGCCAAGGCCGGGCACACGCGTGGCCTGACGCTGTTGGCCGGGCTGCGTGCCGAATCCGGTCACCCCGACAGAGCCGAAGCGCTATGCCGCAAGGCAGCCGAGGCCGGCTACCCGCACGCTCTGATCCTCCTGGCCGAGCTGCGGGAAAGAGCCGGCGATCTCAAGGGCGCTGAAGCCCTCTACCGGCAGGCCGCCGACGCCGGCCATACCCACGCCCTGCTGTCCGTGGCCCGGCTGCGCGACAAGGCCGGCGATCCCCACGGCGCGGAAACCGTGTACCGGCAGGCCGCCGACGCCGGCCACACTCCCGCCATCATTGCGCTGGCCGCGTTGCGGGAGAGGGCCGGCGATGCGACCGGTGCCGAAGCCCTCGCCTGGCAGGCCGCGGACGCGGGCAACGCCCACGCCCTGCTCCACCTGGTGGCGGTACGCAGCCGCGCGGGAAACCGCGACAACGCCGAAGCGCTCGCCCGCCAAGCCGTCGATGCCGGACACGTCCTTAAGTTCGACACCCGCCGCGCGTCCCCCCAACATCAGTGGCCCCACGGCCTTGATGCCGATGGCACACCCACACCGCCCTGGTCGTAAAGACCCCTCAGCACAGCTCCTGAAAGGACCTGCCGGACCGTGGCTCGCCGCCGCATACAGGCAGCCACCCGGCTCCAGCGACTCGCAGGGGCCGTTGCGGCCCCAGTGCTGCGTCGCCGCGTGGCTGGCGACTCGGCTGGGCTGGAGGAGGGAGCCGGTGCCAGACAAGGTGCTGGGGCGATAAGTCAGGCGGTGGTAAGGGCGGTGCGTGCAGCATCGAGGAAGGCGGCGTGGGCGCTCTGATACTGCTCCAGGGGAGCGTTCGCGTCGAGGAAGCGTTCCAGGGCTTGAGCGGCATCGGCAACCGGGGCCGGGCCTTCGAGACGGACCAGGGTGAGCGCGTCCGTGACGGCGGGCAGGGCTGCCCGGTAGCGCTCGCGGCAGTCGGCGGCTGCGGGGCTGCCCAGGGCCTGCTGCCATTCCCGGCGGTGTTGGTGGGCGGTGTGGGTGGCGGCGAGGAAAGCGGCGTAGGCGGCGCGGCGTACCTCCCGCTCGGCGGCGCGGTGTTGGGCGGTGAGGGTCTGGCGGGCGACATCGAGCTGGGCGTCCGCCTGCAGGCGTCCGGCCTCCCAGGCGGCATCCGCCTGACGGCGCCCGGCCTCCCAGGCAGCGTCCGCCTGGCGCTGGCCGGCCGCCCACGCTGCATCCGCCTGCCGGACTGCGGCGTCGACCGTGCCTTGCGCCTGTTTACGGGCAGCCGCCAAGGTGAACCAACCGGTCAGCGCGCCGCCGGCCAGGGCGCCGGCCACCGCGGAGCCGGCGGCGATCCACGCCGTCATCGCTTCCCCCGCCACCTGGCCCCTTCCGGCTGCTGTCCGATCCGCTCAACCCACCTCTGCAGTGTGGCAGTTGGAGCAATACGTGAATGCCGGGGCGCTGGCGTTGGCCGCGCACGACTCATCGTTGGGCGACCGACGGAATTCGTTGACCAGCCGTAATGCGGCTTCCGTCGGGTTGGATTCGCGCGCAGGAGTGCCACGTTCCCGCGAATCGCCGACCCGCGACCCGCCATGACGTCGGAAAACGACCAGACGACCCGAGAGCATCATCGAGCGCGACAGCCTCAGAGGTTAGAAGACAAGCCTCACCTGACATCCGTGTTCCACATCCTTCCGAGCAGGACGTGGGGGTCCGCCGACTCCGCCCGGCGGACCCCCACGCAAGACCGCAGGTCAGGGATCTCTGAACAGCTTCTGCTGGCGCCTTCTTTCCAGGAGGCACGTGCCGCCAGCGACCGCGCCAAGTGCCGGTCCCCCTAGGAGAGCAGTCTGAATGCTGTAGGTGACCCCGTTCCCGGCACTCAGGGATGCAAGGAGAAGGACCCCGGACATGACCACTCCTACGGATACCCCGATGAACATGGGGTGCCTCGCGGAGAATCTTTGGCTTCTGGTGGGCGGACGGCCACCGCCAAGGTGCTTGTCGAGGCGCGAGTACGCATCAGCCATGCGGGCCAACAGGCCCCTTGGGTTCTCAGACCTCATCAGATCGTTCTACCCCTCAGTCGGGGAGGTTCCGGTCGGCCCTCCACCGGTTTACCGCAGGGCCGAGCCTCCCCGCGTAGTTACCGGCAACCCCCCACGCCATTGGCTGCCAGGTCGCCGACCAATACCCGCCGAGGCTCCGGTCCGCACCCGGCGTGAAACGGTTGGACACCGCTCCGGCCACACCCGATCCGATGATGACGCAAGCGGCCGCCACGGCCCCGGCAGTCATAAAGCTGCACCCGGCGGCGACACCAAGTCCGATGATGGCGCCGCTGTGCTTCTTCCAGGTCTCCTTTGCCCATTTGGGTATGCCCCATGTGCCGTTGGGGTCCATGAGGTTGGTGGGGTCACCGGAGGCGTAGAGGTACGGGTTGGCTTCCAGGCCCGAGGGGTCGGGCTGGGTGAAGCGGCCAAGCTGCGGGTCGTAGTAGCGAGCCTCGTTGTGATACAGCCCCGTCGGGTCCTGGTAGCCGCCCGCGTAGCGGTAGGGCTGGGGGACCTGTTCGGTGGCATCGGTGATGCCGTTCGGGCTGTAGTAGTACCAGTTGACCTTCTCTCCCTTCGAGTTGACCACGGCTTCGACGGAACCGAGTCCGTCGGTGAGGTAGTAGAAGGTCTCCGGCTCGCTCCGCGTGGTGGTGTGGGTGTGGAAGGAGTTGAGGTTGCCGCCCGGTTCACGGGTGAAGTTCATGTCCACCCCGGCCTTGGTCTGCGCGGAGAGGCCGACCGGGCCGTGGTGGAAGACCGTGTCACCGAACTGCGTACGCTCCGACTGGTCGGTGGATGCGTAGCGGCTCTTGAACTCCTCACCGTCGACCGTGGTCACGGTCATCTGAGAGAAGTCGTTGAAGGACGAGGTCCGGGCCTGGTCACCGGAGGGCAGGGGGCGTGCCGATGTTTCGTTGCCTGTCTTGTCGTAGGCCCAGCCGTCGCTGTTGCCGTTGACGGCGGTGAGCTGGGAGGCGTCGTCGTAGGTGTAGGTGGTGCCTGCGGGGCAGGTGTCTGCGGCCTGGATGCTGCGGGCGGCGGGCAGGTTGCCGTTCTGCGAGGTGAGGTTACCTGCCTCGTCGTAGCAGTACAGCCAGGAGTTGTTGAGGGTCGAACCCTCGGTCTCCTTCGCGTGCCGCAGGCGTCCGGCGGAGTCGTAGTCGAAGGTGCGCTTGAGGCCGTCCACCGCATCGGTGCGGGTCCGCAGCTGGGTGCCGTCGACCTGTTTCCCGTTCACGGTGCGCGTGTAGTCGTAGGCGATGTCGGTCAGGGTGCCCTCCCGGTCGGAGGTCGCCTTGATCCGTATCGCCCGGTTGGACTTGTCGAGGGTGGTCGTCTCCACGATCCCGGAGGGCAGGTTCCGCTTGGTGCGGGCGTCGTTCGCGTTGTACTCGTAGCTGGTCTTCTTGCCGTCCGGATCGGTCAGGGACAGCAGGTTGTTGGTCTTGCTGTAGGTGTACTTCACGGTGCCGGCCGGGTCGGTGTAGGACTCGACGTTGCCCTCGGCCGTGTAGACCAGCACGGTCTGGGAGCCGTCCTGCAGGGTGCGCACCGTCTCCCGGTTCAGGGGGTCGAAGTCGTACTTCGTGATGCCAGTGGCATCGGAGCGCTGCTTAAGATTGCCGTCACCGTCGTAGGCGTAGGTCACGGTTTTGTCGGTGCTGGAGACCTTGATGATCCGGTCGCGCTGGTCGTAGACGTAGACGGTCTTGATGCCGCGCCCGTCGATGACGGTCTCGGGACGCCCCAGACTGTCATAGGTGTAGCGGGTCTCACCCTGCGGCGAGGGCGGGGTGACCTTGGTCAAGTTGCCCTTGGCGTCATAGGCGAACTTCGTCGCCTTGCCGCCTGCGTCCTTGACCTGGCAGCGCTGGCCCGCGAAGCCGCCGCAGGTGGCGTCTGCCGGGTTGTAGGTGAAGCTGCGCGTACCGCCCTCCGCTCCGGCGACGGTCTCCTCGGTAATGTTGCCCGCCTGGTCGTAGCTGTAGGAGACCTCTACGCCATCCGCGCTGGTGATCTTGCCGGGGACGTCGGCTCCGGCGATGGTCCGATATCCGGTCAGGGAGGCCGTAGCGCCGGTGGGCAGCTTCACCGAGCTCGGGTTCGAGCGCGCGTCCCAGCCGTAGGCGGTGACGTTCGCCGGGTCGGACCCAGTGCCCATCGCGTCGGCGGCGGTCTGCAGGTTCAGGTTCGCGTCATAGGTGTGCTCCCGGTTCCTGCCGAGCGCGTCCGTGACCTTGGTGATCTCACCGTCCGCCTGGTGCGCGTACTTGGTCGCATTGCCCGCCGGGTTGGTGACCGTCGTCGTCCCCGACCGCCCCTCACCGGAGGTGTACGTGTAGGTGTAGGTGGGGCCGGTCTCGCCGGAGCTGTTGAAGCCGGTGGCACGCTTCATTGAGGTGACGCGGTTGTCGGCGTTGTAGGTGAAGACCGTCACCCGCCCCTCCGGGGTGGTGATCTTCGTCAGGCGCCGGTCCGCGTCGTAGCCGAGCGCGGTGGCCTTGCCCTCCGTGTCGGTGACCTTGGCCAGGTCACCGGCCGCGTTCAGGTCGTAGACGACCGTGCGGCCGGTGTTGTCCTTGGCCTGCCACTGCGAGGCGTCGGTCTTGACCAGGTCGATCCAGCGGCCGGAGCGGGACTCGGTGAGCTTGAATCCCTTGTTCTCGCCGCCCTCGTCATGCTGGTCCACGAGTACGTGCCCGCCGTTGCGGTCGCTCATCTTCACCAGCGTGCCGACCGCGCTGTAGGTGTCCTTCATGCCCGAGGCGCGCTGGGTGATCGTGTACTCGCCGCTGGATGTCTTCTTCAGATCCAGGCGGTAGCCCTCGGGGGTGGTGAAGGTTCCGTCGGCCTTCTCAGCGAAGGAGACCGAGCCGCCAGTGGCGTCGTAGAGCACCACCTTGTCGCTCTCGATCTGCAGGTAGCGTTCGTAGCCCTGCCACCAGCGCTGCGAGACCTTCCCCCAGGGAGCGTCCATCGAGTTGTACGTCCGTGACAGCTGCAGCGACTGGCCGACGCCGGCGATCTGGAAGTCGGTCGCTGCCAGCATGAGATTGCCGGTGGAGTAGTTGACGCGCGCGACCAGGGAGTCCGTCACCCGGACATCCGAGATCAGGTGCCAGGGCACTTGCCCCTGCCCCTTGGGCACCACAGCTGCGAGCGCACCCGCGGCACGCTGCCAGTCACCGGTCGCGGCATGCGCGTGTTCCTTCTGCGCGGCCAGCCATCGGGCAACCTCTGCCGTGGGCGCCTTCGCCCCGATGGACGCCGGGGCCTTCGTCTTGCCGATCTTCACCGGCGGCATCTCGGCCTTCGCGCCGTCCTTGCCCCACTCCGAGGACGGCTTGTCCGGCCCCGGTTCGGCCGCCATCGCGGGGATGACCCCTGCCGCCAGGGCCAGGGTGAGCGAGGCCGCCACGGCGCCACGCCTTGCCTGGATGCGGGCACGTCTGCGGGACGTGCCGTTGATTCCTAAGTACACAGTTTCCCCTCCGGTTTCCCATCTGGAGGCACAGAGAGCAGCGGAGCTCAAAAGGGGAAGGTGCCGACGCCCTCGGATGACAGGGAAGGTGCGGGCCTAGGGCCGCGACGCTGCTCTCCGTGCCGTACTGGACCACACCGGGCTCGAGTTGGGTTGAACCCCGGTGCGGTGCGCTCGTCGTTCAGCCGAGCCGCAGCTCGTGGTCTGGCAGAACGTCACGGGGTGCCGGGACGTGTATGCCTTGGTCTGGACCGTTCGGCACGGCTGCCACCGTAGGCACAGCGGTCGCTGCCCGTACACCGCCAGTCGAACACGTGGCCGAAATTGAAGGGCTAAGCGGAAGAACCGGACGGCGAACCGGAAAAGCACAGAGCTGCGTCATTCCGCGAGGCCCGTGTGAACAGCGTGGCGGAGCGGACCGTTCCGGCGGAATCGGATCGGCTCAATGCGACCCCGTCCCCGGACGCCGCTACCCCCGGCTGAGAGGCCACCATGCATGACAGCGAGGAGCACACCACCAGCCCCGCGTTACGTGCCTCGGACACCGACCGCGACCAGGTCGAAGCGCAACTGCAACACCACTACGCAGTTGGTCGGCTGACCCTTCCCGAACTCGAAGAACGCGTGGTCGCAGCCTACGAAGCGCGCACCCGTGGGCAACTCGATGCCCTCTTGAGGGACCTGCCGGGCGAGTCGCAACAGCCTCCGTCACACACTCATGTGATCGACTCCCGCCTGCTGATCGTCCTGCTGTGCGTCGCGCCACCCGCGGCGCTCATCTACTGGCTCATCTGCCAACGCGCGGCACGTCGAGGGGACTCTCGGCCCCAGGCCGTGGAAGACGCCCGAACACGGAGACCCGAGCTAGCCCCGTGATCACTCCTGCCGATGGTCTCTGTTCCCGATCCCTCCGAAGGCCGAGTGACATCAATTCTCGTTGACATTGATCATGCAGACGAGCGGCAGGTGACTCCCAACTCGCGTCGAAATGACACCCACGGCAAGTGACACAGCCACCGCGCATATAGGCCAACGCCGACTCCCTCGGCTCCGACCTGCTGAACCGGTGCACGAACCGCCCATGCAGAGAGGTCAGTTCACCGGCCCACAACCTGACATCAACAAGGCCCCCACCCGCAACCACACCAACGACCAACCTGGCCAACAGTCACGACAAGCACCGTTGCAGTACTAGTACTGCAGTGGCACTTCACCATTCCCGCTGGTCAGAGGTGTAGCTTCGAGCCTAGCGGGCTGACGGCTCATCAGGAGGCGGTTCAAGCAAGGCGCCTTCAGGCACGGGTGCGACGACGGTAGTGGCAGGCGCGGGCAATGGCCTGGTGACGTCTGCGCCAGCGGGACCAGCTCAGTGGACCGGCGCCACGGTGCGCGGGCCGGGGGCAGACAGCTGCCAGCAGACGCCGGATTTCTGCCACGGTGAGCGGGGCCAGGCCGGCTGTGTCGTTTCTGCCACCCCCCTCTCGACCGCGGCCGCAGCCACGGCGGCGAGGAAGGCGTGCGCGAGCATGGCCAAGGTGATGTGCCGATACCAGCCGGGATAGCGGCGGACCTCGTACTGGTCCAGGCCGCACTCGCCCTTGGCGGCCTGGAAGCACGCCTCGATGGCCCAGCGGGTGCCGGCGACGCGCACCAGCTGCTCGATCGTGGTCCCGTCGGGTGCATAGGCGAGGTAGTAGGCGAGTTCGTCGGGGCGGGCCAGGCTGCGGCGGGCCATCACCCAGCGATGGTGTGTGGGTGGATCCGGGTCGAAGACGATGTTGACGGGCAGCCGGGCGATGGCCCAGTCATAGACGCGCGGGCCCTTGGCGCCGTCGCCGCAGGACAGCACCTGCCAGGCATCGCTGGGTGCGTCGGCGATGACCTGGTCGATACGCCAGATCCCGGCCAGCGACTTGATCTGCTGGGACTTCGGCACCGCCAGGACGTAGCCGACATCGGCCTCTTCCAGCATCCGGCGGAAGGTCCAGTCCTGCCCGTAGGCGCTATCCGCGGTCACCCAGGCGATCGGCAGCGACGAGGCCAGTGCCCGCAGCACCAGGGTGCGGGCCAGCTCTGGCTTGGTCGCAAAGCCACGGTCCATGGGAACCCGGGCAGCCCGGCACCGCGCGGCATCATCGGTCCACGACTTAGGCAGATACAGCTCCCGGTCCACCAGCGCCCGCCCCCGGCTGGAGGCGTAGGCGGCGAAGACGCCGATCTGGCAGTTCTCGGTCCGCCCGGCCGTGCCGGAATACTGCCGCTGCACCCCGGCAGAGACGCGGCCCTTCTTGATGAAGCCGGTGTCATCGACGATCAGCACGCCGTCCGGCATGCCGAGCCGCTCGGCCACGTAGTCCTGCAGGTCGTCGCGGAGCCCGTCGACATCCCAGCGGCTCCAGGACAGCAGGTGCTGCAGCCCGTACGGGCCGGAGTGGCCGGCGTACTCAGCCAGCTGCCAGCTGTTCTTGCGGCCGACCGGGCCCAGCAGACCCCGCACGTAATCCCGCATCCGACGCCGCACCTCGACCCGGCCGAACCGGCCGCCCACCCGCAGGAACAACTCCTCCAGCTCGGCCGTCCACGGCCCCGTGACGAAGTCCGCCATCATGACCCGATCGTGCGCGGCCTCGCCCGCCGCACCGACCGGCTTACCCGAACTGCCCCCTGATGAGCCGTCAGCCCGCTAGGCTCGAAACTGCACTTCTGACCAGCGGGAAGGGTGAAGTGCCACTGCAGTACTAGACGAGTAGTTCCGATTGCGGGGTTCACGGACGCCGGGAGGGTGTCCAACATCGGGTTGTGACGACCGAGTTAGACACCCTCTTGACCGCAC
>NZ_JBVKAU010000023.1:0-124785 GCF_055657525.1 Streptomyces sp. NPDC107522 | reverse complement strand
TTCGGTCTTGCGTTTCCGACTCTATCAGATCTTTTTCCGATCCGATTTCCTCGGTGCTTTCCAGGTTCCCGCTTTCGCGTTTCCCTTTCCGGCGGCTCCGACTTTATCAGAGATTCTGAGTCGGAATTCCCGCCCCCTCCGGGGACTGGTTCCGGCGCACGAGGTGCCCGGGTTCCCGATCAGGCGGAGCCGTAAACGTACTGGAGCGGGGCGCCCCGATGCAAATCGAGGCGCCCCGCTCCTGGTTCACGCGGTGGTGGGTCCGACGGACCGTCAGACCTCCACCACCACAGGCAGGATCATCGGCCTGCGCCGATAGGTGTCCGACACCCACTTGCCCAGGGTCCGGCGCACCAGCTGCTGCAGTTGGTGCGGCTCGACCACACCGTCCTGTGCCGATCGCTCCAGCGACTCCGTGATCCGCGGGATGACGTCCCCGAAGGCGGAGTCCTCGATGCCGGAGCCGCGGGCCTGGATGTGCGGGCCGCCCGTGATCTTGCCGGTGGAGGAGTCGATCACCACGAAGACCGAGATGATGCCCTCGTCCCCGAGGATCTTGCGGTCCTTCAGGGCCGGCTCGCCCACGTCGCCGACCGAGAGGCCGTCGACGTAGACGTACCCGGCCTGGACCTTGCCGGAGATCTTCGCCTTGCCTTCGACGAGGTCGACGGCCACGCCGTCCTCGGCGATGACGATCCGGTCGTGCGGGACGCCGGTCAGGGCGCCCAGCTCGGCGTTGGCGCGCAGGTGCCGCCATTCGCCGTGCACCGGCATCAGGTTCTTCGGGCGGCAGATGTTGTAGAAGTACAGCAGCTCGCCCGCGGACGCGTGGCCCGAGACGTGGACCTTGGCGTTGCCCTTGTGGACCACGTTCGCGCCCCACCGGGTCAGGCCGTTGATGACGCGGTAGACCGCGTTCTCGTTGCCGGGGATGAGCGACGACGCCAGGATCACCGTGTCGCCCTCGACGATGCGGATCTGGTGGTCGCGGTTGGCCATGCGGGACAGGGCGGCCATCGGTTCGCCCTGGGAACCCGTGCAGACCAGCACGACCTCGCTGTCCGGGAGGTCGTCCAGCGTCTTGACGTCCACGACCAGGCCCGGCGGGACCTTCAGGTAGCCGAGGTCTCGCGCGATGCCCATGTTGCGGACCATCGAGCGGCCGACGAAGGCGACCCTGCGGCCGTACTCGTGGGCGGCGTCCAGGATCTGCTGGATGCGGTGGACGTGGCTGGCGAAGCTCGCCACGATGACGCGCTTGCGGGCTCCCGCGAAGACCTGGCGCAGGACGTTGGAGATGTCGCGCTCGTGCGGGGTGAAGCCCGGGACCTCCGCGTTCGTGGAGTCGGAGAGGAGGAGGTCGATGCCTTCCTCGCTCAGCCGTGCGAACGCGTGCAGGTCGGTCAGACGGTTGTCCAGCGGGAGCTGGTCCATCTTGAAGTCGCCGGTGTGGACCACCATGCCGGCGGGCGTGCGGATCGCGACGGCCAGCGCGTCCGGGATGGAGTGGTTGACCGCGACGAACTCGCAGTCGAAGGGGCCGATGCGCTCGCGGTTCCCCTCCGCCACCTCAAGGGTGTACGGGCGGATGCGGTGCTCCTGGAGCTTGGCCTCGATGAGGGCGAGGGTCAGCTTGGAGCCGATCAGCGGGATGTCCGGCTTCTCGCGGAGGAGGAAGGGGACGCCGCCGATGTGGTCCTCGTGGCCGTGGGTGAGGACGATGCCCTCGATGTCGTCGAGGCGGTCTCTGACGGACGAGAAGTCCGGCAGGATCAGGTCGATTCCGGGCTGCTCCTCCTCGGGGAAGAGCACTCCGCAGTCGACGATCAGCAGACGGCCGCCGTACTCGAAGACCGTCATGTTTCGGCCGATCTCGCCGAGGCCGCCGAGCGGGGTGACCCGTAGGCCGCCTTCGGGGAGCGGCGGGGGCGGGCCGAGTTCAGGATGCGGATGACTCAAAAGACTCTCCTCACCACGCGCGCCACGTACCGGTCGGGCACGTGGCGCGCGTGACGTTCGTGCAGAAGCAGTTGTCGTTGTGGGGTGCAGGCACCGGTGGCCTGCTTATTCAGTTGTGAAGTCTGGTGCGCGCCCTGGCGCGCGAAGTCTGGTGCTAGAGCTGTACCCCGCCTGAGGCAAGATCGATCTTGAGCTGCTCGATCTCCTCCGGCGAACACTCGACCATGGGCGCGCGCAGCGGTCCGGCGGGCAGGCCCTGGAGGGCGAGCGCGGCCTTCGTCGTCATGACGCCCTGCGTGCGGAACATGCCCGTGTAGACCGGGAGCAGCTTCTGGTGGATCTCGGTGGCCTTCTGTACGTCTCCGGAGACGTACGCGTCGACGAGCGCGCGCAGGTCGGGGGTGACGACGTGGCCGACGACCGAGACGAAGCCGACCGCGCCCACCGAGAGCAGGGGCAGGTTCAGCATGTCGTCGCCGGAGTACCAGGCGAGGCCGGAGCGGGCGATGGCCCAGCTGGCGCGGCCGAGGTCGCCCTTGGCGTCCTTGTTGGCGACGATGCGCGGGTGCTCGGCGAGGCGGACGATCGTCTCGGTGTTGATCGGGACGCCGCTGCGGCCGGGGATGTCGTAGAGCATGACCGGCAGCTCGGTGGCGTCGGCGATGGCCTTGAAGTGCCGGTACAGGCCCTCCTGCGGGGGCTTGTTGTAGTACGGCGTGACGACCAGCAGGCCGTGCGCGCCCACCTGCTCCGCCGCGCGGGCGAGCTCGAGGCTGTGGTGGGTGTCGTTGGTGCCGACGCCGGCCACGACGTGGGCACGGTCGCCGACCGCTTCCAGTACGGCTCGTACGAGGTCCGATTTCTCCGCATCGCTGGTCGTGGGCGACTCGCCGGTGGTCCCGTTGATGATCAGGCCGTCGTTGCCTGCGTCCACCAGGTGCGTGGCGAGCCGCTGCGCGCCGTCGAGGTCGAGTGCGCCGTCCGCCGTGAAGGGCGTGATCATGGCGGTGAGGACCCGCCCGAAGGGGGTCTGCGGAGTGGAGGTCGGAGCCATGGGTTACACGCTACTCGTTGCGCACGGCCGGGTCTGCCCTCGGGGGGTGCGGAAAAGTCAGGACAAAGATGGAGCCCGGCACTGCCTGCTCGGGGGTTCAAGCAGTGCCGGGTCCGTTTGATCAGGCTAGATGAACTTCTCTAAATGCCGCAATACGGACACTTCATGAGGCTGACGCATGCCCCCGAGCCGGGGTGCGGTTACGGCGCCACCCGGCCGTTCGCATTGAACGCGGCGTACGTCAGCGGCATGAGCTTGGCCCACTCCGCCTCCATCTTCTCGCCGACCATCTCGATCTCGCGCTGCGGGAAGGACGGCACCTTGGCCAGCTCGTGCTGGGTGCGCAGGCCGAGGAAGTGCATCAGGGAGCGCGCGTTGCACGTGGCGTACATCGAGGAGAACAGACCGACCGGGAGGACCGCGCGGGCGACCTCGCGGGCGACGCCGGCGGCGAGCATCTCCTGGTAGGCCTCGTACGACTGCCGGTACGAGTCCTCCATGACGCGGCCGACCAGCTCCTGCTGGGCCTGGGTGCCCTCCACGAAGACGTACTTGCCCGGGCGGCCCTCCTGGACGAGCTTGCGTGACTCGTCGGGGACGTAGAAGACCGGCTGGAGCTCCCGGTAGCGGCCGCTTTCCTCGTTGTACGACCAGCCCACGCGGTGCCGCATGAACTCGCGGAAGACGAAGATCGGGGCGCTGATGAAGAAGGTCATCGAGTTGTGCTCGAAGGGGCTGCCGTGCCGGTCCCGCATCAGGTAGTTGATCAGGCCCTTGGAGCGCTCGGGGTCCTTCTGCAGCTCCTCCAGGGACTGCTCGCCGGCGGTGGAGACGCGGGCGGCCCACAGCACGTCGGAGTCGGCCGCGCTGTGCTTGACCAGCTCGACGGTGACGTCGCTGCGGAAGCTGGGCTTGAGGTCGTCGGCGGGGGTGTCGGTCACGGCTCGGAGGGTCCTTCCATCACTTCTCTCGGGCGGCGCCCACTCTACGGCCCGGCACTGACAACGGGGCGTTCGGTGCCGGGCCGCGACATCTTCGGCCAACTTCGACGAACTTCTGCGAATTCGGGGAAACCTGGCACCTTTTGGGGCACTCGCTCGTCTGAGTTGGTGACAGAGATTCGTTCGATCCCAAGGAGAAGGACCCCCGATGTTCCGTCGGCGCGAGCCCGTCCCGTTCGCCTTCCTCGCCGAAGCCGACAAGTTCCGCAGCAATGTCACTCCCCCGCCCCGTGAGCGGGCCTCCGTCGGTCAGATAGCCGGGCGCTGGCTGCTGGGGCTCACCATCGTCGCCGGGCTCGTGGGCTCGCTGGTTCTCGGCATGCCGGCGCTGTCCACCGATATCGCGACGCCGAACCAGCAGTCGCAGGCCTCCCAGGGGCGCTGACTCCATCCGGCCCCCTCAGGGTGGTGAGTGGGGACACAGGTCGATAACCTCACCGGGCACAGCCCACGCATGGATCGAGTGAGGACCAGCCGTGCCCCTGCCCTTCCTGACGGCCGACCGCACCTTCGAGGCACCCGACGACGTCGCGCTGCCCTTCGAGGACCAGGACCGCTGGCGGCGCCCCTACCGTCCCGGTCCCTGGCGGGTGGGCGTGGCGGCCCTGTGGCTGTTGCTCGCCTCGTACGTGCTGTTTGCCGCGGTCATCATCGCCCTGACCGGCACGGTGACCGAGGCGGCTGTCGTCTTCGCCGTCGCGCTGCTCATCATCGCCGGCGCCCTGCGGCTGCTGCGCATGGGCGTGTGGGTGAGCCCGCGCGGGCTGCGCCAGGTGGGCTTCTTCGTGACGCGTACGGCGCCCTGGGAGCAGATCGTCGCCGTGCGGACGGTGCAGCAGCCGGTGCGCTGGCTGGGGTTGCCGCGGACGGTGCAGGGCCAGGCGCTGATGCTCGTACGGCGGGGTCGTGCGGCCGATGACATGCCGACGCTGATGACCACGCACAACGCGGACTTCCTGGGGCGGGTCGCAGCGTTCGACAGGGCCGCCGACGCCGTCGAGACGTGGGCCGCGGAGAGCAATCGCGGCTGAGCCCGGCACAGATGAGCCCGCCACAGATGACAGGCGTACGCCGAAGGGGCCGGCCCGCAGCGGGTGCGGGCCGGCCCCTTCGGCGTACGCCTGAGCAGTCGTCGTCCGGCTGAGTCGTCGTGTGGCTCAGGCCTCGACGGTCTTGCCGTCATGCAGGGCGATGGCGCGCTGCATCGCCTTGCGGGCGCGCGGGGTGTCGCGGGCGTCGTGGTAGGCGATGGCGAGGCGGAACCAGCTGCGCCAGTCGTCGGGGGCCGCTTCCGTCTCGGCCTTGCGCCTGGCGAAGACCTCGTCGGCCGAGTCGCGGTCGATACGGCCGCCGGGGGTCCGCTTCAACTCGTCGACGGGCAGGCCGCCCTCGGCGTCGAGTTCGGCGGCGAGGGCGTTGGCCCTGCGGACGAACTGGGTGTTCTTCCACAGGAACCACAGGCCGATGACCGGCAGGATCAGCACCGCCACGCCGAAGGTGACGGTGAGGACCGTGCCGGACTGGATGAGCATCACGCCACGGCTGCCGACCAGGACGAAGTAGACGACCAGGACGGCGGCCGTTATGGCGTAGGAGATCTTCGCGCGCATGTTCTCAGGGCCTCGTGTCAGCCCAGGTCCAGGAAGTGTTCCAGGCCGAAGGTCAGGCCCGGGGTGGTCACCACGCGGCGGGCGCCGAGCAGGATGCCCGGCATGAAGCTGCTGTGGTGGAGCGAGTCGTGGCGGATGGTGAGGGTCTCGCCCTCGCCGCCGAACAGGACCTCCTGATGGGCCAGCAGGCCGCGCAGGCGGACCGCGTGGACCGGTACGCCGTCGACGTTCGCGCCGCGCGCGCCGTCCAGGGCGGTGGTCGTGGCGTCCGGCGCCGGGGCCGTACCGGCGGCGCGGCGGGCCTCGGCGATGAGCTGGGCGGTGCGGGTGGCGGTGCCGGACGGGGCGTCGACCTTCTTCGGGTGGTGCAGCTCGACCACCTCGACCGACTCGAAGTAGGGCGCCGCGATCTGCGCGAACTTCATCGTCAGGACGGCCCCGATGGAGAAGTTGGGCGCGATGAGCACGCCCGTCTCGGGGGACCCGTCCAGCCAGCCCTTCAGCTGCGCGAGGCGCTCGTCGGTCCAGCCCGTCGTGCCGACGACCGCGTGGATGCCGTGGTTCACGCAGTAGTCGAGGTTGGCCATCACCGAGTCCGGCGTGGTCAGTTCGACGGCGACCTGAGCCCCCGTCTCCGCCAGGGTCTCCAGCTTGTCGCCCCGGCTCAGGGCGGCGACCAGCTCCATGTCCTCGGCGGCCTCGACCGCCCGTACCGCCTCGGAGCCGATACGGCCCTTGGCACCGAGGACCGCCACGCGCAGCTTGCTCATCTTCTTGCTTCCTTAACCGGAGGGATGGGGACCGGAGGGGACGGGGCGAACCCGGCGGGGACGGGCGAACCCGGCGAACTCAGGCGACGGCGTCCTGCAGCCGGGACGCCTGCTTGTCCTTCAGCGGGCCGATGACCGACAGCGAGGGCCGCTGCCCCAGGATCTCGCGGGCGACCGAGCGGACGTCGTCCGGGGTCACCGACGCTATCCGGGCCAGCATGTCGTCGACGGACATCTGCTCGCCCCAGCACAGCTCGCTCTTGCCGATGCGGTTCATGAGCGCGCCGGTGTCCTCCAGGCCGAGGACCGTGGAGCCCTTGAGCTGGCCGATGGCGCGGTCGATCTCGTCGTCGGGCAGGCCGTGCTCGGCGACGTGGTCGAGCTCGTCGCGGCAGATCTTCAGCACGTCGTGGACCTGCGAGGGCCTGCAGCCCGCGTACACGCCGAACAGGCCGCAGTCGGCGAAGCCCGAGGTGTACGAGTAGACGCTGTAGGCCAGGCCGCGCTTCTCGCGGACCTCCTGGAAGAGGCGGGACGACATGCCCCCGCCGAGAGCGGTGTTCAGCACGCCCAGTGCCCAGCGGCGGTCGTCCGTGCGGGACAGGCCGGGCATGCCGAGGACGACATGGGCCTGCTCGGTCTTGCGGCCGATCAGCTCGACGCGGCCCGCGGTGCGGATGCTGCGCCGGCCTGCGCGCGGGGCGATGGGGGCGGCGTCGCCGTTCCTGAAGGCGCCCGCCTTCTCGAACGCGGCGCGGACCTGTCGTACGACCTTGTTGTGGTCGATGTTGCCGGCGCACGCGACCACGAGGTGGGTCGGGTCGTAGTGCTTCTTGTAGAAGCGGCGGATGCGGTCGGCGGTGAGGGCGTTGACCGTGTCGACCGTGCCGAGGACCGGGCGGCCGAGGGGGTTGTCGCCGAACATCGTGTGCGCGAACAGGTCGTGCACGCAGTCGCCCGGGTCGTCCTCGGTCATGGCGATCTCTTCGAGGATGGCGCCGCGCTCGACGTTGACGTCCTCTTCGAGGATCAGGGAGCCCGTGAGCATGTCGCAGACCACGTCGATCGCGAGCGGCAGGTCGGCGTCGAGCACGCGCGCGTAGTAGCACGTGTACTCCTTCGCCGTGAAGGCGTTCATCTCGCCGCCGACGGCGTCGATGGCGGAGGAGATGTCCAGGGCGGACCTGCGGGTGGTGCCCTTGAAGAGCAGGTGCTCCAGGTAGTGCGTGGCGCCGTTCAGGGCCGGCGTCTCGTCGCGGGAGCCGACGTGCGCCCAGATGCCGAAGGTCGCGGAGCGGACCGAGGGCAGGGTCTCGGTGACGATGCGCAGGCCACCGGGGAGGGTGGTCTTGCGGACGGTGCCGATGCCGTTGGTGCCCTTGATGAGGGTTTGGGTACGGGCGACGGCCCGCGCCTCCGAGGAGGTGCGGGCCGTCGCCGTGGAGCTACTCGACGTCACTTGTCGGTGTCGTCCTTCTTGTCTTCGGAGGCCTCTTCCTCGCCCTCGATCACGGGGACGAGCGAGAGCTTGCCGCGGGAGTCGATCTCGGCGATCTCGACCTGGACCTTCTGGCCCACGCCGAGCACGTCCTCGACGTTCTCCACGCGCTTGCCGCCGGCCAGCTTGCGGATCTGCGAGATGTGCAGCAGACCGTCCTTGCCGGGGAGGAGGGAGACGAAGGCGCCGAACGTCGTCGTCTTCACGACCGTACCGAGGTAGCGCTCGCCGACCTCCGGCATCGTCGGGTTCGCGATGCCGTTGATCGTCGTACGGGCAGCCTCGGCGGACGGGCCGTCGGCGGCGCCGATGTAGATGGTGCCGTCGTCCTCGATCGTGATCTCGGCGCCCGTGTCCTCCTGGATCTGGTTGATCATCTTGCCCTTGGGGCCGATGACCTCACCGATCTTGTCGACCGGGATCTTCACGGTGATGATCCGCGGAGCGTTCGGGGACATCTCGTCCGGCGTGTCGATCGCTTCCATCATCACGTCGAGGATGTGGAGGCGGGCGTCACGGGCCTGCTTCAGGGCGGCGGCCAGGACCGAGGCCGGGATGCCGTCCAGCTTGGTGTCGAGCTGGAGCGCGGTCACGAACTCCTTGGTACCCGCCACCTTGAAGTCCATGTCACCGAAAGCGTCCTCCGCACCGAGGATGTCGGTGAGGGTGACGTAGTGCGTCTCGCCCTCGATCTCCTGGGAGATCAGGCCCATGGCGATACCGGCGACGGGGGCCTTCAGCGGCACACCGGCGTTCAGCAGCGACATGGTGGAGGCGCAGACCGAGCCCATGGACGTCGAGCCGTTGGAGCCGAGGGCCTCGGACACCTGACGGATCGCGTAGGGGAACTCCTCGCGGGTCGGCAGGACCGGGATCAGGGCGCGCTCGGCGAGGGCGCCGTGGCCGATCTCGCGGCGCTTCGGGGAGCCGACGCGGCCGGTCTCACCGGTGGAGTACGGCGGGAAGTTGTAGTTGTGCATGTAGCGCTTGCGGGTCACCGGCGAGAGGGTGTCCAGCTGCTGCTCCATGCGGAGCATGTTGAGGGTGGTGACGCCCAGGATCTGGGTCTCGCCACGCTCGAACAGCGCGCTGCCGTGCACCCGCGGGATGGCCTCGACCTCGGCGGCCAGCGTGCGGATGTCGGTGACACCGCGGCCGTCGATGCGCTTCTTCTCCTTGATGACGCGCTCACGGACCAGCTGCTTGGTCAGCGAGCGGTACGCGGCGGAGATCTCCTTCTCGCGGCCCTCGAACTCCGGCAGGAGCTTCTCGGCGGCGAGCGCCTTGACGCGGTCCAGCTCGGCCTCGCGCTCCTGCTTGCCGGCGATGGTGAGCGCCTGGGCGAGCTCGGGCTTGACGGCGGCGGTCAGGGCCTCGAAGACGTCGTCCTGGTAGTCCAGGAAGATCGGGAACTCGCCGGTCGGCTTGGCGGCCTTCGCGGCGAGGTCGGCCTGGGCCTTGCAGAGGACCTTGATGAAGGGCTTCGCGGCCTCCAGACCGGCGGCGACGACCTCCTCGGTGGGGGCCTCGGCGCCACCGGCGACCAGCTTGATGGTCTCCTCGGTGGCCTCGGCCTCGACCATCATGATCGCGACGTCGCCGTCCTCCAGGGTGCGGCCCGCGACGACCATGTCGAAGACGGCGTCCTCGAGCTCGGTGTGCGTCGGGAAGGCCACCCACTGGCCGCGGATCAGCGCGACGCGTACGCCGCCGATCGGGCCGGAGAAGGGCAGACCGGCCAGCTGCGTGGACGCGGACGCGGCGTTGATCGCCACGACGTCGTACAGGTGGTCGGGGTTGAGCGCCATGATCGTGGCGACGACCTGGATCTCGTTGCGCAGGCCCTTCTTGAAGGACGGGCGCAGCGGGCGGTCGATGAGGCGGCAGGTGAGGATGGCGTCCTCGGACGGCCGGCCCTCACGACGGAAGAAGCTGCCGGGGATCTTGCCGGCGGCGTACATCCGCTCCTCGACGTCCACCGTCAGCGGGAAGAAGTCGAGCTGGTCCTTGGGCTGCTTGGAGGCGGTGGTGGCCGACAGCACCATGGTGTCGTCGTCCAGGTAGGCCACGGCGGAACCGGCGGCCTGCTTGGCCAGGCGGCCCGTCTCGAAGCGGATGGTGCGGGTGCCGAAGGAGCCGTTGTCGATGACGGCCTCGGCGTAGTGGGTCTCGTTCTCCACTAGCGTTTTCTCCGTTACTTTTCGTCTTTTGTCCCGGTCCGCCCGTGTGGCGGAGGGACGTGGTCGGAGAAGCGCTCCATCTGGTGCGGGCCGGTCTTCGATCGAAGCACCCGGGGTTCGCATCGCCCGGGGGCCACTACCGAGGACCGGCGGCGGCGAGGTGCACTTCTCCTCGTACTGCGTTGTGCTACCACACTACAAAGCGGGTGTGATACTCCGCACGTTTCCGTATGTACGGCAAAGGGAGCGGCTCCCGATCCTTCCGGGAACCGCTCCCCTCACGGCGTCTTACTTGGCGCCCGCCGCACCGCGGCGGATGCCGAGGCGGTCGACCAGCGCACGGAAGCGCTGGATGTCCTTCTTCGCCAGGTACTGCAGCAGGCGACGGCGCTGACCGACCAGGATCAGCAGACCACGACGGGAGTGGTGGTCGTGCTTGTGGGTCTTGAGGTGCTCGGTCAGGTCGGAGATCCGACGCGACAGCAGAGCGACCTGGACCTCGGGGGAGCCGGTGTCACCCTCCTTGGTACCGAACTCGGACATGATCTGCTTCTTCGTAGCGGCGTCGAGCGACACGCGTACTCCTCGTGGGTCTTCTTCTTGCCACCGAGTGCCCCTGGTCTGCTTCTCAGGGGAGCTTCCGTGACTCGGGAGGCGGGGATCCGCTGGGCGCAGCCCCCAGGTGGACCGGGGACGCGTACACAAACGGCCGTTACACAGCGTACCAGCCCACGAGCACGGTCCTGACCGGCGGCCGGGGCCGGTCAGACCCCGCCGCGGACCTTGCCGTAGACGTCGAGGACGGCCAGGCAGATCGGGACCAGGGAGAGCAGCACCAGCGAGTCGGCGAGGTCCAGCATGCGGCCCCAGAACGGGGAGAGCCCCTTCTGCGGCACGATCAGGGCGATCGCGATGAGCAGCAGCACGCCGACGCCGACGGAGGCGCCGAGCCACAGGGTCCGCACGTTGACCGGGCCGGAGTTGTTCTGGAGCAGCTCCATGATGATGTCGGCCGGCGGCGAGATCGCGAGGCCGAGGACCAGCAGGGCGAGCGTGACGACACCGGCCACGAACAGGCAGGTGACCTGCGCGGTGTAGCGGAACAGGCGGGCCCGCAGCATCGCGGCGAGACCGGTGCACAGGGCGAGCAGCTGGGCCCAGCCGTTGTCGCTGAAGCCGAGCACCGCGCCGCCCGCGCCGATGATGACGGCGGCGCAGCCGCCGACCATGCCGAGCAGCAGTTCGTGGCCGCGGCTGGTCTGGGCGACGATGCGCTGGACGTCGACGGCCTCCAGGTCGCCCTCGATGCCCTCGCGGCGGGCCCTGGCCAGGTCCTCCGGGTTGCGGAAGCCGATCGGCAGCTTGGCGAAGCGGGCCGACCAGCCGGGCAGGAAGCCGACGACCGCCAGGGCGACGACCGCGGTGCCGGCGGCGATCTCCCGCGGCTCCGCCTCGGTGAGCACACCGCAGAACACGGCGAGCGTGCCGATCGCGGCGGCGAGCGCGGCGGCCACGAACGGGGCGTCGCCCTGCGGCAGCAGCATGATCAGTACGACGGAGAAGAGCAGTACGGCGACGCAGCCGACGAGGAACTGGATCCGGCCGGGGCCTTCACCGGCGTCCTGGGGGATGGCGCCGGAGCCGGCGATGAGCGCGTGCGGCAGCGCCGAGATGCCGAGCGCGACGGCGGAGCCGCGGTCGTCGTACACCCGGGCCCGGACGCCGGCGAGTGCCGTCAGGGCGAGCGCGGTCACGCCGGCGAGGATGCCCTGGAGGCCGTGCATGTCGTGCCGGATCGGGTCCGCGAACCAGAAGACGAAGCCGAGCATGACCAGCAGCAGCGATCCCGCGACGAGACCGGCGATCCGCATCAGGTTGTCGTTCCAGCTGCGGGTGTCCTGCTTGACCGCGGCGGCGATCGCGTCCACCACGTCGTCGTGCACGGCCGGCGGCAGTGAGTCGGCGAAGGTGCGCAGCAGCAGCACCTCACCGTCCCTGACCCGGTGCTCGAGCAACGAGCGGCTGGCGTCGAGCACCTGACCCTCGCGGGTCACGAGGTGGTAGCCCGAGGGACTGGTGTCCGACTGGACCAGTCCCGAGAGCCTCACGATCTCCGGAAAGAGGTCCTGGATCGGCAAGTCCTCGGGCAGCGCGACGTCGACACGGCTGTCCGGTGCTGCGATGGTGATTCGGCAGAAACCTGTCGAAGTCCCCGTGCTCACCTGGTGTTCCCCCTGCTAGACAAGGCTTCCTCGCGCCGCTCGTACGACGCGGAGCGCCACCATATCCGTTGCCGCACGGGCCGCAGGCGCTACCTCCCCCATTCCTCCCAGGACCTGCTCCGCATCTCCATGCTCCTGCCTCCCTCGGGCACTGTGAGCATCAGTAGGATCGACCACTGCGCGAACGACGCCTACGCGAACGAGAACACGTCGCGGTACAAACGGGGGCGTCGGTGCCAGGACGTATCAATCGCGAAGGATGAGTGCATCGGTGAGCGTCGTCATCATCAAACGACCACCGCGGATAGTGCCGCCGGCCGTCCCGGACGGCGAGGTGAAACTGGAGACGCCGCCCGAGATTCCTCGCGAGGGCGAAGAGAGCATGTTGATGAACCTGCTGCCCATGATGGGCATGCTGGGTTCGGTCGGCTTCTTCTTCATGCCGGGTCTCCCCTCGTACATGCGGCTGGTCGGCGGGCTGATGCTGGCCTCCACGCTGGCCATGGCCATCGCCCAGTTCGCCAAGTCCCGGCAGCAGGGCGGCGGAGCGGGCATGGCCCAGGACCGGCGCGACTACTTCCGGTACCTCGAGCAGGTCCGCAAGGACGTGCACAAGACCGCTGAACTGCAGCGGCAGAGCCAGCTGTTCCAGCACCCCGACCCGGAGCAGCTGTGGGCGGTGGCGGCCGACGGCAAGCGGCTGTGGGAGCGGCGCCCGACCGACGGGGACTTCGCCTCCGTACGGATCGGTCGTGGCGTCCAGCAGCTCAACACCCCGCTCGTCGCGCCGGAGACGGCTCCCAAGGAGGAGCTGGAGCCGCTGACGGCGGCCGCCATGAAGGCCTTCCTCGACGCGCACGGCAGTCTGTCCGACCTGCCCGTGTCCGTCTCGCTGCGCGCCTTCTACCACGTGACGATCTGCGGAGAGACCGACACGGTCTACGGCAACGCCCGCGCGGCGCTGGGCCAGCTGGCGACGCTGCACTCGCCCGAGGACCTGATGATCGCCGTGGTGGCACACCCCTCCGCGGCGGCGGACTGGGACTGGATCAAGTGGCTGCCGCACAGCCAGCACCCGAAGGCCAAGGACGGAGCGGGTTCGGCCCGGCTTCTCTTCGACGACCTCGGCGAGTTGGAGGAGGCCCTGGCGGACCAGCTGGACGACCGTCCGCGCTGGAACCGTGAGGCGACCCCGGTCTACGACCAGCCGCACCTGATCGTGGTGCTCGACGGCGGCACCGTGCCGCCGGACGCCGAACTCGCCAGCGCCGAAGGCCTCCAGGGCGTCACCTTCCTGGAGATCGCCCCCGGCGAACTGGAGGAGGAGCTGCGCGCGGGTCTGACGATCTACGCGAAGCCGGACCGGATGCGGCTGTTCGTCGGCCACGAGTCCGCGTACACCGGCAAGCCGGACGTGCTGAACCCGGCGCAGGCCGAGTCGCTGGCCCGGCAGCTCGCGCCCTTCCGGGTCGGCTCCGCGGAGGAGGGCGAACCCCTCCTGTCCAACCTGGACTTCACCGACCTCATGGGCATCGGCGACGCGGGAACGGTCGACGTCTCCCGCACCTGGCGTCCGCGCACGCTGCACGAGCGGCTGCGGGTGCCGATCGGTGTCGGCGAGAACGGCGAGCCGGTCATGCTGGACCTCAAGGAGGCCTCGCAGGAGGGCATGGGCCCGCACGGCCTGTGCGTCGGCGCCACCGGTTCCGGTAAGTCCGAGGTGCTGCGCACCCTGGTGCTCGGTCTCGCGGTGACCCACTCCTCGGAAACGCTGAACTTCATCCTCGCGGACTTCAAGGGTGGTGCGACCTTCGCCGGTATGGCGGACATGCCGCACACCGCGGCCGTGATCACCAACCTCGCCGACGACCTCACCCTCGTCGACCGTATGCGCGACTCGATCATGGGTGAGACGCAGCGCCGTCAGGAGCTGCTGCGCTCGGCGGGCAACTACGCCAACCTGCACGACTACGAGAAGGCCCGGGCGGCGGGCGCCGCGCTGGAGCCGATGGCCTCGCTGGTGATCGTGCTCGACGAGTTCTCCGAACTCCTCACGGCCAAGCCGGACTTCATCGACATGTTCATCCAGATCGGCCGTATCGGCCGATCGCTGGGCATCCACCTGCTCCTGGCGTCGCAGCGTCTGGAGGAGGGCAAGCTACGCGGTCTGGACACCTACCTGTCGTACCGGATCGGTCTGCGGACGTTCTCCGCCGCCGAGTCCCGTACGGCGATCGGTGTCCCGGACGCCTACCACCTGCCGTCGATCCCCGGATCCGGCTATCTGCGCTACGACACCGACACCATGGTCCGCTTCAAGGCGGCGTACGTGTCGGGGCCGTACCACGGCGAGGGCCCGTCCCGAGTGCACCGCTCGACGCAGCTGCGGCCCGCGCTGTTCTCCGCCGAGCACGTGGAGCTGCCCCCGCAGCCGGTGATCGAGGAGCCGGAGCCCGACAACCGCGTCGACGACGCGCTCGCCGACACCGTCCTGGACGTCCTGGTCAGCCGGATGGTCAACCAGGGTCCGCCCGCTCACCAGGTGTGGCTGCCCCCGCTGGAGGAGGCGCCGTCGCTGGAGCAGCTGCTCCCCCAGCTGGCCGTCACCCAGGACCGCGGTCTGACCGCGCCCGACTACACGGCGCTCGGCCGGCTCAACGTGCCGGTCGGCCTGGTGGACAAGCCGTTCGAGCAGCGGCGTGACGTGCTGTACCGGGACTTCTCCGGCGGTGCGGGTCACGGTCTGTTCGTCGGTGGTCCGCAGTCCGGCAAGTCGACGCTGCTGCGCTCGCTCATCTCGTCGTTCGCGCTCACCCACACCCCGTCCGAAGTGCAGTTCTACTGTCTGGACTTCGGCGGTGGCGGTCTGATCTCGATGGAGGAGCTCGCCCACGTCGGCGGGGTCGCCAACCGTCTCGACGCCGAGAAGGTGCGCCGTACGGTCAGCGAGGTCGAGGGCATCCTCAACGCGCGCGAGGAGTACTTCCGCGCCAACAACGTCGACTCGATCCAGACCTACCGTCAGCGCCGCAACGCGGGGCAGCTGCCGGACCAGCCCTGGGGCGACGTCTTCCTCGTCATCGACGGCTGGGCGACCTTCAAGACGGACTACGAGCTGCTCGAGTCCACCGTCACGGAGATCGCGACACGCGGTCTCGGCTTCGGTGTGCACGTGATCCTGACGGCGAGCCGCTACACCGAAGTGCGGCCCGCGCTCAAGGACATGCTGCAGAACCGCATCGAGCTCAGGCTCGGTGACCCGACCGAGTCGGAGATCGACCGCAAGGTCGCGCAGAACGTGCCGGCCACCGTGCCGGGCCGTGGTCTGACCCAGGAGAAGCTGCACTTCATGGCGGCGCTGCCGCGGGTCGACGGCTCCTCGGAGACGGAGGACCTGTCCGAGGCGACGTCGATCCTCATCCGCGGTATCAACGACAACTGGCAGGGCGCCCACGCTCCGGCCGTCCGGCTGCTGCCCACGATGCTGGAGGCGGGCCGGCTGCCCAAGGGCTTCGAGCACCCGGACCGCGGTGTCGCCATCGGTATCGACGAGTCGTCGCTGTCGCCGGTCTTCGTCGACTTCGAGACGGACCCGCTGTTCATCGTGTTCGGTGAGAGCGAGTCCGGTAAGTCCGCGCTGCTGCGGCTGCTCGTCAAGCAGATCACCGAGCGCTACACGCCGGACCAGGCGAAGATCGTCATGGGCGACTACCGCCGCGCCCACCTGGAGGGGGTGCCCGACTCGCACCTGTCGCGCTACTGCGCGTCGGCGCCCGCCCTGACGGAGACGCTGGAGGGCCTGGCCGGTTCGATGAACCGCCGGATGCCCGGCCCGGACGTCACGCCCGAGCAGCTGCGCAACCGCAGCTGGTACAGCAGCCCCGACGCGTTCGTCATCGTCGACGACTACGACCTGGTGGCGACGGGCGGGAACCCGCTGTCCCCGCTCCTGGAGTACCTGCCGTTCGCCCGTGACATCGGTCTGCGCATCATCATCGCGCGTGCCTCGGGCGGTGCGAGCCGCTCGCTGTACGAGCCGGTGATGCAGCGCATGCGCGAGCTCGGCGCCCAGGGCGTCGTGCTTTCCGGCGACCGGACGGAGGGCGCGCTGCTCGGCAACATCACGGCGACGCAACTGCCGCCCGGCCGTGGCTACTTCCACACGCGGCGCCGCGGTGGGCAGCTCATTCAGACGGGGTGGCTGCCGCCCCGGTTCTGAGGATCGGTCGCGCTGCAGCCGGAGGGGCGGTACCCGCGTGGGTGCCGCCCCTCTCCGTTGCCCGTGCGGGGTGGGTCTCGTACGGGTGACACGGCTAAGGTGGCGTTGCGACAGAAAAGGCGAGCCACGGGGGGCAGTTGTGCCGTCGGAATACATGGACTCCGATCCCGCGGTCCTCAAGACCGAGGGCTTCCACATGTTCAACGTCGGGGTTGACTTCGCCAAGGCCGTGACGGCCCTGCAGGCCGGTCTGGGCGCCCTCGAGAAGGGCGAGACCCCGCCGTGGGGCGACGACGACATCGGCGAGAAGTTCGGTGTCGTCTACGAGGGGCTGCGCGACGGCATGTACGAGTCGATGGCCAGCCTGGCCGAGCGGATCGCCGGGATGGGCGTCGCCTTCGGCAAGATGGGCGTGGCACACGAGCAGAACGAGGCCGAGCAGGAAGCCATCTGGCAGAAGACGATGGCCGAGTACGACGGTCAGGTGGAGGTGCCGTCCGGCGTCGTGCAGGGCAAGATCACGCGCGCGCAACACCCCTGAGCCTCCTTGGATGTGCGGCGACCGCCCACCCGTTCAGCACCCGCACAAGTAGGGTGAGACGCGTATGTCGTTCGCACGTCAGGAAGAGGCCCAGCAGCATGACCGAGGCACGGGACAACGAGGTCGCGACTCAGGCCGAGGACATCAAGGCGCGCAAGGAACGGGAGCGGGACGAGCTGTACGCCCTCGACATCTCCGGGGTCGAGTGGCACTGCGCGCCCGGCACGGAGGAGCACGAGGAGCGCGTCGAGATCGCCTACCTGCCCGAGGGCGCGGTGGCCATGCGGTCGTCCCTCGACCCCGGCACCGTGCTGCGGTACACCGAAGCGGAGTGGCGGGCGTTCGTGCTGGGGGCGCGGGACGGGGAGTTCGATCTGGAGCCGGCGCCGGGCAACGGGGGTGTGGTGGCCGACTAGGCCGGGTCCTGGGCCGTCCCCGAGCCCGGCCGGGCGCCTAAGATCGGCGTCGTACGCGAAGGCATCCGCGACGGCGGAGGACGGGGATCCATGACCGGCTCGACCGAGGACTACGCACCGCACCCCCACATAGGCGGCCGGGTGGCTGCTCTGCGCGCGCTGGCCGCGTGGCGCGGGGCCGCTCCCGGCGCTCCGCGCGTGGTCTTGCTCACCGGCAGCGCCGGCAGCGGGCGTTCGCGGTTGCTCACCGGGTTCCTGATGCTGTGCGAGCCGGAGTACCGCAAGCGGCTGCCGCTGGACGAGATGGACCCGTCGACCGTGCCGCCGGAGCTGCCGGCCCCCGCGGTGCCGTCCGCCGAGGGGCTGACCGCGGCCCAGGTGCTGTGGCTGCTCGCCGACCACTACGGGCTGAACGCCACCAGCATCGAGGGCGTGTACGCCGAACTGGCCGCTCTGGACGAGCCGGTGACCGTCGTCGTACCGGACGTCGACCGCGCCGGTCCGATTCCGGCCGCGGGCGAGCCCGCGCGACTCGTACGGGAGGTCCTCGCGCCCCTGGCGGCCACCGGGACGGTGCGGCTGCTGGCCGAGGTGCCGCGTCCGCTGGCCGCCGAGCTGGCCGCGGCTCTGCCGAGCGGTGCCGTGCAGGTCATCGATCTCGATGAGCCGGAGTGGGCCGACCCGGAGGGTCTGGTGCTGCACGCCCAGGCCGCGCTGAACCCGGAGTTCGGCGCACCCGAGCTGCCGTTCACCGTCGACCCCGCCGCCCGCCTCGCCCTGGGAGCGGCCATCGGCCGCCGGGCCGGGACGAGTCCGTTGGTCGTCCAACTCGCCGTCCACTGCATCCTGATGGCTCCGGAGGGCTTCGACCCCGCCGACGAGAGCCTGCTGCCGACCTCCGTCGGTGAGGCCCTCGACCTGCACGCCCGGCGGCTCGGTGCCGACCCGCGGACGCTACGGCTGCTGCTGGCACCGCTCGCCCTCGCCGAGGGCGACGGGATACCGGTCCAGCTGTGGGGGCGGCTGGTGAGCGCGGTCGCCGGGCAGGACATGAGCGAGGCGATCGCGGGCGGGATGCTGCTTGCCGGGCCGTTCGTGCAGCCCGAGGAGCAGGAAGCGGAGGGGGCCGACGGCGGGCGTACGCTGCTCCGGCTGCTGCACCCGGCCCTCGGGGACGAGATCCGCGCCGGTCTGCCCAGCGTCCGTGCCGCCCAGACGCAGATCGCGATGGCGCTGCTGGAGGCCGTGCCGGAGCAGGACTGGGGCAAGGCCGACCCGTACGTGCGCGACCACATCGCCGGCCACACCCTGGAGGCGGGCCTGCTGCCCCAACTCCTCACCGACCCCGGGCTGTTCGTCCACGCCGACCCCGTGCCGCTGCGCGCCGCCGTCGAGGCCGTACCGTTCGAGGAGCTCGGCGCACCGGCCCGTACGTACCTGCGTACGGCCCCTCTGCTGACCCGCACCCAGGCGCCCGCCTCGCTGCGGGCGGCTCTGCTGGAGACCGCGTTCGTCGAAGACGGGCTGCCCGAGTACGCCGAGGCCATCCATGGTCGGCTCGGCATCGAGCTGCCCTGGCGGACGCTGTGGAGCCTACCCGTCCCCGGCATCAGCGCCGTGACCGTAGGCAGCCTGCCCCGGCCCGAGGGGTCGGCCACGCCTGTCGCCGTCCTCGTCGTCCCGGCGGGCACGCCGGGGGCGCGGCCGGTCGGGGCTGAGGCCGGCGAGGGGTCCGGTTCCGGGGTGCTCGTCCATGGGCTCGTACAGGCTGGTCAGCTCGACGACATCGACCCCGCCCAGATTCTGCGCCCCTCTGAGGACGAGCGGGCCGCCGCCCCGCTGGGGCTGAGCCGGGGCGCGGACTACCTGCGGGTCTGGGAACGGGCGAGTCAGGAGGTCGTCGCCGCGCTGATCTCCGACACGCCCTTCACCGCCGCCGACCTCTCCCCCGACGGCATCCTGGTCGTCGCCACCGAGCGCGGGGCGAAGGCCCTGCGCATCCTCCAGGCGGACCCGGCGATAGCCTCGTAGCCTCGTACTCGCGTACTCGCGTACGAGGCAGCCCGCCCCGTTCCGTCTTCTTCCTGATTCCTCTCGACCGACCACTCCCGAAGGAGCCTCCCCCGTGACCAGCCAGGAGCAGGCGCTCGCCATCGCCGACCGTTGGCTCAACCCGGAAGGCTCGGCGGAGCCGCGGCGCGAGGTGCGGATGCAGGAGTTCGACCTGGGCTGGGTCGTGTGGGCCGCGCCCGCGGAGCCCGAGCGTGACCCGGTGACCGGTGAGCGGCGGCCGCCCGCCGAGATCGGCAACGCGTGCGGGGTCGTGGACCGCCGTACCGGAGAGCTGACCGTCTGGCCGTCGGTGCCGGTCGACGAGGTCGTGCAGATGTACCGGCAGAAGCACGGCGGCGCGGCACAGGTCGCGGGCGCACCGGGAGGTGCCCGTCCGGTCACCGGCCCGGGCAACACCGCGGTCTTCACGTATGTCGACCCGGCGAACGGCGAGGAGACCACCCTCTTCCGCACCTCCGCCCCGGGCCTGCCCCCTGCCGAGTACCAGGCGTGGGCCGAGCTGCGGCGGATGAACGTCCCCGTCGACAATGTCGTGGCCATCCACACCGACCTGCGCCCCAGCCTGCTCCCCGGCGGATACACGGCCGAGCTCCTCAACTCCTTCCGTAACGCCCAGCTCTCCTGCTCACAGACCTACGGCGCCCGTCCCGAGGCCCGCGCGGAGGGTGTCGCGGCGCTGGTGGAGCAGGTCGAGACCATGCACCGCATCGCGGGCCAGCAGCCGCCGCCCCGCCCTCACCGCGTTCCGGTTCCCGCGCAGGTGACGCCCGCGGAGCCGATGCGGGACGTGGCGCTCGGCCGCCATCTCGTCGAGGTCTTCGGCGAGGACGGCGTACGCCGCTACGACGCCGACGACATCGCCGACAGCCCGCTGCCGGAGGCCGCGAAGGCGACGCTCACCTGGGCCGGGCTGCCCGTCGACCTTCCCCTGTTCTTCACCGCCGACCGTCCCGACGCCCCTCCGGCCGGCGGCCTGTTCACCGACGTGGCCACGAATCTGCGCGAGCGGCGCAGCCCGGCCGGCGAGGAGAAGATCGGCGCCTTGGCGCATCTGGTGCGGATCGGCTTCGACGGGGTCGCGGTCGTGGCGGTGCAGTGCCTGCCGGGTTCCGGGCAGCCGGACGGTCTCGGGGCGGTCTGGGCGGTGGATCCCGTCACCGCTGAGGCTCGCTACGTCAATGTCTCGGTCGCCGCCTTCGCCCGTTCCCTGGCCCTTGTCGCCACGGTGCGGCAGCGGATGCAGGGCCTGGATCCGGTCGCGGCCGGCGGGGAAGTCGCGGCGCTGCAGGAGCAGTTGGCGGCCGTCGACGCGTCCGCGCTGAGCAACGCGGAGACCTGGTGGTCGCTGATCGTCGAGCAGATGTGGCACGGGTTGTTCTGACCGGGCCCCCGAGCACCATCCCCGTCGAGCCAACAAGGAGCAACGACCCGTGACTTCGGACAACCCGACACCGCCCACGACCTCCGACCAAGCCCTCGCCATCGTGCGCAGCCGGTATGCGGAGCCCAAGCTGCCGGACGGCACCCCGGCCGAGATGCGCGTCGAGGAGTTCGACATCGGGTACCTGGTGTACGCCGTGTTCCCGCCTGTCACGGACCCCGCCGGGCGGCCCCAGCCCGCTCCGCCCGGCGGCAGCAAGATCGTCGTCTCGAAGGTGACCGGCGAGACCGTCACCGTCCCCAACTACCCGACCGAGACGGCCATCGCGCTGTACCGCAAGCAGTGCCGGTCGTGACTCGTACGTCGTGCGCCTGATCAGTACGTCGTGCGCGTGATCAGTACAGCGAGAACCCGCCGCTGTGGCGGCCCTGGTTCTTCTTCCCGGACTGCGAGGACTGGTCCTTGGAGCTGTTGGGGTCGGACTGCCCGGAGGAGGGGTTTCCGCTTGCCGGTACCTCTCCGTGCCTGATCCGGTCGCGCTCCTCCTCCGACAGCGACTCCCACTGGCCGCGCAGGGACGCCAGGCCTCCGCCGAGGGCACGGGCCACCGCGGGGTCGTCCAGGGCGTCGCGCAGGGCGAGGCGGCCGGAGAGCATCCTCTTGGCCGCCTCCTGCAGGTCCTTGCTGACGCCGTCGGTCTCGGTCAGCTTGCGCAGGGCGGAGTTCAGGGAACGTATCTGCTCCGGTTCGAGTGCCTCGTCCAGCACACCGCGGTCCGGTGAAGAGCCGTCCGGGTTCGGGGAGTTCTCGGGTCGCCTGGTCATGTCGCTTCTCCTCGCTGCTCCTTGCCCTTCGTCACCCGCAGTATCCCCTGTCACGTACGGATGCCATGCTGGCCCCCGCCGACGGAAGACGAAGGACCTCAGCGGAGAAGGACGGCATCGTCATGGCTCAGCCGGAGAAGGCGCGGGCGCAAGGCACAGGAAGCGGCACAGCGGTCGACCGTTCCCTCGCGGGCCTCGTCGGCAGAGCCTTCGGCCGCCTCGGGCGCACGGGCGGCCTGGTGTTCCTGCTCGCGGGGCTCGTGTTGAGCGGATGGGGTGCGTACGAGGGAGCGTACGCGGCGGGTTGGGCGGGCACGCGCGGCACCCTGACCGTGAAGCAGTGCGAGGTGAGCTATCCGAACAACGCCTCGCGCAGCAGCCGTAAGAACCGCCGGCCCGTGCGCTGCGAGGGCACGTTCGTCTCCGAGGACGGCAGGAGTACGGATGCCGATGCCGCCGTACAGGTCCGGAAACGGTACGCGGCGGGGACCGAATTGGCGGTGCAGCAGACGGAGCCCTTGACGGCCGCTGACGCGGCGGATGCCGAGTATCTCCAGAGCGGCATGGACCGGGCCTGGCGCTGGTTCGGGGGCTTCTTCGGGGGCTGGGTGCTCACGGGGCTCGGCGTCTTCTGCCTTGCCACCGGGTTCGCTCCGTTCGGGCAGAGCCGTATCCCGTTCGATGCGGCGTGGGAGGCGGCGGGGCAGGGAGCGACGCGGGCGGTTGTTATCGGGATGATCGGGGTGGGGCTGGTCGGGGCCGGGGCGTCGTTCCTGGTCAGCTACTTCGTCTGACCCCGGGCACCCAATGGCGTTCCGGCCGCCGTCGGAGGGTAGTCTGCGCCGGTCAACTTCGCGTTGATCTTTCTCCGTCCAGTCAACTTTCATCCAGCCAACCACGGGGTCTTCCAGGCATGTCGACGCCTCCACCGCAGTACCAGAACCAGCCGCCGTACGGGCAGCAGCCACCCTATGGGCAGCAGCCGTACGGATACCCGCAGCAGCCTCAGCCGCAGGCTCCGTACGGACAGCCGCAGCAGCCTCAGCCTCCGCGTGGACCACAGCGGCAGCCGGAGGGTGCGTTGCGTGCCGTGAAGTCCGCCGTCATCGTCCTGGCGGTGTTCGGTGCCGTGGGCTACTGGGTCTGGGACTACAACACCAGCCCCACCGGCGGCAAGGCGAAGGCGGAGGCTTCGGCATCGGCGGCGGCCGAGGAGGCCAAGACACACGAGCCCGAGGTCGGTGACTGCGTCAAGGTGGCGGACCCGCAGGGCAATCCGGTGCCCACGATCGTCGCCTGTGGCTCGTCCGAGGCCGAGTACAAGATGGGTGCCCTGCTGCCCGGCCAGGGCCAGGAATGCAGTGCGGAGTACGACTACGGCATCCAGCACTACGACCGCCGGGGCTTCGACTACACGATGTGCTTCACCAAGGTCTGACCCCGCTCTTCGGCTCGCTTCGGCTCGCTGACCGAGAACAGGCCGCCGCCCACAGCAGCGGGCAGCGGCCAGTTCGGGCTGACCATGGGGGTGGGGTGGTCAGGGCATCGCATCCGCCAGCGACGCGCCCGCCGCCCCGAGGATGATCGCCATCATGGCCCAGCGGGTGCGTGCGCGCCGGGCCAACTCCACGCTGAGGCCTGCGGAAGCGAGGGACAGGCCGTACACCATGGTCCCGATGCCCGTCGGCGTACCGCTGTTGAGGCGTCCCACGATCACGAAGAGGCAGACCAGCGCCACCAGCGCCCCGGCAGCCATGAGGCCCCCGCGAGCGCTCCGCGCCTGCTGCGACCGCTGTCTCGCGAACCCCGGATCCGATTGCCCTTGGAAACTCGCCCTGAACTCGTCCACACCGGGCCGGACCGGATCACCCTCGCCGCCTTGCACCTGCATCTGTACCTGCGCCTGTACCTGTTCCCCGCCGCGTTCCCGGCTGTCCGTCGTCATGACGAGGCAGCGTAGGTGAATTCGCTAAGCTCACGCACCATGTTGCCTTCGCACACGCCCTCCCCCGCGCCGGATGCCACGGTCATACGGACCGGCCGCCGCGGTGCCATGGTCGGACTCCCCTGTTCCGTGCTGCTCATCGCGATGGGTGCCGTCGGCGTCTTCGGTGCTGTCGTGATTGCCACCGGGAACCAGAAGGGCGAGTCCAGTCCAGCGGGGTTCGCGGGCCTGGTGTTCATGCTGGTGCTGGGCGTGGTCGGCGTATTCCTCTTCCTCGCCAACTGGGCCAACCGCAAGACGAGGATCCTCGTCGACCACACCGGCCTGTGGATCGACAGCGGAAAGCTGCGGAACGTCATCCCCTGGCAGACCCTCGCCGGAGTCGGGCTCTACTGGAGCAAGTTCGGGCGCCAGACGGTCCATTCGCTGGAACTGTTCCCCACCGGCCCCATCGACCGGGACGACCCGGTCCTGTGGACCCTGGTCCGCGACGAGGAGCCGCTGCACCCCAACCTGCCCCGCCTGCGCTACCGCGTCCCCTTCCCCGCCGGCTGTCGACAGGAGGTGGTCTCGGCGGTCCAGCAGCACGTCCCGCACATCTGGCTCGGCGAGTCCGAGCGGGCGGAGGGGCACGTCGGCCGTCCAGACGTGAAGGGGCACAAGGAGCGGACTCGGGGCCGTACGCAGTAAACGGTCTGGCATCGCTCGGCATCGCTCGGCTCGGCTCGGCTCGGTTCCGGCCAACGGTGGGGCCCTGCAACAGATTTGTGACAGCTAACCCCTGAGGTTGTCTGCGGGTGAGTCCGTAAACTTTGCGGACGGCTGTACTCCTGTGTGTTTTCCCTTGACGGATGAGGGAGTTGTACAGCCGAGCTGTCTGACGGGGGTGCTTTTCTGCTGTGGCGATGATGTTGCCGGACGAGCTCGAGTGGGTTCTCGAGATGCTGGGCTATCGCTGGCCGACGGCGAACGAGGACAAGCTCAGAGACTGCGCCGCCGTGTGGCGGCAGTTCGGCGAGCAGGTCACCGATCTGCACACCAAGGCGAACACCAGCGCCGGCCAGGTGCTCGAGCACAACGCCGGTGAATCGATCGACAAGTTCCGCAAGACGTACGAGAAGTTCGACGGCGGAGGCGGCCAGGACGGCTACCTCCGGAACGCCGCCGAGGCCGCCTTCCTCATCGCGAACGTGCTGGAGGCATGCGCCTACCTCGTCGAGTTCGCCAAGTGGGCGGTGATCGCCCAGCTGATCGCCCTGGCCATCCAGATCGCCGCCGCCGCTGCCGCCGCACCCTTCACCTTCGGTCTGTCCTCGGTCGCGGGCATGGGCGCCACCCAGGCCGCCCGCATGATCGTCCGACGCCTCCTGGACGAGCTCAAACAGGCGATGTTCGAGGCGCTCATCGAGACGCTGAAGGAGCCCGCGATCTCGGCGGTCGAGGCGATGATCACCGACCTCGTCCGGCAGACGGTGAACGTCGGCTTCGGCGCCCAGGAGGGCTACGACGTCGGCGCCACCATGAAGGCCGGCGGCGAGGCAGGCCTCGACGCCCTCAGGCAGAGCCCGCAGACCTTCGCCGAGGGCGTCCGGGACAGCCTGGGGCAGAAGGCCGGCAGTCGGGCCCGGCATGCGATCGACAGCCGTATCGACGGGTATGACGGGCCGTCGGGCGGCGACATCGGCAGCGACGGCGGAAACAGCGGGAGCGGTAGCTCCGACAGCCACGGCGATTCCGGGTCAGGCAGTTCCAACTCCTCGTCGTCCAACTCCTCGTCGTCCAACTCCTCGTCGTCCGACTCCTCGTCCTCCAACTCTTCATCCTCCGACTCGAGTTCGTCGGGGTCCGACTCCTCCACGTCGACGCGTTCGAGCAACGGCAGCGGCCCGGGCGTGAACATAGGCAGCGGCATATCCGCCGACACCGGCGGCAACGACATCGGCGCCCCCGATGTGGGGGCAGGCCCGGGCTCCAACTCGAGTTCCGGGTCCGATTCCGGGAACCCGTCCTCCTCGGACAGCCCGTACTCGCCGCCGACGCCATCGACAGGCCCGTCCCTGTCGGACTTCGACGACCCCTCGCCCGGCAGAACCTCACCCGGTGGTGCGGACTCCAACGGTTCGTCCGGCACGCCGAGCACGCCCGGTCCGTCGCACTCCGGCGGCGGCTCCCCCGTATCCGGCCTGTCCTCCCCGACCGCGCAGTCCGCGCCCACGCCCACGTCGTCCGGCGGTACGTCGTCCACGCCGGGGGGCGGCTCGATCGGCACCCAGATCGACGGGCTGGCCGCGAGCGCGCCCACGCAGTCCAACGCGGCGCCGGCGCCGACGACGGCCGATTCGTCTCCCACCGGCACCGGCGGCCGTACGGACAGCGGCTCGGCCATGCCTACGTCGCCCACAGCGCCTTCCACCGGGGGTGCGGCTCCGGGCACGGGCACGCAGCATGCCCCGAGCGGCTCGGGCGGGACCTCGTCCGCGACCAGCCCGAATCCCAGCGCCGGGCCGGCGAGGAACCCTTCCTCCGGCACGCCGACCACGCCCTCCACAACGGGGACCGGCCCGGCGTCCACGCCGAGCCCCACGTCGCCGACGACGCCTCGGAGCACGCCGAACCCCACACCGGACGGCCGCATACCCGGTACGGCGGACGGACGGGCTCCCGGCACGCCCGGCACGCCCGACGGGCGCATACCGACTCAGCGCACTCCTGGGAACACGACCCCGGGCGACCGTTCCACGCCCGGCACGACCCCGGGCGACCGCACCCCGAACCGGGAAAACACCAACAGCACACCCGGAAACCGCACTCCCAACCGAGACAATCCCGGCACCACGCCCGGCGACCGCACTCCGCCGCGTAACAACGCGGACCCGACCGGCACCCGTACGCCCGGCCAGGGCCCGAGTCAGACCAGCCCGAACCAGAGCCCGGCCCAGTCGTCGCCCTCCAGGACGCCGTCCGCGTCCACCAGCACTCAGACGTCCACGCCGTCCAGCTCCTCCAACAACGGCCCTGACCGAGGCTCGACGCCGAGCAACAACACCCAGAGCCCGTCGACACAGCCCGGCCGCGCCCACACACCCGGCACGCCGCCCACCCCGGGTACTCCGAACCAGCCGAGCCCCGGTACCGGCTCCACCCCGCCGCGGCCTCACCAGCCCGCCGGCAGTACGCCCAACACTCCGCCGAGCCCGAGCCCCAGCGCCCCGCAGCAGCCGGCCGCGCAGCCCCACAAACCGGAGAACGCGCCGTCGGACCGGGATCGGCAGCATCAGCAGCAGCAAGTGACGGCGGTCCCGATCCACACCGTCGTCACGACCCCGAGTCCCTCACAGTCCCCGTCACACGGGGACCCTGTCACGCCTCAGAACCCGGGTTCGCCCCAGGCCACGCCCAACGACTCCAACAACCAGAACCACCCGCAGCAGGACAGCCTGGATGACATCCGCGCCGACCTGGACCACGAACCGGGAGGCCTGTCCCACCCCGACCCCGCCGATCAGCAGGCTCTGGTCGACGCGGTCCCGCACAACGAGGACGGCACCCCACAGCGCTTCCCCGACCCCTTCGGCCCGTGGGCCCAGCTCCAGAACGACGGCGGCAACACGGTCCCGGGCCGTAGCAACAACTGCGCCGACTGCTCCCGCTCCTTCCTGGAGACCTGGTACGGCAACCCCCAGGTCTCGGCCCCCCGAACCATCGACCTCGACGAAAACGGCAAGCACAACCCGTTCACCCCCGAGGACAACGCGAACGACAACCAGATCCGCTGGACCGGCGCCGCCCACACCTACGCAGGTCCCGGCGGTGACCCCAACACCGCCAACACCATCGCCTCCACCCTCCAGCAGGCTGGCCCCGGCTCAGCAGCCATCGTCCAGGTCGACTGGCCCGGCGGAGGCGGCCACGCCTTCAACGTCGTCAACCACAACGGCAAGATCGTCTGGATCGACACCCAGAGCGGCGAGGTCAGCGACAAGCCCCTCCACATCGACAAGGCGGCACATGTCTGGCACATCCCGCTGGACGCCGACCGCAATCCCATCGACACCAGCCAGTCCGACGACACGGACTCCGAGGACGCCGACAACAAGGACTCCGAGGACGCCAAGAGCCAGAACGACGGGGCTCAGGACGAGACCGGGGACACGTCCCAGCAAGAGAATTCCGAGAACGGGCAACCGGAGAGCAACCAGAAGCCGGACGACGCATCGGCCGACAACCAGAAGCAGGGCGACGACACCGACACGGGAAACAGCTCCCCCAAGCCGGCGGACTCCCTTGCCCCAGATACATCGAACAACGCGGACCGCGCACAACCGTCGACGACCGACGCGCCTACGACGGACTCGACGAACAACGAGCCTGCAAACGAGAACGGCCGCGCACAGAGCCAGAGCAACAGCGCGCCCGAGACCTCCTCGGAACAGAACCGCCCGTCCCCGTCCGACACGCTCAGCACGCCAGACCACCAGTCACGCCCGGACCAAAGTGCGCAGCCGACCGCAACGGCGGAGAGCCCGATCCGGTCCGACTCTCCTGCGGAGCACCGGCAGTCGCCCACCTACACGACACCTGACAACACCAACAATGCTGCGCCGGACAACAGCTCTTCCAGCGCCCCTTCCTCACACCGGGACCGGGTGGCACCTGCTTCTCCGAGCAATCACAGGGCGCCGGCAGAACCCGCAGGCAGCAACGACAAGAACGAGAAAGAGAGCGAACAGAACGAGAAGAAGCCGAAGAAGCCCAAGAAGACCGCGGCCGAGAAAGCAGCCGAGATTGCCAGGGCGCGGGAGATCGCCAACACCCCGCTGGACAGCTCCGGCCCCGAGGGACACCCCGGTTACGGAGTCGTTCAGAACGGCGACGGCTCTTCGGTCCACCACCACATGCTCGGCGACGAATCCCAGGGCCTGCTGCGCAGAACCAACGAGGTGGTACAGACCGACCTGCACGCCATCGCCCAGCACCTCCACAACTGGGCCGAAGGCAGTCCATCGCCGCTGCTGCAGACCATCAGAGAGGCCTCCCAAAGCGGCAGTCTGACCCAGGAGCGGCTCAATGAGCTGTTGAAGCCCGGCTTCGCAGAAATGTCACGGGAGGACAAGGCGGCGGCGGTTGCCGCCATCGCACGTCTCAGCAGTGCATTTCACGATGCGCACGCGGTCGACGATTCAGGGGGCGCCGATCTCCACTCGCGGCACCAAGCCACTCGCGGTGAACAGCTGGATCCGGCTCCCCTCGCTCGCCGCTACGCCGCAACCCAGGACCTTGCAGACAAAGACGAACACGAGGCTGCGGAAAGCGGTGAGGCTCTCAACCAGGGCAATCAGCAGAAGAGTGAGAAGGAGATCAGACAAGAACGGCTCAACTTCAACAGGCTCTGGAACCGTCACGTCGGCGATGCACAGTTGAAAAAGGCCATTGAACAAGCCGAGAGCGAAGGCAAGCCACAGTCCGAGATCGATGGCTTGCGCGAGCATCGCCGCATGATGCGACCGGACTTCTCCGGCAAGAACTTTGCAGCGCTGGAGGTCATCGAACGCAAGCCTGACGGGAGCACGGAGACCCACTACATCATCGACTCCTCCAACCCCCCACTGGATCACTCCGAGCCTGTGCTCGGTGAGGCCTTCAGGCGACTCGATCAGGAGAACCCCGGCCGGTACGAAGCGCCCATCATGTACACCGAGTTCGAGCCGTGCGGCGATCAAACCTATCCCGCCTCCGCCAACTGTTCGGACTACATCGCACATGAATTCGAGCGACCGACCGACCAAGACCTGAAGAAGTACCACGAGAAGAGTGACGAGGAGAAGGCGGCGCTCCCCGAACAGAAGAACAAGACCAAAGTCGTCTACGGCGCCGGCTACCGCCTTGGTGAACTGACTCCTGACGAGATGGAGCGGATCAAGGAGCTGCCCCCTGAGGAACAGGCGGACGAGATAGCGAGGGTGCGGCAGCAGGCCGTGGATGCTCGTAACGCCGATATGCACCGCTTCCGCGGGGAACTTGCGAGGGTCTGGATGAAGCTCGCCGCGAGCACTGACGTACCCTGATCGGCCGGTCTGATCGGAGTGATGCACTGTGCTTACCGAAGAGGCGAATGACGAGATCGTCAGCTGGTTGGCCAACCCGCCGCAACACGCGCCGAAACTCAGATTGCGCGGCGCACCAGGCGTGGGCAAGACGGCGCTCCTCGCAGACCTGCACGAGCAACTGCCCGGCTCCCTCTTCCTGGACTGCCGGGGGCTGGCCGTGGAGCAGGTACTCGAGCGTCTACTCGCCCACTTCGACCTCCAGCCCATCCGTCGTCCCCTGGGCGACCCGCTGCACGACACGCTGTCGGCTCTGCGCAGGGGCGGGATCGTCTTTCTGGCCAATGTGCAATGGGCAGGCACCCTGTACTCGTCGACCGAACCACGCCTCATCGACCGTGTGGTGGGACACTTCAGCAGCCAGGGACGTGGTCACGTGCTTCCGGTCCTGGAGTTCGACGAGCCGAGCGACCCCGCACAGGCCGACCGGCCCAACGAGATCCTGTTGGAAGGGGATCCCGAAGGCCCTTCCCCCGCAGCGCTTCTCACCGAGCATCCCGCCCTCCGTGCCCTGGCTGCGATCGAGCTGCGTGAAGTCCCCTTGCGGGTTTGGCGATTCATGGACACTGCGTTGGGCGGAACGGACGCCGAGGACACTCTGCGCCGCATCGTGGACCAGTCGCCCGATGCATTGCATCTCGAGCTCGGCAGCGGCACGCCGATCGTACGGCTGGCCTCCGACGCACTCAGGCGCCTACTCCGCAGCGCGGAGCCGATCACCGCCGCAGAGCAGCTGGCCATCACCGACGCCCTCCTCTCCGAGGTCTCGGCAACGGCCGATGGCACAGCCGACGTGGAGATCGCGGCATACGCCGGCCGCGCGCTCGCCATCCACGCGGCGCTCTCCGGCGCGCTGCCCCGGCTCATCGAAGAACAGCCGGTACTGGCGGCGATCACTGATCGCGTCTCTCTGCAGCAAGCGATCAAACTGGCTTGGCCTGGAGGCCCTCCGGTCGGCGGCGTTGCCGCAGACGCCCACTACCTGGACTGCGACGGCGTCACCCCCGACTCCCAGAGCGAGTGGCTGGCCTGGCTGCATTGGGCGGCGGTGAACCGCGGTCGCCGCGACTGGGCAGACCGGCTCGAGAGCGCCGGCCCCGTGCCGCCGGCCTGGCGCACCGCATGGTCGAAGTGGCGTCCCTACGGCGTGCTGGGGCCCCGGCCCGAGCTGCCCGGACCCGTCGGCGGGGTGGACATCGGCACGTGTGCAGGTACCCCCGTCGTGGCCAGCGAGCACAGTGGCGTCTTCAGTCAGCAGGAACTCGAAGCGACCCTGTCCGGCAACCTCGACGAATGGGGCGATGTTCGCGTGCGGGAACGTGTGTGGCGAATGTCCGATGGCCAGGAGTTGTCGGCACCCAGAGCAGTCCATCTGTTCATCGGCGACGAAGGAAATGTGGAACGGGTGGTCGGAAGCGCCCTCGACACCCGTCGATACGTCGGCTCGTCCGCCGCGGACCGTCCTGACTGGCCAGGGCTCCTGATCGCAGGCACTGGAGCGGAAGCAGCCGACGAGGAACGCTGGGTGGCGTACGGCACAAAAGGCCTCTACGCCTTCGACGTTCTGCACCCGCAGGAACTGACGGCAGGGCCCGGGACCTGGCAGCGGCCGCTCGTCCCGTCGCCTCGGTCAACGGCCTTGTGGCCCATGCCCGCCCCCATTGCCGAACAAGGCCAGGGGCTCCACGCATGGTTCACAACCACGTTTGGCGACAATGCACTCCGCCGCCTTTCTCTCACCGCCCTACCAGTCGGCCTGACCGAGCCCCAGGCCCGCACGTTCCTCTCCGAAACCGGCTTCCCTGCCCTCGACGGGAGCGCACCGGCGTTCCTGACCACCGTCGCGCTCGACGAGACCGGTCTGGAACCGTGCAATTCTCTCGAAGGCTCCTATCTCCTGGGACACTGGCTCGCAGAGCCCGTGGTCCTGGAGGGCCGCACCGGCCGCGTCCTTCTCGTCTCGGCTGCCGGAACCGAACTCCTGGGCAGCAATCCGTCGCTGTTCACGACTCTCATCGGCCTGTACCGCCTGCTGCTCCTGAGCGGATTCGCCTTCCGGAGCGACGAAGGATGGGATGCTCGCCGGAGTGTGAAGGCTTGGGCGCGAGAGATCGACCCCGAAGCCACAGAGTCGTTCGCCTGGCAGCAGGCTCTCGACGGGCATCTGGACAACCTCTGAGTCGCTGTGACGATCGACGCCTGACTGGCGGAGCCGCATCGCTTGACGGGACCAGGCAGCGGACGGACGACTGCCCGCGGCATCGGAAGAAGGAGGCGTCGATGCCGGAGTCGAGGAGATGGGCGGTGAACCCGAAAGACGTGTACTGACTGCCCGCATCCGAATGGTGAACCAGCCCCCGGTCCAGCGGGAGTTCCGGCGCGGTCACGACGCCACAGAGCCATGTCCAGGGCGTCGAGGACCAGCTTGATCCGCTTCCTTGTGACAGCACTCGCATGGCTCTTTGGAGGTCTGATGTTGTGCGCTGTCAGCGGTCACGCAATTCCCCAGGATCTGCGTGATCAGCTCCACGTAACTCCACCTGCGTGGTCACGGTTCCCCACCGGGGCGCCGACCATCGATGCTGCCGCCGACCATGCTCGAACTGTCGTGATGTTCCCTGTTTCGGATGGTTTGAGAAGTAGTTAGCTATTCCTTGCGAAGCGGCTGGGTTCCCCATGGGCATGCCGGTGCCCGGGTTGAGGGTCTGGGCCTCTCGGAGCCGTCGCGGTCCCTTGACCTGCAAGCCGAGGGGTCGACGGACGCACCGGATGGCAAGGAGAACGTTCACCGTGGTCGACATCGTCGAGATCTACGTGCACTGGTAAGCGGGCCGGTCCAAGAGCCAGGTGTCCGCCTCGTTGGGGTGAACCGTAAGACGATCAGGAAGTACCTGGCGCCGGCGGAGGCGGCCGGGATCACCCCGGGCGGGCCGCCCATGAGCGAGGCGGACTGGGCCAAGCTGCTCAAGAGCTGGTTTCCGGAGCTGGCCAGCCGGAAGTTGAACCAGGTCAGCTGGGGCGAGATCGAGCCGCACCGCGACTACGTCAAGGAACTGCTGAAGACGACGACGGTCACCACGATCCACCAACGGCTCCGCCCCGAGGGCAGGTTGAAGGTGTCGCTGTCGACGTTCCGCCGCTGGGTGCACGAGAACCTGCCCGAGGAGGCGGCCCGCTCGAGGGTCACGGTGCTGCGGGCCTATGTCGAGCCGGGCTCGGAGGCCCAGATCGACTACGGCTTCCTTGGGTACTGGATCAACCCAACTACCGGGACACGACGGCACCGGATTTGGGCGTTCGTGATGGCGCTGCCCGCCTCGCGGCACATCTTCGTCCGCCCCGTGGTGCACATGGACCAGCACGCCTGGACCCTCGCGCACGCGGAAGCCTTCCGCTACTTCGGCGGCGTCCCGCGCCGCCTGGTGCCGGACAACCTCAAGACCGGGGTGGACAAGCCCGACCTCTACGACCCGGAGATCAACCGGTCGTATGCCGAACTCGCCTCCCACTACGGGACCTTGGTGGACCCGGCTCGCGCGTCGAAGCCGAAGGACAAGCCCCGGGTCGAGCGGCCCATGCCCTATGTCCGCGACTCGTTCTGGAGCGGGCGGACATTCACCTCGCTGGAGCACATGCAGGCCAATGCCCTGCTTTGGGCCACGAAAGGTCAGCGGCAGTGCCGCCCGCTGGGCGGCGCGAAGCCGCTCTCGGTGTTCGACGCGGTGGGGGCCCAGGCCCTGCTGCCGCTTCCCGAGGAGCCATTCGTGCTGGCCCGATGGTCGAAGGCGACGGTCGGCCCGGACATCCACATCAAGGTCGGCCGCACCCTCTACTCGGTGCCCTGGAAATTGATCGGCCGCCGTGTCGAGGTGCGCTCCACCGCCACGATGGTGCAGGTCTTCCACGAGGGCGAACTGGTCAAGACTCACGGGGCACTTCAGTAGGGAAAGCGCACCGACAGAGGCGACTACCCGCCGGAGAAGATCGCCTTCCAGCTGCGCACGCCGATCTGGTGCCGCGGCCAAGCCTCGCAGGTCGGTGACGCCTGCCGGGAGGTGATCGACCAACTGCTGGAGGTCAACGCCCTCTACCGGCTCCGGGCCGCCCAGGGAGTGCTCGGACTGCGCAAGAAGTACGGCGACACCAGACTCGAAGCTGGCTGCCGCAAGGCGGTCGCGGTCGGTGACCCGTCCTACCGGACCGTCAAGGGCATCCTGGTCGCCGGCACCGAGACCGACCCGGAACCGGAGACCGGCGACGCCGGAGCCTCGGCCTTCCTGCACGGGCCCGAGGGCTTGTTCGCCGCCGCAGTCCCCCTGCAGTTCCCCGGCGAGGTTCACGACGACCAGGGTCACGCCGACACCGAGGAGGCCGACCGGTGAGCGTGCTGACCACCGCCCTGCGCGAATCGCTGAAGACGCTGCGGCTGTCCGGCATGCAGGAGACCCTCGACGCCCGCCTCACCCAGGCCCAGAAGGGTGAGCTCAGGCACCTCGACTTCCTGCAAGTCCTCTGCCAGGACGAGATCACCCGCCGCGAGTCCGTCGCCCGCGAACGGCCCCTGCGCAGGGCGAGGTTCGAGCAGCAGGCCACCTTGGAGGGCTTCGTCTTCACCGCCTCCCCGAAACTGCCCGCGGCCCAGATCCGCGACCTCGCGGCCCTGCGCTGGCTCCACTCCGGCGAGTCCGTCATCCTCTTCGGGCCCGCCGGGGTCGGCAAGACACACGTCGCCCAGGCCCTCGGCCACCAAGCCGTCCGCCAGGTGCCAACGTCCGCTTCGCCAAGACCAGCCACATCCTCGCCGAGTTCGCCGGCGGCCATGCGGACCGCACCTGGGACAAGCGCATGCGTGAACTCATCCGCCCCGACTTGCTCATCCTCGACGACTTCGCGATGCGCCAGATGACCGCACCCCAGGCCGACGACCTCTACGAACTCGTCTCCGAGCGGCAAGGCCGGTCCCTGGTCATCACCAGCAACCGGGCGCCCAGCGACTGGTATCCGCTCTTCCCCAACCCCATCGTCGCCGAGTCACTGCTGGACCGGCTCATCAACGCCAGCCACCAGGTCATCATGAACGGCCCCGGAACTCGACCGACCCCACCGACCCGCCGCTCGTTAGCAGCTGCCGGGCCTTCGTCCCATCCGGGCGGATCCCGCCCGGATGGGACGTGGTGACATGATCCTCTCCGGCCACTATGAGGTTGGAGAGGATCATGCTGCATCTGCTGTCGCTGCACTACACAGCCCCGGAACAGGCGGCGGAACCCTTCGGCCGCGACCACGCCGCCTATCTGGAACGACACCACCAGGACGGTACCTTCCTGGTCTCCGGCCAGACCGTCCCTACGTCGGTCGGCAGCGTGATCACCGCACGCGGCGTCGACCGCCCGACCATTGAACAGATCGCGGCGCAGGACCCTTTCGTCCTCAACAACGTCGCGGAATACACCATCACGACCATCGCCCCCGGGCGAGTGCACCCCGACTTGAGTCCAGTACCGCAGCCCGGACGAGGGTGGGGAATTACGTGACGTTCGGGACTGGGAATTAACTGACCGTCGACATGCGTCTGGTTGTCTCGGGTTGAGCGGCTGTCGCCAGGTGCCTTGAACCGTCTTCTCTGCCCCTGCCGGCGCTGACGTAGCCTGATCGGTCAGGCCGGACAGAGGTGATGACAGTGTTGAGCGAGGACGCAGAGCTGGAAATCCTGGACTGGCTGCTCGACCCTCCGAAGGCCGCGCCGATGCTGTTGCTGCGCGGATCGCCGGGGGTGGGGAAGTCGGCCCTCCTGGCAGGCCTGCACGAAGACCTGCCCGATTCACTCCTCCTGGACTGCCGTGGCCTGACCGCAGAGGAAGTGCTCGACCGGCTTCTCACCCACTTCGGTCTCGAGGTCAGGCAGCGACCCCTGCGGGATCCATTGGAGGATGCGCTCGCGGGGATGCGCGCAGGGGGCATTGTGCTCCTGGCCAACGTGCAATGGGCAGGCCGCCTCTTCTCCTCGCCGGACGAGGCATACGACATCCAGCGTGTCGCCGCGCAGTTCAGTCGCCGGGGTCAGGGCCATGTGCTGCCCGTCCTCGAACTCGGCGGGCCCCCGAGTGGCCCAGCCCGGGCCAACGGCGCAGACGAGATTCTGTTGGAAGCGGAGGTCAACGGTCCCGACCCCGCCGACCTACTCATGGGGCACCCCGCGTTGCGCGCTCTGGCCGCGGCCGAGTTGCGTGAAATCCCGCTTCGGGTTTGGGCATTCCTGGACACCGCGCTAGGTGGACGGAGCACAGAGGACGACCTGCGCAACAGCGGACACGTACTGTCCACCGTGTTGCGCCTGGAACCGGACAGGGACGGCGCAACGGCCGTGAGGCTGTCGACGGACGCCCTCAAGCATCTGCTCCGCGAGGCCGCGCCCCTCAGTCGTGCCGAGCAGCAATCGTTGACCGATGCGCTCCTCGCCGAGGCCCGACGGACAGCCGAAGGCACGTCCGACGGGCGGATCGTGGCGTACGCGAATCGCGCACTCGCCGTCCATGCTGCACTCTCCGGAACGCTGCCCCAACTTATCGATGGCGAGCCGTTGTTGGCCGCCTTCGCCGATCGCGTCTCGCTGCAACACGCAATCAGGCTGGCATGGCCCGAAGGCCCGCCGGTGGGCGGCGTCGCCGGCGACGCCCACTACCTGGACCGCGACGGCGTTACCCCCGACTCACAGGGCGAGTGGCTGGCCTGGCTGCACTGGGCAGCCGTGAACCGTGGGCGCCGCGACTGGGCCGACGAGTTGGAGACCGCAAGCCCGGTACCGCTCGCCTGGCGCACCGCATGGTCCAAGTGGCGCCCCTACGGCGTCCTGGGCGACCGGCCCGAGCTCGCCGGGGTCGTGGACGGGGTGGACATCGGCACGTACGCCGGCACTCCCGTCGCGGCAAGCCAGTGCGACGGTTTCTTCGGCAAAGAGGACGACTACGACGTCGAGTTGGGCGACACAGAAGCCCTGGAACGCGTATGGCGGCTGTCGGACGGCACGGAGTTGCCGGCACCTCGGGTGGTCCAGCAGTTCATCACTTCTGACGGAGCCGTGGAACGGACAGCCGGAAGTGCGCTCGAAACCCGCCGCCACATCCGCTCCCCCGACCCGGCGCGTCATGAGTGGCCGGGGCGCCTGCTCCCAAACTGCGGGGCAGAAGCGGTGGACGGGGATCGCTGGGTGGCGTACGGGCCGAGAGGCCTCTACGCGTTCGACGTCCTGCGCCCCGAAGAGCTGACGCCTGGGACGGGCCCTTGGCGGCGCTCCCTCGTCCCGTCCTTCCGCTCCACGGCCGTATGGCCCATGCCCGCCCCCGTCTCCGGACAGCGCGAAGCGCTCACCGAATGGTTTGCCACCGCGTTCGGCGAGCAGGCTCTGCGCCGCCTCCCCGTCGCCGCCCTGCCCGCCACCCTGACCGACGCAACGGCCGGTGCGTTGCTCTCCGAAGTCGGCTTCCCTGAACTCGACGGAAGCGCACCGGCGTTCTTGACCACCGTGGCCGTGGACGAAGCCGGGCTCACACCTGTCGAACGTTCGGAATCCTCCGAACCCGCCTACCTTCTGGGCCATTGGCTCACCGAACCAATCATCCTGGAGGGCCGAAGCGGCCGCGTTCTGCTCGCCTCGGTCGCCGGAACCGAACTCCTCGGGAGCAGCCTGTCCCAATTCATGACCCTGGTCGGCCTGTACCGCCTCCTGCCCTTGAGCGATTTCCCTCGCAGGAGCGCCGAGAAGTCCGACGCTCACCGGAGTGTGAACGCCTGGGCGAAGGAGATCGACCCTGAAGCCGCCGCATCGTCCAACTGGCAAGCGGCACTGGCCGGATACCTGGACGACCCGGAATCGTTGTGACACGGGCGCCTCGGGACCACACCTGCTGAGAACCAAAGCCATAACCCACGCGACCGAGGGCCCCATCGGGGGAGGCTACAGGGGCTGGTGGCTGCCAGGGCTCGCTCTCCGGCTGCAGACGGGCGACTTCAACGCATCTCTGCGAGAGGGCGGCGTACTGGCGCACGTCGTGGTCGCGGTGGCGTCCGTACGGCAGGCTGCCTGGAGCGTGGAACTGTCGGCACCTTGAGAGGACGTCATGGCTCCAAATCCCACCCATGCCGCAACATCCGCCGACCAGTGCGTCTCCCGAATTCAGTCGTGGTGGCACGATGGTGGCCCTGAGCGATCGGTGGAGCTCCTTGGGGCTGCCGGGACCGGAAGGACCGAGGTCCTGCTGCGGCTGCGGGACGCACTCCCTGACCCTGTGTGGGTGGACGCCACCGGGCTCACTGCCGAGGAGATCCTGTGGAAGGTGATCGACGCTTTCCAGGTGCCCGACCTGTGGTCCCGCCGCGTGGATTGGATACGGGAGCTCAAGCGTGCGGGAGTGGGCAGCAGGCCTCTCATCATCGCCAACTCGCAACGGGCCGGCCGTACACGTCGATCCATCCAGCCCAGCCGATTCATCAAGCGCGTCCTGGGCCCGCTGGTGATGGATGCGGGGGCCAAGGTGATCGTCGAATCACGCCCGGAGGATCGTTGGATGCGGGACTGGCTGACCCTCCATCTGGAGGCATCGATGGGCCCCCCGCCCGGTCTTGGTGCCGCACGGAACCAGCCGGCCCTGCGCGCTCTCGCGTTCGCCGAGTTGCGCTGGGCGCCTTTCCGGGTCTGGTCGGCGTTGGCACAGGCCTTCGGTGCCAAAAGCATCGATGAGGACGCCCTGGCCGCCCTGACCCAGGAGTTGCCCGACATCGTCGAGGCGACCGAAGGTCGGGTCCGGTTCGTGGACGAGCGGATCGCCGATGCGCTACGGGAGGAGATGGCCCCTTCGGACCGGAGCCAGATTCACGCACGATTCACCAGTCAGCTGCATTCTTTGGCAGAGCAGTTGTCCCCCTCGGATGGCTGGGCGGCAAGCGGCCCCGTCGGGCACTACATCGCTCATGCGTTGGCCGCGCATGCGCTGCAGGCCCACAGATTTGATGAAGTGCAGGGTGAAGGGCGCCTAGTCGCTCATCTCGACCCTGCAGCGCTCCTCGACGCGGCGAATCAACAGGCCGGGGCGATCCCCAACGAGACTCTCATCGGCGACGCGGCCGCACTGTGGGTGGGAGGCGTTGGTTCCGTCAGTCAGCCTGAATGGGCGGCATGGCTCCACCTCATGGCCATCGCGCGCGGCGATTCGCCATCCGCACAGGCGCTGGAGAGCTCGGGAATCGAATTTCCGTGGCGCACACGCTGGGCGCATTGGCGCCCTCCGTACGGCTGGCGCAAAGCGTACCTCCGTGCCGGATCTGTGAGAGAGATCACCGAAGTCGAAGTGGGCGGACGTATCGCCATAGCAGGGGAGGGGCAGTGGGACAGACGGGTCCGCGTGTGGGACGTCGAGTCGGGCGACCTCATCGCCGGGCCATGGAGTGACGGAATTCCGGAGCCAGGACAGTCGGAGCCTCTGTGGCCACGTGATCAGGACAATCAACTGGCCCAACCGTGGCTGGAGTTGAACGCATATCGCAGCAATCTGGCCGCTCCTCAGTTCACCGAGATCCTGCAGGTGGGCGGCGGTGTCGTACTGGCCGGGATCGGTGGTGTGGTGAGGGTCGATCCGCGTGATCCGGCCACATTCAACCGGCCGGAACGGACCTATGGAGCGGCCCTGCTCGGCCACTTCGGGCTGGTCGACAACGATGCACAGGACTGGTGGGAAGAGCCGGATCGCACGGTGCTCGAGGAGCTCTTCGAGCCGCAGGCGGTACAGCGACTCGGTGTGACAGAGCTGCCGCCAGGGCTGCGGAACGAAGATGCCCGGCACCTGCTCGGCGAAGTGGGCCTGCCCGCCTTCACCGGCGCTGAGATGAGCCTGGTGGCTGTTGCCGAGGAGGGCCTCACCGAGCTGACGGCGGAAGAGGTGTGGGGCGAGGACGACGGCAGCAACGTCTACTACCAGCTCGGAACCTGGTTGAAGGGCCGCATCGTCGTCGACGGCGACAGTGGCACCGTCTATCGCCTCCCCGCGGAGGACGAGGAGGCGGACTCCGACCCCGAGGTAGCTGCGAGCTTGGGGCAGTTCGTGGCCATGCTGCAGAACTACGTGCTGGGACGGTGCCTGCTGACCATGGCATCAAGCCGCACTGAACGCGAGGATATCCGGGATGAGATCGAGAACCTGCTGACCGCGATCGACGAGGACGGCGGAGCCTCCCCGGCCTGGACCTGTACGCTCTATGACAACGGCTGAAGCTACATCGCGTTGCTCTCGAAATCCTGCGGGGCGGGTCGAGGAAATCGACTCGGCGGCTCCGGCCGGGAACTTCGTTCATCGACCAGCTCGACGGCTTCACGCTGGCCGACAACGAGGACGAGGCCGAGGAATACGCCGACGGCGTTCCGTCCGCTCGCACGGCAGCCGACCTCCTCTCCGTGGAACCAGGCCGCGTGTCCGCGTCCCGTACCCACGGCCACGGCTGCCCTGCCACCACCCACCGCGCCATATCAACTCCCGATTCAAGGGCGCCCTACGCAGCCCTACCCATCTGATGGAGTCAGCGAATTCAGCCATGACTATTGACATGCCCAAACCGTCGCCAGTGTCAGCTGAACAGGCTCTGACCGAGTTGGTGGAGTGGCAGAACAAGGGAACGCAGGGAGTGGCCGAACTGACCGGCTCCCCGAATTCCGGACGGACCCGGACGCTGATTCGGCTGCGCGATGCCGTCCCCGACGCGACGTTCTTGGATGCCACCGGCCTGACCTGCGAGGACCTCATAGAACAGGTCATGGAGACGGCTGAACTCGACTTTCCGCAGGAACGCCGCGCCGACTGGAGCTACGCCCTGGAGGACTCCTCGTTCGCAGGCGGCTTGGTCATCATTGCCAACGCTCAGCGGGCAGGCCGTACGCGACGCTCCGGGGAACCGGAGCGGATGGTGCACCGCTTCGCCGTCGAGCTGGCCGTGGCCGGCCGCCTGCAGGTTCTGATCGAACGAGACCTGCCCGATGTCAGGCGATTCCACGGGAACTTGGTGGTGACACTCCAGTCGCCCTCCGGCCGGGAGCGAGCGGAGCAGCCGTTCGTCGGTACGGACGCCGACGCGCTGACGGCGCTCGCCCTGGCCGAGGTACGTCGTGCCCCACCGGCCATCTGGACGGCGCTCGCCCGGGCGTTGGAATCGCAGACCGGTCGTGCGGTGGACGTCACCGCAGCACTGCAGTCCGCCGGCGATCTACTCGACACGGATGCCGATGGCTGGGTCTCCTTCCGCGATGAGCGCGTCGCCGAAGCCCTCCGCCGCAGCACGGACCCCGACGTCATACGTGCGGTGAACCTGGCATTCGTCGACTGGCTACGGAACCAGCCCGTGGCCGAGGCAACGGGCCGGTATCTGGCACAGGGGCTGGCCATGCACGCCGTGCAGGCCGGGCAGTTCGACTCCGTACAGCGCTCCGGTCGCCTGGTTGCCCATCTCGACCAGGTTGCCCTGATCGATGCGGCGCACTGCGACGATCCATACCGGGTCGACCACGACTGCCCCGCCGGAGACGCGGTCAATCTGTGGATGTCCGGCGTCGATTCCCTGCCCCAGGCCGAATGGGCGTCCTGGCTGCACCTCATGAGTACGGTACGCGGCGACCGGCAGACCGCCGCCGACATCGCCGCCTCCGGACAGCAACTCCCGTGGCGAGTGCGCTGGGCGCACTGGCGGCCACCGGGGGCGCTGAGCCCGGCGTTCATCCGGCCCGGCCCCCTGGATCAGCTCTCCGTCGCCCCTGGTGACTACTGCCCCGGGCGAACAGCCGTGGTCGCACAGGGCGACTGGGACCGGCGATATCGCGTATGGGACGCCGAGACCGGCGAACCACTCGCCGGCCCCTGGCCGGATGCCGTACCCGCGCCCGGGATACGGGAGCCGCTCTGGCTTGCCGACACCGACCGTAATGTCACGCCCGCATGGATCGACCTGACCGAGTACGACTGCTTGAGCCCTGCCTTCATTTCGGATGAGGCAACGGTGGGCGATGTCACGGTGGTCACCGGCCTCGGCGGCATCTTCGCGGTTGAATCCACCGGCTCTGCGAAAGCACCCTTGCTCAGCGCGGTTCACGGTGAGCCGATGTTCGATGACGACAACTACGTCTGTGCCCTGCAGGACAGAACGCAGCACCCCCGAGGCACATACCACCCCGACCTCTTCGAACCGGGCGTCGTGCGCCGCTTGCCCGCCGAACGACTCCCCGCGGGCGTGACGGACGCGGATACGCGCCGCATCCTCACCGAGGTCGGTCTGCCCGCCTTCGAGGGGGTCGAGATGAGGCTCGTGGCCCTGGACGAAGAGGGCCTGCCCCGGCTGGACACCGGGAGCCTCCCGGCCGGCGGCCTGCAGGGGGCGTACTGCAAGATCGGCGTATGGGGCGGTGGCGAGGTGATACTCCACGGTGCCACGGGCCAGGTCTTTCTGCTGTCCGCGGGCTTTTCGAGCAGCGCCTGCTTTGACGACGAAGAGGGAGACGAAGGACAGGGCAGCCAAGCCGAGTTGATCGCCGGCAGCCTGGCCTCGTTCATCGATCTTCTCCAGCACTACGTCGTCTCCCGCAGCATGCTGGCATCAGCCGGCAGCCGCATCGAACGCCAGGCAATCAGGGACGACCTGGAGCTTTCGCTGTCCAGCATCGACGAGGCGGGAACCGCCGCAGGCATCTGGACGGCCGACCTCGCTGAGACCGACTGCCCCCTCGTCAGCACGAAGGACTAGCTGGAGACCTGGGAAGCCTGCGTCACCGCGATGCAGGTCGGCCACGCCCTCTTCGTCGCGGCCCGCACCTCGACACCGACCGTCGAATGCCAGGTCGGCCGCCAGAAGCACGTCTTCCGTTCCGGCACCGGGCCCTGGGCCCACGCGGGGAACTGGCTCACGGCCTTCTGGCTGTCCTGCGTATGTCGTGAGAGGCAGGGCACGAACGATCTGTGCGAGGTGCCCGTTTCCCTGCTGCGTGAAGCCGGCGGCTTCGACGAGTACATCTACGACTGGGTCGAAGCGCTGCGGGCGTACTGGCTCAAGCGGCCGGAACTCGGCGACAGACTGCTCGCCGCGGTGAACGGAACCGACCCCGAGATGCATCGGCCCGCCTCGCGAAGCGCCGTACTCAACCTCATGTACCCGCCCATGAACCTCCTCACCCAGCTGGTACGCGGCGACCAGGACCGGTTCAACACCGAGCTGGCCAAGACCATCGAATGGCACAAGGACTACTGGACCCGCGACGAGGAGCGGGCACGCGAATCCGACGGACTCATCGCCCTGGGTCCCCTGGCCGTCGCCTGCCTGGCCCGGGACTCGGGTTTCCACCATCGAGGTCGAGTCGGAGTACCTGCCCAAGTACCTGCTCGACGGCGGCGTCATCGAGGTGGAGTGCGACTACGTCCCCAAGTACCTGCTGGAACGCGGCCGCGTCGGAGACTTCCCCATCTGACGCCGACGCGTAGTGCACGCGCTAGAAGCCGTCCACCCCCAGCTCAGTGATCCCTGCATAGAGCCAGCTCCACACCACCCCGCTGGGCGCCTCCGGATCGAACAGGCCCGGAGCCAGCTCCTCCACCTCATCTATGAACGCCTGTGCCACCGCCTCCTGGTCCCCTTCCACCGGATAGGGATGCCAGCAGGCGTTGCTGTAGCGGTAGACGGCCTCGAGGATGCGGGTGAAGACATCGAGGTCCGGCGCGAGCTGCACCAGCGTGCGCTTCGTGGGACCGTCCAGTTGGCTCCAGATGTGCACGGTCCCGTCGTGTCGGTGCAGATACAGCTCGCCGTGCTCGCACGCGCCGAAGGCGATCAGGTCCGCGGCGGCCACGCCGGCGGGCAGGCCGTTCTCGGACAGGTCGCTCTCGGCTGGGGAACGCATGGCGTCGGCCGGGTGGGTCTCGTACTCGACCCAGTAGCACACCCACCACTTGGGCAGACCGACGTCCCGCAAGTGCCGCCTGCTTCCCCTGTGTTCGAGCCCCTCGGGCAGAGCGCTCTCGGGTACCCGAATCACGTGCCGTTCACCGAAGGAGTCGTCGACCCGGGCCGGGCTGAGCGGGCCCGTCGGCCGCCGACGTACCGGTTCGGGGCCGGGCGACGGTTCTTCGGAGGACGTGGGGTCGATCCTCCTGCCGCGCGGCCAGTCCCGCAGCGCCTCGGCGTCCGTCTCGAGCACCGCGATGCCGTGAGCGTTCTCGGCGAGATACCGGGTCCTGCCGCCCTCTGCGGCGAACGCAACCGCCCCGTCCCAGCTCTCCGGTGCGGTCAACGCCCAGTCGTCCAGAGCAGGTGCATCAAGCACTTCGGGTGGCAAGGGCGCTTCTGACAGCGCTGCTTCGTCCCTGACCTTCACCCTCCGCCCCGTCTCCGCGTCGAGCCAGAGCGGGCCGCGGTGGTCGACCACCTCGATGAGCTCCTGGCCTTCGTAGAGGCGGCGGTGGACCTGGTAATAGTCGCCGTTCAGACTCGGGTGGGCCATGAACCAGTTCGCCGGCCGCCACCACGCCCATACCGTGCGCCACGGCATCCCCGGCTCGGCCTTCGCTATCTGCTCGGCGTACTCGTCGTGGCCGGTCGCCTTCGCCGCGAAGTGCAGCCAGGAAGCGAACTCGGCGGGTGTCACGTCCGCGCCGCCGAATATCGCTTCGGCCTGCAGGAAGACCTCATGTCCCACGCCGTCGGCGTCCTTCGCGGCGGCGATGTGGTCCCGCACCGCCGCACGGTCAGCGTTCAACAGCCGTGCGGGGTCGGCCAGTACGGCGTCCAGCTCCTCGATCATGCGGTCATCCTCGCACCCACCACTGACAGCGACCCCGCAGTGCGTGCCGGGATCACTACTTGCTGAGAGCGCTAGAAGAGCACGGCGTTCACGAGGGCACAGAGACCACAGCCCAGCAGCCCTCCGAAGAGCAGGCTGAGACCCGTGATGAACGTGGCGCGCCGCATGGGGCGGTTCCCGCGGCGGAAGGCGGCGCTCAGCGGGAAGAGCGCCACGCCGAACATGGCGGCAGCGACGCACCAGACCTTGACAGCCTCGACGTAGAACTCCGCGAAGGTGCCACGCCTGAACCAATCCGAGTCGTATGCCACCGCCTCGACCTTCTCGCCCTTGTCGTGCTCCTCACCGGGCTCGAAGTCCTCCACGTCGGAGCCGACCTTGCCATCGTCGGAACGGAAGGTGCCGGAGCACTCCACGTCGTCCCCGATGATGTCCTTGCCGCAACGCTCGATGGTGATCGTCCCTTGCGTGCCGCCGGACACCTTCCTGGGGCCTTCCTCGTAGCCCACCCCGACGAGAATCAGGCCGAAGAGCAGCGTGAGTACGCCCAGCACTCCGATCCCTATCCGGCTGCCGACGCTCCGTTTCCTGGCAGCGGCCAAGCCGGGAACTCCCGTTCCGGCCTTCCGCAGGTTCCGCCCGCCGCTCGCGTCCGTCTTCAATGCTGTTCCGTCCCTCTGCATCGTGCCTTTGCACCGTGCTCGTGCCCCGGCCGGCTCCGGAGATCTTGGCGACGCCGGTTCATGCAGGTCAAGCCGCTGCCCCAGCGCCGCCATTCGGCCTGCCCTGCCCAAGCCGGCCGACCCTTGCGGGACAGGCGCTCCCAGCAACCGGCGTAGCCGATCACGCGTCGTCAGGAAGGATGATCCATATGCCTGAGAACCGCGACGCCTCCCCCATAGCTGAACTACGTAAGGCCTGGAGCCGGGTTGGTGCGGACACCGACCCCGCCGAGGCCGACCCCCTCGTGCTCGACTGCGCACGCCGCCTCATAGCTGACCCCGACGGCGACACGGCGCACGTGTGGGTGGCCGGGCTGGCGGAGATGGTGCCGTACCTCGCCGGGCAGCCCACCCCCGACGTCGAGCGAGCAGCCGTAGAGGCACTGCTGGCTGCCGCGGCGGCCTTCGGCAGGCGCAGCTGCGCGCACGAAACGCACCCGTACGAGGAGGAGTTCGGGGAGCTTGCCGAGGACGATCCGTCCTGGCTCGGGCTGCCCGCCGGATACCTGTTGGCCGACTGGCCGGCACGCCCCCGCCAGGAGGCCGATCTGTGCCCGGCCAACATCGCCGGCACGGCTCGTGTCACCGCCGACATCGTCAGGCCCTTCTCGGCCGACGGCATACCCGCGGTCGTACCGGAGGACCACACCTCATCGGTGGAGAGCCTGTCCTCGGTCCTCTCCGACTATCCCAGCTGGGACCCTGTCGCCGTCCTCGAGTCCAACGCGGGCGTCGACGGCTGGCTCGCCACCAGAGGGGCACGAGCGGGCTACGTCATCACCCAGCACGCGAGCTGCTGGTACGCCATCTACCGGATCACGGAACGGTCGGTCTTCGACGCGATGATCCAGGGCTTGGAGTCGGTGCTGCCGAAGCTCGGGGGCCCCGCGGACTGCACACACAGCGACGACGAGCATCCGGACCCCGAGTTCGAGTCGGCCGACACCGCCGAGATCGGCTTCCACTTGCGCAGCCCCGGTGGCCGCGCCGAGCTGAGGGACATGCTCGACGAGTATCCGCCCGATGCCTGGCTGTGCCCTCGTTACCTGCGCGGCCTCGCGGACGAGGCGCTCACGGAGCTGCGTGCCGCGCATGCGTCGAAGTTCGGGGTACGCGACACCAGCGCCCTGGACGGGACGTACGTAGGACCCGACGGGACCCTGGATATCGACAAGTTGACGAATTGCGTCGTCGACGGCGACGACTTCGACGAGGGACCGGAGAACATCGCGGTGTGGGCCGCGCGCCGGCACCCCACAGCGGATGACCCGCAGGAGCGACTGGTGCTGCTGCTCCTCGCCCTCTGGATCGCCCAAGTGCGCGATCTGCCGTACGGCGTCGGACGCGAAGTCCGCACCCTGTTCCGCGCTGTCGACTCCGGGCCGCTCGAAGCCGACTGCGTGCACGGCATCGACGACCATCCGGACGAGCGCCTCAGGCGCTGGGACCGGCGCGGGTTCGCGGCCCACCTCCGGCACCTTTACGCATCCGACTCGTTCCCGGCGCCCGAGGCCGCCCGGTCCGCCGACGTATGGGGCTGCCCACACTTTCTCGCCGAATGGGCCCGCGATCTCATCCTGAGGCTGGACGAGGAGTACCAGTGGATGGACCAGGAGGACGGCTACGAGGGGAGCACATACGGCCACAAGGGCTGACTGGCGCCCTTCACGCAGCCCGCTCCAGCTCCGACGGCCCCTCCTGATCTCACTGATAACTTGCTGTTCCTATCAATTCACCCCGTGGGAAACCGATGAGCCAGCCGCCCTTCCAGCCGCCCCCTCAGCCTCCCCAACCGCCGCAGCAACCCCCGCACCAACCCCCTCAGCCACCGCAGCAGCAGCCGAACGCCTACAACCCGTACGCCCAGCCCGTCCCGCCGCAGCAGCCAGCGGGGTTCGGAGCGCCTCCCGCCCCCGGGCAGCCGCCGATGCCGGGTGGCCAGCAGCCGATGCAGGCCGGGCAGCCGCACATGCCCGGACAGGCCCCGATGTACCCGGCTGCGCCGTACCAGGCGCCGCCCTTCGGGCAACGGCCGAACGCCAGCGGTCATCCGGTCGGTGCGGTCTTCCTGGCATTCTTCGCCTCGGTCGTCGTCTCGCTGCTCTACAGCGGCCTGATCCTGGCCACGTACAAGGACCAGACGGTCACCGTGGCCAACACCCTCTACTTGGGCCACGCCCTGATCAACGGAGCGATCGTCGGCGCCTTGGTCGGATCAGTCGGCCACCGGCACACGGGCGCCTGGATCTGGGGGACCGTCATCGCCGCTCTCGGCGCATTCTTCGGCTACACCAACGCCTGGCCGCTCATCGTCGCCGAGAGCCAGTCGCTCGGTACCCTCTGGGACCTGCTGAGGTACGACGCCCTCCTCCCGGCCAAGGCCTGGTGGAACGACGAAGCCGCGGGCGGAGTCGACTGGTTCTCCCCGCTCGGCCTCGTGCTTGCGGCGGCCGCCGCCTGGGGCCTCGCCTACCTCGTCGGCAACAAGCGCCGCCAGGTGTGACTTCTCCTCGAGCCCGCCTCAGTGGAAGGCGGGGCTGTCGCCGAGCCCCGCCAACGCTGCCCCGATACAGGTGACGGCCATCGCCCACCGGGTACGCCCGATCCGCGCGAGCACAAAACCCCACCCGCTGAGGGCCACACCCACGGCATACAGGGCGACCCAGGCACCCACCGCGTCGCCCCTGACAAGGCGTACGACGATGAGGACGAGGCAGATGACGGCGACCAGCGGGGCCAACGCCGCGTACGTCCAACGTGCCTGCGTCACATCGCGCCGCCGGCTCTCCACGAGCCCCGGTTGCCCCTGAGCCTGGAAATGCGCCCGCAGTTCGTCCGCGCTCGCCCCCGGGCCGTGGGGCTGGGGCTGCCTGCCCGTTCCGTCCGGCCCGTTCGCCGCCTCACCGTCGTGCGTGGTCATGGCAGCGGAGCTTAGCCCTCCGCCAAGACCAGCCTGACGGCAGGCGCCGAGGCAGCGGGCGGCAAGCCGATCACGTCACATGCCTGCGAGATACCCCAGTGCAAGCATCAACGGCAGCGAAACGAAAGCCAGCCCGAATGCCGTAGCCGACAATCCCGTACGTATTTCCCGTTTGCCACGGATCCCCAGATAAGCAGCGATCAGTGGGAGGACGGCGCCCAGCAGATAGCTGAAATGCCAGCCGGAATCCGCTGCTAGGAAGACCATGAGGGCCCAGCAGACCGGGACGGACGCGATGCTCAAGTAGCAGGAGCGCGTGAGGAAACGCTCCAGGTCGTCGACTCCGCCCAGGAAACCCATGAATTCTGTCCGCCTTCTCCGCTACACCGCGGCGTGATCATAAGCACCGGTCCCCACCTGGGGAAACCCGTCCGCCGCCGAGAACCCGTTCACGGCCGTGGACATCACCACACCGAGCGCGCTCAGCGCCGCCGCGAACGTGTCGAACGCCTTGGCCGCCTCGGCCCACATCTGCATGAGCCGAATGGCCTCGGCCGCGGCCAGCGCGAACATGGCCGCCGAGGCGACCTGCCCGCCGACGGGGATCGCGTTGACGGCCTGCGCCGCGAGCAAGTTGATCAGCCAGATGACGAGCAGGTCGCAGAACATCACCAGGAACGACTTGAGGAATTCGGCAAACTGGAACGCCATCTGCGCCGCCTGCGAGTAACAGCTCTGCAGGGACTTGAAGGTCTCCTTGATCTCGTCCAGTTTCTTGGTGAACTCGTCGAAGTACACGGTGGCGGCGTTCGCGGCGTTGCCGTCCCAGCTGAGACCGACGTTCTGGTTTCCCTTGCGCACATTGGCGGCCACGGCATCGCAGAACGACGCGAGATTGCCCCATACGTCGGCGCAGTCGTTGTACTTGTTCCAGTCCCCGAACACCCAGTTCGTGCATTCGGCGAAGGGGTCGAAGTCGAAGAGCAGCTTGGACGCCTCCACGGCCATCGCCGAGGGGCTGCCCAGATCGAGGGCGCTGCCGAGCGTCTTCTGCACCGGGCTCATCTTGTATTCGTCCGCATGGCCCGACGCGTACTTGGCGAGCGGGTTGGTGGGGTCGCTCGGCGGCTTCAGCGTGTCCACGGCGTCACTGGCATCGGAGAAGTCCTGCGGATCGCCGCCGGAACCGCCGCCCGACACCTTGGAGCCCGGGTAGGTGGCGTCGAGTTTGGCCGCCTCGTCGGTGTCGGTCTCCCGGTAGTACTTGGCCGTTCCCCTCAGTTCCTTCTGGGACGCCTCCAGAACGCTCTTGACCTTGTCCAGAGCCTTCTTGGCCTCGCTCACATAACTGTCGTGGTCACCCGCGACGAGATCCCAGGCCGCTCCGCCGACGGAATTGTCGATCTGAGCGTGGGTGCCGACGTACGCGGAGGCCTGCGCACTGCCGTCCGCGGCACGCCCCACCAGCTTCGCGAAGCCGTCGATCGCGCCGGGCTCTACCTGAAAGTTCAAAGCTCCCCCATCGCCTGCATCACCGGGTACGACCGCTCAGTACAAGGACCAGCCACGCCCGTCGTGACGCGACTTCGTACCCGACCGGTTCTCGGACTCCGCGCGCCGCTCCTCGTCGAGTTGCCGCCGCTCCTCCGCAAGCCGGCGCTCCCCCTCCGCGGCGAGCTCGTCCCGCTCACGGTCGGACATGGAGGCCCACTTCTCGGCGAGCGGCGCCGCCTGCTCCACGGCCTGCTCGGCGTACGCCGACACATTGGCTGCCTCGCGCAGTCCCATACGTCCGGAGAGGACCTCTTGCGCCATTTCCTTGAGCGCGTCGCCTCCCAGCCCCGAGGCGAGATGCTCCAGGGACTGCCGAAGAATCTTGGCCTGAGCGGCGTCCTGCTGGGTCATCTCCAGGAATTCGGAGTCGTCTACGCGCTTGTCGGAACTGTCGCGGGCGCTGTCCAAGGGGTACCTCATAGGGAGGGTCGGCGGTCTCGACCGGCGTGAACCTACCAATGCGCCCGCGCCTGCATCAACACACCGCCGACACAGGGAACCCCCTGGGTGGTGTCAACTCGACGTCAGCTCGAGCCCATTGGCCTTTACGACCTGTTGCCAGGGAGATTTCGAGGAGAACCGGGAAATGTATGGCCACTGGCCACCGCCCCCTGGCGCCACTTGGCACTGCTGGTGCCGGCCCTGCGCCGTGGGGCGCGCGCGGGACGCGGGACGCGGGGGCAGGGTGAGCGGCCGGGATGGGATGACATGGGCAAGGGGCGACGTGGCACGGGTCAGGGGCGAGGTGGCGCGGGCAGGCGGTGAGTGGCAGGGGCGCGTGGTCATGGCCGCTGTGCGCGTCGTACTCGTATTACTGCTGGTGCAGGCGGCTGCCCTGTACCGGGTCTATGAACCGGATCCTTCCGGCGGCACGACTCCTCGGGGCTGACGCCGGTGCAGGGCGGGGCAGCCACGCCTCACCCCTGTCCCAGCCCGCCCGACATCGGCTGCCTCAGCGCTGGGTCCGCCACGCTTCCCGGCCGGAGTCGTACACCGGCGCATCCCGCTCGGCACGTTCCCGGTCCAGCTCGGCCTGCTGCCGTACGTCCCACTCCGCGAACTGCGCCTTGGACTGCCGGCGTTCCGCGTACGTCTGGGCGTCGGCCGCCCGGCGCATCTCGTGGAGCCGTTGGAAGACCGCTTCGGTGTAACGCGGGTCCTGGAACGCGGCTTTGACGTCGACGTGCCCACTCAACACCTCACGCGCCATCTCGCGCAGGGCCGGGTCGAGCGATGTCGCGCCGGCGATGGTGCGCAGGGAGCGGCGCAGCCGCAGCGCCTGCTCGGGGTCCTGGGCGACCCCCATGAGTTCCTCGTCCTGGATCTCCCGGTCGGCGGTCACGGGTGCGGCACGTCCTTCCTGTTGCTTCGCATGCTGTCGGAGGCGGGGGTGGTGGGTCAGGGCGGTGGGACGAGGGCGATGTGATGAGGGCGTGTGATGAGGGTGGTGGGACGAGGGCGGTGAGGAGCAGCGGCGGCGTCACCCGAACTCGCTGCGAGCCCACTCCTGCGCGCCCCCCGTGCTGCCCGAGGAGCGGGAGCCCGCGGTGGAGGTGGCGGCTGCGGGCCTGTTGGATACCTGCCCGGTGCCCGAGGAGCCGGAGCCCGTCGGCGCGGGGGCGGTGTCGGCATCCGTGTCGGAACCCTGCGTGGTGTCGGCGCCGTGTCCGGACAGCGCGTCGACGCCCTGCTGTACGCGATCGCCGGCCGCCCCGGTGACACGCTCGGTCGCGGCGTCCACGGCGTTGTTCACATGCGTGGTGGGGTCGACGTAGTCGGCGAAGGTCGATCCCTCGCCCCCGGTGACCTCGTTCTTGAGGCCGTCCACATAGTCGCCGGCCGCCGTCTTGGCGACGTCCGCCGTCTCGCCGAGGTCGATGCCGGACCGCGCGTCGAAGTAGGTCTCGATGCTCTGCTGGCCGAGGTTCTGCGCCATTCCGATGGCGGCTTCCTTGGCCTTGTCCTTGGCGGCGTCGACGACCTTCTCCTGAACGAACTGCTTGCCCTGCTCCTTGAGTTGGTCCTTGGCGAACTGCTTGACCTTCTCTTTGGTGATCTTCTCGAGCTGCTCCCTGGCGATCTTCTTGAGGGCGTCCATGGTGGCGTGCTCCATGGCCTTGGTGATCGCCTCCATGACCTCCCTCTTGAGCCTGTCCAGCAGCTCCCGGACGATCAGCCGCGTGGCCTGTGTCGCCCCGAGCGCACCGATCTCGGACAGCCCGAAGGTGAAGGGAGCCGCCGCCTGCGCCGCGATGATCTCGATGGCCAGGGCGACAAGTTGGGCGATCACGGACAGCTTGGCCGTGAGCACCGCCACCGCGGCCGCGTCGAAGGCGAAGGCGATGACTTCGCACGCGGTCTTCGCATCCGGCAGGTAGCTGTCCTCACCGTTCGCGCCGGTGTAGGCGCCCCAGTCCTTGCTGAATCCGTCGACGGCCGTGCCGAAATTGTGGGCGACGACGGTGCGGGCGAGGCCCTCGCCCTCCCTCTGGACCGCTTCGAGTTGCTCGCCGAAGGCCCGCCAGGTCTCGGCGACCTGGTGCAGCGCTTCTTCGTCGGCCTCGGGCCAGGTGTAGCCGAGGAGGTCGAGCACCCAGACAAGCTCACCGGGCAGCGTGAGCGACATGCCATTTCCCCCGAATTTGATCAGAGTTGATTCAATTAGAGTTGACCGGTGAGACCGTTCATCAGGCCGCTGTTCGACGTTTCCGACTCGTCGTAGTTGCGCGCCATGCCCTGCAGGTTGTGCCCGATCTTCTGAAGCCGTTCGGCGAGACTGTCCATCGATGTGAAGATTCCGTCGCGAATCGGCGTGTAGACCTCACCGAAGATTTCTCCGAAGTCCGCGTCCGCCCAGGGCTCTCCGAGGCCTTCGAGGCTGCCTTGAAACCGCTTGGAAGCACTCGCGAAATCGACCCCGAGATCAATGAACTTCCCTCCCTGCCGCCGGAGTACATCCGTGTCCACGTCGAAGGTTTCGAACCCCATGGCGCTCCCCCGAACTCCCGTTTGCCGTAGTTCATATTGGACGACAGACCGATACCTTAGACTCCTCGCGCACTGCCCTGCCAAACCCGCCAGTCAAGAGATCGTCAAGTCATTCAAGGGGACACCAAAAGTGGTCACAACACAGCCTCATTACGGCAGTACGGGGACCCTCTGGAAGGGAAGACTCCTCGGACTCGGGCTGCTTCTCGTGGCTGTGGTCGTCGCCGCGGTGACCATTCCGGAACTGCGCAGTGAACTCGCCGGGGAAGGCGCCGAAGGGACCCTCACGGTTTCTTCATGCGAGACACACACGAAGACCCACTACGGCAGGCACAGGCGTTCTACGGAACTCAAGTTCAGCTGCACGGGAAACTGGAGCGCAGAAGACGGTAAGACTTCTTACCAAGACGTGGCGGTGGAGACGTCATCACGTTTCGAGGCCGGGGCGAAAATTCCCGTGGTCGAGGTGGACGACACCTTCGAGCAACCGCAGGACCGGGATCCCGGAGACGACGCGGCGATCCTCGCGTTCTGCCTCTCCCTCCTGGCCTTCGGCGCCTACTGCCTCCTCACCGGCTTCGGCACCCGCAACGGCCCCGGCTTCACGGCCTCTTGGCAGCGCCTGCCGGCCCAGACGGTGACCGGCCCCGTCCTGGGCGGCCTCTTCACCGTGGGCGTCCTGGCAGCGCTCGTCTGTGCCCTCGTCCTGTGACCCCCGTATCGCCTCCCGCATCCCCTCCTGAGGAACCCTCAATGACACAAGTGCACGGGAACGCCGCGCCGAACGCCGCAGCACCGGAAGACCGCTCGAACCTCGGCCGCCTCATCGGCGCCGGCCTGATCCTCGTAGGCGTCGTCCTCCTGGCCCTCGGCGCCTACCTCGGCCCTTACACCTACGCCACCTCCACACCGGGCAAGTTGACCGTCGAGACCTGCACCGTCGACTACAAGTACCGCTCGAGCACGTCGAGCAGTTCCCGGAAGAAGACGAAGACCAGGTGGTGCTACGGCACCTTCACGTCCGACGACGGCACCGTGAAGGACCTCAACGCCGAGCTCAAGAGCGACGCCCTGCACCAGCGCGGGTACGTCATCGAGGCCCTCAAGACCGGGGACACGTCCTACAAGCTGGACCAAGGCTGGGTCTACGCCATCGCGGTGGGCTGCGCGTGGTTCTTCGGCGCTCTGATCTCCCTCGCCACCGGCTTCTTCGCCACCGTCACCGGCTTCCCGTTCGGGCGGACGCCGAGTCAGGGGCTGTTCCGCACATGCCTGGTAGTGGCCGGGGTGGGCGTGGTCGGGCTCGTCGTCAGCTCGCTGGTGGCGTTCTTCGCGTGACGAAAGCCCCGGCGCTTCCCCTGGAATGGGGGGTGCCGGGGCTTGGCGAGTGCCGACAGGCTTGTCGGCTCCTACCCGACCCTTCAGTTGGCGGCCGGGTTACGCGCGCCGGGAAGACGGGCAACGCCGCGCAGCGCATGCTCGAGGAAGACAGCACCGGGATCCTCGACATCTGGGCCAGCACACGGGGCGAGGACCTCGACTCCGAGAAGGTGAACGCCCTGCGACAGGAGGCCGCAAACGACGCCAACACCAGCCCGGTGGAGACAGAGAAAGCCCTGCGGTGCACCAGATACGCCACGGAGTGCAGGTAAGGGACGGGGCCCCAACCTCATGGCCCAATGCGTCGCCCTCACGCTCCGCCCGGCCCATCGGAGCGATACGACAGGGCAGTTAGTGCCCAAAGGACCAGTGGCCTTCGCTGATCGATCAGGGCTCACAGATCACCGAGTGTCCCGAGCACAGCCAGTCGCCGTCCGGCTGGTCGTCGAGATCGCCGATGGATTGGACGAGCCCCCCTGCCGCATATAGCGCAAATGCAATGCAGGACAACATGAAAAGCCAAATCAGGACACGTTTGCCGGACGGGCGCCGCAACCATGGGAGACGGCTGGGCGTGTACTCCACCCTCTGTCCGTTCGACGTACCTTCCACTGGCGCTCGCCCCGTGTGACGGCCGACGTACCGGGGACTCAAGCCGACGTTCCGATCGTGTTCGAGCTGCCCACGACTTCGAAGTCACGGGCCAGGCCGATGGAATTGAGGTGGGCAAGGTCGGCTTGTTCAGGTTCCATCTTGAAGGGACCGCCGAACTTCTCCTGCGCGCTCCCGTGTTCGCTGGGGACCCCCCAGTCGTACCGCTTCTTCACTTCCACTCGGTACGTGTTCTCGTCACCGTGCTTCTCTCCCACGAGGCGGTACTGGAAATGGTTCGGGACGTAGTACCAGTCTATGCTCGTGTCACCGTCGGCAGTGTTTGGCGCAGTCGTCCCCCACTCGGTGGTGAACGGGCGGTGGGGACGAGTCCGCACGTCCTTTTCCAGGGTCTTGTCCACGTGGCTGTCCTCTTTGCTACTTCGCCATCTGGTTGATCAGGTCGCGTGACCGGTCAGGTTTGAGCGACGTGCTCGGTGAACTCATCCGGCATGTCCCGGGAGGGCCAACCGCCAAGAACTGGGCCAGCTCTGGGAAGCGCACCTGCGCGTGCGAGTCCTCTCCGCGCGACCACCACTCAGGGGATCACGGGCCCCGACTTACTGCCCACGACGGCGATCAACCTGGTGCGAGCACACCAACCCACACGCCGGGCCAGGGCATTGTGCGCCTTGACAGCCCCAGCCCTCATGGGTGCTACAAGACACACCGGCGGCGACATAAGCGTTTTCGGTACTGCGGACCCGCTCGCCGGTGTCGCCGGACTGGCGCCCATGCCGAAGGACTCGGAGCGGATCAGCGGCAACTTGCGCCGGCCTCGACGATACTGCCGTCGCCTGTTGGGCGTCTTCTACATGTCCGCCCAGGTCGCCGCCCGATCCTGTCCCGTCTCCAAGGCGTTTTACGAGCGCAAGAGGACCTAGAAGAAAACCCATAAGCAGGCCGTCATCGCCCTCGCACCCCGCCGCCTGAACGTCCTGCGGGCACTCCTACGCGCCGGTCACCCCTTCGATAGCAGTCCGCTACCCGCGCTGCCTGCCTCGGCTGAGCTGGCTACGGCTAGTCACAGTCAGGCATTGACAAGAACGGTGGGAATCAGCCGTCGATGATGAAAGACCAGAATACCCCGACTTCGGAGTCGGAGACCACGATCAGGCCGCAGTCCAGCATGTAGTCGGTGAATGACTCACAAATCGCTTCTCTGAGGAACATGTCCGCGCGAGGATTCCCCTTCGCCGCCATTGCATTTGTGTAATAGCTTGCGGTCGTCCCAAAACGTCCAAGGATCACTCCAGCCTGCGCCAGGAGTTCTCCCTTCTTGGCCTCGAAGTGGGGAATACCTGCTGCTTGAAAACAATCGCCTTGCAGCGTCACCAGCAACTGAGCAGCGGACTCGCGGGAGACCTCGAAAACCGAGTTGAAGTCGTCCAATGAGGGAGGCAGGAAGGGCACAGTCGGACCGCAGGTGGTCCATACATCCCCCTCGGGCGCCCCGTTGATCGAAGTCCAGCCGCGAGCGTCAACGGCCTTGAGATGCATTACGTTCGCAGCATCGCGTCGCCAGTCCGCATGATCCCGCCCCCCAGTCATGGCGAAGGCCATGCCGCCAAACAACGCCAGTACGGCATCGTGCCACCGATCCCCGTCTACCTCAGTCATGTCACCTCGACTCTCTCGCCGTTTCTCCTAGGCGGGGGCTGGTGGTCAGCATCCAGGTGAGGACAACGTACGGCGGGTGCCCTCCAGGGCGCCCCTCAGGACCCTTGGACGTTGTTGGCATCGCGAGAGGCGCTGGCACCGCGTTCTCAAGTACGCCCCACCGATCCCGGCCTGGGCCGCTACACCGCCCCTGACCCGTTGGGGCTTGCTCCGGCCGTCAGGCACTACGCGTACGTCCCGAACCCCTTCATCCCTGCCCACCCGTAGAGACTCGCGGGGTGCGAAGCCGACCCCACATGGGACGGGAGGGCACCCAAGGCCAAGACTCGTAAACCGCCACCACTACCACGCCTGTGCGGTGCATCAAGAGCCATTAACGTCGAGGATGCCGAGCACAGGCCTCCCTCATCCGCTCTGCGCGACGCCGGGTAGCGCAGCGTCAAATGAGGAGTAACCAAGGTTCCGTGTTTTTCACAGGCTCTTCGAGAGGGGGGCTACCCCTACTATCCCTGGTGCGGGGGCTGTTGGGCGTAGGGTTGGGGTACTGCGGGGACTGTCCTGGAGGCGTGGGGTAGCCCTGGTTGGGAGCGGTGTTGGGATACGGCTGGTAGCCAGTCAGGGGCTGGGGCGGGTAGCCCGCTCCGGCAGAAGGAGTCCCGCCGCCGGAGCCGGGGCCGCCGTTACCACCGTTGCGGCGACTGCGAATTACCACGAAGGCAATCGCACCGATGACAACACCGGCTGCGATGCCCCCGGCAGGGACGAGGAAGTCGCTGGAGGAGAACCTCCCGTTAGCCTGGGTCGAAGAGCCCGTTCCCTTAGATGACTGGCTAGGAGTCGAACTGGACGACGACATTTGCCCGAGAGGGTTCGTCTTGGGGCCGGCCGGGATGTCCATCGTGAGAGCCTTGTTAGGGCGGAGGATTCCGTAGCCGTATTCGCGATCAGGGGCCTTCAATCCCTTTTGATGAAGGAATGAAGCTGACTTGATGAGGCGGTTGATTACCTGGCCTGCGGTGAGGTCAGGATACTTGGCCCGGACAAAGGCTGCCGCGGCGGAAACATAAGCCGTGGCGTCCGAAGTTCCACTGTCCAAGCTATATCCATCGGATCGATTCTTGTTCGCAGAGACGATCTCAACGCCTGGAGCAACGAGGGTCAGTCCCTCTCCAGTATTGGGTTTGTCCCAGAGCCTCCGTCGTTATCCGCGGCCGCAACAAATACGACGTCGTGTGCTTGGGCATACGCGATTGCCTCGCGGCCACTAGGGAGAGTCCTACTGCCTCCTCCTGCGCTGAGAGAAAGATTGATGACCTTCGCGCCGTTGTCCACGGCATATCGCACAGCCGCAGCCCAAGTGTCGTCCTCGAAATCATCATCTTTGTCCTGAAGAACGCGCAGCGGAAGAATCCTTGCTTTTGGCGCGAGCCCCACCATGCCCGCGCCGTGGCCATGGCCAGCAATCAAGCTCGCCATGCCGGTGCCATGTCCGGCCACATCCTCCTAAGCATTTCCTCCTCCGGTGAAGTCTTTCCCCTGGCGGACTTGACCAGTCAGATCAGGGTGACTGCCGTCGACACCTGAGTCGACGACGGCAACGGTGACTCCCTCACCCTGAGTCAACGCCCAAGTCGCATCCATCTTGTAGGCATCCAGGACCCACTGCTGGTCCCGAAGATAATCGGCCGAGGCAGTCGGTGCTGAAGTGAGCAGCAAGGCTCCTGTCAACGCCACAACGCCCATCGTGGACCAGACTCGTCTGGCGCCAACGTTCCTTGCTCCTCACTCAACCACGGCTGGTTCCGCCAGCCTTCATGCGGGCGAGCCGCACGGAGATCCCGTGCAGCTCGCTCAGGTGTGCCTATTCGATGTTGCGCGGCACGTTGCGGTCACGGTCTTCCTGCGAGATCCAGGTCGCTTCGTTCTCGACCAGGTAGTCCGGACGGTCACTCTGGCTGTTCTCCTCTGAGCGTCGACCGTCGCGACTCGTCATGCCGCCTGCCGTGGCGCCGCGCTGAGTTCCGTTTCGGCTACCGGGCAAGCCCGCCCCGCCGCCGTCCCCTTGCCCGTGTCACCCTTGGCCGCGCCGACCACACCGCCACGAGGCTTCGCGAAGGCTCCACGACCGCTTGCGCCGTTCGGCTCGGCCTCCAGCACTGTGGCCTGCTGGAGAACTCCACAGCCCACCTACCGCCATCAGCTTCTGAAGGATCCTGGCGGCGATGCCATGGCCGTCACACCGGCACCGCCCTTACGGCGGCCGAGCAGCGCCAAGAGCAGCCCGCCGATCAACATCAGCAGGCCCACGCCGGCAGCACCCAGACCGGTCAGCCACACCTCCTGTTCCATGGGAGGGTGGGTGGTCTTAGACGTGCCCACTGGGGAAGCAAAGTGCTCCTTGCCCTCGTACTTCACCGGCACCGTCTTGTCGTTGGGCGGCGAGGCCGCAGCCTTGACAGCCGCGGCGGCGTTGATCTGCCCGTACCCGAGGAGGGCGTTCCACCCGCCCTGCGGGTGGCGGGCGGTGCTGGTGAGGATCGCGCGCGTCTGGGCCGGGGTGAGCTTGGGGTTATGAGAGAGCATCAGCGCGACGACGCCTGACGCGAGCGCGGCTGCTGGGGAGGTACCGTCGACCGCTGCGAAGCCGCCCGTGTTCTTCGCACTGGTGATGTCCACGCCTGGGGCGGCCACTTCGTTGTACGTGTGCACGGTCGAGAACTCGGCGCGCCCGCCACTCTGATTCGTGGCGGCCACGGCTATGGCGCCGGCGTAACCAGGCGGGAAAGCGATCTCATTGAGTTTGTCTCCACTGTTGCCAGCCGACGCGAGCACCGGCAGACCATGGCTCAGGGCATAGCCGATGGCTGCAACTTCGTCCTCATTCGCGGAGTTGGCGACCTCACCGGTTCCGAGAGACATCGAGATCACATCGGCGCCGTGGTCCACCGCGTAGTAGATACCCTCCGCGATCGGACTCGTGCCACGCCGCAGTTCGACGCTTCCGTCGTCGGACTCCTCCTCGTCAGAGATGACCCTCACCGAAAGGATCTTGGCCTTGGGTGCGACCTTGAGTATGTCCGACGCCATGGCGGTGCCGTGCACTCCCCACTCGGGGCTCTGCGAGTCAAGTCCGTCCTCGAAATAGTCAGGGCCGGTTGTCACTCGCCCCTTCACCGCAGGATGGTCCGGGACCACTCCACTGTCCAGAACGGCCACCGTGACGCCTTCGCCCTGGCTGAGCTCTTGCGCTGATGAAAGGCCAATGGCATTGCCCTCCCACCCCACGGGCGTCGAAGTGGCGGCGTGCGCGGGGCTCATCGGCAGTACACAGATGAGACCGGTCAGCGCAGCACCGACGACGGCCGTCCGCGTACGTCGGTTGATCACCACTTCGACCCCCCGAGCTGGAGGTCATCCATGTGCACTCCGAACATCCTCACCAGAATTTCCGCCTCGGCGAACCAGGACTCCCGGTCGGCCATGATTTCAAGGTCGTCCTCCGCCCAATCGTCCGGCAGATTGCCCGCAAGCCGCCCGTCGACCGCACCCGTGGTGGCAGCGATGGCATAGGGCATGTGTTCACCGCTGGTTGAATCCAGCGCCGACCCGTTCCGGTCGATCCTCTTCCACTTGGCGGCCAGAGTGCCCGGCACCGCCAACGGGGCCACCGCCCCCTCGTTCTTCATGCCCTCGTAGGCCTGAACGAGTTCCTCCTTCTTCGATCCGTCTCCTGGCAGGACAATTAGGGCGACCGTTGCCACCATGTCCCCGGTGGGATCGACATAGGTGGCGCGCAGCACGGCCTTGCACCCGACCTGCTTCGCTTTCGCCAGTGTCTTCCCCGTCAGTCCCTTGTCGCAGGAGGTCTCAGGGGAGATACCGAGCCGACGCCAGTACGCGTGCTTGGGATTGGTGAGATCACCGAGTCGACCGTCACGACCGCCTATGGTGTCCGGAAAAATGCTATCCGCGGGTTCGTCGGACCAGATCACCTCTCCGTACTCGGGATTGGCGATCGTCTGCTGGCTATTGCTGTAAGCGTGCGCAGCGAGCGCCCCGCCTCCCACAAGTGCGAGGACGCCGAAGAGGCCAATGATCGAACCGATCACGATACGGGCAGTGCGCCGACCCCCGCCAGGAGCGCCGGGAGGAGCTGCAGGAGCCATCGGCTGCATCCCCGGAGGCATGGGCGGCACTTGAGCCAGCCCCTGCCACTGCTGTTGCTGCCAGCCCGCTTGCTGGGGCGGCTGCCCATACGGGTTAGTGCTGCCCGGGCCTCCAGGCGGCGTCGGATAGGACATGGGTTTCCTCACACGTCTGCTGGTGAGGGGCATGATGCACGGCTCGATCAGGTGCTACAGAGGTCCGCACCTTCGGGTGCCCTGCAACCCGGTTACGCCTCTGAGCTCAACTTCAGGAGCAACTCCCGCCCCCTCAAGCGCATCTTCCCCGTTCAGTCACACGACAGCTTATGGGGTTCGCTGAGGCAGCAACCCACGCCCTCGTGGGGCTTCTATGCACGACCTGTGCTCAATGCGTGAACCCCTCGCCGCTTCACGGGGCGCAACGTACAGACAGGACACTGAGGGCAGCACCCCGGCGTCCCAGGAGGACTACGGCGGGCGACGAGCGGTCACGGATGAGAAGCGTGAAGGTTCCGCGAACGGGAAGACCCAAGTTCAGACCCCTGGTGCCGACTGGATATCTTGTTGCAGCAGGAAATGATCACGCCATGAGGAGTCAGGGGGATGCAGGCGCCATGGGAGCGGGCTTCAAGGTAGACATATCCGAGCTGGACACCTTGGTCAGGGAACTCCACAGGAGTCAGGACGAAATGCGTGCGGCGCTGAACGCACTGCGGGACACCGGCCCGAAGACCACGGGGAGCAAGGAACTCGACAACGCCTGCGACGAGTTCCACGACAGCTGGGACGACGCGATCACGAAGATCGCCGAAGGCACGCAGGCCATCGAGGACGGGCTGAAGAAGACTCGCGACACCTATCGGGATGTCGAGACGGCCCTGCGTGACGGCTTCGCCGGGAAGGGCGGCGCCCAGTGAGCGGCGACTCGTACCCCTCGCTCGGCTTCGACCCGGCACCGGGCAACCCCAGTAACGTGGACTCGCTGGCCGCCCGTACTCAGAAGGCGGCAGCCGCGCTCGACAACGCGCAGAACAGCATCAAGCGCCTGACGGGGAACGTCACTTGGGCAGGAGACGCTGCCTCGGCGTTCTCGAAGAAGGTCGGGGAGCTGCCCCGCTATCTGAAGGACAGCCAGGAGGCGATGCGCACCGCGTCATCGGAGCTGTCGAAGTGGCGCGATGCACTGACCCACTATCAGAGCACGGCCCGTACGTACGAGGCCCAGGCCAAGGCGGCCAAGGGCCAGGTCAGCTCCGCCGAAAAGGCCAAGGACTCCGCGACAAGCCGCTACAACCAGGCTGCGTCTGATCCGGCGTTCCGGCTCAGCGGCCAGTACTTCACCGGACCGGCTCTGCAGGACGCTCAAGCGAAGATCGACGCAGCAAGCGCCCGGCTGCAACGGGCCGACGGCGAGCTGTCAGAGGCCTCAGCGCGGCTGGACCAGGCTGAGCATGAACTCGAGGAGATCATCAAGCGCGCAGAGCGGCTGTTCGAGGAGCACCAGGCCGACGCCCGTGGGATCGCGAGCCACCTCCGTAAAGCGACCGACGGCGCACCTGACCCCGGCTTCTGGGAGAAGTTGGGCGATCAGTTCCAGAAGCTCGGGCACGCGATCCAGGAGTGGTGCGCCCGGCACAAGGACCTGCTGAAGTCGATCGGCGACTGGCTGAGCAACATCTCTGCCGTCCTCGGCGTCCTGGCGTTGCTGACCCTGTGGTGCCCGCCGCTGTCCGGCGCCCTAGCCCTGGCCAGCGCCGGTTTCTCCGCGGGCGCGCTGCTTGCACACGGAGCTGCCAAGATCGGTGGGGCCGACGTGGGGATGATGGACCTTGTAGGTGACGCGATCGGGGTTATTCCTGGGGCCGGGTTCGCGAAGACAGCAGTCACCGGTTCTGTCAAGGTCGCGGTACGTACCACGAAGATCGTGGAGGAGGGCGTGGAAAGAGTCGTCGCGAATGTCGACGACGTGCAACGGGTCCTCCGACTGAACCGCCTCGCCGACGAAGGGATCGCGCAGGCGAGCGACTTCGCGAGAGAGGCCGGCCGCATCCTCCCTGCAGCTGAGGGCCGCGTCTTCAAGGCCGCGGACGGCATTGGGAATCGATTTCAACTGGCGTGGGAGAATTCCGTAGCCAAGAATCTCGGATCCAGTTTCGGCGAGGCCAAACTCAGCCAGATCGTCACCAACACCCCCGTCCTCAGGGACCTCGACTCCCTGAAGGCAGCCATACGAGCAGACGGAAGTCTCGACCCGACCTCCTGGTGGTCCAAGGGTCCTCTGCTCGCTTCTTCTGTTCCGGGCGCCGTCAGCGGCATCTGGGACAGTGTCACGGGGGAATAGGTATGGCATCCGCATCCCGCTCGCAGTCGTCCGTCGACCCCGTTCTTCCCCATCCTTCAAGGCCTGGGCTCCTCTTGTGGTTCATGGTGCAGTGGATCGTCATCCCAGTGGACATTCCCATCCGGACCCTCTGTCGGATCCTGCTCGTAATCGGAGACGGCGACGTCGGTTCGTTGATGCCTGAGCGCTTCGCGTTTCACTCGTTCCTGTCACCACGCAGGCTTCTGCTCCGGCTGTCTCATGATTCGTCCAAGCACGAGGCCTATCTGGACCAGGAGTTCGCCCGCTTGTCACAGGAGATCGGGCGGCAAGAGTTCAGCCGACGTACCAACTTCCACCACCTCGGACTGCCTGCGCTCATGCCCGATGGCGGGTTCCTCAAAGGCGTCTGGCTGTCCCCGCGAGAGTTCCGAGGGACCCCGCTGAGCACACTCACACGCCTCGCGCACAATCACGGCCTCGACCTCGATGCGTCAAAGGCTCCCTGGCGCGTGGCTCTACTCCCCAAGCACGGGAAGGTCCAGTAATGCAGTCCGCTGAACCTGAGCTTCACCTGGACATTCCCGGAGGGTTCTATTCCCTGGGTCTCGACCTGGACGGCGAGGAACGCCTGGAGCAGCTCTGGGCCATCGCGGAGGAGATATGGCCGACCGGAACCGACTTCCAGCGCGAGGTCGCCTTCCACTCCTACCGAGAGATGGCCGACCACGCCCTCGCCGAGAACTCCTTCTACGCCGGCTTCTGCCTTGACGAGGCCCCCGACGGCCGCCTCACCACGGCCTCGCTGCTGGCCCGCCTCGACCCGCTGGACGAGCCGGACGCGGAGCTCTCGGCACGCGGTCTCTTCGAGGCGCTCTCCACGAACGACAACAACACGGTCGAGGAGATTCGTGTCCCAGCAGGACCCGGTGTCCTTGTACTGTGCGGCGTCGAGTGGCATTCGGATCCGGCAGATGACACGGCCCCCTCTCTACCCCTCGCCCGAGCCGACGTGTACCTCCCGCTGCCACGTATGCAACGACTCCTCGTTCTGAGCCTCACCACTCCCTCCCTGCCCGACCTCCCCTTCTACGTCTCACTGTTGTCCAAGACCGCACACGACTTGATGATCTCCAGCGGCTCAGCGGCTGACTCCAGCCCGGACAGCCAGGGCGGGAAGAGAAGCGCCATCGCCGAGCAGATCACGGCCGACTTCGGGTAATGGTCCGGAACGGGTTCCCAGGGTTCGAGGGACCATCGAACCCAATGCTGCCGCCTTGATGCGGCGAACAGGACTCACGGAGGTCGGCCATGCAATGGCAAACAATCATGGTGTCCGCAATGGTGCTCATCGTGGGTGCCATCGGTGTTGCCGAACTGAAGCGCCGGATGAAGCCGGAAGAACAGCGCGTTGCGGAAGCCGAGCAACGTTTCTTCGCTGGCGCGGAACCACGAGTGGAAGTCGGCGCATACGAGGCAAACCTGAAGGGCGAGCCGCTGGCGCGCCTTGCATTGCGCCACGGCTACGAGCTGGAGCGAACCGAGCGGCGTGGGACGGGGCACAACAGAGAGTTCAAGTATCACTTCGTGCTGCGTGGCCCCGAAGCGAAGCCTGCTCCATTCTTGTCCGAATCACCCGAGTACGAGGCGTATAAGCGCTGGGAGGCGGCTCGCAACCGGAGGATTCGGCGATTCGACGCCATGGTTTGGGCCGTGCTGATCACCGTTGTCGGGCTGCTCGTGGTACTCGCGCTCCGCTAACTACCACTGCCACTGCCGCGGATCGCCGGCAAACGCGGACGCCGGCGGACTGTCGTCGACGCCACTGCCGTTGCCGAACTGCCGAGCCTTGGTCCTGTCGCATCTGGTCGGTCACCGCAGAGGCCAAAGAAAGGCGCTCCATGCGTGGTGGCTGAAGGCGAGCACGGGGCCGACCGGACGCTTGCTGTCACGTTTGGGGACTATGCAGGGGAGATCATCTGCGACCTCGAGGCACTCGTTGTTGCCGCCGCTATGGACTGCTACGCCATTTCGCCCCAGACAGTTCGTAATTGCTGAGGCGCGCGTTGTTCATGATCCGTGCTCCTTGGCTCTGCGAGGGATGAGAGTACGGGACTCCACCGGAGAGAGCAGCTGTGCGTGCGGCGTCGAACAGGTCCCGGTAGCACGCGACTTCTGCCTCTCGCTCAAGCCACGTGGATCCGGTCGGGTTGTCCGCCAACACCACGGCCAGCGCTCCTTCTTCGGGAAAGCCCAGCACTACGTACGGGCCGAACGTACTCGCACGGGCGCAGCGGGCGAACGGCAGTACCTGGACCGTCACGTTGGGACGCTCAGAAGCGCCCAGAAGATGCTGCAGCTGATCCTTCATCACCTCTGGCCCGCCCACTTGCTGCAGAAGAACGGCTTCCAACAGAACCGCCCAAAGACATCGGGCAGCTCCAAGAGCCTCTTGCGGTTGATCCGGACTCCTGGGCAGCCCGGCCGACCTCGTCCAGCCGTGCGGTCAGCTGCGCGATCTGCTCCCTCGTCTGGGCCTGCGCTGTCAGCACGGCCCAGCGATTTCAAACGCTGCTGCCCTGTGCCGCAAGACCCGAAGGCTCATGCGGAGCGCGAGCGGGACCGGGTGGCGCCCGCCGGACCAGTGCGCAATCGAATGTACGAGAAGGGGTGCCCACTGACCGGCTGCTTACTACTAGTTACTGTCCTTGGTACGGGGGTTGCTGGGGGTAGGGATTGGGGTGCTGGGGCGGCTGTCCAGGGGGATTGGGGTAGCCCTGTTGGGGAGTTGGCGGGTACGGCTGCTGGGCGGGTGGGTGGATCGGCTGCTGGGGCGGATAACCCATGTTCTGGGAGTAAGTTCCGGGGCCGGGATTGACTGGGCCGTGACCGGGGTTGCGGCGGCTACGCAGTACGGCGAAGACGACGCCGGCGGCAATCACGGCTCCAATGCCGATCACGCCGACGATAAGGACGATGGCGCCCATTGAGGAGGGTCCCTTCTCGTTCTCGGACTGGATTCGCTGCGCTGACCTGGTCGTCGGATGCCCTCGGGTGGTCAGCCATGACCACTTAGGCAAGTCTCCACGTAGGAAGAGGGCGCAACGATGCGCCCTCAGCCTTGGATGGAGAATTGGTCTCCGCCTACTGCCCCTGATGCGGAGGCTGCTGGCTGTAAGAGTTGGGGTGCTGCGGGAACTGTCCCGGAGGAGCGGGGTGCCCCTGGTTCGGGGCAGAATTGGGGTACGGCGAGTGCGAGGGGTGCTGGGCGCCGCCGGAGCCGGGGCCGCCGTTACCGCCGTTGCGGCGGGAGCGGAGTACTACGAAGGCGATCGCGCCGATGACCACGACAGCCGCGATGCCGCCGGCGAGGAAGAGGGTGTTACTGGAGGAAGATTTTTTCTTCTTGGACTGGGTCGAGGTGTCCGTCTGTTCAGATGCCTTGCCGGATGTCGAGTCAGACAACTTGAGTTGGCCGAGAGGATTCCCCTTGGGCCCGGCAGGGATGTCCATTGTGACCGCCTGGCGGGGGCGGATAATCCCGTAGCCGTACTCATCGTCAGGTGCCTTCAGTCCCTTGTGGCCAAGGAACGAGGCCGACTTAATGAGGCGGTTGATAACCTGACCAGCGGTGAGGTCAGGGTACTTCGAGCGGACCAATGCGGCAGTGGCAGATACGTAAGCTGTAGCATCCGAAGTTCCGCTGCCCACACCATACCCACTGGAAATCGTTGGATTTGCTCCAACGATTTCGACACCGGGAGCCGTAAGCGTTAGCCCTTTGCCCGTGTTCGAGTCTTCCCAGACATTAGCTTGTTTATCTACAGCGCCGACAGAGACAACACCGGGTAGCGCTGCAGGCTCGCTCACAGCAGACACCCCGTCATTGCCCGAGCCAGCCACGACTACAACATCGTGAGCCTGCGCATACGCGATCGCCTCTCGCCCAGCGCTCAGCGTTTTTCCGCCATCGTTTGCGATGGAGAGATTGATTACCTTCGCGCCATGGTCTACTGCATACCGAACTGCAGCACCCCATGTCTCATCATGGTTGCTGTCATTTTCCGTCCGAAGGGTACGCAAAGGCAAGATTTTAGCCTTCGGTGCGAGTCCTATCACGCCAGCAGAATTCCCTGGACCATGACCATGGCCTGCGATAAGGCTTGCCATCTTTGTTCCGTGCCCGAGAGTATCCTCTTGGGCACTTCCCGCGCCGGTAAAGTCTTTACCTTTAAGGACCTGACCAGTTAGATCAGGGAGGCTGCCATCCACGCCGGAATCGACGACGGCTACCGTCACGCCTTCGCCCTGCGACTCGGCCCAAGTGTCTTTCATGGCAAATACATCCAAGACCCACTGCTGGTCCCTAACGTAGTCTGCCGAGGCAGTAGGTGCTGAGGTGAGGAGCAAGGCTCCCGTCAATGCCACGGTTCCTGCCGTGGACGCGACTCGCTTGAAACTCAATTCCCTGCTCCTCACTCAGCTGTGGCTGGGTGCTCAGCCTTCATATTTGGGCGACTACTTTTCGCCCAGTCCGCTTATTTGCTTACTCGATAGTCCGCGGTACGTTGCGGTTTCGGTCTTCTTCCGAGATCCAGGTCTCTTCATCCTCGACCAGGTAGTCGGGACGGTCGCCCCTGCTGTTCTCGTCCTCGGACCGTCGACCGTTGCGGCCGCCCATCCCCCCAGCACCGCCCGCCATGGCGCCGCGCTGGGTTCCGCCGCGACTGCCGTGCAGGCCTGCACCGCCACCGGCGCCCTTGCCAGCAACTCCCTTGGCCGCACCGACTACACCGCCGCGCGACTTCGCAAGAGCTCCACGGCCGCCAGCGCTAGCGCCGCCTCGTCCAGCCGCGCCAGCTCCGCCACCCCCCATACCGCCCATACCGGCACGGCCTGCAGCACCGCGGCCAGCCGCCGCGCCGCCACCAGCCAGACCGCCACGACCACCAGCAACTCCGATGCCGCCACGCCCGGCGGTGCCACCACGCCCGAGGCCGGATGCTCCGCCAGGAGCCACGACGCCAGGGCCCTGGGCTCCGCCGGCACCGACACCGCCGCCTCCGCCCCCTCCGATGCCAGGGCTCGCGCCAGGTCCCGTCCCCGTCAGGCCAGGCGAAATGCTGTCCACCTTCGTCTTGGCCGTCGGAAGCTGCGAGCCCCCCGTGATCCCAGGGTCACGGGGCACGGTGGGGGCGGGCTTGACGCTGGTCGTCGGCCCTGCGCTCCACGGCTTATTAACCGGCGTTGAACCGCTCGGGCGAGACGCACCTACACCAGGCGAGACGACAGGCGGCGGATACTCCACATCCCGGTTAGGCTCCTTGACTCCCTTGTCCGGGTTTTGAACTGGCGGGTTCTGGTTCAAGTTCCGCGTGATTCGCGCGTACTGAGCGCCCAGGTTCTCCATGACAGCGACGCCGTTGAGCTGAGCTTCTCGGCTGGCGCCAATCTTGCCTTCATTTTTCTGCGCAATCTGATCGGCGGTCATATTGCCTTGACGGAGATCGTTGGCTACTGCCGAACCGTCATCCCACTGCCAGTCGGTGAGACCATCGCCGATCTTGTCCAGAGTGCTGGGTTCCTCGATGGCATCCAGTTGCTCCTTGTACCTCCGCAACTGCGAGCCAGCATCGGCCATCTGTGAGCTGTTGAGGTCCGCATGCCAAGCTGTGTTTCGGATGCTCTGCGCGATTTCGCGAGCCTTCTTCTCGAAACTCCTGGCTGCTTCGCCCTCCCAGTGCGCCAGAACATTGTCGACTGCCTTGTCGAGCAGCCCAGCAATCCCGCCACCCTCGCCGCCGGCGAGAATTTCATTGACCTTGCCCCAGTGGCGGCCAACCTCCTCGATTGCCCCCGGGTTGGTGCCCTCAAGCATCTGCTTGAGCTCTTTAAGTGAGTAGTCGATGAATTGGGTCTTGGTTTGAGGCCGCACCGGATTCGCGGTGCAGGTGTCATACTCGATCTTGGGTGCGGGCAGTGCCTCGTCACCGGCCATTTTGAAACCTCCTTCGTAGGTGTTCCTCGATTTGGACTACTAGTCCCACTTGCCGGAGCCGCCGGAGTTACCACCCATTTGCTGCTTGTTCGCGTATTCCTGTTCGGTGTACTTATCTTTCACCTTGGAGGTGCTCTTGCCGAACTTATCGATCAGCTCATGCAGTCCCTCGATCGCGCCCTCAAGCTTGGTCTTCGAGTCTTTGTGGGCAGTATGAAGATCGCCCGCCTCCAGGAACATGCAAGTGTTCCCGAACGCATCCATCGGGATCTCCGTGTTGTACCGCGACGTCTGCCCCGCTTTATCCATATCGTCCAGCAGCGTCCAGAGCTTCCGGATGACCTCATCCAACGCGCTCAGATCAACGCGCATCCCGTTACTCATACCCCGTTGTCCTCTCCCCTGTATCTCAAGTTGTCAGCACCCACTCGGTGCCCAAGTCATCGCCCAACCCGACTACTACCCAGCAGCCCGCCCGGCCCGTACAGCCCGTCCGGACTCCCGATCTCGCCGGCTACGCCAGTCCCGCACAGCCACCCCACTCCCCGCAACCACAAGCGCCAGCGCAAACCCCGTGCCGAGCACATAAATTGCCACCCGGCGCTCCCGCTCCGCCTCGCTCTCCCCCATGGTCACAGCCATGGGCACGACCCCACCGGACCCCGCCGCAACCGGCGGATCCGGCTTGGGAGAAGTCGCCGGCTCGGAGTCGTCCGACAACGCGGCGACCGGATCGACCACACCCCACCCGATGTACCGGTTGGGTCCCCGCCCCGGCCGCTGGGCCGTTTCCTCGATGCGGGTGGCGATCTGGGCGGCGCTCCAGTCCTCGTGCTTCTCCTTCAGCAGAGCCGCTACGCCAGCCACATACGGCGCCGCGAAGCTCGTGCCGTCGGCTGTGCACTGGCCGTCCAAGGGGACGGTGGAGACCATGCCGACGCCGGGAGCCGCTACGTCGACGAAGTTGCCCGGCTGGGAGAAGAAGGCGCGTTCGTCGTTGCGGTCGGAGGCCGCGACCGCCAGGACGCCGTCGTACGAAGCGGGATACGTGTTCGCGGACTTGCCGTCGGCTCCGTCGTTGCCGGCGGCTGCCACGATCAGGGCGCCCGCCTTCACGGCTGCCGCGACAGCGTTCCGCAGTTCCAGGTTGTCTTCCTTGTTCGCGGTGTCCGAGGAGATGTTGATGATCTTCGCGCCCGCGGCGACCGCGGCGCTGATCGCCTGTGACATCGTCCGCGAGTTGCCCTGCTTCTCCCCCTCCCCGCCCGTGTAGCGGTAGGAGAGGATCTTGGCGTCGGGCGCGATGCCCACGAAACCCGTGCCCTTGAGCGGGCGGGCGGCGATGATGCCCGCCACCCGGGTGCCGTGACCTTCGATGTCCTTGGTGGGGGAGCCACCGACGTACGACTTGCCCCCTGCCACAGCGCTGGTCAGCTGCTTGTTGGACTTGTCGACGCCCGTGTCGATCACGGCGACCGTGACGCCCTTGCCCGTCGCCTTCTCCCACAGCTGGTCCAGGAGGATCCGCTGGAGCGACCAAGGCGTGGACTTGATGACGTCGCCTCCGAAGACGCACTCCGTGCTCGCCGACAGGCCGAAGTCCGGGCTCTCGGAGCGAGGGCTGTCCGGGGCGGCGAACGCCGGCGGCGCCGACGCAAGGCAGATTCCCGTCGCCGCGAGCACGCCAAAGACCCGCTGCAGTGCGCGGGTTCCACTGTTGCGGCCACTGCGGCCGTCGCGGCTACGCGTGTGGGCTGTTCGGCCCTTCACGTTCAGGCCCCTCATGTCCAGGCCCCCGGGGGCGTCCTTACTGCCTTGCTTCCTTCGAAGCTGGGTCATGTATGTGTCACGTGTGTGGCGATGGGTGTGAATGTTTTCGGGATTTGCTGTGTGCAACCCCGAATGTGGTCTGTACGGCCCCGAAGCAGAGGTCGGCCCAGCGGTCGCCGTGGCGTCCGCTGGGCCGATTCCCTTCATGTCATGTCCCTCGGATCGCCGACGGGCTACTGCCAGGTGCCGGCGTTGCTCTTCTCGGTCGCCTGGTAGTTCTCGGCCGCGCTCTGCAGCGCCGTGGAGATCTTCAGCAGGGTCGCGTGCAGGTCCGCGGCGGTCTTGTCCCACTCGCGCTGCTTGCGCTGGTAGCCCTCCTGCGCCTCACCTTCCCAGGTGTTGGCGACGCGCTTGACGGCGGCCTCGAGGTCGTCCAGCTGCTGCTTGATGCGGCCGGCGGTCGTCTTCACGTCCGTGGACGCGTTGGTGATCGTTGCGTAATTGACGAGGATCGACATCGTCATTCCCTTTCAGGAAGAAATCGAAGGAAGTCGGCGGGATTCAGGAAGATCAGGAACAAGCACCGAAGGACCTCGGAAATCAGGCAGAACCGAAGCCTTCGGACCGAACCGGCTCGATCAGCCGAAGTCCGACATGATCTTGCTGATCTCGGAGTTCTGCTGCTCTTCCGACGCGGAGTAGTTGCTCCGCGTGGAGTCCACGGCTTCCTTGATGTCGTTGAGGATGTCGCTCATCCTCTTCGCATCCGAGTTCCAGCGGTCCTGCAGCTGGCGGTAGGACTGGGCCGCCTGGCCCTGCCATCCGCCGGCGATCTGGTCGATCACTCCGTTGAGGCGGCGGATCTCGCCCTGCAGCTGACCGTTCACGGTGTTGATGTCACCGGAGAGCTTGGTGAGTTCGTCCTCTGTTACCCGGAACTGGCCGGCCATATGAACCTTCCCCCATGTCGTCGTTGGTCCGGGAAACCTGTGCCGGTCCCGGAGGAGCTTCGCACGCTTGAGCGCTGCAAACACTCTATCGTCAGCCTGTCACTCAACCACAGGCACGGCCAATCAGTTACACGGCTCACACACTTGGGCGATCATCTTGTGACCGGCGTGCCGTCTTACTCTCAAGTGCGTTTGCCCGTACGCCCGTTGGCCAATCACACCCGTCACTGGCTCTGCGGCTGCGCCGCGCTCGCCGTGTCCAGCGTGGGGCCCTTCGGGATGAACGTCGCCCAAGTCTGCGGTACGTACGCGGGCTTGGAGAGGTCCTCGTAACCAAGTCGCGTGCGCGCCTTGTCCGTCTCGCTGGCCTCGCCCTCGGAAGAGCCCGACGAGGACGAGCCCGCCGCACTGCCCTTCGCCTCGCTGTCGGGGCCCGCAGGCAGCGAGTACCTGAGGCCCGTGTCCGTCAGCAGGTACACGCGACCGCCGCCCCCGGTCGCACCGGTGATCTCCTGGAAGAGGAGACCCGAGCCGGACGAGACGTAGGCGCTCAGGGAGTCGGTGATGACCCTCTTGGGGTAGTTCTTGCCGGCCCAGGCAGCGAGCTGCGGCTTGTTGTTCTCGATGCCGCCCTTGTAGACGCTGCAGGAGGTGGTGAGGGCGTCGCCGCTCGGCGAGGACGCCGGGTTGGCCTGCCGCGGAACGGTGAGGGGCCAGCCCTTGTCGTCGTAGAAGCGGTCCGCAGAGCCGCCGTTGGCCTCGATGATCTCCGGGGTGCTCGCCTTGACGGGGGTGGTCCCGTCGTTGGCGACCAGCAGAGCGGCGACGAAGGGCGAGATGACGGCGACCCGGTCCTTGAGGACGACGTAGAACTGCTCGTTCTGCGCGTCCCGCGCCCTGAGCACCTGCCCAACCGTGGTCACCCCGGGGAGCCCCTGGACGGAGGTCGCGTCGCCGGCGTTCGGGACCGTCGGGAAGGTGATGTCCGTGCCCTTGTTGAGGGTGTTCAGCCACTCCTGGCTCACCGCCTGCGGCTGGGCCGTGGCACTGCTGCCGATGACCGCGGTACGCAGCTTCTCCATGGCGGTGTCGTCGAGGCCCGCCTCGCCGCCCAGCAGGAAGCGGTTGCCCCGGCCGTCGACCAGGTACTCGCGGCCCGTCTCGGTGTCCTTGACGTACAGGGCCTCGAGCGGGTTGACCTTCCCCGAGTTCTCCAGCGACTTGGCGTCGTCGGCGTCGAAGACGAAGACGGCGCGGTCGATGGCGCCCTCCTTGCCCGGCGCCGGGCGCTCGCACACCGCCCACGTCTTCGGCTTGTCCGCGTCGTCCTTGGAGGGCAGCCGGTCGGGGGCGTAGGGGATGCCGAGCGTCGCACCGTGCCGGATGCCGCTCTTGTCGATCTCCTTGCCGGGGACCTCGAGGACGGTGCCCTTGCCCTTGTCGAGCAGCAGCTTCGCGGAGGCGTAGTTGAGGACCGGGTGGAGGACCTTCTCCACCTTGTTCTTGTCCGGGTTCCCGTCGAGGACCACGTACCGCGTCGTGGAGTCGCTGTCGACGATGATGTACTGGCCCGGCGTGTCCCAGCCCTTGGGCGCCGTCGGCTTGATGACGCCCCAGGCGATGAAGCCGATCACCAGCACGATGCCCACCGCCAGGCTGGGCATCACCGTACGGACGGGACGCGGCGCGCCTTCCTCCGAGCCGCCCGGCGACGGAGCCAGGAAGGCCGCGACGGTGCGCTTGCGAGCGAAGGTGTAGGCGGCGAGCTCATCCCGACGCTGCTTTGCCATGGTCCCCGTTTCTCCCGTTTGTGATGCTCGATCGTGTTGCGGACTCAACGGTGTTCGGCGGTACTCGATCGCGTTTGTTACGACTTGACCGTGCTCTGAAGGCCGCTTCCGTCACGCAGCCACCTACTATGCCCTGCGCCACGCGGCCGTGATTCATCAGGTGTGCGGCCGACCCCGCATCTTCACAGAGCTTCACGACAGCGCTCCACCATGCGGGGTCGGTCCGTGAAACTCTGGTCACCTGGGGTTTCGGTGTCCCCTGTGTCGCCTCGCGTTCCGCAGCGGGTACCGTGAGCCACTCGTATGGCCGATGTGGGCCCGGTCAGCGGCCATTGCTTCGAACGGCCACTACTTCGCGAAAGGGATGTCCCGGGGGATGACCAGCGCTACGAGCACTCGGCGCGGACGCCGCGCACCGCAGCAACAGGGGGGTCCGAGCGGCAGCGGCAGACGTTCGTCGGCTGCCCAGGCCGCCCCGGTCGCCGCATCGCCGCGCACGTTGCCCCGCCCCGGCGGTCTGGGCCCGGTGCGGCTGCAGCAACTCATCCTGGTGGAGCTCGCGGCGGCGGTCATGCTGGCCGCCTGGGCCGCCGACCAGTCCTGGCTGCTGGTCCCCGCCGGTGTCGTGGCGGCACTGCTGCTGCTCCTGGCGGTCCTGCGCCGGGGTCGTCGTCCACTGCCGGAGTGGTACGAGACGTCGCGCGCGCTGAGGCAGCGCCGGCGCGACGCCAAGTTGCCCGTGCCGCCCGGGACGGACGCGATGCTGGCCCCCGTCGTGGAATGCGACCCCGCCCTGCGGACGTACAGCTTCGTGTCGCGTGACGACCGGTCGATCGGGATGATCGGCGACGGCACCTTCCTGACCGCCGTGCTCTTCGTGCAGCCGAGCGACGAGCCGCTGCGTCCGGCGGCCGCCGGGCGGCAGCTGCCGCTGCGGCTGATCCAGGACGCCCTGGAGGTCGACGGGATCCGCCTCGCTTCCGTGCAGGTCGTGCAGCACACCCAGCCCGCGCCGGCGCCGCACCTGCCGCAGCAGTCGCTCGCCGCGCGGTCGTACGGCCCCCTCCAGGCGCAGTCCGGTGCCCCCGCGCTCCGGCTCACCTGGGTCGCCCTCAAGCTCGACCCGGAGCTGTGCCCGGAGGCGGTTCAGGCCCGCGGGGACGGCGTTCCCGGCGCGCAGCGCGCACTGCTGCGCGTGGCCGACCAGTTGGCGAGCCGGCTGGCCGGCGCCGGCTTCAAGGCGACGATCCTGGACGAGACCGAGCTGGTGCACGCCCTCGCCACGTCCAGCTGCCTGAACCCGCGCGCCAACGCCCAGCACGGCCAGGACGGCCGGACCCAGCGCCGTACGGTCGAGGCGGTACGGACCTGGCGCGTCGACGACCGGTGGCACACGACGTACTGGGTGTCCCGCTGGCCGCAGTTGGGCGCCGGCGGTGTGGCGCTGCCCGAGCTCGTGACGCGGTTCACCTCGCTGCCGGTGCTCGCCACGACGTTCAGCATGACCCTGAGCAAGGCCGGCAACCGGGGTGTCTCCCTCACCGGGCACATCCGCGTCACCGCTCGCGGCGACAGTGAACTCGGCCAGGTGGGACGGGAGTTGGAGCGGGCCGCGAGTGCCGCGAAGGTCGGCCTCGTCCGTCTCGACCGGGAGCAGGTCCCCGGAGCCCTCGCCACTCTGCCGCTCGGAGGTACGTACTGATGTCCCACCCCGCCCCGACCATGCCCCAGGGACAGAACCAGGGACAGCAGGGCCGTACCCCCGGACGTACGCCCGCGCACGTGGCCTCGCCCACCGACACCGGCATGATCCCGATCATCCGGCAGCCGGAGCCGCCGCAGCAGCAACGCCGTATCTTCAGCCCGGGGTTCGGGCTGCGCGGCCCGCGCCGCAACCGCCATGTCGTCACCGCCGACGAACTCGCGGCGATCAGCATGCCGCTCGGTGACGACGGCGTGATCATCGGCACCGACCCGGAGTCCCAGCCGGCCGTGCTCGGTCTGTCCCGTCCGACTCCTTTCGACGTCGTCCTCGTGGGTGGTCTGTGGCTCGCCCAGGTACTGGCGTTGCGCGCCGCCGCGACCGGTGCGCGCGTCGGCGTCGAGACCGGACGTCCGCAGGCCTGGCAGCAGTTGGCCCAGGCGGCCGGCGGCGGCCAGCAGTGTGTGACGGTCTATCCGGTGGGCCGGGTGCCCGCGCAGGGGCCGTCGGTGTCGAGTCCGGTCGTGCTGTTCCGGGACTGCGGCATCCGTCCGCCGCGCGGGCGGGTGACGTCCGTGCCGTGGCAGGCCGTGGTGACGGTGCTGCCGTTCGTCAGCGAGCACGCGCCGCGTTGGCTGGCGCAGGCCCATCTCGTCGGGATCCAGCGCATCTCGCCGTACGAGACCGAGGTGGTGAAGGACACGCTGGGTGTCCCGGAGGAGCATCTTCAGCACCTTCCGACCCTTCACGACGGCGTCGCCCTGTGGTGCACTCGCAAGCACCACAAGTTCGTCATGACCGAACCCACGGATGCGGAGACGGGTCTGCTCGGTGTGGCCCGCCGTATGGACTGACGCGTCGGCCGGCTGACGCGTCGTCGTCTCCCGCGGCGGGGCGCGAACAAGCGGACAAGTCGTGCCCATAGGGCGTTTCCGTCCGCGCCCATGGGGGCTTTTCCGTCCCGCCATGCGAGTGATTAGGCTTCTGGTGGTGCGGTGACGATCGCAGTCGCGTGGGACTCGCCACTCGGTCCGCCCGGCCGCGACGACGACCAGCTCAGCAGCAGTGGCTGACCAGGAGGCAAGCAGTGAACAGGGATCGGTCCGAGTACAACGGCGGGAGCCCGACCTCGGACGGGGACGATCACGAGGTGGATCTCACCGGCGAGTTCGAAATCGTCTACACACCTCCCGCCTGGTACGCCCAAGGCACGCAGGGTGGCTCCACGGGCGGCGGACAGCAGGACGCCCCGCAGACGTCACCACCACCGCCGACCGGCCCACCCATCGGGTCGCCCACCGGACCGCCGGGCGGTCCCGCGGCGCAGGGTCCGGCACCGCACGCGCCCGCACCGGCGCAGCCGCCCGCGCAGCCCGCGCCGCAGGCTCCGGCACAGGGCGTGCCCGGCGCGAACCAGCAGGGCGCGGCCCCGGGTGGCTACGGATTCCCGCAGCAGCAGTCCACGCCGGGTGGCGCCCCCGCGGCAGCGCCCGGCGGCTACGGCTATCCCCAGCAGCCGGGCCAGGACACCTCCGGTGGCTACGGCTATCCCCAGCAGCAGCCCGGCCAGGGGACGTCCGGTGGCTTCGGCGCGCCCCAGCCGGGCCAGGACACCTCCGGCGGTTTCGGCGCCCCGCAGCAGCACACTCCTGCCCAGCCGCCCGCCGCCCCCGCGCAGCAGCACACTCCTGCCCAGCCGCCCACCGCCCCCGCGCAGCAGCACACGCCTGCCCCGGCGCCCGCCGCCCCCGCGCAGCCCGCCCCTGCCCAACCGCCCGCCGCCGCGCCCGGCTTCCCCGTGCTGCGCCCGGTCGACGAGGACGCCCAGGCAGCGGCCGCCCCCGCCCCGACCGCAACCCCGGCAGCCGGTGTCCCGGCGGCGCCCGCCCCCGAACAGCCCGCCCCTGCCCAGCCGGTGGCGGAGCAGCCTGAGGTCGAGCTCAACCACGCCGCCGCCGATGCCGAGGCGGCCCGGCTGTTCGGCGGTGGCGACGACGACGAGCCTGAGGAGCAGCGGAACGACGAGGCGGAGTCGGGTGACGCCGCCGCGTCCGCGACCGGTGCGGAGGGCGACGAGCCCACGCCGGTCCAGTCCGACGACTCCCCCGCGCAGCCCGATGCCGAGCCGGCGACGGCGCCGGCGCCGGCTGAAGCGGAGCAGCAGGCGGAGCCGGAGACGCAGCCCGCTCCGGCCGCCGCTGCCCCCACGGCCCCCGCACAGCCGCCCACGGCTCAGCCGCAGCCTCCGGCTCAGGCACAGCCCACGGCTCCGCCGCAGCAGCCGCAGGCCCAGCCCGCCGGACAGGTCCCCGGGGCGCCCCAGGCCAACCAGGCGCTTCCTCCGCTGCCCCAGGGCTTCGTGCCCGCGGACCCCGCCCACGGAGCACCGCAGCAGGCGGGCCACCCGGACCCCCAAGCCGCAGCAGCCGCACAGGCCGCTGCCGCCCAAGCCGGCGGATACGGCTACCCGCACCAGGCACCCGCCCAGCCGCAGCCCGGCCAGCAGGGACAGCCCGGCCAACCAACCCCGCCGCAGGGCGCGTTCGGCCCGGCCCACCCGCAGCCCGGCCACCCGGCGCAGCATCAGCCCCAGCACCCCGCAGCGCAGGCAGGCCAGCCCGCTCCGGTCGACCCGCGACAGGCACCCCAGCCCGCGCAGCAGCCCGCCCAGCCGCAGCCGCCCGCCCAGCCACAGGCCGCCGGCTACGGCTACCCCCAGCAGGCACCTCATCCCGCGCAGCCGCAGGGCGTACAGCCGCCCGCCGGTTACGGCTATCCGCAACAGGCGCCCGACCCGGCGCAGGCCGGTTACGGCTACCCGCCTCAACAGCAGCCGCAGCAGGCGGGCTACGGCTACCCGCAGCCCGCCCAGCAGCAGCCCGCGCCCGCGCAGCAGCCTCCGGCCCAGCCCGAGCAGCAGCAGGTGCCGCAGCAGCACCCCCAGCACAACCCCGCTGTCCCGCCCGCCGCCTACGGCAACCAGGGCGCCCAGGGCAACCAGGGCTGGAGCGCCCCGCCCGGCCCGCAGGCCGGCCCCGGTGCTCCCCAGCAGCAGCAAGCCGCGCCCGGCACGCCGCTCGGCTACAACGCCGCCGTGGAGCTGTCCTCCGACCGCCTCCTGCGCAACCAGCCGAAGGCCCGCAAGAACAACCAGGGCCCCTCGCGCTTCAAGCTCGGCGCCAAGAAGGAGCTGGCGGAGCGGGAGCGGAAGCTGCAGCTGATCCGTACGCCGGTGATGTCCTGCTACCGGATCGCGGTCATCAGCCTCAAGGGCGGCGTCGGCAAGACCACGACGACCATGTCGCTGGGCGCCACGCTCGCCACCGAGCGCCAGGACAAGATCCTCGCGATCGACGCCAACCCGGACGCCGGCACCCTCGGCCGACGGGTCCGGCGTGAGACGGGCGCGACGATCCGTGACCTGGTGCAGGCGATCCCGCAGCTGAACAGCTACATGGACATCCGCCGCTTCACCTCGCAGGCGCCCTCGGGTCTCGAGATCATCGCCAACGACGTGGACCCGGCGGTCTCCACCACCTTCAACGACCAGGACTACCGCAGCGCGCTCGACGTGCTGGGCCGGCAGTACCCGATCATCCTCACGGACTCGGGTACCGGTCTGCTCTACAGCGCCATGCGCGGAGTGCTGGATCTCGCCGACCAGTTGATCATCATCTCCACGCCGTCGGTGGACGGTGCGAGCAGCGCCTCGACGACGCTGGACTGGCTGTCGGCGAACGGCTTCGCCGACCTCGTCCAGCGGTCGGTCACCGTGATCTCCGGTGTCCGCGAGACGGGCAAGATGATCAAGGTGGAGGACATCGTCGCGCACTTCGAGACCCGCTGCCGCGGTGTCGTGGTGATCCCGTTCGACGAGCACCTGGCCGCGGGCGCCGAGGTGGACCTCGAGATGATGCGTCCCAAGACGCGCGAGGCCTACTTCGATCTCGCCGCGCTCATCGCCGAGGACATCGCGCGGACGCAGCAGGGCTTCGGCAACCCGAACATGCAGTACCAGCAGCAGCACCCCCAGCAGGGGTACGACCAGCACGCCCAGCAGGGCTACCCGCCCCAGCAGCAGCCGCAGCAGCCCTACGCCCAACCCGGTGGCGCCCCGCAGCCGGGACAGGGCTGGGGGCAGCCCCCGCAGCAGCCCGCACCGGGGCAGGGCTGGCAGCAGCAGCCGCCCCAGGACCCGCACCAGGGCCAGCCGCAGCAGGGCGTCGTACCGCCCGGCTGGACGCAGCAGTAGCGGACGGCTGGAAGAGAACCGGAAACAAGGAAGAGGGCCGGCACCTTCACGGTGCCGGCCCTCTGTCGTCGTGCCGTTCAGCCCGCGGCAGCGATGAGCTCCCGGCAGCGCTTCACGTCCTCGGCCATCTGCTCCAGCAGGGCTTCCAGCGACTCGAACTTCGCCTGGCCGCGCACGAAGGCGAGGAAGTCGACGGCGACGTGCAGGCCGTACAGGTCCAGCCCCACCCGGTCGATCGCGTACGCCTCCACCGTGCGCTCGGTGCCGTCGAACTGCGGGTTCGTGCCGACGGAGATCGCGGCCGGCATCGCCTCGCCCTGGGCGTGCAGCCAGCCGGCGTAGACGCCGTCGGCGGGGATGGCGGTGTGGGGCAGCGTCTCGACGTTGGCGGTCGGGAAACCGAGCTCCCGTCCCCGCTGCGCCCCTCGTACGACGACACCCTCCACCCGGTGCGGCCGGCCCAGGATCTCGGCCGCGCCCTGGACATCGCCCTCGGCGACCAGGCGCCGGGTCAGGGTCGAGGAGAACGGCTCGCCGCCGCCCGCCTCACCGGTCACGTACAGGTCGACGACCTCGACCTCGAAGTCGTAGACCTTGCCCTGCTCGGCGAGGAACTCGACGTTGCCCGCCGCGCGGTGGCCGAAGCGGAAGTTGGGGCCCTCGACGACCGCCTTGGCATGCAGCTTGTCGACCAGGACCTTCACCACGAACTCGGCCGGCGACAGCTTCGAGAACTCGGTCGTGAAGGGCAGGATCAGCACCGCGTCCACGCCCTGTTCGCCCATCAGCTCGGCGCGGCGGTGGTGCGGGGCCAGCAGGGGCGGGTGGCTGCCGGGGCGGACGACCTCGCTGGGGTGCGGGTCGAAGGTGACGACGACGGCGGGGACGCCCAGCTCGCGGGCGCGGTCCACGGCATGCCGGATGATCAGCTGGTGCCCGCGGTGCACACCGTCGTAGGAGCCGATGGTGACGACGCTGCGCCCCCAGTCCTGGGGGATGTCCTCCAAGCCACGCCAGCGCTGCACTGTGCCTGCTCCTTGTCGCAAACTCGTCGAACCGGTGTCCGTCTGTGCCTCAGACGCTCTTACGCAGGTCTAAGGGTGCCATGCCGGACGCCTCGGGCCCGCATCGGCATGGTGGCTGTGACCGGGTGCACGTGACGACGCGCCGGTCATGCGGGAACTCGTACGCCGGCCAGGTTCTCGATCATCCGGCGGGTGCTCGGGCCGACGACCGCCGACCACTCCTGCGGGGCCTCGGTCAGCCAGCCGGCGACCCGCCCGGCGAACCCGGGGACACGGCGGCCCAGGTCGACCAGGCCACGGTCGAAGCGGGCCGCGCCGTCCGGGGTGCGGACGAGCAGCAGACCGGTGTGGTGGACGAGGCCGCGGAGGTCGTCGTCCGCCCGGTCTCCGCCGCGCTGAACGGTGGCCTGCAGGAAGGCGTCCAGGACGGCGGGGGCGCGTTCGTGGCCGAGGAGGACGTCGCGGAGTTCGCGGCGCAGGGGGCGGGACTCGGGTGTGCCGGGCAGTGCGAGTACGGCGGCGAGAGCGGCCCGCACCTGTTCCACGCCGCCCCGCAGCAGGCCGGTGACCAGCGGCAGGAGTACGGCGCGTGCGGTGGGGCCCTGGTCGAGGCGCCGGTCGACGTACGCGGCCACGTCGGTGGCGGTCTCGGGGCGCCGCTGGACCGCCTCCCGGACGAGGGCGGCGACGCGGAGGGCGAGGCCGGGCGTGGTGACGTCGGCGAGGGTGCGCAGCGCCTGCCCCGGGTCGGGTCGGTTCAGGCGGTCGCGGAAGGCGTCCAGGACCGGCTCGGGGTGGGTGGCCAGGGCGGCGAGCAGGGCGCTGGGCGGGAAGTGCGGGTCGGCGTCGGTGAACAGGGCCAGCGCCTGCGGGAGGTGGCGGGCACGGGTGCGTGGATCCCGGACGAGCAGGGCGACCGCGCCGCTGTGCAGGGTGCAGTCGGCGGGGCGGGCGAGCAGGGCGAGGGCGGCGTAGCGGAGGAGCTCGCGGTCGGCCTCGGTGTGGACGTGGGGCGCGGCGCGCAGCGCGTACGCCATGGCCGCGACGCGCCGCCCGGGCCGCTCGTCGTGCGTCCAGCGGTCGACGGCCCGGCAGACGGCGGACGGTTCCTCTTCGGCCAGTACGGCGAGGAGTTCGTCGGCCTTGCGGTGCGCGCTGTCGACGAGCGTCTCGGTGAGGTCGTCGAGGGCGCGGTGGCGGTGGGCGTAGAGCAGGGCCTGGGCCGCGCGGGCGACGGTTGCGTGGGGGGTGGCGGGCAGGGGGCGGTCGTCGTCGAACCAGCGGGTGAGGTGGGGTTGTACGGCGGTGGGGGTGGTGGCGAGGAGGTGGGCCACGGCGTCGAGGTAGCGAGGCGTGTGGGAGGGGGGTGCGGTGGAGTCGGGCGAGGGCGAGCAGGCCGTGCACCACAGGTGCCCACGCGCCGGACAGCCCCGCCGCCGGCAGGGGGCGGTCGGGTGGGCCTCGCCCGGGACGCTGTCGGTCTCGTGCGGTGGCCCGTCGGCGCGGACGAGGTCGCTGAGGAGGGTGAAGCGGTCGGTGTCCGGGAGGCGGAGGGCGGTCCAGAAGCCGGGGTGGAACTCCGAAGGTGCGGGGCGTTCCTGGTGCCGCCAGGCCACGATGCGGTCGGCGAGCAGGCGCAGGACGTCCAGGTACGGCGTCGCGTCCGGGACGCGCAGCACGGTCTCGGCGAGGAGGCGGGCGGCCCACCAGGAGTGCCGGTCGGCGTCGAGGGCGTGCGTCAACTCATCCAGTCGGCGGGCGAGTTGGGCCGTGCCGTGCTGACGGGCCAGGAGCAGCAGGGCCTGCACGACGGGGCCGATGCGGTGGTGCGGCACGGGTACGGGGTGCGCGGCGTCGGGTTCGGTGCGGCTGCGGTGGACCAGGGCCTGGAGGGCCTCGTCCAGGTCGAGGTGCATGCCCTGGATCCAGTCGGCGAGTTCCTCGTGGGCGAAGCGGTAGCCGTTGCCGGCGGGGACGAGGAGGCCTTCGGTGAGGACGGCGGAGGCCCAGCCGGTGCCGCCGCCGAGCCTCGCGGGGGCGGGGCCCCAGGGGAACACGTCCTCGAAGGACGGACGGTCCAGCTCTCCCTGGCCCGGGCCGAGGCTGCGGCGGGCGGCCTCGTGGACCTGGCCGGACACCTTGGCGGCGAGGCGGCGTACGGCTGTGCCGCGCAGGCCGTTCTCGGCGGCGAGGCGGACGGCGATGCGGAGGCACATGAGGTCGAGGTGGGCGGAGAGGACGTCGTAGCGGTCGAGTGGGGGGTGGGGGGTGTCGGGGAGGGCGGCGCGGACCTCGGAGAGGAGGCGGAGGGTGAGGGGGTGGCGGGCGTCGGGGGTGGTGAGAGCGTCTTCCGGGATGCCGTAGCGGGTGCGGGCCTGGTGGGCCTCGTCGGGGGAGAGGTCGCCGAGCGGCACGCAGGGTGGGAGGCGCCGGGAGTACGCGCGCCCTGAAGGGGTCTCGTCCTCAAACGCCGGACGGGCTGACATGCCGGCGTCGAGAGGTGCAGCCTCCCCGTCCTCGAGCTCCCCACCCCTGTACAGCAGCTCCTCCGGAAACTCCGCCCCCGCCCCCTCCCAGTACTCCGCCCTGCACGCCACCACCAACCGAGTCCCCGTCTCCCGCAGCCACCGCGTCGTGCCGTCCGTCCAGGCCGCGAGGCGGTGGGACAGGAGTGGGGGCATTTCCTCGGGGCCGTCGAGGAGGAGCAGGAGGGGGCGGCCGGTGGTGTGGGAGAGGTGGGCCAGGCGTTCGGGGGTCGTGTCGCCCAGGGTGGTGGGGTCGGCGGAGGTCGACGCCGCCACGATGCGGGCCGCTCGGGTGAGGGCCCGGCGCGCGGCGTCGGCCACGGAGGTGTCGTCGTCCTTCAGGTCGGCGCCGCGCAGCCACAGCGTGGGGGCGGGTTCCGGGCCGCGGTGGCGGCGGACGGCCAGAGCCGCGAGTTCGGTCGTACGGCCGCTGCCGGGAGGCCCGACCAGGCCCAGGACCGCGGCCCCGCTCTCGGCGAAGGCGTCGAACTCCCTTGCTACCGAGGACCTTTCGACCGGGGCCACCGCCCCCGCTCCCCCGGCCTCCACGCGGCCCACGCAGCCCGCCAGTGCCCCCGGCGGACCGTCCTGCCCGATCGACGTGGCCGTCAGCTCCAGTACGCCCGCCAGGTTCAGGTCGGCTCCGTACGCGGGCACGGTCGCCGCGTTCTCCGCGAGCAGCTCGGCCAGCGCACCGTCGGGCGGGACGCAGTTCAGCAGCGGCACGGCGAACCCGGCGTCACGGTCGCCGGACCTCAGGGCCGTGCCGAGGACGCCCACCACCGCCCCGGTCCCGGCGTCGAGCACGGGTCCCCCGGCCGCCCCTCCGCCCAGCCGCAGCGCGTCCCGGCCCGCCGTGCCGATCGCCAGCTCCAGGGCGCCCTCGAGGAGGTGGAAGCCGCCGGTCGCCGTGTACGTCACGGACGCCGCGCCCAGCACCCGCGCCTCCCGCCATCCGCCGGCGGCGATCCGGACGTAGGCGCCGGTCTCGATCCGTTCCCGCACGGTCACCGGCAGCGGCTCCACGCCCAGGCCTTCCGTGCGTACGAGGGCCAGGTCCAGCTCCGGCAACGGGGTCACGGCACTCGCGGGAACCACACAGCTCCGGTCGCCCTCGGCGGCGTGCAGGACCAGTCGGGACAGCCCGTCGACCACCTCGTGGCTGGTGACGATGGTGCCGCGGTGGTCGGCCACGAAGCCGAGGCCGCGGGGCCGCCCGGCCAGGTCGTGGATGCGGACCAGAGCGTCGCCGCGGACACGGCCGGCCGGCGCGTCACCGTCCGAGTGTTCGCCGGCATGCCTCGGCCCGCGTGCGTGGCGAGCCCGGTCGTCGTCGTGGGACCGGGAGCAGTGGGGGTGCCGTGCGCAGCCGTCCTTCTCGGACCGGCCCGTCCCGTCCGGCGTCTCCCCCGGACCGGATGAGTCCCCCAGATCCCGAACACCCCAGGGGGCGTCCCGCGGGCCCCGTCCCGCCATCGTCGAACCTCCCCGCCATGCGCCCGTACGCCCATACACTCGCGCCCTGTTTTTTCGACAGTAGGCACCAAGTGATCAGCGGGACAGATCGCCCGGCGAACGCGCCCCCTTCCGCTCCCTCGGTTCACTCCGAGCGCCCGCACGGACGGGTGAACAGACGGGGGTCGCTGGATACACCCTAGAGGTGGGGGAACCGAGGGGGGACCGTGGAGCGGCGGGCAGAGGACAACCCCGTGACCGCCGCTCCACGGGCAGGCACCCGGCAGGGGCCAGACAGCCTCAGCCGAAGACGGCCAGGCTCTTCGCCTTGCCCTTGTGCTGCTCCACGAGCGCGAGGAAACGGCCCTCGGGGTCGAAGACGGCGACGGGACCGGCACCGGCGTACTCGTCGGGCATGTCGAGGCGGACGCCGTTCGTCAGCAGGCGGGCACGGCGGGCGTCCACGTCCCAGCGTGGGAACGCGGCCGCGGCGGCCTCGGCGATCGGCATCACCGTCAGTTCCTGCTGCAGCTGGTCCAGCGTCTTCGCGGAGTCCAGCTTGTACGGGCCGACGCGGGTGCGGCGCAGCGCCGTGAGGTGACCGCCGACGCCCAGGTCGGCACCGAGGTCACGGGCCAGGGCACGGATGTACGTGCCCGAGGAGCAGACCACCGACACGACCAGGTCGAGAACGGCGGTGCCGTCGTCGGCGACGGCGTCCCGGACGTCGTACACCGAGAAGGACGAGACGGTGACCGGCCGGGCGGGAATGTCGAAGTCCTCGCCGTCCCGCGCCCGCTTGTAGGAGCGCACGCCGTCGATCTTGATGGCGCTGACCTTGGACGGCACCTGCATGATGTCGCCGGTCAGCTTGGCGATCCCGGCGTCGATGGCGTCGCGGGTGACCTTCGAGGCGTCGGCCGCCCCCGTGATCTCGCCCTCGGCGTCGTCGGTGATGGTGGTCTGGCCGAGGCGGATGGTGCCCAGGTACTCCTTCTCGGTCAGGGCCAGATGACCGAGGAGCTTCGTCGCCTTCTCGACGCCGAGGACGAGGACGCCCGTCGCCATGGGGTCGAGGGTGCCGGCGTGCCCGACGCGGCGGGTGCGCGCGATGCCGCGCATCTTGGCGACCACGTCGTGCGAAGTGAAGCCCGACGGCTTGTCGACGATGACAAGGCCGTCGGGCGTGGTGTGCTTCTGCGTCATTCCGCGGTGTCGCCGTCCGTCTCGTCCTCGGAGCCCGGCTTGCGGTACGGGTCCGCCTCACCGGCGTACTTCGCGCCCGCGGACACCTCGCGCACCTTCTCGTCGGACTGGCGCGCCTTGTCGAGGAGGTCCTCGATGGTGCGGGCGGTGTCCGGCAGGGCGTCGGCGACGAAGGTGAGGGTCGGCGTGAACTTCACGCCCGCGGCCGCCCCGACGGCCGAGCGGAGCACGCCCTTGGCGCTCTCCAGTCCGGCCGCGGCGGCTGCCCGCTCCTCGTCGTCCCCGTACACCGTGTAGAAGACGGTCGCCTCCCGCAGGTCACCCGTGACCCGGGCGTCCGTGATGGTGACGTGCGAGCCGAGCCGCGGGTCCTTGATCCCGCGCTGCAGCTTCTGGGCCACCACCTCTCGGATGAGGTCCGCCAGCCTTTTAGCCCGCGCGTTGTCGGCCACTGGTCCGTCTCCCGTTCTTTCTTCTCTTCGTTCTGTGGTCAGTCGTCGTCGCCGTGGAAGCGGCGTCTCACGGACAGCAGTTCCACCTCGGGGCGGCCGGCGACCAGCCGTTCGCACCGGTCGAGTACGTCGCTGAGGTGCCCCGCGTCGCCGGAGACCATCGCGAGGCCGATAAGGGCCCTGCGATGGAGGTTCATGTGATCGACCTCGGCCGCGCTCACCGCGTACTTCCGCTGGAGTTCGGCGACGATCGGGCGGACGACGGAGCGCTTCTCCTTCAGCGACCGTACGTCGCCGAGGAGGAGGTCGAAGGACAGAGTCCCCACGTACATGTGTGTAGCCGGTTCACCCGCCGGTACGGGATCGATGGCCCTGCCGGTCGTGTGGCCAGGGACATCAGAAACCGTACATCGAAGGGGCCGGGCGGATCGACGGATATTACGCTCCGTAGACCTGGGCGCATCTCACGCGCCGGTCAGGCAATCTCAGTCCGTCCGGCGTTTGAGGACGAGGCCCGTTCAGGGCCGAAGCAGGGTCTGGGGGCTGCAAGCCCCCAGCAACGGCGCGCTGGCCGACGGAACCGATGTCCCGCCGGCCAGCGCACAAACCGTCGGCTTTACGCCCGCGGCTTCTCACGCATCTCGTACGTCGCGATGACGTCGTCGACCTTGATGTCGTTGAAGTTGCCGAGGTTGATACCGCCCTCGAACCCTTCGCGGATCTCGGTGACGTCGTCCTTGAAGCGACGCAGACCCTCGATGTTGAGGTTCTCCGCGACCACCTTGCCGTCGCGGATGAGGCGCGCCTTGGTGTTGCGCTTGACCTCGCCGGAGCGGATGAGAACACCCGCGATGTTGCCCAGCTTGGACGACTTGAAGACCTCGCGGATCTCCGCCGTACCGAGCTCGACCTCCTCGTACTCCGGCTTGAGCATGCCCTTGAGGGCCGCCTCGATCTCCTCGATCGCCTGGTAGATGACCGAGTAGTACCGGACGTCCACGCCCTCGCGCTCCGCCATCTGCTGCGCACGGCCGGCTGCCCGGACGTTGAAGCCGATGACGATGGCGTCGGAGCCCATGGCCAGGTCGATGTCGGACTCCGTGACCGCACCGACGCCGCGGTGCAGGACGCGGATGTCGACCTCTTCGCCGACGTCCAGCTGGAGCAGCGAGGACTCGAGCGCCTCGACGGAACCAGAAGCGTCACCCTTGATGATCAGGTTCAGCTGCTGGACCTCGCCGGCCTTCAGCACCTTGTCCAGGTCCTCCAGCGACACGCGGCGCGTGCGCTTCGCGAAGGCCGCGTTGCGCTCGCGAGCGGCACGCTTCTCCGCGATCTGGCGGGCCGTACGGTCCTCCTCGACCACGAGGAAGTTGTCGCCCGCACCCGGGACGTTGGTGAGGCCCAGGACCTGCACCGGCGTCGACGGGCCGGCCTCGGTGACGAGGTTGCCGTTGTCGTCGTGCATCGCCCGGACTCGGCCGTACGCGTCGCCGACCACCATGGTGTCGCCGACCCGCAGGGTGCCTCGCTGGACGAGGACCGTCGACACGGCACCGCGGCCGCGGTCGAGGCGGGACTCGATCGAGATGCCCTGCGCGTCCTGGTTCGGGTTGGCCCGCAGGTCGAGCGAGGCGTCGGCCGTCAGGATCACGGCCTCCAGCAGCGAGTCGATGTGCAGACCCTGCTTGGCGGAGATGTCGACGAACATGGTGTCGCCGCCGTACTCCTCGGCCACCAGCCCGTACTCGGTGAGCTGACCGCGCACCTTGGTCGGGTCGGCGCCCTCGACGTCGATCTTGTTGACCGCGACGACGATCGGGACCTCGGCCGCCTTGGCGTGGTTGAGCGCCTCGACCGTCTGCGGCATGACGCCGTCGTTGGCCGCGACGACCAGGATCGCGATGTCGGTCGACTTCGCACCACGGGCACGCATGGCGGTGAACGCCTCGTGACCCGGGGTGTCGATGAAGGTGATCTTGCGCTCTTCGTCGTTGACCTCGGTCGCGACCTGGTAGGCACCGATGTGCTGGGTGATGCCGCCGGCCTCGCCCGCGATGACGTTCGTCTTGCGGATGGCGTCGAGCAGTCGGGTCTTACCGTGGTCGACGTGACCCATGACGGTGACGACCGGCGGGCGGACCACCAGGTCCTCCTCGTCGCCCTCGTCCTCGCCGAACTCGATGTCGAAGGACTCGAGCAGCTCGCGGTCCTCCTCCTCCGGGCTGACGATCTGAACCGTGTAGTTCATCTCGTCGGCGAGGAGCTGGAGCGTCTCGTCGGAGACGGACTGGGTCGCGGTGACCATCTCGCCGAGGTTCATCATGACCGCGACGAGCGACGCCGGGTTGGCGTTGATCTTCTCCGCGAAGTCGGTGAGCGACGCACCGCGCGACAGACGAATGGACTCGCCGTTGCCGCGAGGCAGCATCACGCCGCCGACCGACGGGGCCTGCATGGCCTCGTACTCCTGGCGCCTCTGCCGCTTCGACTTGCGGCCACGACGCGCGGGACCGCCGGGACGACCGAAGGCGCCCTGCGTGCCACCACGGCCACCCGGACCACCGGGACGACCGCCGAAGCCGGGACGGCCACCGCCGCCACCACCGGGACCACCCGGACGGCCGGCGAAACCGCCGCCACCGCCACCGGGACCGCCGGGACGGCCGGCGAAGCCGCCACCGCCGCCGCCACCGGGACGACCGGCGAAGCCGCCGCCCGGACGACCGCCGCCGCCACCGGGACGACCGCCGCCACCGGGACCACGGCCACCGGGGCCACCGCCGCCGGGACGCGGGCCCGCAGCGGGACGCTGCGGCATCATGCCGGGGTTAGGACGCGGACCGGCGGGGCCGCCGCCGGGACGCGGGCCGCCGCCCTGCGGACGGGGCATGCCGCCCGGGGTCGGACGCGCGCCGCCCGGAGCCTGCGGACGGGGACCGCCCGCCGCGCCCTGGGGACGGGGACCGCCCTGACCCTGCGGACGCGGAGCGCCGCCGGGAGCGCCGGGGCCACCCGGGCCGCCGGGACGCGGGGCACCGCCCGGACGGGGCGCCTGCGGGCGCGCCATGCCGGTGGAGCCACCAGAGGTGAAGGGGTTGTTGCCCGGACGGGGACCGGCCGGACGGGCGCCGGGACGCGGGGCGCCGCCACCCGGACGCGGAGCGCCGGGACGGTCGCCGCGGTCACCACGGCCCTGGCCGCCCTGACCGGGACCACCCGGACGCGGCGCGCCGGGACGCGGGGCCTGGCCGGCCGGACGCGGGGCGCCCGGACGCGGGCCGGAGCCCTGGGAGGCAGCCGGTGCGGCGGGAGCCGACGGGGGTGCCGTGAACTCGGGCGTGGTCGGAGCCGGGGACGCCGGGGCAGGCCGCGGCGCGGGCTTCGGGCCCGGAGTGGGACGGGGGCCGGGAGCGGCCGGCGCGGCGGGAGCCGCGGGCTTCTCGGCGGCCGGCTTGGGGGCCGGCGGGCGCGGGGCGGCCGGACGGGCAGCCTGCGCCGGAGAGGGGGCTGCCGGCTTCGCCGGGGCAGCCTTGCGGGCGGGGGCGGGCTTGCCGCCTCCGTTGCCCTGCTGGAGGGCGTCCGTCAGCTTGCGGACAACGGGCGCTTCGATGGTCGAAGACGCCGAACGGACGAATTCACCGAGTTCTTGGAGCTTGGCCATGACGACCTTGCTCTCAACCCCGAACTCCTTGGCGAGTTCGTATACCCGGACCTTAGCCACTTCGCTCCTTTTAGGTCCGGGTTGCGGCCGGACCGTCGCTACTTCATGGGCGTACTCATCGCGTACTCATCGAGTGCTCATCGCAATCTCGACCTGCTTTCGACTCGCGAGGTACCAGGGCCGCACGGGGTTCCGTACGACGCTTCTTACGGTGTTGCCTGCTCAGCAACTGTTGTCTGCTCGACGTACCGGCGCAACGCCTTTGTGTCGAGCGCTCCCGGGGCGCGCAACGCCCGCGTGAACGCCCGGCGGCGTACCGCCTGGTCGAGACAGACCAGTGCGGGGTGTACGTACGCACCCCGGCCGGGCAGCGTACCGCGATGATCAGGGACGCACTCGTCCTCGATCGCCACGATCCGCAGCAGATCAGCCTTGGCCGCTCGCTCCCGGCACCCCACACAGGTGCGTTCAGGGCATGCGCGGACGCGTGTCCGGCCAGACACCGTTAAGTCTACCTCCCCGTACGCTCCTCACCCCTTTGGGGCAGGATTCGAACAGTTGCCGGGCGATAACCTGACGTGATCTAAGCGACCTGCGGCTTGGATCTATTCCCCGGACTGCTCGGTGTCCGGACGGATGTCGATCCGCCAGCCGGTGAGCCGGGCCGCGAGGCGGGCGTTCTGCCCTTCCTTGCCGATGGCCAGGGACAGCTGGTAGTCGGGCACGGTCACCCGCGCGGAGCGGGCCGCCATGTCCACGACCTCCACCTTGGAGACCCGGGCCGGCGAGAGGGCGTTCGCCACCATCTCGGCCGGGTCGTCCGACCAGTCGACGATGTCGATCTTCTCGCCGTTCAGCTCGCCCATGACGTTGCGCACACGGCCGCCCATGGGGCCGATGCAGGCGCCCTTGGCGTTCAGGCCGCTGCGGGTGGACCGGACGGCGATCTTCGTACGGTGACCGGCCTCACGTGCGATGGCGGCGATCTCGACGGACCCGTCGGCGATCTCCGGCACCTCCAGGGCGAAGAGCTTCTTCACCAGGTTCGGGTGCGTGCGCGAGAGGGTGACGGACGGGCCTCGGACGCCCTTAGCCACTCGGACGACGTACGACCGCAGCCGCATCCCGTGCGGATACGTCTCGCCCGGGACCTGCTCCTGCACCGGCAGGATGGCCTCCAGCTTGCCGATGTCCACGAGCACGTTCTTCGGGTCGCGTCCCTGCTGGACCACGCCGGTGACGATGTCGCCCTCGCGCCCCGCGTACTCGCCGAGCGTCGCGTCGTCCTCGGCGTCGCGCAGCCGCTGCAGGATGACCTGCTTGGCGGTGGTGGCGGCGATACGGCCGAAGCCGGACGGGGTGTCGTCGAACTCGCGGGGCTCCTGCCCCTCCTCGAGGTCCTCGGGATCCTCCTTCGCCCACACGGTCACATGCCCGGTCTCCCGGTTGAGCTCCACGCGCGCGTGGCGGCGGCTTCCCTCGGTGCGGTGGTAGGCGATGAGGAGGGCCGACTCGATCGCTTCGACCAGCAGGTCGAAGGAGATCTCCTTCTCCCGTACCAAGCCCCGCAGGGCACTCATGTCGATGTCCACGGCTACGCCTCCTCTTCCTTCTCGTTCTTGCTGTCCTTGCGGCTGAACTCGACCTGCACGCGCGCCTTGGCGATGTCGGGGAAGCCGAGTCTGCGGCTCGTGGCCTTGCGGCCCTTCACTCCGGGCACTTCGAGGTCGAGGCCGTCGTCGTCGACCTTCAGGATGCGGGCCACCAGCTCGCCGCCCTCGGCCAGTTGGAACTTCACCAGCCGGTCTACGGCGCGCACGTAGTGCCGGTGCTCCGAGAGGAGGCGCTCAGCGCCCGGGGTGCCGACCTCGAGGGTGTACTCGCCCTCGCCCATCGCGTCCGTCTCGTCGAGCTTCGCCGAGAGCGCACGGCTCACATCGGCGATCTGGTCCAGGTCCGCCCCGGTGTCGGAGTCCACGACGACGCGCAGCACTCTCTTGCGTCCGACCGAGTCCACCGCGATCTCTTCGAGATCCAGGCCCTGGGAGGTGACGAGCGGTTCGAGCAGTTCTCGCAGCCTCTCGCTCTGGGTGGTGCTCATCCGGGTGACTCCTCGGCCGCGTGTGCTGTTGTGGGATGGGTCGCGTGTCTGGTCAAAGGGTATCCGGTCGCAGGGAGTGTTGCCGTCCACCTGCCTGCGAACGGTGCCGCTGAGTGGTGCCGTCCGGTGACGCGGGTACCGTGATCACGGGCCTGCGGCCCGCTGCTTCGGCAGCTGCTTTCGTAACTGCGTTCGTGACTGCTTTCGTACGAGTTCCCCGAGGACGTCTGCCGTGCCGTACCCCTCGCCGCCGCGCTCCCCCTCGGGGCCGCGCAGAAGAACCCTGCTCGCCTCGGCCGCTGGGGCCGCCCTGCTGGTGGGCTGCTCCTCCGGGACCGGGAACTCCCGGGACTCTGCGGGCACCACGAGCGGCAGCCCGTCGCTCACCGAGCGGGCACGCGCGCGTGCTGCCCGGGACAGCGAGGGGCTGGTGGAGCGGTACGACGCGGTGCTCGCCGCCCATCCGGGGCTGGTGGCACTGCTGGGGCCCTTGCGGGCGGAGGCCCTGCGGCATGCGGGGGCGTTCGGCCGGGGAACCTCCGGACCTTCCAGCGGCTCTTCCTCGACGTCCAAGGCGCCGGAGGCCGGGACGGCGGCCTCGCCTTCGGCCTCCCCGTCGGCCACCGCGCCCACGAACGAGAAGGACGCCCTGGCCGAGCTCGCCGCGGCCGAGCGTGAGCTCGCGGACCGGAGGGCGAAGGCGCTCCTGGACGTACCCGGTGAACTGGCACGACTGCTGGCCTCCGTGGCGGCGGCCGGGGCGGCGCACGCGTTTCTGCTGACGGAGGGGGCCAAGTGAACGAGGCGGGCGAGAGCAGGAAGACGCAGCGGCTGACGGCTCTCCAGGCGGCGCTCGCGGCCGAGCACGCGGCCGTGTACGGGTACGGCGTCGTCGGCGGCCGGATCCGCGAGGGGCGGCGCACGGAGGCACGCGCGGCCTATGACGCACACCGGGCGCGGCGGGACGCGCTGGCGCGCGAGGTGCGCGACCTGGGCGCCGAACCGGTCGCCGCGAGCGCCGCGTACGCGCTGCCGTTCCCGGTACCGGACTCGGGCGCGGCCGTGCGGCTCGCCGCCGAGCTGGAGGACCGGGTGGCCGGGGTGTACTCCGACCTGGTGCGGGCAGCCGAGGGTGAGCTGCGCCGTACGGCCGCCGAGGCGCTGCGGGAGGCGGCGGTGCGGGCGGTGCGCTGGCGGGGCGAGAGCGTAGCCTTCCCTGGGCTCGCCGAGCGGGCGGGCACCGCGTCGGCATCGGCGGCGCCCACCGCGTGACGTGGGCCCGAGGAGCACGTACGGCAGTACGGGAAGGGAACGACTCGCGCATGGCTTTCGAACCGCCGCAGCGTCTGGTCAGGGCGCTCGGTGAGACGGCACCGGACGGTGACGACTGGTTGGAGAAGCTGCCGGAGGCGGCCCGCCAGGCCGTCGCGCTACGCGAGTTGACCGTTGAGCGGGTGCAGGTGCCCGGCGGGCGCAGCAGCCTGGTCGTCCTGGTCCGGCGCCCTGACGGGACCCCCGCCGTGCTGAAGCTGGCCCCGCCCCGGGCCCGTCCCGAGAGCGAGCGGGCGGCACTCGCCCACTGGGGCGGACTGGGCGCCGTACAGCTTCTGGAGCCCTTCGTGACCGAGGGTGTGCTGCTGTTGGAGCGGCTGCATCCGGATCTGTCGGTGCGGTCGCTGCCGGAGGCGAAGGCGCTGTTGGAGGCTGCGGGGACGTTGCGGCGGCTGTGGGTGGAGCAGCCGGCCGGGCATGTCTTCGAGACGGTGGCCGAGCGGACGGGGCGGCAGGCGGAGGCGATGCGGGCGACCGCGTCGGCGCATGCCGAGGTGGCGCCGCTGGTCGACGCCGCGCTCGCGGCACGCGAGGAGCTGTTGGCCGCGCCGCCCGAGCACCGGCTGCTGCACGGGACGTTCCGGCAGAGCAAGGTGCTGGCCGGGGAGCGGATGCCGTGGTTGGCGGTGGGGCCGGACCCGGTGGTCGGCGAGTGCGCGTTCGACCTCGCCCGGCTGGTGCGGGACCGGGTCGAGGACCTGATCGCCCAGCCGTCGGGGGCGGCGACGACCCGGCGGCGGGTGAAGCGGCTCGCGGAGTCGCTGGACGTCGATCAGGAGCGGTTGCGGGGCTGGACGCTGTTCCGGGCGGTGGAGTCCGGGGTGCGGGCGCTTCGGGTGGGGCGGCCGAAGGATGCGGAGCTGTTGCTGGAGTTCGCCGGGTGGCTTTAGGGCGTGCGGTGAGAGTGCGCCTACTCGGTGGGGTGCTTCGGCTGGTCGGCGGCTGCGGGTCATATGTGGCTGGTCGCGCAGTTCCCCGCGCCCCTGGGGCATCACCCGGCCCTCGGTTTGAAAGCGAGCGCCGGGCAGTCTGACGCTGCCCGGCGCCCGGTTCACGCCGTCAGGCGTGCGATCGCCTCGTCGACCGTCAGTTCCTCGCGCTCGCCCGTCTTGCGGTCCTTGAGTTCGACGACGCCCTCGGCCGCGCGCCGCCCGGCCACCAGGATCTGCGGTACGCCGATCAGCTCCGAGTCGGTGAACTTCACGCCCGGCGAGACGCCCGCGCGGTCGTCGCACAGGACGCGCAGGCCGGCCGCGGCCAGCTTCTCGGAGACGTCGAGGGCGAGTTCGGTCTGCAGGGCCTTGCCGGCGGCGACCACGTGGACGTCGGCCGGGGCGACCTCGACGGGCCAGCACAGGCCCTTGTCGTCGGCGGTCTGCTCGGCGAGGGCCGCGACCGCGCGGGAGACGCCGATGCCGTAGGAGCCCATGGTGACGCGGACCGGCTTGCCGTTCTGGCCAAGGACGTCGAGCTTGAGGGCGTCGGCGTACTTGCGGCCCAGCTGGAAGATGTGGCCGATTTCGATGGCGCGGTCCAGCTTGAGGCCGGTGCCGCACTTCGGGCAGGGGTCGCCGTCCTGGACGACCACGACGTCGACGTACTCGTCGACCTCGAAGTCACGGCCTGCGACGACGTTCTTCGCGTGCATGCCGTCCTTGTTGGCGCCCGTGATCCACGCGGTGCCGGGGGCCACGCGCGGGTCGGCGAGGTACTTGACCTTCTCGCCGAGGCCCTGCGGGCCGACGTAGCCGCGGACCAGGTCCCGGCGCTCGGCGAAGTCCGCCTCGGTGACCATCTCGACGACGGCCGGGGCGAAGTGGGCCTCGACCTTGTCCATGTCGACCTCACGGTCGCCGGGGACACCGACGGCGACGATCTCGCCGTCGACCTTGACGAGGAGGTTCTTGAGGGTGGCCGAGGCCGGGACGCCGAGGTGGGCGGCGAGGGTCTCGATGGTGGGGGTGTCCGGGGTCGGGATCTCCTCGAGCGCGGCGGCGCCGGTGGCGTCGACCGGCTTGAGCTCGTAGGTGATCGCCTCGGTGTTCGCCGCGAAGTCGCAGTTCGGGCAGTCCGCGAAGGTGTCCTCGCCGGCTTCGGCCGGGGCGAGGAACTCCTCCGACTTGGAGCCGCCCATCGCGCCGGCGGTCGCCGCGCAGATGCGGTAGTCGAGGCCGAGGCGCTCGAAGACGCGCTGGTAGGCCTGGCGGTGCAGGGCGTAGGACTTGGCCAGGCCGTCGTCGTCCAGGTCGAAGGAGTAGGAGTCCTTCATCAGGAACTCACGGCCGCGCAGGATGCCGGCCCGCGGGCGGGCCTCGTCGCGGTACTTGTGCTGGATCTGGTAGAGGATGACCGGCATGTCCTTGTAGGAGGACGCCTGGTCCTTCACCAGCAGGGTGAAGATCTCCTCGTGGGTCGGGCCGAGCAGGTAGTCGCCGCCCTTGCGGTCCTTCAGGCGGAACAACTCCTGGCCGTACTCGTCCCAGCGGCCCGTGGCGTCGTACGGCTCACGCGGCAGCAGGGCGGGAAGCAGCACCTCCTGGGCGCCGATGGCGTCCATCTCCTCGCGGACGATGCGCTCCACGTTGGCGAGGACCCGCTTGCCGAGGGGCAGCCACGACCAGATGCCGGCCGCCGTGCGACGGACATAGCCGGCGCGGACGAGGAGCTTGTGGCTGAGGACCTCGGCGTCCGCCGGGTCGTCGCGCAGCGTCTTCGCCATCAACTGGGACATGCGCTGGACCGGTGCGTTCGCCATGGTTCTCGTACTCCTGCCGGGTTTGGGTTATGGCAGGAGGTTAGCCGGGTGGGACGGGGCGGTGGAAATCGATTGGCGGCGGCGCCCACGCCTACCGGCGGCGCAGCGGGAGGGGGGCGCCCATGACGGCGTACGGCTTGGGGGCGCTCGGGAACAGGACCTGGCGGGCGAGGTCCTGGTAGCCGAGGGAGCGGTAGAGGCCGCGGGCCGGGCTTTCGACGTCGATCGCGGAGAGGATCGAGCGGGGTTCGATGGCGCCGTCCGTGATCGTGGTGATCAGGGAGCGGCCGACGCCGCGGTTCTGGTAGCGGGGGTGGACGTGGAGTTCCGTGATGACGAAGGAGTTGTCGAGCCAGTCGTCGTGGCCCTGGGCCCGGAGGTAGGGCTCCACGACGGTGGACCACCAGTGGGTGCGGTCGTTGGGCATGCCGTAGACGAAACCTACGAGGTTGCCTCCGGCGGTTGCGCCGAGGGCCCTTGCGCCTGGGTAGGTCATGTGGCGCAGGACGATCTGGCGGCGTACGGCTACTTCGTCGGGGCCGAGGCCGAAGGCTACGGCTTGGACTGCGAGCGCTTCGTCGACGTGGGACGAGAGGTCCAGGGGGCCGATCACGATGTCGTCTGGTTGGCGGCGGTGTCCGTGACCGGGAAGGCGCATGTGGGGAGCGTACAGGGGACTGCGGGTTGTAGTTCGGCTGCGGGTCGTGGGGGCTTGTCGCACAGTTCCCCGCGCCCCCAAGGGTGTTGGCCGCCGTCCCTTCAGAAGCGAACGCGATCAGAACAGGATGCTCATGAAGGCGCCCACCTCTTGGAAGCCCACCCTCGTGTACGTCCTTCGCGCCGCCGTGTTGAAGTCGTTGACGTACAGGCTGACGACCGGGGCCACGTCCGCCAGAGCGTAGCGCAGGACCGCCGCCATTCCGGGGGCCGCCAGGCCCTGGCCCCGGTACTCGGGGGCCACCCACACGCCCTGGATCTGGCAGGCGCGGTCCGTCGCGGCGCCGATCTCCGCCTTGAAGACGACCTTGCCGTTCTGGTCGAGGCGGGCGAAGGAGCGGCCGGAGCCCACGAGTTCGGCGACTCTCGCCTGGTAGAGGAGGCCTCCGTCGCCGGCCAGCGGCGATACGCCGACCTCCTCGGTGAACATCGCCACGCAGGCCGGCATGATCGTCTCCATCTCGTCCTTGCGGATGCGGCGGACGTACGGATCCGGGGTGATGTCGGCCGGCATGCGGTCGGTGACCATGAGGGGCTGGTGGGCGCGGACCTCGCGGGCCGGACCCCAGCCGGGTTCCAGCAGGCGCCAGAGCTGGGCGGTGGATTCGGCGGGGCCGACGATGGAGGAGCAGCGGCGGCCCGCGCGCCGGGCTCGGTCGGCGAACGCCCGTACCGCTCGCGGGGTCGCGCAGATCGGGACGAGGTTGGCGCCCGCGTAGCACAGGGACGTCAGCATGCCGTCCTCGTACCAGCCCCACATCTCACCGCCGAGGCGCCAGGGGTCGAGGCCGGCGACCTGGACGCGGGACGTCACGAAGGCGTTCACGACCGGCTCGCGGTCGAGGACGGCGAGCGCGGCGTCCAGGTCGCTCGGTTCGAGCACCCGTGAGGTGGTCTGGGTCAACACGTTCGGGGGGCCTCCGGGGAGCTGCTGGTCTCCGCACTGTACCTGCGGAAGCTGAGCCGTGCCGCCCTGCCTTGGTGCCGCCTGCTTTGAGGTGCCGTGGGCTGTGGTTCGCCCAAGAGCTCGGGGGGGTCGTGCGTCTGCGCGAGTGCGGGTTGTGTGGGGCTGGTCGCGCAGTTCCCCGCGCCCCTTTGGGGCGCTGCAGTCAGCCCGCCACAGAGACCGACGGCTCCCCGCTCGCCACGCCGTCCGCCTCCATCTGTTCGGCCAGCTTCATGGCCTCCTCGATGAGGGTCTCGACGATCTTGGACTCGGGGACGGTCTTGATGACCTCGCCCTTGACGAAGATCTGGCCCTTGCCGTTGCCGGAGGCGACGCCGAGGTCGGCCTCGCGGGCCTCGCCGGGGCCATTGACCACACAGCCCATGACGGCCACCCGCAGCGGGACCTCCATGCCGGTCAGGCCTGCCGTGACCTCTTCGGCCAGCTTGTAGACGTCGACCTGGGCGCGGCCGCAGGACGGGCAGGAGACGATCTCCAGGCCGCGCTGCTTGAGGTTCAGGGACTCCAGGATCTGGTTGCCCACCTTGACCTCCTCGACCGGCGGGGCCGAGAGGGAGACCCGGATCGTGTCGCCGATGCCCTGCGAGAGCAGCGCGCCGAACGCCACCGCCGACTTGATCGTGCCCTGGAACGCCGGGCCCGCCTCCGTCACACCGAGGTGGAGGGGGTAGTCGCACTGGGCGGCGAGCTGGCGGTACGCCTCGATCATGACGACCGGGTCGTTGTGCTTGACCGAGATCTTGATGTCGCGGAAGTCGTGCTCCTCGAAGAGGGAGGCTTCCCAGAGAGCCGACTCGACGAGGGCCTCCGGGGTCGCCTTGCCGTACTTCTGCAGCAGACGCCTGTCCAGCGAGCCCGCGTTGACGCCGATGCGGATCGGGGTGCCGTGGTCCTTGGCGGCCCGCGCGATCTCCTTGACCTTGTCGTCGAACTGCTTGATGTTGCCGGGGTTCACACGGACCGCGGCGCAGCCGGCCTCGATCGCCGCGAAGACGTACTTCGGCTGGAAGTGGATGTCCGCGATCACCGGGATCTGGGACTTGCGGGCGATCGTCGCGAGGGCGTCGGCGTCGTCCTGCGTCGGGCAGGCCACGCGCACGATCTGGCAGCCGGAGGCCGTGAGCTCGGCGATCTGCTGGAGGGTGGCGCCGATGTCCGACGTACGCGTGGTCGTCATCGACTGGACCGAGACCGGCGCGTCCCCGCCGACCGCCACGGATCCGACCTGGATCTGCCGGCTCTTCCGGCGCTCGGCGAGCTTGGTCGGAACGGACGGCATGCCGAGAGAAATCGCAGTCATCTGCTGTGCAACCCCAAGTCGTGGATCAAGGTCCGGTCCCGTCAGCAGCGGGCTCCAGGCTTCGAGATTACGGCACGGGCGCGGACCCCAGCACTCCCCCACCTCGAACCCACTCGGCGGGGGGACCCCCATCGGTCCGTAAACCCACTCAATGGAAGGCGGCCCGGGACAGAGGGTCCCAGGCCGCCTCGAACGCCGTATGACTAGGAGATTCTGACCGGGTTGACCACGTCCGCCACCAGCACGAGCAGCGTGAAGCAGACGAAGATCCCGGCGACCACGTACGCCACCGGCATCAGCTTCGCCACGTCGAACGGGCCGGGGTCCGGGCGGCGCAGCACCTTCGCCGTGTTGCGGCGCAGCGACTCCCACAGGGCGCCCGCGATGTGGCCGCCGTCGAGCGGCAGCAGGGGGAGCATGTTGAACAGGAACAGGGAGAGGTTGAAGCCCGCCAACAGGAAGACGAACGTGGCCAGCTGCTGGGACGCCGGGATGTCCAACGTGGCGATCTCGCCGCTGACCCTCGCGGCCCCGACGATGCCCATCGGGGAGTCCGGTTCGCGCGGGCCGTCGCCGAAGGCCGCGTCCCACAGGGCGGGGATCTTGGAGGGCAGCGCCACCAGGGAGTCGACGGCGTCGCCGACCCGGTCGGTCATCCAGGACACCGAGTCGCCGAAGTCCTGTTTGACGACGCCGGTGGCCGAGCTGAAGCCGAGGAAACCGGCCTTGACGTACTCGCCCTCGACGTACGCCCCGCTCGCGTCCTTCTTCAGGACCCGGTTGGTGGCGATCTTCGCCTCCAGGGTCACCTGCTCGCCCTTGCGGTCGACGACGATCGGCACCTCCTTGCCGGCGCTGTCGCGGATCAGGTCGGAGAGGGTGTTCCAGTCGTCGGTCCGGACCCCGGCGAAGGAGACGATCTTGTCGCCGGCCTTCATGCCCGCGGCGGCGGCCGGGGACTCGGGGTCGGACGCCTTGCAGTCCTCGCGGTTCTCGGTCTGTGCGATGACGCACTGGGAGACCGAGCTGACGGTGGTGGTCTGCTGCTGGATGCCGAAGCCCATCAGCACGGTGAGGAACAGGCCGAACGCGAGCACCAGGTTCATGAACGGGCCCGCGAACATCACGATGACCCGCTTCCAGGGCTTGCGGGTGTAGAAGAGGCGGGTGTCGTCGCCGGGCTTGAGTTCCTCGAAGGCGGCCGAGCGGGCGTCCTCGATCATGCCGCGCCAGGGAGATGTGGAGCGTGCCTCCAGGCGGCCGTCCGGTCCCGGCGGGAACATGCCGATCATGCGGATGTAGCCGCCGAACGGGATCGCCTTGATGCCGTACTCGGTCTCGCCCTTCTTCCGCGACCAGATGGTCGGCCCGAAGCCCACCATGTACTGCGGCACGCGGATGCCGAACAGCTTGGCCGTGGACAGGTGGCCCAGCTCGTGCCACGCGATCGAGAACAGCAGCCCGACCGCGAACAGCACTATGCCGAGGATGAACATCAGGGTCGTCATGCACGGGCCTCCGCCGTGTGTGCCGCCAGTTCCTGTGCCCGCCTGCGGGCCCAGGTCTCCGCTTCGAGGACGTCCGCGACGGTGAGGGAAGTTCCCGCGTCCGGGGTTCCGTGCTCCTCCACCACCCGCGTCACGGTCTCCATGATCCCGTTGAACGGCAGCGCGCCGGCCCGGAAGGCCTCCACGCACTCCTCGTTGGCCGCATTGAACACCGCGGGCGCCGTGCCCGCGAGCTCACCCACATGGCGTGCCAGGTTCACCGACGGGAACGCGTCGTTGTCGAGCGGGAAGAACTCCCACGTCGACGCCTTGCTCCAGTCGAACGTGGGCGCGGCGTCGGGGACGCGCTCCGGCCAGCCGAGGCCGATGGCGATGGGCCCGCGCATGTCGGGGGGCGTCGCCTGGGCGATCGTGGATCCGTCCGTGAACTCAACCATCGAGTGAACATACGACTGGGGATGCACGACCACCTCAATGCGGTCGAAGGAAATGTCGTAGAGCAGGTGCGCCTCGATGACCTCCAGACCCTTGTTGACGAGGGTCGCGGAGTTGATCGTGATGACCGGGCCCATCGCCCAGGTGGGGTGGGCGAGGGCGTCCTCGACGGTGACGTTCGCCAGTTCCTCCTTGGTACGGCCGCGGAAGGGGCCGCCGGAGGCGGTGACGACGAGTTTGCGTACGTCGGCACGGTTGCCGGAGGCCAGCGCCTGGAACAGGGCGGCGTGCTCGGAGTCGACCGGGATGATCTGCCCGGGCTTGGCGAGCGCCTTGACCAGCGGGCCGCCGACGATCAGTGACTCCTTGTTGGCGAGCGCGAGGGTGCGGCCCGCCTCCAGGGCGGCGAGGGTGGGGGCCAGGCCGATGGAGCCGGTGATGCCGTTGAGGACGGTGTGGCAGTCGGAGGCGGCGACCTGGGTGGCCGCGTCCGGGCCGGCGAGGATCTCGGGGAGCGGCTCGCCCGTGCCGTACTGGGCCTGGAGGGCTTCGCGCAGCGCCGGGACGACGTCCTCGCGGGCGACCGCGACGGTCCGCGCCTTCAGCCGGTACGCCTGCTCGGCGAGGAGGGCGACCCGGCCGCCGTTGGCGGAGAGGGCGGTGACCCGGAACCGGTCGGGGTTGCGCAGCACGAGGTCGATGGCCTGGGTGCCGATCGAGCCGGTGGAGCCGAGGATCACCACGTCCTTGGGGCCGTCGCCCGCCACGGGGTCGTAGACGAGATGCGGGTCGGCGAGAGGGGCTGGACTGTCGCTCATCCCCCCATTGTGGCCGGAACGGCTGGCGGGGAGGACAGGGTGTCCCCTTCGTCGGGTTACAGGATGGTGAGAGGTCACTGCGGGCAGTGACCTCTCACCACGTGGGTCACCGGATCGGACGGTGCATGTTCTCCCGTGGGCTCGGGCCCGGCGTCGCGTCCGCGATCCATACGCCGCCGTCGTCCGACGGGTCGACGATGCCCTGCTCCAGCCACTCGTACGTGCCCGACATCACTCCCTTGACGACCTTGCGGTCCAGGTCGTCGGTGTTGGACCACAGGCGGCCGAAGAGCTCCTCGATGCGCAGGCGGGCCTGGCGGCAGAAGGCGTCGGCGAGCTGGTAGGCCTCGCGGCCGTGCTCGCCCTGGCCTCGCAGGTGCTCGGCGCGGACGCAGGCCGCGCTCATGGCGAACAGTTCGGCGCCGATGTCGACGATGCGGCCGAGGAAGCCCTGCTTGCTCTCCATGCGGCCCTGCCAGCGGGACATGCCGTAGAAGGTGGAGCGGGCGAGCTTGCGGGAGGTGCGTTCCACGTAGCGCAGATGCGCGGAGAGGTCGACATGCTGCTTGAACTCGCCGTAGGTGTACGGCAGTTGCCCCTGGCCCGCGACCAGCTTCGGCAGCCACTTGGCGTAGAACACGCCCGCGTTCGCGCCCGCCTTCGCCTTGTCCTGGAGGGACTTCTCGGGGTCGATGAGGTCACCGGCGACCGACAGGTGGGCGTCGACGGCCTCGCGGGCGATCAGGAGGTGCATGATCTCCGTCGAGCCCTCGAAGATCCGGTTGATGCGCAGGTCGCGCAGGACCTGCTCGGCGGGGACGCCTCGCTCGCCGCGCTCCCGCAGTGAATCGGCGGTCTCGAAGCCTCGGCCGCCGCGGATCTGGACGAGTTCGTCAGCGATCAGCCAGGCCATCTCGGAGGCGTACAGCTTGGCGAGGGCGCCCTCGATGCGGATGTCGTTGCGGTCCTCGTCGGCCATCTGCGAGGCGAGGTCGGTGACGGCCTCCAGGGCGAAGGTGGTGGCCGCGATGAAGGAGATCTTCGCGCCGACCGCCTCGTGCTGGGCGATGGGCTTGCCCCACTGCTCGCGTGCGGCGGACCACTCGCGGGCGATCTTCAGGCACCACTTGCCGGCGGCGACGCAGGAGGCGGGGAGCGAGAGCCGGCCGGTGTTGAGCGTGGTCAGGGCGATCTTCAGGCCCGCGCCCTCCGGGCCGATCCGGTTCGCCGCCGGGACGCGGACCTGGTGGAAGCGGGTGACGCCGTTCTCGATGCCGCGCAGGCCCATGAAGGCGTTGCGGTTCTCGACCGTGATGCCGGGCGAGTTGGTCTCCACGACGAAGGCCGTGATGCCGCCCTTGTGGCCCTCGGACTTGGGCACGCGGGCCATGACGACGAGGAGGTCGGCGACCACGCCGTTGGTGGTCCAGAGCTTCACGCCGTCGAGGATGTAGTCGTCCCCGTCCGGTACGGCGGTGGTGGCCAGCCGCGCCGGGTCGGAGCCGACGTCCGGCTCGGTCAGCAGGAAGGCGCTGATGTCGGTGCGGGCGCAGCGCGGCAGGAACCGCTCCTTCTGCTCCGGGGTGCCGAACAGCTTGAGCGGCTGCGGGACGCCGATCGACTGGTGGGCCGAGAGCAGCACACCGATCGCGGGCGAGGCCGAGCCGGCCAGGGTGAGCGCCTTGTTGTAGTACACCTGGGTGAGGCCGAGGCCGCCGTACTTGGTGTCGATCTTCATGCCGAAGGCGCCGAGTTCCTTGAGCCCGTTGATCACCTCGTCGGGGATCCGGGACTCGCGTTCGATCAGGGCGCCGTCGACCTTCGTCTCGACGAAGTCGCGCAGTTTGGCGAGGAACTCCTCACCGCGCTGGGCGGCCTCGTCGGTCGGCATCGGGTGGGGGTGGATGAGGTCGAGGCGGAATCGGCCGAGGAACAGTTCCTTGGCGAAGCTGGGCTTGCGCCATTCCTGTTGCCGGGCCGCCTCCGCCACCTGGCGTGCCTCACGTTCGGTGACAGTAGGGCGTCCGGAGGACGACGTGGGTGCTGCGGACATGAGGCTCACCTCGCCGCGAATCGGGATCTTGAGGACCGTTTGGTTACCGACGGGTGCTACCCGATCGTATGTACCCGATTACGGGCGACCCCACCACCCTGCGTGCAGCCGTTCAGCCGATGTTGACGGAGTACGCCTTGGTGTCCAGGCGGCCCGTGCCCTTGAAGACCTCGGTGCCGGACTCGATGCCGGAGACCTACCTGTCGTTGCTCAGCAGCTTGCGCCGGACGAGTGCCTGGGTGACGTCATCGAGGTCGACCCCCACCGGCGGGTGGCCCTGGTGGTGTTGGTGCGGCGGACGAAGGAGTGGGGCCCAGACGCACTGGGTGCCGGTGTACTTCACCTCGTTCCAGAGGTTGTCGTTGACGTAGTTACATGGGGGACGGCCCTTCCGGGGACGGTTCGGGTACGACTTCTCGGGTGGCCGTCCGGCCCGCCGGGAGGTTGCCCCCACCGGCGCCGAAACCCTCGGACGAGAAAAGGTGTCGAAGCGCTTCGACAACCTATGGACACCCACGCGTGCCAGAGCTAGTGTCGAACCACCCTCACACACGCCCCTGTACACAATGCGCACTGTCGAAGCGCTTCACACCGCTTGGAGAGCTGGATGGTCACCCTCGCCGAGGTCGCCCAGCACGCCGGAGTCTCGGCGAGCACGGTGAGCTATGTCCTCAGCGGCAAGCGGTCCATCTCCGCGACCACCCGGCAGCGGGTCGAGCAGAGCATCCGCGAGCTCGGCTACCACCCGAACGCGGGTGCCCGTGCCCTGGCCAGCAGCAGGTCGAACATCATCGCGCTGATGATCCCGCTGCGCACCGACATGTATGTGCCGGTGATGATGGAGATCGCCATCGCGGTGGCGACCACGGCCCGTACGCACGGCTACGACGTGCTCCTGCTGACCGGCGAGGAGGGCCCCGACGCCGTGCGCCGCGTCACCGGCAGCGGGCTCGCGGACGCGATGATCCTCATGGACGTCCAGCTGGACGACGAGCGGCTGCCGCTGCTGCGCGGCACCGACCAGCCGTCCGTGCTGATCGGGCTGCCCGCCGACACCACCGGGCTGACCTGCGTCGATCTCGACTTCAAGGCGACCGGCGCGCTGTGCGTGGAGCATCTGGCGATGCTGGGGCACCGCGACATCGCGGTCATAGGCGAGGCCCCGGCCGTCTACGAACGGCACACCGGTTTCGCCGAGCGCACCCTCGACGGACTGCGGGGGCGCGCCCAGGAGTTGGGGATGAGGCTGCTGCACCGGCCCTGCGAGGGCGGGTACGACGCGATGGCCGTCACCCTCGCCCGGATCCTCGACGAACGGCCGAGCACCACGGGGTTCGTCGTCCAGAACGAGTCGGCGGTCGAGCCGCTGCTCGCCCTGCTGCGCCAGCAGGGCCGTGCCGTGCCCGAGGACGTGTCGGTGGTCGGCATCTGCCCCGACCAGGTCGCCACCCAGGCTTCCGTGCGGCTGACGTCCGTCTCCATCCCCGCGCAGGAGATGGGCCGGCATGCCGTGGAGCAGCTGGTCGCCAAGCTCGACGGACGCGGGAGCGACGAAGTCGTGCTGCTCGCCCCCGAGTTGACGGTCCGGGCGAGCACGGGCCCGGCGCCCAGCCACTCGTAGACCGTCTCTTCGCGCGCCTCCCACGCGCCGCCGGTCCCCTACCGGGGCACCCCCATGTCTGAACTCCTCCAGGAGCACGCCACGTGAATGAGCCTGCTGAAAACCAGCCCCAGGTGAGCCTGGCGCAGTCCTCCCCCACCGTCGGCACGTTCCGCGAACGGGACGGCGCGCTGGAGTGGAGCGGCCGCCAGGAGACCGTCCGTGTCGAGCCCTGGGGTCCGGACGCGGTCCGGGTGCGTGCCCGACTCGGCGGACCGGTCCTCGAAGGTCTGCCGGGTGCCCTTCTCGACGAACCCCCGGCAACCGAGAGCGCGGTCAAGGTCGGCGACGGGGAAGCGCAGTTGAGCGTGGGCGCACTGACCGTCCACGTCAATGCCGAGGGCCTGATCCGCTTCCTGCGCACCGAGGACGGCACGGAGGTGCTCGCGGAGGAGCGCGCCCACTTCTGGTGGCCGGGCACCCGCCTCTACACGGCCGTGGGCAACGGTTACCACCGCCTGGAGCAGCGCTTCGCCGCCTACGAGGACGAGAAGCTGTTCGGCCTCGGCCAGCACCAGCACGGCCGCTTCGACCAGAAGGGCCTGGTCCTCGACCTCGTCCAGCGCAACGCCGAGGTCGGCATCCCGGTCCTGTCCTCCAGCCGCGGCTACACGCTGCTGTGGAACAACCCGGCGATCGGCCGCGTGGAGCTCGCGCACAACGGCACGCGGTGGGTCGCCGACTCCGCACGCCAGATCGACTACTGGATCACCGCGGGCACCCCGGCCGACGGCCAGCGCCGCTACAGCGCGGTGACAGGGCGTACGCCGATGCTGCCGGAGTGGGCGGCCGGCTTCTGGCAGTGCAAGCTGCGCTACCGCACCCAGGACGAACTCCTCGCCGTGGCACGGGAGTACAAGCGCCGGGGCCTGCCCATCTCCGCGATCGTCTGCGACTTCTTCCACTGGACGCACCTCGGCGAGTGGAAGTTCGACCCGAAGGAGTGGCCGGACCCGGCGGCGATGGTGCGCGAGCTGGCCGAGCTCGGCATCAAGCTGGTGGTCAGCGTCTGGCCGTCGGTCTCCCCGCTCTCCGAGAACCACCCGGTCATGGAGCAGCGCGGCTACTTCATCGGCACGCAGTACGGCCCGATGGCGCACGCGGACTGGCCCGACAAGGAAGTGGCTTCGACCGTGCAGGTGGCCTTCTACGACGCCACGAACCCGGAGGCGCGGGAGTTCGTCTGGTCGAAGGTCCGCGACAACTACCTTGTGCCTTACGGCATCACGGCCTTCTGGCTGGACGCCTGCGAGCCGGAGCTGAAGCCCGGCTTCCAGGAGAACCTGCGCTACTGGACGGGCCCCGGCCTGGAGGTCGGCAACATCTACCCCGCCGAGAACTCCCGCACCTTCCACGAAGGCCTGCTCGCGTCCGGCGAGGACGAGATCATCACCCTCAACCGCTCGGCCTGGGCGGGCAGCCAGCGCTACGGCGCCGCCCTGTGGTCCGGCGACATCGGCACCGACTTCCCGACCCTGCGCCGCCAGATCGCGGCCGGCCTCAACACCGCGCTGTCCGGCATCCCGTGGTGGAACACCGACATCGGCGGCTTCCACGGTGGCGACCCGGACGACCCGGCGTACCGCGAGGTGGTGGTCCGCTGGTTCCAGTTCGGCGCGCTGTCCCCGCTGATGCGCCTGCACGGCTTCCGCGACCCCGGTATGCCGCTCGGCCCGGCGATGACCGGCGGTCCGAACGAGGTGTGGTCGTACGGCGAGGAGGCCGGCGCGATCCTGGAGAAGTACCTGCGGCTGCGCGAGCGCCTGAAGCCGTACGTCCTGGACGTCATGCGCGAGGCCCACGAGGAGGGCCTGCCGGTGATGCGGCCGCTGTTCCTCGAGTTCCCCGAGGACCAGGCGGCCTGGTCGGTCGACGACGCCTACCTCTTCGGCCGGGACCTGCTGGTCGCCCCGGTGCTGACGGCGGGGGCGTCGGCCCGGAGGACGCACCTTCCGGCGGGCGCGCGCTGGACGGACGCGTGGACCGGTCAGACGTACGAGGGCGGTACGACCGTGACGGTCGACGCCCCGCTGGACCGCATCCCGCTGTTCCTGCGGGACGGGGCACGGCTGCCGGTAGCGGAGTAGCCGGTCCGGAGGGGGTGGCCGGTGGGGAGGTCTTCCGGTCACCTCCTCCGAATGTTCGGCCAACTTCCTTACAGCCTCGGGCAGTTCGACGGGATAGGTTCCCTGCGTGTCCTCGACTCCGCTCGCCCTCGCCCTCGCCGATCTGCTGCTGCGCCCCGGCTTCGGCTCCCGGCGCGATCCCGACCGGATCTTCGACAGGATCGCCGCGGAGGCCGGGGAGGCGCCCGGTGACCGGCAGTTCGTCGACGACTTCCGGTCGCTGCTGTGCTGGTGGGCGACGGCCGAGAACCTGACCCCGGTCGGCTGGCAGTCGGCGCAGGCCTTCGTCCGCAGGCATCTCACCAACCGGGCCCGCGTGCGGCGGCTGATCGCCGAGCACCCGGAGATCGAGCGGGAGCCGATCGAGAGGCCGGTGTTCGTGGTGGGCCTGCCCCGCACCGCGACGACCGTCACCCACGCCGTGCTGTCGCTGCCGGACGATCACCGCAGCCCGCTGCTGTGGGAACTGCTGGCGCCCGACCTGGAGTTGCCGCCCCGGCAGCGACGGAAGGCGATCAGGGCCGGGCGTCGGATGGCCCAGGGCACGGACCTGTTCGCGCCGCGCTTCCGGGACATCCACGCGATGGTGGCCGAGGGTCCGGAGGAGTGCACGTTCACGCTCCCGCACGCGCTGATGCCGTTCTCCCAGGCCCGTATCCCCGAGTACTTGGACTGGCACCGCGAGCGGGACTTCGTCCCCGACTACCGGTATCTCAAGCAGGTCTACCAGGTCCTGCAGTACGGCCGTCCGCGCCGCCGCTGGGTGCTGAAGTCCCCCATGCACCTGGAGAACCTGGACGCCCTGCGCACGGTGTTTCCCGACGCCACGATCGTGTGGTGCCACCGCGACCCGGTCACCGCCGTGGCATCCTTCTGCAGCCTGATCGAACACGGCATGGCCGTCGGCTCACGCCCCGTCGACCTGGCCGGCATCGGCGCCACCTGGCTCGACCTGCTGAGCCGGGCCATGACGCGCGGTCTGGCGGCCCGTGCCACCATCCCTGCCGAGCAGTTGGTGGACGCCCCGTACTCCTGGCTCGGCTCCGATCCGGCCGTCGGCGCCCCCAAGCTGTACTCGGCCGTCGGCGCCCGCTGGACCGACGCCGAGGCCGCCCGGCTGTCCGATGCCGTCGCCCGCCCGAAGGGCAGCCGCCCGCACCGGTACGACCTCGCCCGCTACGCCCTGACCCGCGCCGAGGTCGAGGCCGCCTTCGCGGACTACAACGCGCTGCGGGCCGAGGTCGACCCCGCCTGAGGCGACCTCGGCCCTGCTGACGGGTCAGCTGCTGCTGACGGTCAGGTTGTTGGTGACGAAGTCGAGCCCGCCGGACGACGAGGTGATCTCGTAGCCGAACTGGACGTCACCGATGGTCTCGTTGCTCGACATCCAGCCCTTGGTGCCCGAGATCCAGGTGAGGATCGGCTTGATGTTCACGGTGCCGGAGCTGGAGTCGGAGGTCCGCAGGAACGAGAACACCTCGTTCGCGCCGTTGGTGCCCTTGTAGACGGTCCAGGTGTGGCCGCCGAGCGTGACGTTGCCCTGCGAGGTGCCGAGCGGGCCGACGGCACCGTTGTAGTTGACCCAGAGCATGATCTCGTAGTCGTAGTCGGTGTCCCAGATGTCGTACGACGTGTTGTACGCGCCGGACGACGGGACCGTGACGTTGTAGCTGCTGGTGAGCGAGCCGAGGGAGGCGATCGTCTTGTTGATCACCTTCTTGGAGTTGGGGTAGGACTTGATGCCGCCGGTGTTGGGGTGGTTCGCCCAGACACCCCAGTTGGTACCGGAGTTGGCCCAGATGCACTGGCTGCCGGCGCCGGAGCCCCAGATGTTGTTGTAGAGCGTGTAGCCGTTCAGGCTGGTGTTGCCCCACTGGTCGCAGGAGTTCCAGACCGCGGCCGAGGCGGGGGTTGAGGCGAGTCCGACGGTGGCGCCGAGGGCCATCGCCGGGGCCAGCACGGCCATGGTGATCTTGCGCAGTGCTCTCTTTGCCATGGTGTCCCTTTCCATGGGTGGGGGGGAGTTGCGGGGGATTTGTGGGGGGTTACCACGTCCCCAGGTTGAGGACGTGGTCTTCTCCGGCGACGAGGTCGAGCGGTGGTCCGTCGCCGTCGCCGTCGCCGGATGAAGTCCGGAGTTCGACGCGGACGGTGCGGGACGGCTTCAGGACCGCCGTCGCCCCGTCGGGCGTCCAGGTCAGGTCGACCTCCGCGCCGAACCGTGTGCGCACGCCCCGGAGGCGGCCCTCCGGGAGGGTGGGGGGCAGCGCGGGCAGCAGGACCAGGCGGTCCGGGGTCGACTGCACGAGCATCTCGATCAGTACGGCGGGCAGGGTGTGCGCGGCGTCGGCGTTGTAGACGTCGCGGTTGGGGTAGTGGGCGCTCATCAGGGAGGCGTGGAAGAAGTCGCCGCCCAGGACCTGGTCGAGGGCATGGGCGACCCGGTCGCCGTCCCTGAGGCGGGCCGCGATCAGGGCGTGGTGGAGGTGGCCGTGCGCGGAGTCGTTCTCGGCGCCCCGCAGCTCGAGGGCGCGGTGGGCGGCTGCCGCTAGGTGGGGGGTGTCGTACGGGGTGATCTCGTCGAGCGGCCAGACGCCGTAGAGGTGGCTGAGGTGACGGTGGTCGTAAGAGTCCTCCAGGCCGGGCCAGGCCCATTCGGCGAGGGCGCCGTCCTCGTTGATCCGGTGCGGGGGGAGGCGGTCGGCGAGGGCGCGCCAGCGGTCGGCGTCCGGGGTGTCCGGGTGGTACTGGGCGGCCGTGAGCAGGGCGTGCCGGGCCGCGGAGAGGTCCATGGCGGCGTTGATCGTGCCCCAGCTCGCGTTCGCCGGGCGGTTCTCGGGTGAGTAGGAGGGGACGACGGCCACGTGCCCGTTCTCGTCGGTGCGGGTGAGGAAGTCCTCGTAGAACCGGGCCACTTCGGCGAGGACGGCGGCGGTGCGCGGGTCGCGCTCGCCGCGTGTCTCGTCGTGGTCGACGAGGGGCTTGAGGAGCCAGTCGGCGCCGGCGGTCCACAGGTGGAGGGGGTACTCGCGGCTGAAGTGGTAGATGTGCCCGGACTCGCCGTCGGTGTGGGCGGGGGCCACGACGCCACGGGTGCCGAAGATCGCGCGGGCGTTGTCGCGCCAGTGGGCCACCTGGCCGTGGATCAGGGTGGCGTGGGCCTCCGCGACCTCCGGGAGCGCGGCCGCGGCGGCCGAGGCGGTCTGGAGGTTGAGGTTGGCGTCGGTGGTGAACGCGCCCGACCAGGCCGTGTTCCAGTCGCCGGTCCACAGGCCGGTCAGGCGGGGCGGGAGCATGCCGGAGGCGGAGAGCAGGTGGTAGCGGCCCGCTGCGAAGAGGCGTTCCATGAGGGCCGGACTCTTGGGGCGGCCGATCAACTCCGAGCCGGGCAGCGCGCGTTCGGCGGGGTGGGCGGACAGGTCGAGGGTCACGCGCTCGTAGGCGGCGCGATGGAGCGGCGTGTGGCGGTCGAGGAGGCGGGCGTACGCGCCGGGCTCCGCGGCGAGGTCGCGCAGGGCTTCGACGTGGGCCGCCGTGTCCAGTTCGCCGGTGTGCCGCACGACCCGGGTCAGGAGGAGGACGGATGCGGCTCCGGTGACGCGGGCGCCCGGCGGGACGAGTGCGGTACGGCCGCCCGCGGGCACGACCAGGGTCATTCCGGTGTAGGCACGGTCGCTGTCGGGGTAGCGGACGCGGAGGGTGAGGAGGGCCCCGTCGCAGGCGCGGACGACGCTCTGGCCGACCACCAGTGCGGCGGGGGCGCCCGGGAGCCGGTGGTCGAGGGTGACGACGAGGTCGGCCGCCTCGACCTGTTGCACGATGACGTCGTCCGCGCGGGAGACGAAGGCCCGGCTGCTCCAGTCCGCGCACTGCGCGTGCGTGACGCCGGTGGCGAAGTCGACGGACCGGCGGTAGCCGGAGGTGTCGGCGGCCGGGCGGCGCAGTCGTATCTGGAAGGCGGGGTGGAAGGGCTGCACCCACTGCAGCTCCCGTCCGTCGGTGAAGCGCTCGGCCGCCGTGACGTCTCCGGCGAGCAACTTGTCCTGGAGTGAGGGGAGTTCGGCGGCCAGGGCGGGGGGACGGGCGTGTTCGCCGCCGTTGGGGCGGACCAGGGTGTGATGGTTGACGATGACCCGGTCGTCGTTCGGATCACCGAACAGCATGACGCCGTGCCGGCCGTTCCCGCTCAGGAAGGCGTCCTCCCAGCGGGTGGCGGGGGCGGGTTCCCAGGTGCCGTGCACGGGGGCGGTCGGCTCGGACGCCGGGGGTATGGGGCTGGGACTGCCGGGGATGCTCGTTCGGCTCATGGCGCCCACTCCAGCACGGCGACCCCGTACCGGCCCAATTCCATGCTGTCGGCGACGCCCGCGCCGGTCAGCAGGTCGCGGTGGCGGCCCGGTACCGGCACGGTGACGTCGTCGCGCCCGTGGTTGAGCACGAAGAGCAGTTCGCCCCGTCGTACGGCCTCCACCCCGGCCGGGAGCCCCGCGAGGGTCGGCCGTACGCCCGCCTCGGCGGCGATGTCGGCGAGCAGCGTGCGCAGGGCGTGCGGCTCGGGAAGGGTCGACATGTACCAGGCGTGGCCCTTTCGCAGGACGGCCGGGAGTCCGTCCAACTCGCCGCTCTTGTATGGCATTACGGCGTCCACGTCGTCCGCCGCCTCGATCTCCTCGGACCACAGGGTGCCGTGGAAGCCCTCGACGTCGGCCTTCTCCCCCGCGTCGAGCGGCCACCACTCGTGCAGCACGCGGATGCCGAACAGGTCGCGCAGCCGGACGTCCATGCCACCGGGACGAACGCGGTCGTCCTGGTCGGCGACGCCGGTCTGGAAGCCGGCGACGAGGGTGCCGCCTGCGTCGACGTACGCGACGAGGTTGTCGATCGCCGCGTCGGTCATCAGGTACAGCTGCGGGACGACGACCAGCTTGTAGGCGGACAGGTCGTGCTCGGGGTGGGCGAAGTCGACGGCGGTGTTCGCCTCCCACAGGGCCCGGTGCCAGGCGCGGACGATGTGCGGGTACTCCGCCTCGGAGGACAGCCGCCCGTCCTGCCGGCTCGCCCACCAGGCGTTCCAGTCGAGGAGTACGGCCACCTCGGCGGCCTCGACCCGAGTGCCCGTCACTTTCCCGTCCAGCAGGGCGAGTTCCGCACCGATCCGCTTGACCTCCTGGAAGGTACGGCCGTGCTCCCCCGCGTGGCTGACCATCCCGGAGTGGAACTTCTCCGAGCCCTGCCGGGACTGCCGCCACTGGAAGTAGCAGACGGCGTCGGCGCCGCGGGCGACGGCCTGGAGGGACCACAGGCGGTTGAGGCCGGCCGGTTTGGGGTGGTTGACCCCGCGCCAGTTGACCGGTCCGGCGGCCTGCTCCATGACCATCCAGGGGCCGCCACGGGCCTGCGAGCGGGTCATGTCATGGACCAGCGCGCCGAACTGCCCGCCGAACGGATCCCTCGGGTCCGGATAGACGTCGATCGAGACGACGTCCTCCTGCTCGGCCCAGGTCCAGGCGTCCAGGCCCTGCCACACCGCCATGAAGTTGGTGGTCACCGGGATGTGCGGGCTGTGCCGGGCGACGATGTCACGTTCGGCGAGGTAGCACTCCAGCAGCGCGTCGGACGTGAACCGCTTGAAGTCCAGCACCTGCGTGGGGTTCTTCATGTAGTGCGCCCGGCGGGGCGGCAGGACCTCGTGCCAGTCGCCGTAGCCCTGGCTCCAGAAGGCGGTCCCCCAGGCCTCGTTGAGCGCGTCGAGCGTGCCGTACCTGTCCTGGAGCCAGCGGCGGAAGGCGGCCTCGGCCTCGTCGCCCCAGTCGTAGGTGCAGTACTCGTTGTTGATGTGCCACATCCGCAGGGCGGGGTGGCCGCCGTAGCGGGCGGCGAGGTCCTCGGTGATGGCGGCGGCGTAGCGCCGGTAGGTGGCGCTGGAGTGCGAGAAGTGCTGGCGGGAGCCCCACCACTCGGTGCGCCCGTCCTCGTCGCGCGGGAGGGTTTCGGGGTGCAGGCGCCCCATCCACGGCGGCGGTGAGGAGGTCGGGGTGGCGAGGACGACGCCGATGCCGTTGTCGTGCATGAGGTCCATCAGCCGGTCCAGCCAGCCGAAGTTCCGCTCCCCCGGCCGGGGTTCGAGCCTCGCCCAGGAGAAGACGCCGAGGGTGACGGAGTTGACGCCGGCCTCCTTCATCAGGCGGACGTCCTCGTGCCAGGTCTCCTCGGGCCACTGCTCGGGGTTGTAGTCGCCGCCGAAGAGGAGGCGGCCACGGGTGGCGTCGGCGAGGGTCGGTCGCTGCGGCTCGGACATCACACCGGGTCCCCGTACTGGACGCCGCGTCCGTTGGTGGCGATGTAGACGCGGCCGTAGATCCGCGGGTCGCCGGTGATGGTCTCGCCGATCCAGCCCCACTGATGCTGGTCGTCGTTGATCCGCACCCAGGTCTTCGCCCCGTCGTCGGAGCGGTACACGGCGGTGATCGTCTCGGTGGAGCCGACCATGTAGATCGCCGGGTAGTCGGCGCCGTCGGAGGCCTTGCCGAAGCCGAGGGTGTACGAGGCCCAGCAGCTGCCGACCTTCGAGAAGTTCGTCCCGCCGTCGGTGGACCGGTACAGCCCGTTCCACTTCAGGCTCAGCCACAGATCACCGGAGCGACCGGGCGCAGCGACCAGCTCGAACTGACTGTCCCCGGAGGACAGTCCGGTCGCACGGCCGGTGAAGGTACGGCCACTGTCAGTGCTGGCGTATAGCGTTCCTGTGTCGGTGTCGTACGCGTAGAAGAGCGTCGGGTCGGCCGGGTCGGCGACCGGCGTGGCGCCCTTCGGGAAGGAGGAGACCTCGGACCAGGTGGCGCCGTTGTCCGCGGAGCGGTAGGCGGGGTATTTCGTGCCGTCCCAGTGCACGAACACCCAGAGCAGCACGCTGCCGTCGGCGTTGGTGGCGATCGGCCCCGGTGCGTCCTTGGCGATGGAGGGCTGGGCCTTGAAGGGCGCCCAGGTCTGCCCGCCGTCGTTCGAGTAGGCGCCGTTGCCGTTGTCGCCCCAGCCGGTACGGACGACGTACGCCGGCTTGGCCGCGGCCTGGGCGAGTCCCGTCGCCGACCCGAACACGGGGTTCGACGCCATGCCGCGCGAGGGCGATGCCGTGAGCGACTCGTGGTACATCACGCCGATGTCCCCGTTCCCGCTGATCAGATGCGCCTCCCCGACCGGGGGCGAGATCAGCTGGCGCACGGACGTCTCCTCCAAGCCGCGGATCTGCGGGGCCCAGTTCCTCAGGTCCCGGGTGCCGTAGAGGGTGGCGCCGGTGCCGTAGACGATGCGCCGCGAGTCGTACGGGTCGAGGGCGAGGGCCTGGATCCACCAGCCGAACTTGGGCCTGTCCTGGCCCCACTTGAGGTAGGGGGTCTCGGAGACGTCGAGGACGGCCGTGTCCTTCAGGGACGTCCAGGTACGGCCGCCGTCGGTGGTCCGGTACAGGGTGTCGATGGCGGCCCACCGGTTGTTGGTGGAGACGACGACCGTGCCGGGCCGCCGGGCGTCGACGGCGACACCCCCGTACCCGAAGGTGTCGGCGGACCCGTCGGCCGTGGTCCCGCCCGGCTTGACGGGGGTGACCTCGGTCCACTTCCCGTTGAGGGTGCACAGCTTGTGTACGCTGCCGTCGGACTGGCCGTTGGGGCCGGGTGCGTTGGCGTAGGTCACGTACAGGTGGCTGGTGCCCCGGTCGTACGCGGCCCGGATCGGGACCTTGGCGGCGGTGCCGGAGGGCTGGCCGGGGACGGCTTCCCAGGTGGTGCCGTCGCTGGTCCGGTACAGGTTCTTCGTCCCGGACGTGCCGTCGCCGTCGCCCCAGCCGACGTAGAGGGTGCGCCCGGCGGCGACGAGGAGGGTGACCCCCTGACCGGTGGCGCTCGGGGAGCCCGGGAATCCGGTCGCGGCTGCCCAAGTGGCGCCCCGGTCGGTCGACTTCAGCAGGCCGTCGTGCCGGGTGCCCAGCCACAGGGTGTCTCTGTCCCGCGGATCGACGAGCAACCGCTCGCCCGTACCCCGGCCGTCCTCGTTCGCCCCGAGCTTCACGGTGAGGTCGGTTCGGGTCCAGGTGGCGCCGCGGTCGTCGGAGCGCAGGACGGCGCCGTTGCCGGCCCAGGACTGGGCGTAGGTGCCGAGGGCGAGGTAGAGGCGGTTGGGGTGGGCCGGGTCGACGGCCATGGCCTCGACGCCTAGGAGGTTCCAGTCGTCCCAGCCGAGGTGATCGGTCAACGGGATCCAGGCGGCCGTACGGTCGTCCCAGCGGTAGGCACCACCGATGTCGGTACGGGCGTAGGCGAGACCGCGGACGGAGGGGTGGAACAGAACACCGGTGACGAAACCGGTGCCGCCCATGACGGCGGTGCGCCAGCGGTACGCCTGGCCGGCCGCTGCAACGGGCTCTGCGGCGGACGCACGCCCTGCGATTGACGGGACGGTGGTGAGCGCGGCGGCGGCCGCGGTCCCGGCAAGAACGGCTCTTCGGCTCAGGCGGGACGTACGCATGGACATACCTCGTTCCGGAAGTCGGGGGGAGTGGAGAACCTCTAGGGGCGCGGGGAACTGCGACCGGCCACAAAAGACCCGCCGTCGCCGAAGTACCGAAGCACCCCATTCAGCGGGCGCCAATCAACCCTTGACCGCGCCCGTGAGCATGCCCTTCTTGAAATGCTTCTGTACGAAGGGCGACAGCACGGCCACCGGCAGCAGAGCCATCACCATGACCGCCATCTGCACGGCAAGCCCGGAAAGCTGCCCGGTCTTGATGGCCTGCCCCAAGCCGACCGGCGCTTCCTGCTTCTGCACCAGCTGGATCATGACGTTCTGCAGCGGCATCATGTCCTGGTCGTTCAGGTACAGCGAGGCGTTGAACCAGGCACTCCAGTACCCGACGGCGTAGAACAGCGTGATGACGGCGATCACCGCACGGGACAGCGGCATGACGATCTGCCAGAGGATCCGGAAATCGCCCGCACCGTCGATCCGCGCACTGTCGACGAGTTCCTGCGAGATGTTCATGAAGAAGCCACGCAGGACCAGGATGTTGAAGACACTCACCGCACTCGGCAGGATCAGCGCGAGGTAGGTGTCGGTCAGCCCGAGCGTCTGCACCAGCAGATACGTCGGAATGAGCCCGGCGCTGAAGAACATCGTCGCCAGCAGCGTCATCAGGATCCAGCGGTGACCGAGCGACCCGCTCCGGGACAGCCCGTAGGCGCAGAGCACGGACACGGTCATCGAGAACAGCGTGCCGATGAGGGTGACGAGGAGGCTGATGATCGTGGCGCGGGTGACCTGCCCCCCGCTCAGCAGTTCCTTGTAGGCGATGAAGGTGATGCCCTTGGGCACCATCACCAGTCCACCCGCCTCGTCGATCGTCCTGCGCGAGGAGAGGCTGGTGACGACGACGATCCACAGCGGGAAGAGGATCGCCAGGCAGGCCAGCGACAGGGCGAGACCCTTGCCCGCGAGTCCCGTCTTGGAGGGCTCTTCCTCCCACGTCGGCCGGGGTGGCGCAGCCCACCAACGGGGTTCCCGCGCCGGCTTGTCGATCACGGCGGTCACTTCTTGTACACCCCCTGCTCGCCCATGAGATGGGCCACCTTGTTCGCGGCGAGGACCAGGCCGAGGCTGACGACGCCCTTGATCAGGCCGGCGGCGGCCGCGTAGCTGAAGTCCTGGTTGCGCACGCCGTTCCACCACACGAAGGTGTCGAGGACCTCCGCCGCACCCGGTCCGACGGCGTCGCGTTGCAGCAGGATCTGCTCGAAGCCGACGGTCAGGGCGTCACCGACGCGCAGCACCAGCAGCAGCGCGATCACCGGACGCAGTGCGGGCAGGGTGACATGCCACATCCGCCGCCACCGCCCCGCGCCGTCCATCGCGGCCGCCTCGTACAGGTCAGGGCTCACCGAGGCCAGCGCGGCGAGGAAGACGATGATCCCCCAGCCGGCGTCCTTCCACACGCTCTCCGCGGTGATCAGGAGCGGGAAGGTGTTCGGGTCCGTCATGATGTCGAGGCCGTCGTAGCCGTGTTGCCGCAGCAGCTGGGAGAAGATCCCGGCGCCGCCGAACAGTTGCTGGAAGACGGCGATGACCAGTACCCAGGAGAAGAAGTGCGGCAGGTAGAGGATCGCCTGTGAGACCGCCCGTATCCGGGGCCTGACCACGCTGTTGATGAGCAGGGCGAGCAGGACCGGGATCGGGAAGAACAGCACGAGCTGGAGGAAGAACAGGATCAGTGTGTTCTGGACGGCGTTCCAGAAGGCCGAGTCCTCGAAGATCCGCTGGAAGTTCTCCAGGCCCACGAAGGGGCTGTTCAGGATGGAGACGATGCCGTTGTCGCTGATGTAGGGGTCGTACTCCTGGAACGCGACGACGTTGCCGAGGATCGGTACGTAGTTGAAGAGCAGGACCAGCAGGACGGCCGGCAACGTCATCAGGAGCAGCAGCCGGTCGCGTCTGAGCCTGACCTTGAGGCTCAGCTTCCCCGATGGACGGTTCCCCCCTGACCCGGTGGCGCCGTCGGACGCCACCGGAGTCTCCTCACGCGGGGTCTTCCTCTTCGCCTCGGCCCTGTTCCGAGGCACCGTGCTGTGGGACACGGCCTTCTCCTTGCCTTCAGCCCCGGATCAGTTGGCCGCGCTGCCGTTCTCGTCGAGGATCTTCTGGTACCAGTCGCGCAGCTCGTCGCCGCCCTTGCTCTTCCAGTCGGAAACGGCCTGCTGCATGTCGCTGATCTTCTTGCGGCCGCGGACGATGTCGTCCTCCAGCTGCTCGAAGTCGTTGGAGAGGTTGGTGTAGCGGGCGGGCTCGGTGATCTGCATGCCCCAGAAGGAGGACTTCTTGGTGAAGGCGCCCATCCGCTGCTGCCACTCGACCTGGCCCTTGGCGACCTCGGGGAAGTCGGGGTGCGCGATGGTCGCGGCGGGGCTCGCGACCATGACGTAGGCGTTCATCACCTCGATGTTGCCCTGGTCGTTCTTGGTGGGGACGCCGTCCTTGACGGTGTAGTGGGTGCCTTCGACGCCGTAGTTGGTCATCATGTACTCCTTGGTGCCGTACGGCGCCGCGGTGACGTTGGCGACGGCCAGCACGTCGCGGATGACCGACTCGGAGGCCTTCTTGTTGACGAAGGCGAAGATGCCGGCGGGCTGATCGGCCCACAGGGTGGGGTTGCCGCCGTCGTGGCCCCAGACGTCCATGCCCCAGATCTTGAAGTCCGGGTTCTGGACGGCCTGTTCGGCGGTGCGGCCCCACCACTGGGAGATGTTGTTGGGGTAGATCAGGAACTCGCCCGCCGCGAACTTGGGGCCCGGGTCGGGGGCGTTCTTGCCCATCTTGGAGTCGGGGTGGACGACCCCGGCGGCGAACAGCTTGCGGGACCACTCCAGCGCCTCGAGGAACTCCTCGGTCTCGATGCGGTTGACGAGCTTGCCGTCGACGAGATTCCAGCCGAGCGGCTTCTCGCTGCCCGACAGCACACCGAACGCCTGGAAGGCGGTCCACTTCATGTCCAGGCACGCCCACCGCTTGGCCTTGGCGTTGGTGATCTCCTTGGCCAGGGCCATGAACTCGTCGCAGGTCTTCGGGACTTCGTAGCCCTCCTCCTCGAAGATGTCCTGCCGGTACAGGGGCACCATGGAGGGGGCGGACGGCGCCGGCATCGGCAGGCCCCGCAGCTTGCCGCCGAAGATGGAGCGCTGCCAGGCGTCCGTCGGGATCGCCGCGAGGTTGGGGTACTCCTTGACCTTGTCCCCGGACAGGTACGGGCCGAGGTCGGCGAACTTGCTGATGATGGCGCTGGGTATCTTGCCGCCCATGTTCCACCCGGGGATGACCACAACGTCCGGGACGTCGCTGGAGGCGAGGACCGCGCCGAGCTTCTGGTCGTAGGTGTTGCCGTCCTGGTTCTGCCAGACGACGTCGACGCCGATCAGGTCGTTCATCGCCTTGTAGTAGGCGTTGTTCTGCTTGGGCGGCGAGCCCCAGAACGGCGACATGATGGTGACCTTGCCGCCCTTGCCGAGCTTCTTCGGGACCGAGGTCTTGAGGGTGGCGAGGTCCAGCTTGCTGGTGAAGCCGAGGGCCGAGCCGTTCTTGGACGGGATGTCCGGCGTCACCACATTGCTGGCCACGTACGTCGGCAGGATCTTCTTCGCGTCCTTGCCCGACGTGGTCCCGTCACGCGACCCACTGTCCGAACCGCCGCAGGCGGCGAGCAGCGGCATCCCGCCGGCCACCGCTGCGGTGGCGACCGCCGTGGAGGCGAGGAAGCTTCTCCGGCTGGGTCCGGAGGCGGAGGCGGCGTTCGGCGTCATTGCGTCAACCCTTCATGGCGCACCTGGACACCCGGCGGTGGGCCGTCGGCTGCGGTGTCGTAAGTGGAACTGGCTGAGCTGAAGCGATTCTTCGAGCCCTGTGCGAGATTCCCGTAGTCGAAGCGCTTCGATGTTGCTGCGAGGTTAAGTGAAGCCCAGTGGGTGCACAAGGGTCGTTCCCAAGATTCCTGCACGGCTCAGGGGGGGACCATTTCTTATGCACCGCTTGAAGTCATGGTGTCGATCCCTTGACACCCGCCCTTGCGTCGAATGAGCATCGAAGCGCTTCGAAAGCACTGAACCGATCCATCGCAAAGGGATCCCCACGTGACCGCACACACGCCGCCCACGCCGCCTTTCCGCGATCAGCACCTGCCGTTCGCGAAGCGCATCGACGACCTTCTGTCGCGGCTCACGCTCGACGAGAAGACCGGGTTCCTGCACCAGTTCGCGCCGGCGGTCGAGCGCCTCGGCATCGCGGCCTTCCGCACGGGCCAGGAGGCGCTGCACGGCGTGGCCTGGATGGGTCCGGCCACCGTCTTTCCCCAGGCGGTCGGCCTCGGCGCGACCTGGAACACCGATCTCGTACGACGGGTCGGCGAGGCCGTCTCCAAGGAGACCCGCGCGATGCGCGCCCGCGACGACCGCGTGGGGCTGAACGTCTGGTCCCCCACCGTCAACCTCCTGCGCCACCCCCTGTGGGGCCGCAACGAGGAGGGCTACTCCGAGGACCCGAAGCTCACCTCGGCCATCGCCACCGCGTACACCCGCGGCCTGCGCGGCGACCACCCGACGTACTGGCGCACCGCGCCCGTCCTCAAGCACTGGCTGGCGCACAACAACGAGACGGGCCGCGACGTCACGTCGTCCTCGGTCCGCCCGCGCGTCCTGCACGAGTACGACCTGCGCGCCTTCCGCGAGACGGTCGAGGCGGGCGCGACGGCCGGGGTGATGCCGGCGTACAACCTGGTCAACGGCCGCCCCAACCACGTCTCCCCGTACCTGCGCGAGCACCTGCGCACCTGGACCGACGAGGACCTGCTGGTCTGCTCGGACGCGGGCGCGCCGTCCAACCTGGTCGATTCCGAGCACTACTTCGACACCCACGAGGAGGCGACGGCCGCCGCGCTGCTGGCCGGCGTCGACAGCTTCACCGACCACGGCACGGACGGTTCGAAGATCACCGCCCGGCTCCGCGGCGCCCTCGACCGGGGCCTGCTGACCGAGCACGACATCGACACGGCCGTCCGCCGCCAGCTCTCGGTGCGTTTCCGCCTCGGCGAGTTCGACCCGGAGTACGACCCGCACGCGCTCACCAAGGACTTCGACACCCCGGCCCACCGCGCCCTCGCCCAGGAGGCCGCCGAGCAGGCCGTTGTCCTGCTGAAGAACAGCGGCGACCTGCTGCCGCTCGCCCCGGACACCCGGATCGCGGTGGTCGGCCTGCTCGCCGACGAGTGCAAGCTCGACTGGTACAGCGGCACGCTCATCCACCGCTCGACCCCGCTGGAGGGCCTGTACGAGCGGTTCGGTGCCGAGCGGGTGGAGTTCGCGGAGGGCGTGGACCGCGTCCTGCTGAAGACCTCGACCGGAGCCTTCCTGCACGTCCCCGAGGCGGACGCCGCCGACGAGGTGCGCGGCGCCGAGGGCGCCCTCGACCCGGCCCTGCTCGCGGGCCGCACCGACCTGCCCGCGCTGACCACCGACCCGGCCGGCACCGAACTCGCCCTCGTGGACTGGGGCGAGGGCGTGCTGACCCTGCGCGCCCCCGACGGCCGCTACCTCTCCGTCGCCGAGGACGGCTGCCTCCGCGCCTCCGCCGACCAGCCCGGGGGCTGGATCGTCCAGGAGACCTTCCGCCTGGAACCGCACGCGAACGGACACCTCCTCCGGCACATCGGCACGGGCCACCACGTATCGGTTGCCGCCGACGGCGTCAGGGTTGCCGAAGCGAACCCGGAAATCTTCGAGCTGATCATCGTCGAACGCGGCGAGGACGCGGTGACCAGGGTCACCTCGCAGGCGGACGTGGTCCTGGTGGTCGCCGGCAACGACCCGCACATCAACGGCCGCGAGACCGAGGACCGTACGACGCTGGCCCTCCCCGCCCATCAGGAGCGCCTGCTGCGCGCCGCCCGCGCGGCCAACCCGGCCACGGTGCTGGCACTGGTGTCGGCGTACCCGTACGCGGTCGATCACGCGGATGTTCCGGCGCTGCTGTGGACGGCCCACGGCGGCCAGGCTGCCGGCACCGCACTGGCCCGGATCCTGGTCGGCGACGTCTCCCCCGCCGGCCGCCTCCCGCAGACCTGGTACGCCGACGACACCGACCTTCCCGACCTCCTCGACTACGACGTGATCGGCGGCCGCCAGACGTACCTGTACTTCGAGGGAACCCCGCTGTTCCCCTTCGGCCACGGCCTGTCGTACGCGGCCTTCTCCTACGCCGGCCTGACGACGACGGTGAACGGCGACACGGTGGAGGTCTCCTTCACGGTCACGAACACCGGCGACGTGCCGGCCGACGAGGTCGCCCAGCTCTACACCCGCGCCGTGGACCCCACGGTGCCGCGCCCGCGCCGTGAGCTGGTGGCGCACAGCCGGGTGCGCCTGGAACCCGGCGAGGAGAGGCAGCTGGCCTTCGAAGTCCCCCTGGCCGCCTTCGACTTCTGGGACGTGACCCGCGGCGGATGGCGCCGGGAGCCGGGGCCGTACGAGCTGCTGGCGGGCGCCTCCAGCGAGGACATCCGGCTGCGGACGACCGTGATCCTGGACGGCGAGGCGGCGGCACCGCGTCCCGTCCTGCAACGGGGCCTTGCCGCGGCCGACTTCGACGAGCAGAGCGGTGCGGCGATCGTCGACCGTACGAAGACGTCGGGCGACGCGGTGACGGCGGCGCGGGGCAGGTCCTGCCAACTGATTTACCGGGACTGCGACTTCGGGGACGGCGTGACGGAGGTGACGGCGACGGTGTCCGGCGAAGGTGCGGTCGACATCTCGCTGGACGGGGGCGCGGTGCTCGCCGTGCTGACGTCACCGGCGCCGGATGCGGGCCCGTACGACTACACGACCGTGCGCGCCGGGATCATCGCCGAGGGCGTCCGCGACGTCCACCTCACGCTGCGCGGCCCGCTGCGGCTCGCGCACGTCGGCTTCTCCGGTTGAGGGTCCGGACGAGGCCGACGCATGAAGGGGCCCGGCACCGGAAGGCATCGGTGCCGGGCCCCTTCGGGAAGCCTAGCTGAAAATGGTTCCCATTTACTAGAGGGCGAGGCCGGTGAGGACCATCACCCGCTCGTAGGTGTAGTCGTCCATCGCGAACCTCACGCCCTCACGGCCCACGCCGGACTGCTTGGCGCCGCCGTACGGCATCTGGTCGGCGCGGTAGGAGGGCACGTCGCCGATGACAACGCCGCCGACCTCGAGGGCCCGGTGGGCGCGGAAGGCGGTCTGCAGGTCGTGGGTGAACACGCCCGCCTGCAGGCCGTACTTGGAGTCGTTGACGGCGGCGAAGGCGGCGGCCTCCCCGTCGACCTTCTGCACGGTGAGGACGGGTCCGAAGACCTCCTCGCACGCGATCGTGGTGTCGGCCGGTACGTCGGTGAGGACGGTCGGCGCATAGGAGGCACCGTCGCGCTTGCCGCCGGTGAGGAGCTTTGCCCCGGCGGCGACGGCCTCGTCCACCCACGTCTCGACGCGCTTGGCGGCGTCCTCGCTGACGAGCGGTCCGACATCCGTCTTGTCGTCGCTCGGGTCGCCGGTGACCTGGGCCTCGACGGCGGCGACGATGCGCGGCAGGAGACGGTCGTGGACGGACGCGTCCGCGATCACCCGCTGCACGGAGATGCAGGACTGGCCGCCCTGGTAGTTGGAGAAGGTGGCGATGCGGGTCGCGGCCCAGTCGAGGTCCTCGTCGGAGGCGTAGTCGCCGAGCACGACCGCGGCTCCGTTGCCGCCCAGCTCCAGGGTGCAGTGCTTGCGCGGCACCGAGTCCATGATCGCGTAGCCGACCTTCTCGGAGCCGGTGAAGGAGATCACGGGCAGCCGCGGGTCCTGGACGAGCGCGGGCATACGGTCGTTGGGGACCGGGAGGATGCTCCACGCGCCGGCGGGAAGCTCGGTCTCGGCGAGGAGCTCACCGATGACGAGCCCGGACAGCGGGGTGGCCGGGGCGGGCTTGAGGATGATCGGCGCGCCGGCGGCGATGGCCGGGGCGATCTTGTGGGCGCACAGGTTCAGCGGGAAGTTGAAGGGCGCGATGCCGAGGACGACGCCCTTGGGGAAGCGCCGGGTGATGGCGAGGCGCCCCTGACCGCCGAGGTCGGTGTCGAGCCGCTGGGCCTCTCCCCCGTTGAATCGCCGGGCCTCCTCGGCCGCGAACCGGAACACGGAGACGGCGCGGCCGACTTCCCCTCGCGCCCACTTGAGCGGCTTGCCGTTCTCGGCGGAGATCAGCCGGGCGATCTCCTCGGTCCGCTCGACCAGCCGCCGGCTGACGTGGTCGAGGGCGGCGGCGCGCACGTGGGCCGGGGTGGCGGCGAACTCGTCCCGTACGGCGTACGCGGCGGCCACGGACTCCTCGATCTGCGCGTCCGTCGGCACGCTCACCTTGCCGACGACCCGCCCGTCCCACGGGGAGGTGACGTCGAAGCTGTCCTCGCCGGTGACCTGGCGGCCGGCGAGCCAGAAGGCGTGGGTGGCAGCCACATTTTCCTTTGGCATGTCGATTTCCCGGCCCTTCCGCGTTGGGGGTGTTCTTGGGTTCGGGGTCCACGGTAGGGGGGTGGGGGCGGAGGGGCGTTTGTCCGGGGTGGAGTGGTGGGGGGCGATGGTGCGCCGGTTCGGCGGGGTGGGGGGTGCGGGCCGGGTTGTCTCTCGCCCCCGCCGCCCCTACCCGTCCCATCCCTGGGGGCTGCCGCCCCCAGACCCCCGCTTCGGCCCTGAAGGGGCCTCGTCCTCAAACGCCGG
>NZ_JBVKAU010000022.1:0-131502 GCF_055657525.1 Streptomyces sp. NPDC107522 | reverse complement strand
AAACGCCCGGTTACATTCCGAACCCGGAAGCTAAGCCTTACAGCGCCGATGGTACTGCAGGGGGGACCCTGTGGGAGAGTAGGACGCCGCCGAACTCCTTTTAGAGCTCTGGCTCTTGGGCACGCAGCCCGAGGGCCAGAGCTTTTTTGCGTTGAGGTAGGGTCAGGGGGCATCGTAGGTACGTTTCCCACTGGAGGCCCCCGGGTGGAGGTCCAGGAGACCCGTGTCCAAACGGACCGAGTCCTCACCATCCCCAACATCCTCAGCATGGCGCGGCTCGTTGGCGTGCCGCTGTTCCTGTGGCTGATTCTGAGGCCCGAGTTCGGCGGGCCGAAGAGTGACGGCTGGGCGCTTCTGGTGCTGGCTCTGAGCGGCGTCAGCGACTACCTGGACGGCAAGCTCGCGCGGCGTTGGAACCAGATCAGCAGCCTTGGCCGGCTGCTCGATCCCGCCGCCGACCGGCTCTACATTCTCTCGACATTGGTCGGCCTGACGTGGCGCGAGATTCTGCCCATCTGGTTGACCGCTGTACTTTTGGCGCGAGAGCTGGTTCTGCTGGTGATGGTGGGCATCCTCAGGCGTCACGGCTATCCGCCGCCGCAGGTGAACTTCCTTGGGAAGGCCGCCACGTTCAACTTGATGTATGCCTTCCCGCTGTTGCTGCTCAGTGACGGAAGTGGATGGATCCACTCACTCGCTGCTATTTTCGGATGGGCGTTCGCCGGATGGGGTACGACGCTGTACTGGTGGGCAGGAGTCCTGTACGTGGTACAGGTCCGCCGCCTGGTCCGTGCGGACGCCATGGCCGATGGAACTCGCGGATTGAAGCGGGCGTAGCGGCTCGATGGCCCGCTGTGGAAAAGTGCGGGACAATCTGGACGGGTGAAGTCGGCTAGACCGTCGTCTCTTAGAGGAGGACGCTTCCGACATGAAGGCCGTCGTGATGGCCGGTGGCGAAGGCACGCGCCTGCGCCCCATGACCTCAAGCATGCCCAAGCCGCTCCTGCCGGTGGCCAACCGGCCGATCATGGAGCACGTTCTGCGGCTGCTCAAAAGGCATGGGCTGAATGAGACCGTCGTAACAGTTCAGTTCCTGGCCTCACTGGTCAAGAACTACTTCGGTGACGGTGAAGAGCTCGGAATGGAGCTCAGCTATGCCAATGAGGAGAAGCCACTCGGTACCGCCGGAAGCGTCAAGAACGCCGAAGAGGCGTTGAAGGACGATGCTTTCCTGGTCATCTCCGGTGATGCCCTGACCGACTTCGACCTCACGGAGTTGATCAATTTCCACAAGGAAAAGGGTGCACTCGTCACCGTCTGCTTGACGCGCGTGCCCAATCCGCTGGAATTCGGCATCACGATTGTCGACGAGGAGGGGCGGGTCGAGCGCTTCCTCGAGAAGCCGACCTGGGGGCAGGTCTTCTCGGACACCGTGAACACCGGCATCTATGTCATGGAGCCCGAGGTCTTCGACTATGTCGACCCCGACGTTCCCGTGGACTGGTCCGGCGATGTCTTCCCGCAGTTGATGAAGGAGGGCAAGCCGATCTATGGGTTCGTCGCGGAGGGGTACTGGGAGGACGTCGGCACGCACGAGAGTTATGTGAAGGCGCAGGCCGACGTCCTGGAGGGCAAGGTCGACGTCGAGATCGACGGCTTCGAGATTTCCCCGGGTGTGTGGGTGGCGGAAGGCGCCGAGGTGCATCCCGACGCCGTTCTCCGTGGCCCGTTGTACATCGGGGACTACGCCAAGGTCGAGGCGGGGGCGGAAATCCGCGAGCACACCGTGGTCGGCTCGAACGTCGTTGTGAAGAGCGGGGCGTTTCTCCACAAGGCTGTTGTCCACGACAACGTGTACGTCGGGCAGCACAGCAACCTGCGCGGTTGCGTCGTCGGAAAGAACACCGACATCATGCGCGCGGCCAGGATCGAGGATGGCGCGGTCATCGGTGACGAGTGCCTGATCGGTGAAGAATCGATCGTTCAGGGCAACGTGCGTGTCTATCCGTTCAAGACGATCGAAGCCGGTGCCTTCGTCAACACATCGGTCATCTGGGAGTCGAGGGGGCAGGCGCATCTCTTCGGTGCCCGTGGCGTCTCCGGAATCCTGAACGTGGAGATCACGCCCGAGCTCGCTGTGCGCCTCGCCGGCGCCTATGCGACGACCCTCAAGAAGGGGTCCACCGTCACCACGGCCCGCGACCACTCCCGCGGTGCCCGGGCACTGAAGCGGGCGGTCATCTCCGCGCTGCAGGCCAGCGCCATCGACGTACGAGATCTGGAGAACGTCCCGCTGCCCGTGGCGCGGCAGCAGACCGCGCGGGGTAGTGCCGGAGGGATCATGATCCGGACGACGCCCGGGGTGCCGGATTCCGTGGACATCATGTTCTTCGACGGTCAGGGGGCCGACCTGTCGCAGGCCAGTCAGCGGAAGCTGGACCGGGTCTTCGCGAGGCAGGAGTACCGGCGTGCGTTCCCGGGAGAGATCGGGGACCTGCACTTCCCGGCCAGTGTCTTCGACTCGTACACCGGGTCGTTGCTGCGGAACGTCGATACGACAGGGATCTCGGAGTCCGGGCTCAAGGTCGTTGTCGACGCATCGAACGGCAGTGCGGGGCTCGTGCTCCCCAGCCTGCTCGGCAAGCTCGGGGTGGACTCGCTGACCATCAATCCCGGTCTCGACGAGTCCAGGCCCACGGAGTCGGCGGATGCGCGGCGGTCTGGGTTGGTGCGGCTGGGAGAGATCGTGGCCTCCGCGAGGGCCGCGTTCGGGGTGAGGTTCGATCCGGTCGGTGAGCGGCTGTCGCTGGTCGACGAGAAGGGGCGGATCGTCGAGGACGACCGGGCTCTGCTCGTCATGCTCGATCTCGTGGCTGCGGAGCGGCGCAGCGGGCGGGTCGCGTTGCCGGTGACCACCACGCGGATCGCCGAGCAGGTGGCGGCGTATCACGGGACACAGGTGGAGTGGACGACGACCTCGCCCGACGACCTGACGCGAGTCGGTCGCGACGACACGACGATCTTCGGTGGTGACGGCAAGGGCGGGTTCATCGTCCCCGAGTTCAGCAGTGTGTTCGACGGTACGGCCGCCTTCGTGCGGCTGATCGGGCTGGTGGCGCGGACGCAGCTCACGCTCAGCCAGATCGACGCGCGGATCCCGCGGGCGCATGTCATCAAGCGCGATCTGGCGACTCCCTGGGCGGTGAAGGGGCTTGTGATGCGCCGGGTCGTCGAGGCGGCCGGAGATCGCTTTGTCGATACCACCGACGGCGTGCGGGTCGTGGAGACCGATGGGCGCTGGGTGATGGTGCTGCCCGACCCGGCCGAGGCGGTCACCCATCTGTGGGCCGAAGGGCCCGACGACGCGTCCGCGCAGGCACTCCTCGACGAGTGGTCGGCGATCGTGGACAGCGCCGGCCGCTGAGCAGGCGGCACGCGCGCGTGCCGGACAGGTGTCCCCAAGGGGTCTGTCCGGCACGCCGGTGGGGCCATTCGGAGGTAGTGGTCGCGACGTGCGACGATGTGCGGCATGCCGCAGCCCCCCGTTCGGAGCACACCTACGCCCCCCTCGCGCCCGGACGCGTCCATGTCGCTGCTCACCAACGTCATGGATCACAGCCTCGACGACGGTTACGCCGAGGCCGCCGCCCGGAAGAAGGCCGCAGGCGGCGGGGGCCTGCCCAAGACCCTCAGGGCGAAGCTCGGGCTGGCCGCCGGACTGGTGCTCGCGGCGCTCGTGGTGACCGTGGGAGCCGCGCAGGCACGGGTCGCGGCACCGGTCATGGCCAAGGAGCGCGAGGAACTGGTCGACCGCATCGACCGGGAGACCGCGGCGGCGGACGATCTGGAGGAGACCGTCGACAAGCTGCGCGATGATGTGAGCGCGCGGCAGCGCGAGGCGCTGAAGGCGACCGGTGACAGTGATCAGGCGGAGTTGGTGGGCATCCTGGCGGGCGCCGTCGAGGTGCACGGGCCAGGCGTGAAGCTGGTGGTGAACGACGCGAAGGAAGCCTCCACGGGCGCCGACGGTGACCCGCGCGGGACGTCCGGGTTCTCCGACACCGGGCGGGTGCGCGACCGCGACATGCAGCGCGTGGTCAACGGGCTGTGGGAGTCGGGCGCCGAGGCCATCTCCATCAACGGGCAGCGGCTGACTGCCCTGTCGGCGATCAGGGCCGCGGGTGACGCGATACTGGTCGACAACAAACCGCTGGTTCCGCCGTACACGGTGCTCGCGGTGGGGGACGGGCAGCGGTTGAGCACCAGGTTCCAGGACAGCGCCGACGGGCTGTATCTGCACGCGCTGCAGGAGAACTTCGGGATCAGGACCAACATCTCCGTGCAGGAGGACCTCCGGCTGCCCGCCGCACCGAGTGTGATCGTACGTACTGCACAGCCGAACACCGAGAAAACCGAGAAGGGCACATCGTGATCGCCGTACTGGGCCTCGTCGTAGGAGTCGTGGCCGGCCTTTTGGTCCGGCCTGAGGTTCCGGCGGTCGTCGAGCCTTACCTGCCGATCGCCGTCGTGGCGGCCCTCGACGCCGTCTTCGGAGGTCTGCGCGCCATGCTCGACGGCATCTTCGACGACAAGGTCTTCGTCGTGTCGTTTCTGTCCAATGTGGTCGTCGCCGCGCTGATCGTGTTCCTGGGCGACAAGTTGGGCGTGGGCGCTCAGCTGTCCACCGGTGTCGTCGTGGTCCTCGGCATCCGCATCTTCTCCAACGCCGCGGCGATTCGCCGGCACGTGTTCCGGGCGTGAGGCCGATGAGCAACCACGACGAGACAGCCGAGAACAGGCTGCGCAAGGAGCTGCCCGAAGAGGTTCCCGCCGGCGCGGCCGAGGTTGTGGCGGCCTCCGGGGAGCAGGAGGCCGAGCGGACCGAGCTGACCGGGCGGCAACGGTTGGCAAAGGGCCTGTGGCCGCCGAGGGTCACTCGGGCCCAACTCATCGTCGCCGTGCTGCTGTTCGGCCTCGGTTTCGGCCTCGCCGTCCAGGTCGCGTCGAACAGCGACGGGGACAGCGCCCTGCGTGGGGCACGTCAGGAAGATCTCGTTCGCATCCTCGATGAACTGGATGACCGTACTCAGCGTCTTGAGGACGAGAAGCAAGGTCTCGAGAAACAGCGCGACGAGCTGGAGAACAGCTCGAACCAGGCCGAGGAGGCCCGCAAGCAGACGGTCGAGAAGGAGAGGCAACTCGGCATTCTGGCGGGCACGGTGGCCGCGCAGGGACCTGGCATCACGATGACCATCGACGACACGAAGGGGACGGTCGAGGCGGACATGCTGCTCGACGCGATCCAGGAACTGCGCGCGGCCGGCGCGGAGGCGATCCAGGTGAACGGCGTACGCGTCGTCGCCGGCACCTATCTGACGGATTCCGGCAACAGCGTGAGCGTCGACGGGAACAAGATCAACGCTCCCTATCGTTTCAAGGTCATCGGCAAGCCGCAGGACCTCGAACCGGCGCTCAACATCCCTGGAGGCGTGGTGCAGACTCTCGAGAAGGAGCAGGCCACCGTGACCATCGAGCGGTCGGACAAGATCGTCGTGGACGCCTTGCGAGCGGCGAAGCGGCCTGACTACGCTCGGTCGTCCTCCCAGTGAACCGGCGGTGCATGGGGGACGTCCGACGAGGGCATGAGGTTGCGGGGGGTCGGCGCACCGAATGGGTGGTGCGTGGTGGAAACTGTCTGGTGGAGACGGACGTTGTGAGGATGTCCGGGTCGGCCAGTAGGTTCAGTCAGGGTTCGTCCTGCCCCACGGGCGGGTCTGTTTCGGTCAAGGGGAATCGCCCGTGAAGTTGTTTGCGAAGTTGTTCGGCAAGAGCGCGCGAGAGGGCAGCGACAACGCGACCGCTCGTCACCGCGCGCAGGGGGACGATCAAGGTCAGCGCCCGCTGTTCAGGGACCAGGTGCCTGGTCCGGGCGGTGACATTTCCGGAGGCCAGGGCGCGCCGTCGGTTGACCCTGGCCAGTCCGGCGGCATAGGTTTCGGACAACCGTCAACCTCAAGTACGGGTGGAGGGTTTTCCCCGATGTCGGCCCTGGTGTGTACGAGGTGCGGTAACCGCAACGCGGAGAACAGCCGCTTCTGTTCCAACTGCGGCGCTCCGCTGCGGGGCGGTACGCCGGAGCGTCCGTCCGAGACCACCTCCACGATCTCCATCTCCGGCCTTGAGGCCTACGACGCCGAGGCCACCGGTCAGACACCGATTCCGGCCCTGTCTCCCGAGGCGCAGGCGGCCGTCGACGCGTTGCCGCTGGGCTCCGCGCTGCTGGTGGTGCGCCGCGGTCCGAACTCGGGCAGCCGCTTCCTCCTGGACAGCGATCTGACCACGGCCGGGCGGCACCCGCAGAGCGACATCTTCCTGGACGACGTGACGGTCTCCCGTCGACACGTGGAGTTCCGTCGCGGCCAGGACGGTTCGTTCACGGTGGCCGATGTCGGCAGCCTCAACGGCACGTACGTCAACCGCGAGCGGATCGACCAGGTCGCTCTGCACAACGGCGACGAGGTGCAGATCGGCAAGTACCGGCTGGTCTTCTACGCGAGCCAGCGGGGCTACTGACCCTCCCCCGGATGCCGTCCGGGGAGACCCAGGGAAGGTCCATGCTGAAAACACCGAGCGGCGGTGCCGGGCACGGCACCGCCGCCACGGACAGTCGGCTGATGAGCATCGGCACGGTCCTGAACGTGCTGCGTGAGGAATTCCCTGACATCACCATCTCCAAGATCCGTTTTCTGGAGTCGGAGGGCCTCGTCGAGCCGCAGCGGACCCCGTCGGGGTACCGCAAGTTCAGCGCGCAGGACGTCGAGCGGCTCGGGCACGTACTGCGGATGCAGCGGGACCACTATCTGCCGCTGAAGGTCATCCGCGAGCACCTGGACGCCATGGAGCGCGGCGAGGCCGCGGCCCTGCCGACTCTGTGCCGCCAGCGTGCCGGCGATACCGTCCTGGAGCCGGTCGAGGGGCCCACGGCGGCCCGGATAGGCCGGGCCGAGCTGCTTGCCGCTGCAGGGATCGGTGAGCGGGAACTCGAGGAATGGGAGTCGTACGGCCTGATCGGTCCGTTGCCGGACGGGGTGTACGACGCGGAGGCGGTCACTGTGGCCGCACTCATCGCCGAGCTGGGGCGGTTCGGGATCGAGCCAAGGCATCTGCGGGTGATGAAGGCTGCCGCCGACCGCGAGGCGGGACTCGTGGACCAGGTCGTGGCGCCGCTGAGGCGGCACCGCAATCCGCAGACCAGGGCGCACGCGGAGGCCCGTGCGAAGGAGCTGGCGGGGCTCACGGTGAAGCTGCACGCCGCGCTGGTGCAGACCGCTCTCGGGGTGCGGCTGCCCTGAAGCGGGGTTGCCCGGGGAGGCCGTATCAGCCGCCCGTTCTCGGCTCGACTACCCAAACGTCCCGAGCACGGCCTAGGGTTGCTGTGTGAACGAGCTCGATGTCGTAGGTGTCCGGGTCGAAATGCCCTCCAACCAACCGATCGTGCTCCTGCGTGAAGTGGGAGGCGACCGCTACCTCCCCATCTGGATCGGGCCGGGGGAGGCGACGGCGATCGCCTTTGCCCAGCAGGGCATGGCCCCCGCGCGACCGCTGACCCACGACCTGTTCAAGGACGTGCTGGAGGCCGTCGGTCAGGAGCTCACCGAAGTACGCATCACGGACCTGCGTGAGGGCGTCTTCTATGCCGAGCTGGTCTTCGCCAGCGGGGTCGAGGTGAGCGCCCGCCCGTCCGATGCCATAGCGCTGGCCCTGCGCACCGGAACGCCGATCTACGGCAGCGACGGAGTGCTCGACGACGCCGGCATCGCGATTCCGGACGAGCAGGAGGACGAGGTGGAGAAGTTCCGCGAGTTCCTCGACCAGATCTCGCCCGAGGACTTCGGGACCAGCAGTCAGTGAGGCGGCGTGGGCGGCTCGGCGGGCTCGCGGTCCGTGACGGCGCGGCCCCCAGCCGGTCATGGCTCAAATGCCGGCATTTGCCAGCGGCGAGTAAGAGCGTCCTGAGGCCTGCTCCGAGCGCATTCGGCTAGCCTTTCCCCGCGGTGGGGTGCGGGAAACCACTCCTAGGGTGATTATCACTCGGCGTGCCGAGTGTGGCGATCGTTGACGCACCCCTGGTGACTGCCTACCGTCGAGAAGGCAGGTCAAGGACGGAGGTCGGCGTGAGCAGCAGCGGCGACGGTATGGCTGGGGGTGCCCCCGGACGCGGTCTCGGGGCGAGCAGTCCGTACTCTCCCCCGAGCTCTCAGCTGCGTTCGGCCGATCACGCTGTGCAGCGACCGACGGCCGTGCCGAGCAGCGGCGGAGGGGCGGCGTCCATGGCATCCGAGCAGATCGGTTATCGCGGTCCGACGGCGTGTGCGGCCGCCGGTATCACCTACCGGCAACTCGACTACTGGGCGCGTACCGGCCTCGTCGAGCCGAGCGTGCGGCCGGCTTACGGGTCGGGGACGCAGCGGCTGTACAGCTTCCGGGACGTCGTCGTCCTGAAGATCGTCAAGCGGTTTCTCGACACCGGTGTGTCGCTGCAGAACATTCGCACCGCCGTGCAGCATCTGCGGGAGCGGGGCTTTTGTGATCTGGAGCGCATGACGCTGATGAGCGACGGTGCGACGGTGTACGAGTGCACGTCGCCGGACGAGGTGCACGCGCTCCTCCAGGGTGGGCAGGGGATCTTCGGGATCGCCGTGGGTGTGGTGTGGCGGGACGTCGAGAGTGCGTTGTCGCAGCTGCACGGGGAGCGCATCGACACCGGCGAGACGCTGATCGGGCACCATCCTGCGGACGAGCTGGCTCGGCGGCGTAACCGGGCGGGCTGAGCGGTCTTCACGAGCTGCGCCGAGGCGCCCCGCGGTGGTGACAGGCGACGAGGTTCGGCGGTCGGCAGACGGCGGAGCAGGCGGTCGTAGCAGGGCATTGTCAGTGGCGTGAGGCAGCATCGGAGATGTGAGGAACGCGCCTACGATCCTGCATCTCGACATGGATGCCTTCTACGCCTCGGTGGAGCAGGCATCCAAGCCGAGCCTGCGCGGGAAGGCCGTGATCGTGGGCGGGCTCGGGCCGCGGGGAGTCGTCGCCACCGCGTCCTACGAGGCCAGGGTGTTCGGGGTGCACTCGGCGATGCCGATGGCCCAGGCGCGACGGCTGGCGCCGAACGCCGCGTATCTCGTGCCGCGCTTCGGGATCTACCGTGACATCAGCGAGCAGGTGATGGGGCTGCTGCGGGAGCTGTCGCCGTTGGTGGAGCCGCTGAGCCTGGACGAGGCCTTCGTGGATCTGGAGGCCGGGGGAGTGGCCTGGGACGCGGAGTCTGCGCGGCTGGTGGGGACGCAGCTGCGCGCCGACATACGGGCGGTGACCGGGCTTGCGGGGTCGGTGGGGCTGGCCGCGTCCAAGATGCTGGCGAAGATCGCCTCGGAGCAGGCCAAGCCGGACGGGCTGGTGCTGATCGAGCCGGGAACCGAGAGGGCGTTGCTCGGGCCGATGTCGGTGCGGACGTTGCCAGGGGTCGGGCCGGCGACGGGGGACCATCTGCGGCGCGCCGGGATCCACACGGTCGACGAGATCGCCGAGGCGGGTGAGGACGAGCTCGTGCGGCTGCTCGGCAAGGCGCATGGGCACGCCCTGTATGCCATGGCGCTGGCGCAGGACGAGCGGCCTGTGGTGGCCGAGCGGGAGGCCAAGTCGGTGTCGGTCGAGGACACGTACGACGTGGACATCCACGATCGGGTTCGGGTGGGACTGGAGGTGCAGCGGCTCGCGGATCGGTGTGTGCGGCGGCTGCGGGCGGCGGGGTTGTCCGGGCGGACCATCGTGCTGAAGGTGCGGCGGTACGACTTCTCCACGCTGACGCGTTCCGAGACGCTGCGGGGGCCTACGGATGATCCGGCCGTGGTGCGGGAGGCGGCGGCGCGGCTGCTGGATGCGGTGGACACGACGGGGGGTGTGCGGTTGCTGGGGGTCGGGGTCAGTGGGCTGGCCGACTACACGCAGGAGGATCTGTTCGCGCAGGCGGCGGGAGCGGCGGGAGCGGCGGGGGAGCGGGTCGAGTACACCGAGGAGGAGGGCGGGCACGAGGAGGCTGCGGAGGAGCGGCGGGATGTGTCTGTCGAGCGGCGGTGGGTTGCGGGGCATGACGTGCGGCATGTCGAGTACGGGCATGGGTGGGTGCAGGGGAGTGGGCTTGGGCGGGTGACGGTGCGGTTTGAGACGCCTGGGTCCGAGCCGGGGCGGGTGCGGACGTTTCGGGTGGACGATCCGGGGTTGGAGGGGGCGGATCCGTTGCCGTTGGTGTCGGGGAGGCCTGGAGGGGCTGGGAGAGGTGGGGCTGGTCGGGTTGGTGACGGGGGTTCGGAGACGGAAGTCGGTCTAGGGGAGGCTAAGGGCGGGGGCTTGGGGGAGACGCCTGCGGTGCCTGGGTAGGGCGGCGGGGTGCGCCGGCGTTGTTGCTCGCCCGGCGTGGGGGCCGGGCGGGGGTGGGTTCGCTCGCCCGCGCTGGCGGGGTGCCGCTGCGCCCACCCGTGCCGCCCCAGCGGCACGACTGCCCGCAGCTGCGTGGGAGAGGGGATGCCGCGTGCCGGGTGGGCTGGGTTGGCGGCGCGACCGGCTGCGTCGGAGAGGGGCGCCGTCTGCTGGGTGGGCGTGGGCGCGGTGGCGTGACTGTCTGCAGCTGTGTGGGGTGGAGGGTGCCCTGTGCGGGTGGGCGTCGGCTCAGGGGTGCCGTGTGTGGGGTGGGCGTCGGCTCAGGGGTGCCGTGTGTGGGGTGGGCGTCGGCTCAGGGGTGCCGTGTGTGGGGTGGGCGTCGGCTCAGGGGTGCCGTGTGTCGGGTGGGGCGTCGGCTTGGGGTACGGCTGGCTGCAGTTGCGTGAGGTTTAGGGCGGTGTCGGGTCGGCGGCGGTGCTGGGCGAAATTCAGTGGGTGGGTGTCGGCTCGGGGGAGCTGTGGCGGGTGAGCGGTGTGCTGTCAGGGTGGCAGGCCGCGGTGGCGTTGGTGTGGGAGGTCGTCCGACGGGGGGTGTCGACGTCGTGCGGCGGCTGGTCAGGGCTGGGGGAGGGCGGGTTTGTTTGGGGTGGGAGGCCTGTGGGTGGGATAGGCGGCGTTGGCGTGGTCAGCGGTGGGGGTGGGGCGTCTTGGGGCCCTTGTCGTTCGGGGTCTCCGTGCCTGCCAGCTTGCCGAAGTCCCGGTCCGGGGGTGGGGGTGGTGCGGCCACGTCCAGGCCGTAGTGGTGGTAGAGCTGGAGTTCCTGTTCGGGGGAGAGGTGGCGGCCTACGCCGAAGTCGGGGGCGTCCTTGATCAGGGCGCGGTCGAAGGGGACGTGGAGGGTGCCCTCCACCAGTTCGCTGGGCTCCAGGGGGACGAAGGCGTCCCGGGAGAAGAGGCCGGTGCGTATCGCGGCCCACTCCGGCACTCCGGTCGCGTCGTCGAGGTAGACCTCGTCGATGGTGCCGATCTTGGTGCCGTTGCGGTCGAAGGCCTTGCGGCCGATCAGGTTGCGCGGATCGATGTCGGTCTGCACGGGCCCTCCACTTGGTCGCAACTCATCCGTAAGCACTACGAAAAGGCACATCCGGGTGTGCGGCCACTCGAAGAACCGTGCGTTGACCCCGCTGGTAGGCTTGCTAGCGGCTGCTGACCCCGTGCGGGAGAGTCCTCCGGACACCATCCGGAGGCGCCGAAGGAGCAAATCCTCCCCGGAATCTCTCAGGCCCACGTACCGCACGGACGAGGTCACTCTGGAAAGCAGGGCGGGTGTCGACGGCTTCCGCTCTCACCGACGGTGAAAGCCGGGAACCCTTGGGTGACCCGGTGAAGCTCTCAGGTTGAGATGACAGAGGGGGAGGCCGTCCGGGTACCCGCGCCGTGGTGCCCCTCGAAGGTCGTGTCAGACCAGGAGGCCTCCGCAATGACCGCCCATCGCATTCCGCTCTCCGAGCTCGAACAGGGAATCCCTTTCGAGCAGCGTCATATTGGCCCCGATCATGAGGCTCGGGCCAAGATGCTCGCCCAGGTCGGATACGGCTCGCTCGACGAGCTCACCGCCGCCGCGGTCCCGGATGTGATCAAGAACGCCGACTCACTGGATCTGCCCGGGGCGCGTACCGAGGCCGAGGTGCTCGCTGAGCTGCGGTCGCTCGCCGACCGCAATCAGGTGCTGGACCCGATGATCGGGCTCGGGTACTACGGGACCTTCACACCGCCGGTGATCCTGCGGAACGTCATGGAGAACCCCGCCTGGTACACCGCTTACACGCCGTACCAGCCCGAGATCTCCCAGGGGCGGCTCGAGGCCCTGCTGAACTTCCAGACCATGGTGGCCGACCTCACGGGGCTGCCGACCTCCGGTGCCTCCCTGCTCGACGAGGGGACCGCCGCGGCCGAGGCCATGTCCCTGTCCCGGCGCATGGGCCGGAACAAGAGGGGGCTGTTCCTGGTCGACGCGGATGTGCTGCCGCAGACCATCGCCGTGATCGAGACCCGCGCCGAGCCCACCGGGGTGGAGGTCGTGGTCGCCGACCTCAGTGACGGCATTCCGGCCGAGATCGCCGGGCGTGAGATCAACGGCGTGCTCCTCCAGTACCCGGGCGCCTCCGGTGTCGTACGGGACATCAAGCCCGTGATCGAGCAGGCGCATGAACTCGGTGCCCTCGTCACCGTCGCCGCCGATCTGCTCGCGCTCACGCTGCTGAAGTCGCCCGGTGAGCTCGGGGCGGACATCGCAGTCGGGACGACGCAGCGGTTCGGTGTGCCGATGGGCTTCGGCGGGCCGCACGCCGGCTACATGGCCGTACACGAGAAGTTCGCGCGCAGCCTGCCCGGGCGGCTTGTCGGGGTGTCCGTCGACGCCGACGGGAACAGGGCCTACCGGCTCGCCCTGCAGACCCGTGAGCAGCACATCCGGCGGGAGAAGGCGACCAGCAACATCTGCACCGCTCAGGTGCTGCTGGCCGTGATGGCGGGGATGTACGCCGTCTACCACGGGCCCGAGGGGCTGAAGGGCATCGCCCGGCGGACCCATCGGTACGCCACGATCCTGGCCGCGGGGCTCATGGCCGGCGGGGTCGAGGTCGTGCACGGTTCCTACTTCGACACGCTGACCGTACGAGTGCCTTCGAAGGCCGCCGAGGTCGTCGCCGCGGCCCGGCAGAACGGTGTCAACCTGCGGCTCGTCGACGCCGACCACGTGTCCGTCGCGTGCGACGAGACCACCACGCGGACCCAGCTGGGCGCCGTATGGACGGCCTTCGGGGTCGAGGGTGACATCGAGGCGCTGGACGCGCAGACCGAGGACGCGCTTTCGGGCGGGCTGCTGCGCTCCGACGAGTACCTCACGCACCCCGTCTTCCACCAGCACCGCTCCGAGACGGCGATGCTGCGCTACCTGCGCAAGCTCGCCGACCGGGACTATGCGCTGGACCGCGGCATGATCCCGCTGGGCTCCTGCACGATGAAGCTCAACGCGACCACCGAGATGGAGCCGGTCACCTGGCCGGAGTTCGGGCAGCTGCACCCCTTCGCGCCCGCCGAGCAGGCGCAGGGCTATCTGACCCTCATCCGCGAGCTGGAGGAACGTCTCGCCGAGGTCACCGGCTACGACAAGGTGTCCCTGCAGCCCAACGCCGGGTCGCAGGGCGAGCTGGCCGGACTGCTCGCCGTACGCGGGTACCACCGGGCCAACGGTGACGAGCAGCGGACCGTGTGTCTGATCCCGTCGTCCGCGCACGGTACGAATGCCGCGAGTGCCGTGATGGCCGGCATGAAGGTCGTCGTCGTGAAGACCGCCGAGGACGGCGAGGTCGACGTCGAGGACCTGCGGGCGAAGATCGAGCAGTACCGTGACGAGCTGGCGGTGCTGATGATCACGTACCCGTCGACGCACGGTGTGTTCGAGGAGCACGTCGGCGATGTCTGTGCCCAGGTGCACGAGGCCGGTGGCCAGGTGTACATCGACGGGGCCAACCTCAACGCCCTGGTCGGGCTTGCCAAGCCCGGGCACTTCGGCGGCGACGTCTCCCACCTGAATCTGCACAAGACCTTCTGCATCCCGCACGGCGGTGGCGGTCCGGGCGTCGGGCCGGTGGGTGTGCGCGCGCACCTGGCGCCGTATCTGCCGAACCACCCGCTGCAGCCCGCCGCCGGGCCGGAGACGGGCGTCGGGCCGATCTCGGCCGCGCCCTGGGGTTCCGCCGGGATCCTGCCGATCTCGTGGGCGTACGTCCGGCTCATGGGCGGGGAGGGGCTCAAGCGGGCCACGCAGGTGGCGGTGCTGTCCGCCAACTACGTCGCCAAGAGGCTGGAGCCGCACTACCCGGTGCTGTACACGGGGCCGGGCGGGCTCGTCGCGCACGAGTGCATCATCGATCTGCGGCCGCTGACCAAGGCGACCGGGGTCAGCGTCGACGACGTGGCCAAGCGGCTCATCGACTACGGGTTCCATGCGCCGACGATGTCGTTCCCGGTGGCCGGGACACTGATGATCGAGCCGACCGAGTCCGAGGACCTGGCCGAACTCGACCGGTTCTGCGAGGCGATGATCGCCATCCGTGCGGAGATCGAGAAGGTCGGGTCGGGCGAGTGGCCCGCCGACGACAACCCGCTGCGGAACGCTCCGCACACCGCCGGCGCGCTGGGCGGGGAGTGGGAGCACGCGTACAGCCGTGAGGAGGCCGTGTTCCCGGCCGGTGTGTCGGCCGCCGACAAGTACTGGCCGCCGGTGCGCCGGATCGACCAGGCCTTCGGTGACCGGAACCTGGTGTGCTCCTGCCCGCCGCTGGATGCGTACGAGGACTGACGCGCGCGGGCTGACCCGCCGACGTAAGTGAGAAAGGGCTCCGCCTTGGCCGTGCCGGCCGGGCGGAGCCCTTATGCGTGTTCCCAGCGCCTGTGGGGGCCTTGTACGTCCTTTGCGTCACGCCGTGGTCAGTGCCACCTCCGTCGCCTTCACCAGGGCGACCACGGGGGTTCCGGGGGACAGGGCGAGGTCGGTGCTGGCGTCGCTGGTGATGGCCGCGGTCAGGGCACCGCCCTCCACGGCGATCTTGACCGATGCCATGGCGGCGCCCGTGGCGAGGCCGGTGATCGTGCCGGGGATCTGGTTGCGGATGGACAGGCCCTCGACCGGGGCGGTGGCCAGGGAGATCTCCGTCGCTTTGACCAGGGCGTTCACGGCTTTGCCCGCGGTGAGGCCGAGGTCCTCGACGGCCTCCAGGGTGATCGCGGCGGTGAGGTCCTGGCCGCCGGTGAGGCGGACTTTGACCGTGGCCATGACCTCGCCCGGGGTGATGGCGGTGACCGTGCCGGGGAGCTGATTGCGGATGCTCAGGCTCATGGGGGCGCCTCGCAGACGGTGGAGTTTGTGGGGGTTTGGGCTCTTGATCCCTACCGTAGTGCGCCGTGTTGTCGGCTCACGCGCGGTCGATGTGGACGTTCGTCGACTTCACGCGGGCGGTGGCCTCCATGCCCACCTCCAGGCCCAGTTCCTCGACCGCCTCGCGGGTGAGCAGCGAGACCAGCCGGTGCGGGCCGGCCTGGATCTCGACCTGGGCCGCCACGTCGCCGAGTTTGATCGCGGTGACGATGCCGGGGAATGCGTTGCGGACCGAGGTGTACGAGGTCTCCTCCTCGCCGGCGGGCGACTTGGCGAGTTCGACGGAGAACGCGGCGAGGTCCTTGCCGTCGATGAGGCGCCGTCCGGTCTCGTCGCGATGGGTCGCCACGCGGCCCGCGTCCGCCCAGCGGCGGGCGGTGTCGGGGCTGACGCCCAGCAGCCGCGCCGCCTGGCCGATCGTGTAGGAGTGCATGCCGGTCACGATAGGGGCACCGACCGGGAACTTCGGGCGCGGGGTTGGCCGTTGGGTATAACGCGATATGGCGTTAGTGCGGCTGGTGACCTGCGATCGGGGTGAGGGTATGTCGGCTGAGCTCTCGCGTACGGGGCTGTGGGCCTCGGACGCGGACCGGGACCGCGTCGTGGACATCCTGAACGCCGCGGCGGGCGACGGTCGGCTGACCATGGAGGGACGGGACGAGGGGGTGACCACCGCCCTCCGCCCGCACACTGGGTGCACTGGCCGAGCTGCCGGCGGTCTGCCGCCGGGGTTGGGCGGTGCCGAGGCCAAGGACGTCGTCCGGATCGAGCAGCAGGGCGGTTCCGTCGTACGGGGCGAGGGCTGGGTGGTGCCCCGGCGGCTGGAGATCGAGTTTTCCTGGGGCGATGTGATCCTCGACTTCACGCAGGTGGTGACAGCCGACGGGACGCTGCACATCGACCTGGACATGCGGGGCGGCACCCCGAGGCCGGTCACGCGGCCGGGGGTCGTGGTGGACACCGACTCCCTGGGGATCGACTACGCCAAGGTCAAGGCGCGGCCGGCCGGTGACGCCGGTGCGCCGGTCGTCCTGCGCGTGGAGATCGCCGGACGGATCACGTACGCGCGGGTCCTGGTACGTCCTGCGCGGCGCACCCCGTTCAGAAGATCCCCGACGCCCTGAGCACCGCGCGCGTCGTCACATCGTCGATCCGGCGCCCCAACTGCTCTAATACGTCCGTTCCTTCGAGCAGCGTCCCGTGTTCGCGTGAGCGGCGTACGCCGGTGTCCAGTTCGTGCCACAGCAGCGGGTTGGCGACCAGGGTCCGGGGGTCCAGCTCCAGGCGGTGGCCGTCCGTGTCCCGCAGGATCAAGTGCGCGGAGATGTCGCCGTACTGCCGCACGGCCACCAGCGCGTCCGTACGCACCCACTGCCGTCGCAGGAGCCCCTGGACCTCCAGCCATCCAGGGCCCGCGGTCACGCGCTGGGGGAGCAGGATCGTGAAGATCACGGCGGTCACGACGAGCCACAGCAGGGCCCGGGGCGGGGTCAGCGTCTCCGCGTCCAGGTCGACCAGCAGGGTCATGCAGAGGAAAGCCACAGAGCAGCCCGTGGCGAACCGAGCGCTGCCACGCCAGTGGCGGTCGCCGGTCGGGGCGGCACGCGGTCTGCTTCCTGCCACAGTGCAGACGGTAGGGCGCCCCGCCGCCGAAGTGACCACCGGCGACGCCGCTCTGACGCCTTACGGTTCATCCTTGACGCGATCCTGATGCCCGAGGGGGTGTCAGCCGGTGTGCACGCGTGGCCTGCGCTCGCGGTCCGGTTCCGCCTCGCGCAGCACTTCGCGGGTGACCGGGGCGACCTCGCCCTGGCCGAAGAGGAAGAAGCGGAGGAAGTTGGCGAAAGGGTTGCCCTCGGTCCACTCGAAGTAGATGTGCGGGATACAGCCGGTCGTGTCGCGGACGTGCAGGAGGAGGGCCGCCAGGGCGTTGGGTATGGAGGAGGACTCCAGGGTCAGGACGCGGTAGCGGTCGTGCATGACCTCGCCGCGGACCTGCAGTCCCCCCTCGAACTCGGAGGGGTCGGTGACCGTGACCTCGAGGAATACGAAGTCCTCCTGCTCCGTGAGGTCGTTGTCGTTGCGGATCTGCTCGATCTTGTCGCGGTACTCGGCCTTGTCCCGCCGGTCGGGCTCGTTGGCGATGAACCGGATCTTGCGGCTGGCGATGTCCCGGACGAACCGCTGGGCCATGTCGTCCATCGTCACGTCGGTCACGCGTAGTTCGAAGGCGCGCAGCAGTCTTGAAAGCAAGGAGATGAGAATGATGCCGGCGATGAAACAGGCGCCGATCTTCACACCGTCCGGGCGCTCGATGACGTTCACCACGGTGACGTAGAGCAGGGCCGCCGAGACGATCCCGAAGGCGATCGTCCAGCCGCGCTCCTGGGCGCGACGGGCCGCGATGGTCACCGCGATCGCGGCGGACGACATCAGCACCAGCACGCCGGTGGCGTAGGCGCCGCCCTGGGCGTCGACGTCCGCGTCGAAGATCCAGGTGACCAGGAAGGCGACCAGGGTGAAGACGATGACCATCGGGCGGACGGCACGCGCCCAGTGCGGGGCCATGCCGTAGCGGGGCAGGTAGCGCGGCATCAGGTTGAGCAGGCCGGCCATGGCCGAGGCGCCGGCGAACCAGAGGATGGCGATGGTCGAGACGTCGTAGACCGTGCCGAAGCCGTTGCCGAGGTACTCGTGCGCGAGGTAGGCGAGCGCGCGTCCGTTGGCCTGGCCGCCGTCCTCGAACTCCTTCTCCGGGATGAGCACGGTGGTGATGAAGCTCGTGGTGATCAGGAACACGCTCATGATCAGCGCGGCCGCGGTCAGCAGCTTCTTGGTGTCCCTGATACGGCCCTTCGGCTGCTCCTCGGTGTCGTCCGGGTCGCCCTGGACGTGGGGCATCACGGCCACGCCGGTCTCGAATCCGGAGAGGCCGAGGGCCAGCTTCGGGAAGACGATCAGGGACACGCCGACCATGGCAAGAACGTTTCCGTGCTCGGTGGTCAGGGCGTTGGACCAGTCCGTGACGACATGCCCCTCGGTCAGCACGTGCCAGAAGCCGACCGCCACGACCACGGCGTTGAGGCCCAGATAAGCCACCACCAGGGCCACCGCGACACCGATCGCTTCCAGGAACCCCTTGAGGAAGACCGCGCCCAGCAGCGCGACGAGGATGAGCGTGATCAGCATCTGCTTGTCGTGCAGGACGCCGGTCAGGTGCGGGTTCTCCACGAGGTGGGTGGAGGCGTCGGCCGCCGACAGGGTGATGGTGATCAGGAAGTCGGTGGCGGCGAAGCCGAGCAGGGTCAGGACGAACAGCTTGCCCTTCCAGAAGGACAGCAGCCGCTCCAGCATCGCGATGGAGCCTTCGCCGTGCGGGCTCTCCTGGGCCACGCGGCGATAGACCGGCAGAGCGCCCGCCAGGGTGACGATCACCAGGATGACGGTCGCCACCGGGGAGAGCAGGCCGGCGGCGAGTGCCGCGATGCCCGGCTGGTAGCCGAGGGTGGAGAAGTAGTCGACGCCGGTGAGGCACATGACCCGGTACCAGGGCTGACCCCTGTGCGGCGGTTCGGGTTCGGCGTGCGGGCCCTGGGGTCCGTGACCCTTGCCCATGTCGGACAGGCCCTCCAGCATCCAGGCGCGCAGGCGGCTGGGCGCCGGGTGTTCGGTCGTGGCCATCGGCGTGCTCCTGATGTGCGGGACGGCGTGCGATTCCGGCCATCACGCGGACGGCGGCACCAGCGTAAGCAGAGAGTGACGCACTGGCCTGCGGATCTGGGGGCCCGCGGCGTCAAGCTTCCGTTAAGACTGTCCGGGTCGGCGTCGGCCGCACGGCAACCATCGAGCTCCGGGGCTGTTCGGGTCCGGTCGGGCACTGACGGTGAGGCGTGGCCGCCGCGCGGCGATGGACACGGAGCGTCACGGCGTGTTCGCGGCACCGGCTCCCGCGCCGGTCGTGCCCGGCCGCTTCCCTTCCCGCGCTGCGGCTTCTCGGACGGCAGCGCCTCCGGCGGCCATCGCTCGGGCACCTGGTACACCCCAACTCCGTAAGGTTCGCCAATTGAGCCGAATGTTTCGCTCCCTCCCCTGGGAGACGGCCGGGTCCAGCCGATGGTGCGACACCGCCACCGGCCGGGCGGCTCATGGTCGCTGGGCTCCTGACCTTTCAAGGACGCCTTCGGCTCAGCCGGTTGGCGGCAGATTCACCATGTCCAAGGGGTTGCCACCGTTCATCAGCTGTCTCTAGGGTGCGGCAACAACGCAGCTTTCTGGATCAATTCCGAAAGTTTCGGTCCAGTTGGACGGCCGTGGACGTGCCGTCCCGTACCCAAGGAGCGCATGATGGGCGACCCGGGACTGTCCCGCCGCGGCTTCCTCGCGGCCTCCGCCGTGGCCGGTCTGGGCATGACGGCACTGAGCGGTTGCGGCGGCGGCTCGGACGGAGGGTCGTCGGACGGGACGACCACCGTGGAGTGGTGGAACATCTCCACCACGGAGCCGACGAAGGGCGTCTGGGCGGCGCTGGCCAAGAAGTTCGAGGCCCAGAACCCCAAGGTGAAGATAAAGATCGTCCAGCTGGAGAACGACGCCTACAAGTCCAAGATGACGGCGCTGACCGCCTCCGGGAAGCTGCCCGACATCTTCCACACCTGGGGCGGCGGCGTCCTGAAGCAACAGGTCGACGCCGGGCTCGTCGAGGACCTCACGGACCGCACGAAAGATTTCGCCGACGGCCTGCTGCCGGTCGCGAAGGAGCCGTACCTCATCGACGAGAAGGTGTACGGCATTCCGTTCGACATGGGCATGATCGGCTTCTGGTACAACAAGGCGCTTTTCAAGGACGCGGGCATCACCGAGCCGCCCACCACCTGGAGCGGCTTCCTCGACGCCGTACGCGAGTTGAAGGGCAAGGGCACCACCCCGCTCGCCCTCGCGGGCAAGGAGAAGTGGCCCGGCATGTACTACTGGGCCTACCTGGCGATGCGCACCGCCGGCGCCTCCGCCCTCCAGAAGGCCTACGACGACAAGGACTTCACCGGCGACGTCTTCGTCCAGGCCGGACAGCACCTCCAGGACCTCGTCGACCTCCAGCCCTTCCAGAAGGGCTTCCTCGGCGCCGCCTACTCCACCCCGACCGGCCAGGCAGCGACCGTCGGCAACGGCAAGGCCGCGATGGAGCTCATGGGCCAGTGGGCGCCGGTCGTCCAGGCGGACTCCGGCAAGGGCCTCGGTGACGACCTCGGCTTCTTCCCGTTCCCCGCGGTCGAGGGCGGCAAGGGCGCGATCACCGAGGTGTTCGGCGGGGGCGGCGGACACGCCCTGCGCAGCGGAGCCCCGCAGGCCGCCGTCGACTTCCTCAAGTTCTTCGCCTCGGAGGCAACCGACCGGGAACTGGTCGCGAAGACCGGCGTCCTCCCGGTCGTGCCGGCGGCCGAGAGCGCCATCAAGGACCCCAACATCAAGGCCGTACAGGCCCAGTTGAAGGCGGCCACCGGCTTCCAGCTCTATCTCGACCAGGCCTACGCGCCCGCCGTCGGCCAGGAGGTCAACGACAGCGTGGCCGCGCTCATCGCCGGGTCCAAGTCTCCCCAGCAGGTCACCGAGTCGATCACGAAGACCACCAAGGAAGAGCAGTAGCCGGCGATGACCTCCACGTTCCTGCCGCACGCCGACAAGCGGCCCGGCCCCGGCGTCGACCTCCCGCCCCCGTCCGACGGCGCGTCCCGGGGGCGGGCCCGGCGGCGCGCGCTGCACTGGCTCACCGCGGTCGGATTCCAGGTGCCCGCCCTCGTGCTCTTCCTCGTGCTGGTCCTGCTGCCGATCCTGTTCGCGCTGTACGCCGCCTTCTTCCGCTGGGGCGGTTTCGGCATGCCGTCCGACTACATCGGCACCGACAACTTCACCCGGCTCTTCCAGGACCCCGTCTTCCTCGGCGACCTGTGGCGGTGCCTGGTGCTGGTCGTGCTGTCGCTGGCCCTGCAGCTGCCGTTCGCGCTCGCCATGGCCGTGCTGCTCAACCAGAAGGTGCGCGGCCGGGCGGTGTACCGAATGCTGTTCTTCGCGCCGTACGTGCTGTCCGAGGCCATCACGGGCGTGCTGTTCAGCATGATCTTCGCGCCCGACGACGGCCTCGCCGACCACCTTCTGGGCTCCGTCGGCCTGGACGGGCTGGGCGGGGAGTGGTTCGCCGACCCGTCCATGGTCATGGCGACGCTCTTCCTGGTGATGATGTGGAAGTACTTCGGCTTCCACATGATGCTCTACCTCGCCGGACTCCAGGCCGTTCCCCGGGAGTTGACCGAGGCCGCGCTGATCGACGGCGCCGGGCCCTGGCAGCGCTTCCGCAGCGTCACCCTGCCGCTGCTCGCGCCGACCCTCCGGATCAGCGTGTTCCTGTCCGTCATCGGGTCGATCCAGCTGTTCGACCTGGTCTGGGTGACCACCGCGGGCGGTCCCGACCACCACTCCGAGACCATGGCCGTGACCATGTTCCAGTACGGCTTCAAGCGCTACCAGGTCGGCTACGCCAGCGCGATCAGCGTCGTCATGTTCGGCATCAGCCTCGTCTTCGCCCTCGCCTACCAGCGGTTCGTGCTCCGCCGCGACCTGGAAGGGGCCACCACGACGATGAGGGGAGACGGCAAGTGAGCGCCAAGTCCCGCAGGAACACCCTGCCGCTGCACGTGATCCTTGTCGCCGTCGGCGCCGTGATGGTCGTACCGCTGCTGTACGCCGTCCTGTCCGGCTTCAAGTCCACCGACGAGCTCTCCCGCAACCCGGTGGGACTGCCCGAATCATGGGTGACCTCCAACTACACCGGGATCCTGGGCTCGACGGACTTCTGGCGGCTGCTCGGCAACAGCACGCTGATCGCGGTGGGCACGACCGTCCTGGTGGTCGCGGTCTCCGCGCTGGCGGCCTTCTCCTTCGCCCGGTTCGCCTTCCGCGGCCGGGAGGCGCTGTTCACGCTGTTCACGATGGGGCTGATGTTCCCCTTCGCGGTCGCCGCCCTGCCGTTGTTCCTGCTGCTGCGGTCCCTCGGCCTCCTGGACAACCCGCTCGGCGTGATCCTCCCGCAGGCCGCCTTCGGACTGCCGATGACGATCATCATCCTGCGGGGCTTCTTCCGGCAGATCCCCGGTGAGTTGGAGGAGGCGGCCACGCTCGACGGGTGCAGCTCCTTCGGGTTCTTCTGGCGGGTGCTGCTGCCGATGGCGCGGCCCGCGCTCGGCACCGTCTCGGTGCTCGCGGTCGTCACCAGCTGGAACAACTTCTTCCTGCCGCTGCTGGTGTTCACCGAGGACACCTGGTGGACCATCCCGATCGGCGTGCAGCAGTTCCAGGGGCAGTACTCCGCGGAGTACGCCAGAGTCTTCGCGTACCTGGTGCTGGCCATGGTCCCCGCCCTCGCCTTCTACTCGGTCGCCGAGCGCCAGCTCGTCGGCGGCCTCACCGCCGGCGCCACCAAGGGATGAGGCGCGCAGGCGGACGTACGGCTCACCCCACACCCGACACGTGAGGAGTCGCACCATGCACAAGACGACCGTCCGGCTCAGACTCTGCGGGGCCCTCGCGACCGTCCTGGTCGCGGCCGGTATCGCCACCGGCCCGGCCGCCCAGGCGGGCGAAGAGCCCCCGACTCTCGCCGAACTCGCCCAGCAGCACGGCCGTTACTACGGCAGCGCCACCGACAACCCCGAACTCACCGACGAGCCCTACAAGTCGATCCTCGGCAGCGAGTTCGACATGATCACCCCCGGCAACGGCATGAAGTGGTACGCCACCGAACCCCAGCAGGGCGTATTCGACTTCTCCCAGGGCGACGAGATCGTGAACCTCGCCCGCGCCCACCACCAGCGGGTGCGCGGCCACACCCTGGTCTGGCACAGCCAGCTGCCCGGCTGGCTCACCGACCGAGAGTGGACGGCGAGCGAGCTGCGGGCCGTACTGAAGAAGCACATCCAGACCGAGGTACGGCACTACCGCGGCAAGATCTACGCCTGGGACGTCGTCAACGAGGCGTTCAACGAGGACGGCACCTACCGCGAGACGATCTTCTACAAGACGCTTGGCCCCGGCTACATCGCCGACGCCCTGCGCTGGGCCCACCAGGCCGACCCGAAGGCCAAGCTCTACCTCAACGACTACAACGTCGAGGCGATCGGCCCGAAGAGCGACGCCTACTACAAGCTGGCCAAGGAGCTGAAGGCGCAGGGCGTCCCGCTGCACGGCTTCGGCCTCCAGGCCCATCTGGCGCTCCAGTACGGCTATCCGGCCACGCTGGAGGACAACCTCCGCCGCTTCGCCCGGCTGGGCCTCGACACGGCGCTGACCGAGGTCGACGTACGGATGCTGCTGCCCGCGACCGAGGAAAAGCTGGCCCAGCAGGCCGACTGGTACCGGGACATGACCGAGGCGTGCCTGGCGGTGCGCCGGTGCGTGGGCATCACCGTCTGGGACTACACGGACAAGTACTCCTGGATCCCGGCGTTCTTCCCGGGCGAGGGCGCCGCGCTGCCGTGGGACGAGGAACTGCGGCCGAAGCCGGCGTACTACGCGATACGGGAGGCGTTGAGGTAGGCCGGGGGACAGGCCGCCACTGTCCCGGGCGTCGGTACGAGGGTCGCCCGGGACAGTCGGCCGGACACACGGTCGGCTACGCTGAGTGATCAACCCCGGACGCACGTGGGGGCCGGCTCGCAGTCAGGGTCTGCGACCGGCCCCTGGAAGAACGCCGGGCGTGGCGGGGCCCGCCCGGTGGTGCCTCTCCGGCGTGATCCGCCGGCAGGCGTTATGCGGCGGTCACCACCTTGCCGGTGCCCAGCGGGCGGTGCGGGGCGATGATCTGGCCGTCCGGCAGGAGCTCACCGGTGTCCTCGAAGAGCAGAACACCGTTGCACAGCAGGCTCCATCCCTGCTCCGGGTGGTGCGCCACGAGACGGGCGGATTCCCGGTCGGCGGAGTCGGCTGAGGGGCACGGTGGCTGGTGCTGGCACATGGATGGGATCTTTCGCTCTGTCGTGATGTGTGAGATGGCTGTCGTGTCTGTTTCGCGGCGTGAAACGTCGTTCATGGCCGCCCCCCGTTGATAGGTCGGTCGGAACCCAGTGTTGCCCCACGGGCGTCAATCCGCAGGGATTTCGCAGCACCGCTTTCTCACAGGTTGATGACGCATCCCGAGCGCGGACGGTTCATCCCAACTCCCCGGTCACTTCGGGTGGTTCGCCGTGGTCGGATGGGGCTAGTCCGGGCGGGCCGCGGGCCCTGAGGGGCTCGTTCGAGCGCATTGTCGCTCGCGCGAGCGAAACCCTCCTCGCCGTCGCGCCCTTTTCGCGCTCAGGCGAGTGCTTTCCTGCTCGTACGAGTAATGCACCGCGTGCTTTACGGCTCGTACGCGCGTTTCCTGTTGTCCGATACGAGCCTAATCCCGTTGCCGAACAGCCGCGTACCCCGCTGCCCGGACGGGGGTGGCGGGGTACGCGGGCGCTCGCGCCGGGCGCTGTCAGGCGGGTGAGCCCAGGAGTGGAGGCAGGGGCGGCAGCGGGGGCAAGGGAGCCGGGGTCGCCCGATGAGTGAGCACCGGGAGCAGCTCGGCGACCCGGTGCGGCAGGTGCGACGCGATGCCGGGCGGGGCCGGGGCCAGGGGCACGAGGACGTCCGCGGCGTCGGGGTGGCCGACGGCGCCGTCCGCGGTGCAGTCGCCGTGCAGCCAGAGGGTCAGCATGTAAAGGCGCGGGAACGACAGCAGGCGCGGCTGGTAGGGCTGCTGGAACGTCTCTGCCTGGCGCAGCGCGCGTTCCGTCGAGGCGATGTAGGGGCCCTCGAAGAAGTGCGAGAAGGCCCAGCCGTCGGGGGTCAGCCGGGTCTCGGCGGCGGCCACTGCGCGATCGCCGCAGCGGATCAGGAAGCGCCAGCCGGCCAGCCGGGTCGCGGACACGCCTGCCGGGGTGATCTCGTCCACGACGTGGACGGGCAGCGGGAGTTCGGGTGTGGCGGGCCCCTGGGCGGCACGCAGGGACGGGGTTCGCGCCTCCAGGACCGCGGTGGGCGAGCCGAGCGCGGTGAGGACGGAGCGAAGGGCGGGCGCGGGAGCCGGGGGCACATGCAGCGGCATGGTGGGTCGCCTCTCATTCGACAGGCACGGTGGCGCGAGGGCGGGGCGGGGGCGGACGGCGCTGTCTGCTCACGGAGGTCAGAGAGGCGAGGGCCGGGGTCAGGGAGCGCGAGGGGGATGGGTGAGGCCTGCCGTACGTCACCTGGACGGCAGGTCCTGGGACCGCGGGCGCCAACTCTCTGCCTTGATTGCGGAGTTTATACGACGAGTGTTCAGACGGTGTTTCATCTAACCGCTTTCGGTGCACTCGACAAGGGTACATTCGGCCGGTGATATGCGGGAATCATCCCGACTCCCGGCCGGTCATACAGCGGTGACCTCGATAAATGCCCCGGTTGCGGTCGGCCAATTCTCGTCGGCGTTTTTCACGAGTTCGCGAGCCAACCGAAACTGCACCGTGCTGCATGCCCGGTGAATGTGCCGCCGGTCACGTCCGACAGCCTAGCGGGCGCCGGACGCGCGCGGGACGTTATCGATCGCTTCGGCTGGGCATCATCCCACCTGACCCGGGAGACCGGCGGCCGGATCTTCGGCCCGCCCATCCGAGGAGGGAAGCTTCGATGGGGGAGAAGGTCGTGGCAGGTCGGTTCGATCTGTCCGATCGCCAGCGCTACCGCGAGAAGCTGCGGCAGTGTCTGACGGGCCTGGAGCGGCTGCTGGCGGAGAAGCGGTTCGACCGCCCCAAGAACCTCATGGGGCTGGAGATCGAATTGAACATCGCCGGCGCCGACGGCTTGCCGAAAATGCTGAATGCGCAGGTGCTGGAGAGGATCGCGAGCCGGGATTTCCAAACAGAACTCGCCATGTTCAATCTGGAAGTAAACATAGCCCCACATCGATTGCAGGGGCGGGTATTCGACCGGCTCGCCGAGGAACTCCGTACCTCGTTGGCATATGCCGACCGAAAAGCGGGTGAGCTCGACGCGGGAATCGTGATGATCGGCATTCTGCCGACCCTCGACCGGGACGACCTGGTCTCCTCGAACCTCTCCGACGTCGACCGCTACGCCCTGCTCAACGACCAGATCGTGGCCGCCCGCGGCGAGGACTTCACGCTCGACATCGACGGCGTCGAACATCTGATGTGCACGTCGAAGTCCATCGCCCCCGAGGCCGCCTGCACCTCCGTGCAGCTGCACCTCCAGGTCACCCCGGCCCGCTTCGCCGACGTGTGGAACGCGGCCCAGGCGGTCGCCGCCGCCCAGGTCGCCGTGGGCGCCAACTCACCGTTCCTCTTCGGACGCGAGCTGTGGCGCGAGTCCCGCCCGCCCCTGTTCCAGCAGTCCACCGACACCCGCCCGCCCGAGCTCCAGGCCCAGGGCGTACGGCCGCGCACGTGGTTCGGGGAGCGGTGGGTCTCCTCGGCGTACGAACTCTTCGAGGAGAACCTGCGCTACTTCCCGGCCCTGCTGCCGATCTGCGACGACGAGGAACCGCTCGAGGTCCTCGACGCCGGCGGCACACCGAAGCTCGCCGAGCTCGTCCTGCACAACGGCACCGTGTACCGCTGGAACCGCCCGGTCTACGGTATCGCCGACGGTGTCCCGCACCTGCGGGTGGAGAACCGCGTGCTGCCCGCCGGGCCCACCATCACGGACGTGATCGCCAACGCGGCCTTCTACTACGGCGTCGTCCGCGCCCTCGCCGAGGAGTCGCGGCCCGTATGGACCCGGATGCCCTTCGACGTGGCGGCCGCCAACTTCGACGCGGCGTGCAAGCACGGCATCGACGCGCGGCTGCGCTGGCCCCGGCGGGGGCGGTACGGCGGCACGACCGAGGTCGACGCGGTGAGCCTCGTACGCGACGAACTGCTGCCGCTCGCCGAGGCCGGCCTGGAGGCGTGGGGGGTCGAGCCGGCCGACCGGGACCTCTACCTGGGCGTCATCGAGGAGCGGTGCCGGCGGCGGACGAACGGGGCGTCCTGGCAGGCGGCCACCTTCCACCGGGCGCTGGAGACGGGCATGACCCGTGAGGCGGCGCTGGCTGCCACGACCCGGCGGTACCGCGAGCTGATGCGTCGCGGGGATCCGGTGCACACGTGGCCGGTGGGGTTACTGGAACCGGTGCTGCTCGGGTGAGCGCGGGAAGGTGATTGACGGGAACTCGGAAAGAGGTTCCCGTCAGTCCTGCTCTGCTGCCGCCCCGCCTCCGTGGGGACATCGACGGGGGTCGCTGCCGCTCGCCCCATACTGATCGGGCAAGCTGTGACGTCCCATGACGGTGGTGCCCCTCCCTGATGCACAGGCAAGGGGTTTACTCAACTGGAGGCAGGTGTGCAGGGCGAGGCAGGCCCCGTGGCCGATTCCTTTCCGCACGAGCGGCCCTCGCGTCGGATCCTCCGTGACGAGACGCTGCTCGTTCTGGGGCTTTCGCTCGGGGCGAGTGGTGTCTCCGCCCTGATCAGTTTTGTTGGATCGGTCACCAAACCGGGCGGCCTCAAGGACCAGGCCGCCACCCTCAACGCCTCCGCCGCACCGGGCCGCCCCTGGCTGGATCTCGCCTGGCAGCTCTTCGGGATCACCACCGCGCTGGTGCCCGTCGCCCTCGTCGCGCACTTCCTGCTGCGGGAGGGGGCGAGTCTGCGCACGCTCGGATTCGACCGCACCCGGCCCTGGCCGGACCTCGGCCGTGGCGCGGCGATCGCGGCCGTGATCGGCAGCACCGGGATCGCCTTCTACCTGGCCGCCCGAGGGCTCGGCTTCAACCTCACCGTCGTGCCGGAGGCGCTGCCCGAGGTGTGGTGGAAGTACCCGGTGCTGATCCTGTCGGCCCTGCAGAACGCGATCCTCGAAGAGGTCATCGTCGTCGGCTATCTGCTGCGCCGCCTGGGCCAGTTGGGCTGGACGCCCGGCACCGCGCTGGTGGCCAGTTCCGTACTGCGCGGCTCGTACCACCTCTACCAGGGCATCGGCGGGTTCATCGGCAACATGGCGATGGGTGTGGTGTTCGTGTACCTCTACCGTCGCTGGGGCCGTGTGGGGCCGCTGGTCGTGGCGCATTCGCTGCTCGACATAGGGGCGTTCGTCGGGTATGCGCTGCTGGCCGGGAAGGTGGGCTGGCTGCCGACGGCGTGAGCAGGCGGGCGCGTGACCAGGCCGGGCGCGTGAGCGTGATCGAGGGGGCGTACGACGGTCTCGTACGCCCCCTTCGGCATCCCCGCGGCATGGGCCGGGCCAGGTCTAGGCGACCAACTCCCCTTCGATGACGGTCACCGCGCGGCCGCTCAGCAGTGTGCGGTCGCCGCGGAGTTCCGTGCGGACGCGGCCGGAGCGCGGGGAGGCCTGCAGGCCGGTGAGTTCGGCCCTGCCGAGGCGCTCGGACCAGTAGGGGGCGAGGGCGGTGTGGGCGCTGCCGGTGACCGGGTCCTCGTCGATGCCGACGTTCGGGAAGAAGCACCGGGAGACGAAGTCGTAGCCCAGCGCGGGGTTCTCGGCGCGGGCGGTGGCGATGATGCCGCGCGCGGAGTAGGCGGCGAGTGCCTTGTGGTCGGGCCTGAGGGCACGGATCGTCTTCTCGTCGGCGAGTTCGAGGATCAGGTCGCCGACGTTCGGGCCGGTGTCGAAGGCCGCGCGCGGCTCGGCGCCGAGTGCCTCCGCGACCCCGTCCGGGACGTCGACCGGGGTGAGGGGGGCCGTCGGGAAGTCCAGGGTGATCGAGCCGTCCTGCTGTGGCGTGGCGATGAGGACGCCGCTGCGGGTGGCGAACCGTACCGGCCCGTCGTGCGTGCCCGTGGAGTGCAGGACGTGGGCGGTGGCGAGCGTGGCGTGGCCGCACATCGCGACCTCGGTGGCCGGGGTGAACCACCGCAGCGCCCAGTCGGCCTCGCCGCCCTCGGGCAGGCGGTGGGCGAAGGCCGTCTCGGCGTGGTTGACCTCCAGGGCCACGTTCTGCAGCCAGTTGTCGTCGGGGAAGGCGTCGAGGAGCACGACCCCGGCCGGGTTCCCGGCGAAGGGGCGGTCGGTGAAGGCGTCGACGATTCGGATACGCATGGCCCGACGCTAAAGGCTCCGCCCGGGCCCTGGCCAAGGCCAATTCGCTGCTGCTGGACCGACTTGGGGGAGGGGGGCGGGGCGGGTCGTCGGTCAATGCAGCGCCGTGGAGGGCGGGGGTGGGTGGTTCTTCAGCGTTGCGCCGCGGAGGGTGGGGCGGCGGTCCGTCGAGTGCCGGCCCCGGAGGGCGGCCGTGGGCGGTGTGTCGGTGCTGCGCCGAGGAGTGGGGGTGTGGGGTTCTTCAGCGTTGCGCCGCGGAGGGTGGGGCGGCGGTCCGTCGAGTGCCGGCCCCGGAGGGCGGCCGTGGGCGGTCCGTCGGTGCTGCGCCGAGGAGTGGGGGTGGGTGGTTCTTCAGCGTGGCGCCGAGGAGGGTGGGGCGGCGGTCCGTCGGCGCCGGCCGCGGAGGGTGGCCGTGGGCGGTCCGTCGGTGCCGCGCCGAGGTGGTGGGGGCGTGGGGTCCCTCAGCGCTGCGCCGCGGCGGGCGGCCGTGGGCGGTCCGTCGGTGCCGCGCCGGAGGGTGGGGGTGGGTTGTCCCTCAGCGCCGCGTCACGGAGGAACGGGGTGGGTGGTCCCTCAACGTCGCGCAACCATTGCGTGGTTCATCGCGGCGGTGACTTCGTGGGCGGTGTGAGTGGGCCGGTAGGAATCCTGTGCCCAGGACCGTCCGTCCGACGCCCACACACTGCGAAGCCCGAGCGCGCAGGCGCCGGGGATGTCGGCGTGCGGTGAATCGCCGATGATCCACGCGCCCCGCAGGGGGACGCCTACGGTCGCGGCGGCCGCCCGGGAGGTCTGCGGCTCGGGCTTCTTGTGGCCGACGGCCTCGGAGGCGACCCAGCCCTGGACGAGCAGGTCGAGCCCGGTGCGGCGGATCTTCGCCTCCTGCTGGGCGGTGCGGCCGTTGGTGACGACCACGCAGGTCCAACCGTCGGCTCGCGCCCGGCTCAGTGCCCGGTGAGCAGAGTGCGCCAGCACCACGCGTTCGGCGACAGCGGTGTCGAGAAGGGCACGGACGGCGGTGGCCGGCACCAGCCCTGCGTATCGGTCGGCCAGGGCTGCGGCGAGTTCAGGGCGCGATGCCGTTACTGCTGCTGGACCTCGACAACACGCTGGTCGACCGCGATACGGCTCTCCGTGGCAGCGTCGCCGCCTTCCCCCGAACACGATCTGCCCGCCGCCGACCTTGAACCGCGGTGGATCACGGACGCAGCGCTCCCTGCCGCTGGCTGCCCCTTGCTGCCTCTCGCCGGCCGGGCTCTTGCCTCTCGAACTATCCCGATATATCGTTGAGGCATCGCGACAGATCAACGATGGAATGGAGTGATTGCGATGCGTTCCCATGGATTCGAGCGTGGACACGGTGGGCACGGTCACCACGGCCGAGGTGGCTTCGAGGGGCTCCGGGCTGCTTTCGGGCCCTTCGGGCCGGGCGGCCCCGGCTTCGGTGGGCCCGGATTCGGGCCCGGCCCCTGGGGGCCGAGGGGGCGAGGTGGACCGCGAGGGAGGGCGCGGCGAGGTGACGTACGCGCGTCGATCCTCGCCCTGCTGAAGGACCGGCCCATGCACGGCTACGAGATGATCCAGGAGATCGCCGAGCGCAGTGGCGGGGCGTGGAAGCCCAGCCCCGGCTCGGTGTACCCCACCCTCCAGCTGCTGGAGGACGAGGGTCTGATCGCCAGCGAGACCGAGGGCGGCAAGAAGCTGTTCTCGCTCACCGAGTCGGGCCGCGAGGCGGCCGACGCCGGGCCCGAGGCGCCCTGGGAGGAAGCCTCCCGCGGTGTCGACTGGGAGGCCCTGGGTGAGATCCGCCAGGCCGGCTTCGGCCTGATGGAGGCCTTCGGGCAGGTCTGGAAGACGGGCAGCAAGGAGCAGCGCGAGAAGGCGCTCGCCGTCATCAATGACGCCCGCAAGAAGCTGTATCTGATCCTCGCCGACGAGGACTGAGCGGTGTCGGCGGCCTCCCCGCCGTGTGTGAAGGCGCCCCGTGGAGTGATCTGCGGGGCGCCTTCGTGTGCGTGGTGCGGGTGTCGGTGTGTGGTGGTGTGGTGGGGAGCTGTTGGTGTGCGGTGGTGGGGTGTCGGCGTGCGCTGACGGTGCTCAGGTCACCAATCCGGCCAGCTTGCGCAGCGACTCGTTCAGTGCCGCCGTCGCCGAGTCCTTGAGCCTGCCCGCCATCAGCGACACCGCCGCGCCCGTGAACTCGCCGTCGATGCGCACGTCCGTGGCGCCGTCGCCGTCCGGCGTGAGGGTGTAGCGCGTGGCCACGCTCACCGCCATCGGCCCCTTGCCGCGGATGGCCAGCACCCGCGCCGGCTCCAGTTCCTCGATGGTCCACTCGACCTCGGCCGGGAACCCCATGAGCTTCATGTTCTCCTGGAAGGTCCCGCCCACTTCGAGAACGGCGGGGCCGCCGCCCGGGAAGCTGGTATGGGTGGCGTTCCACTGTCCGTACGCCGACCAGTCCGTCAGCTGGCTCCAGACCTTCTCGGCCGGTGCCTCGATGCGTGCCTCCGCGCTGACTTCAGCCATGCGACCACCCCTTCGACTCGGGCTACGGTGTCGCGGAACGTAGCCGGGGGGCCTGGAACATTCAATACTGATGAACCGTCAGAAAGTGTGGAGGCGCCGGATCGGTCAACCGGATCGGTCAACCGTTCGCCCCACCTGCTCGTCCCCCGGCTCGGCCAACCGGCTTCTCCCGGCCCGTCAGCCCACCAGCCGTATCACCGCCGCGTCGAACAGATCCCACGCGCGCGGGAACGCGCTCTCCTCGTGGCGGTGCCACGCCTCCCAGAACAGGTCGGCGAGCAGGGCGTCCTCCGGGGCGTACACGCGGTAGACGTACTGTCTGCCGTCGACGGCAGACAGCGCCACCAGCCAGCACCTGCTCTTCATGTCCCTGTGGGACGTGCGATGGAGCGCCATGGTTGCGTACGAGGCGCATGGCAAGGGGGCGCACGCCCCTCCGGGATTTCCGCCGTGATCTCATCCGTAAGGAGGAGATCACGGCCGCCCGAGTCCACTCTGTGTGGGACGCGAAAATGCTTCCTCCCGGGGATGACCTGGCGCGACGCGGCTGATGGGGTAGGGGATGTGCAACCCCGTATTCCCCGGCAGTCCGCCCAGGAACAGGACTGCCGGCGCCCGGACGCCGCGGCGGACGATGCCAGGCTCAGTGACGAGCTGGCAGCGGTGATCGCCGGTGCCCGCCGCCGGGCGGTCAGGGACGGGGACCGGCAGATCGACACGGCCCACCTGCTGCACTCGCTCCTGGAACACGACCCGGACGTGTACGCCGTCTTCGGCGAGGGACCGCAGATCGCCCGCCTGCTCGGCTATCTCGTGCAGCGCACCATCGGCTACGGCCTGCGCTGGCAGGGCACCGTCGAGGACTCCGGAGCCGTACCCGTGGTGATGGACGGCCAGGGCTTCTCCCCCCTGGCCGCGAGCGCGATGGAGCACGCCCGCCGACGCGCCGCCCGGCGCGGCGACGCACAGGCCCGCGGCATCGACCTCCTCGCGGCGATCGTGACGGACCCGCAGGCGCGCGCCGTCGAGGTACTGGCCCGCGCCGGCATCGACGCGAACGCGCTGCGGGCCCGGATCGACGAGCGGCGGGACGAGTACGTCAGCGGCGACGCCGCCCGCTAGCCGGCGAAGCGGCGCGCGAGCCGTTTTGCCCGCCATGGCGGAACCCGGGCGGGAGCCGATGCCCACACCGTCGCAGAACCCGGGCGCGATTCGATCCCCACCCCATCGCCGAAGCCGGGCGCGAGCCGCTCCACCATGGCTGAACCCGGGCGCGAGCCGCTCCACCATGGCTGAACCCGGGCGCGAGCCGCTCCACCATGGCTGAACCCGGGCGCGAGCCAACCCCCACGCCATCGCCGAACCCGCGCGCAAGCCATTCCTCGCCCTCGGCTACGACCCGAACCGCCCGCAAGCCGTTCCTCACCCCCGTCCCCGAGCCCCAACCCGCGTCCACTCGGTGAGACAGGTGTCATCGGGGATGACGCTCCTGTCAGCGCCTGTCATCATGTGCGGGTGCGTAACTCTGGGAGCAGTCAGGCCGGCCGGGGCAAGGGCGTCGGGCTCGGTCTGGCGATCGGGTCCGCGGTCGCCTTCGGAGGTTCCGGCGTCGCGGCCAAGCCGCTGATCGAGGCGGGGCTCGACCCGCTCCACGTGGTGTGGCTGCGCGTGGCCGGCGCCGCCCTCGTGATGCTGCCGCTCGCCGTGCGCCACCGTGCCCTGCTGCGCAGCCGGCCCGCGCTGCTCGCCGGGTTCGGCCTGCTCGGCGTGGCCGGCGTACAGGCCTGCTACTTCGCCGCGATATCCCGGATCCCGGTCGGGGTGGCGCTGCTCGTCGAGTACTTCGCGCCCGCCCTCGTCCTCGGCTGGGTGCGGTTCGTGCAGCGGCGGCCGGTGACGCGGGCCGCAGCGCTCGGCGTGGTCCTCGCTGTCGGCGGTCTCGCCTGCGTCGTCGAGGTCTGGTCGGGCCTGAGCTTCGACGCGCTCGGACTGCTCCTCGCGCTCGGCGCGGCCTGCTGCCAGGTCGGCTACTTCGTCCTGTCCGACCAGGGCAGCGATTCCGGTGACGCCGCACCCGACCCGCTCGGCGTCATCGCCTACGGCCTGCTCGTCGGCGCCGCTGTCCTCACTGTCGTGGCCCGCCCCTGGAGCATGGAGTGGTCGGTCCTCGCGAACACCGCCGACATGAACGGCACCCCGGTCGCGTCCGCCGTGCTGCTGGCCTGGATCGTGCTCGTCGCGACGGTCGTCGCCTACGTCACCGGCGTGCTCTCCGTGCGCCGGCTCTCGCCGCAGGTCGCCGGAGTCGTGGCCTGTCTCGAAGCGGTCATCGCCACCGTCCTCGCCTGGTTCCTGCTCGGCGAGCACCTCTCGGCGCCGCAGATCATCGGTGGCGCGGTCGTCCTGGTCGGGGCGTTCATCGCGCAGTCGTCCGCGCCCGCCAAGACCTCTGCCGAGCCGGTGGCGAGCGGCGGCCCGGAACGCGAGCTGTCCGCCCGCGGAAACGTCGTCTGACGGCACCGACCCTCGCCGGCCCCCTGCTCATGCTCGGGTCGGTCGCGGGCCTCGCGGTGGCGGAGTCACCCGGGGCGACGCGGGAGCGAGAGCGGGAGCCGTTGCCGGCATGACGCCGAGGGGTCCTGCACCGCAGAGGTGCAGGGCCCCTTCGCTCACCCCCGGCGTCGGCGCAGCAGGTGCTCGCGTGCCGCCGCGTCGCGTGGACCGCCCCGAGCCACGAGATTCGCCGCGATCCTGTCCTTGACCTCCTCGGTCCGGTGATTGGCGTACTTGAACTTGGCCCGTACGCCGGTCACTTCGAGCCGCACGCCGCGCAGCCCGGACAGCATGCGGCCGTACGGCACCTCGCCCACCGCGACCGCCGCCGAGCCGCCCTCCGGCTGGAAGTGGCCGACCTGGCGGTTGAGCAGTTCGGCCTTCTCGGCGGGGTCGTCCACGACATGGGCCAGGCACCGGAGTTGGACCGCGGCGTAGAAGCTGGTCGGCGTGCCGTGCTCGGGCGGGTCCTGAGGTGCCGCCTGCCACGGGCCGGGCACGTACACGTAGTCGTCGACCACGCTCAGCACGACCTCGGGGTTCGCGAGCAGCGCGGCCCACATCGGGTTGGGGCGGGCCAGGTGCGTCAGGACCTCGCCGCGCTCGGCGTCGTACAAGAAGTGCAGCGGCTGGGCGTACGGCGGCTCGCCGTCCAGGCCGTTGACGAGGAGCTGTCCGAAGTCGTGGACGGCCAGCCACTGCTGCCACTCCGCGTCCGCATGCGGCGCGTCCCAGGGGTGGATCAGCATCACAGGGCTCCGAGGTAGCCGGGGAGCTCGGTGCCGGGGGCGAGGTCCGGGTCGCCGACCGGCGCCTCGTAGCCCTTGCGCAGCGGGACCACGCCGGCCCAGTGGGGGAGGGCGAGGTCTTCGGGCTCGTCGTTCACGCCGCCGGTGCGCAGCTTGGCGGAGACCTCGTTCAGGTCGAGGCGGATCACGGCGGTGGCGGCCAGCTCCTTCTTGTTCGCGGGGCGGGAGTCGGCCGACCGGCCCGGCACCACATGGTCGACCAAGGCGTCGAGGGCGACCCGCTTCTCCTCGGGGTCCGTCACGTCGTACGCGAGGCCGTGCACGACCACCGAGCGGTAGTTGATCGAGTGGTGGAAGGCCGAGCGCGCCAGGATCAGTGCGTCGACATGCGTGACCGTCAGGCACACCGGCAGTCCCGGGTCGGCCTGACCGGTCATCCGCAGGGGGCGCGAACCGGTCGAGCCGTGGACGTACAGGGTCTCGCCGACCCGGCCGAACAGCGTGGGCAGGACGACCGGCGCGCCGTCGCGCACGAAGCCGAGGTGGCAGACGTAGGCCTCGTCGAGTATCGCGTGCACCAGTTCCTTGTCATACGACGCCCGGTCCGCGGAGCGCGTGGGGACGGTGCGGTCGGTCGGCGTGTAGGCGGCGGGCGGCGACGTCGGCTGCTGGGTCCCCTGCATGGCCCTCTCCCTTGCAAGATGTATTGCACTAGTGCATAATGTGTTTTGTGCTAGGAGGATATCGGATCGAAGGTCGACGCGCAGCCGAGATTGCGGCGAGCGTCGAGCATGCGGTGGCTGCCGGGGAGCTGGAGCCGGGGCAACTGCTGCCCCCTATGCGGGAGTTGGCGGTCGAGCTGGGTGTGAACCCCAATACGGTCGCCGCCGCGTATCGCACCCTGCGTGAGCGCGGGGTGATCGAGACCGCGGGCCGACGGGGCAGCCGGGTGCGGCCCAGACCGGCCACGACCGGGCGTGAGTACGTCCGAGTGGACGTGCCCGAGGGCGTGAAGGACGTGGCGAGCGGCAACCCCGACCCGGCGCTGCTGCCTTCCCTGGCGAAGGCATTCTCCGCCGCGGCCGAGCAGGCGGACCGGGAACCGGTGCTCTACGGAGAGGACCCCCTGGAGCCGCAGCTCGCGCGGATCGCGCGCACCGAGCTCGACGCCGACGGGGTGCCCCCGGGGCCGCTCGCCGTCGCCTCAGGCTCCCTCGACGCCATCGAGCGCGTCCTCGTGGCCCACCTCAAGCCGGGCGACACCGTCGCCGTCGAGGACCCCGGCTGGGGCAGCCTCCTCGACCTGATCCCGGCCCTCGGGCTGCGCACGGCCCCGGTCACCGTCGACGACGAGGGGCCGCTGCCGGACGACGTAGGGCGGGCCCTCGACGCCGGGGCCCGCGCCCTGATCGTCACCGACCGGGCCCAGAACCCCACCGGCGCGGCGGTGACGGCCTCGCGCGCGCGTGCCCTGCGTGCCGTGCTCCGCGAGCACCCCGACATCCTCCTGATCGAGGACGACCACGGCCACGGCATCGTCGACCTCCCCCTGCACCCCCTGTCCGGCACCACCCGCACCTGGGCCTTCGTCCGCTCGGTGGCCAAGGCCTACGGCCCGGACCTGCGACTGGCCGTGCTCACCGGGGACGAGGTCACGGTGGACCGGGTGCGCGGACGGCAGCGGCTCGGCGCAGGCTGGGTCAGCCGGTTGGTGCAGCGGGCCGTGGTCCGGCTGTGGACCGACGGCGGGCACGACCCGAGGGCGGTGGCGGCGGCGTACGGCAAACGCCGTGACCTGCTGATCGACGCGCTTGCCGAGCGAGGGATCGAGGCGCACGGGCGCAGCGGCCTGAACGTCTGGATCCCGGTCCCCGACGAGACGGGAGCGGTGGCCCGACTGCTGCACGCCGGGTGGGCGGTGGCGCCGGGGGCCCGCTTCCGGTCGAGCGCTCGGCCCGGCATCAGGATCACCATCTCGACGCTCACCGAGGAGCAGGCCGCCCCCTTGGGGGACGCGGTGGCAACGGCGGTGGGAGGGCCGGCCCCGACGAGGAGCTACGTATGACCACGCGCCCTGCAGTTGCCTGAAGGGGCGCGGGGCTGTTTCGATATGCGGCTCCGCCGCGTGGGCGCGACCAGCCAGATCCGTCCCGCAGCCGCCGAGAATCCCCACGCCCCCACCCATCAGGCGCCCCGCCGCACTTGAGTAAGCGCGGCCCCCGCAAGAACGATCACCGCACCCACCGGCGTCGACCAGTTCAGCGACTCCCCCAGCAGAGCGACCCCCGCACCCGTCGCGATGACCGGAATGAAGTACGTGACCATCTGAGCCGTGGTCGGCCCGACCTCAGCCACCAGACCGTACTGAATCAGCACGGCAATCCCCGTACCGAGCGCACCCAACGCCACGATCGCCAGCAACGGCAACACCGGGAAGCGCGCCGGCGCAGAGGTGAACAGCGGTGTCACAACGGCCAGTTGCCCCGTGGCCAACAGCAACTGCGCCCCGGTCAACGACAGATGGGACTCGCTCGACCCGGCAAGCGTCCGCCGGACGTATATCCACCCGACGGGATAGCTCAAGGAGGCCAGCAGCGCCATCACCGTCCCCGTCGCATCGAGCCCGTGAAATCCCTGCCAGGCCCCCAGTACCGTCAGCACCCCGAGAAACCCGATACCGAGACCGGCGACCCTGACCCGAGTCGGCCGGTCCTCCGACAGCGCGACCAGGGACAGCGCCATCCCCCACAGCGGCGAGGTCGCGTTGCAGATCCCCGCGAGCGTGGACGGAATCGTCAACTCGGAGTACGCGAACAGCGAGAACGGCAGCGCGTTCAACAAAAACGCGGCGACCGCCAGATGCCCCCACGTACGCGCCCCGCGCGGCAGCCGCTCCCGCTTCACCGCCATCGCCGCCGCCAGTACCGCCGTACCGAACACCAGCCGCCCGAGCGTCACCTGGAACGGGGCGTACCCATCGGTGCCCACCTTGATGAGCAGGAAGCTGAAGCCCCAGATCAGGGAGAGCGCGGCGAAGCGCAGACGCCAGTCGAAACGGGCGCGGGGACGTGGACGAGGCGCGGCTTCGGCCGGGACGCGAGAGGGGGTGACGGTGGTCATGGCAGCAACGATGACGCAGACGATCTCGTAGCACAATCGAGATTTCGCACCCGATATCTCGTAGCATTGCTTACATGTTGAACCTGGAGCGCCTGCGCACCCTCGACGCCCTCGCCCGCCACGGCTCGGTCAGCGGCGCCGCCGAAGGGCTGCACATCACGACGTCCGCCGTGTCGCAGCAGATGTCCAAGCTGGAGCGCGAGGTCGGCCAGCAGCTCCTCGCCAAGAACGGCCGGGGTGTGCGGCTCACCGACGCCGGCCGGCTGCTCGCCGACCATGCCGCGCGCATCCTGTCGCAGGTCGAGCTGGCCCAGTCCGACCTGGAGGCGCAGCGCGGGCAGGTGGTCGGTGAGCTACGGCTGGCCGCGTTCCCGACGGCGCTGCGGGGCCTGTTCCCCTCCGCGCTCGCCGCGCTGCGGGCCGACCACCCGGGGTTGCGGCTCCGGTCGCGAGAGCTGGAGCCCGAGCAGGGAGTGGACGCCGTGATCCGCGGCGACGCCGACCTGGCCGTCGTCCTGGACTGGTACAACAAGCCCCTGCCCATGCCGGAAGGGCTCGCCAAGGCACCGATCCTCGACGATCGCGTGGAGATCGCCATGCCCGAGGAACACCCGCTCGCCGACCGGCGCGAGGTCGACCTGGAGGACTTCGCGGACGACGAGTGGGTCGCCTGGCCCGAGGGCGCGTTCTGCCACGAGTGGCTGCTCTACACGCTGCGCACCAAGGGCATCGAGCCCCGTATCGCCCATTGCGCCGAGGAGCATCACACCCAACTCGCGCTGGTCGCCGCCGGGTTGGGCGTCTGTGTCGCGCCCCGGCTGGGCCGCGACCCGATGCCGCTCGGGGTGCGGGCCGTGCCCGTGCGGCACCGGGTGCACCGGTACGTCTACGCGGTGTGGCGTGCGGACGCCGACCGCCGCCCGTCGATCCGGGCGGCGGTCGAAGCTCTGCAGGCGGCGGCCGAGAAGGTCGGCTGACGCGCCCTACAGGGACCCCAGCTTCCGGAAGTCCCAGGACACGATCTTCTCGGGCGTCAGCCGCACCCACGCGTGCCGGCCGTCGTGCGGCATCTCGTCGATGCCGAAGTTCTTGCGGGCGAACAGCGTCTCGGGCACGTCGAGTTCGGCCCGCAGCTCGCCGACGCGCGGTATCTCGCCCACGAACTCGACGGTGCCGGACAGCTCCACGCCGCGCAGCTGCTCGTACTCCTCACCCGTGTCGATCACGATCGCGACCCGCGGATCGCGGCGCAGGTCGGTCCACCGCTTGCTGCGGACGACCGAGTACAGCCACAGCGAGGTGCCGTCCCAGGCGAACCACAGGGCGCTGACATGCGGGAACCCGTCGGCGGACACCGTGGCGACCCGGCAGGTGCGCTGTTCGGTGAGGAACTCGTCCAGCTCCCCGGGCGTCATCATGATCTTCCGGCCCCGGCGCTGCTGAGTGACGGTCATGCGGCCCCCTCTTCTCTCACGTCGTGCCAGAGGAGAGATCCTCTGACATCACGTCAGAAAAGGATGAGTCGTCTTCCGTCACGGCGCAATGGTGGTTCCGTCCACACGTCATGGTGGTTCCGTCCTCACGTGAGGGTGGCTACGCTCGCCCGCCCATGCCGCCGTCGGTCACAGGGGGAACCATGCCGTCGTACGCAGAGCTCAGCGAACTCCTCGACCCCGAGACCACCGTCCTGCTCACCGTCGAGTGCCAGCAGGGCGTCGTCGGACCGGACAGCGCCCTGCCCGAACTCGCCAAGGAGGCGCGGGACTCGGGCGCCCTCGCCAACGTGGCGCGACTGGTGGCAGCGGCCCACGAGAGCGGCGTCCAGGTGATCCACGCGATAGCCGAACGCCGCCCTGACGGTCGCGGCGCCAACCGCAACGCCCGCCTCTTCCGCGCCGCCGCCCGACTCCCCGTCCAGCAGCTGTCCGGTACCGAGGCGGTGTGCGTGGCGGAGCCGATCGAGGTCGCCGAGGAGGACCTGGTCGTACGGCGACTGCACGGCTTGTCGCCCGTCCAGGGCACCGATGTCGACGCGTTGCTGCGCAACCTGGGCTGCCGCACGCTCGTGATCGCCGGTGTCTCGGCCAACGTGGCCGTCCCCAACGCGGTGTTCGACGCCGTCAACCGCGGCTACACGGCCGTCGTGCCTTCGGACGCCATCGCGGGGGTGCCGTCCGACTACACCCCCGCGATGATCCGCAACACCCTCGCATTGGTCGCCACGGTCGCGACCACGGACGAGGTGCTGGACGGCTTCAGGCGTCCGCGCGGCGTCAGGCGAGCGTGATCGAGTCGCCCGACACGCTGATCTGCTTGGCCTCCAGCGGCTCGGTGGCGGGCCCCTTCTTCACACTGCCGTCCAGGACGGAGAACTGGCTCTTGTGGCAGGCGCAGGTGATGGTGTCACCCGCCAGATCGGTCATCGGGCATTTCTGGTGGGTGCAGATCGTCGAGAAGGCCTTGTACTCGCCCGCCGTCGGCTGCGACACCACCACCTTCTCGTCGCTGAAGACCTTGCCGCTGCCCTCCGGGATGTCGCTGGTCTTCGCGAGCGCCGCCCCGCCGGCGCCGGACGAGCCGCCCGCTTCGGTGGTCTCCCCGGCGCCGGCGCCCTGTTCGGTGGACGAGCCGGACGCGTCGTCCTCCGACCCGCACGCGGTCAGCGCAACGGCGAGCCCCGCCGCGCCGACTGCCGCCACGACGCTGCGACGGCTCGGTTTCGACATCGGCTGAACTGATTCGCTGCTCATGCGGACGTTCCTTCCCGTCATTCGTGATCTGCCGAGATGTACGGTCCGTGAGGACCGGCTGTTCAGACGTTGTCGGAATCCTGACCCGGTCCGGCGAGGACGCGGGTAAAGCGGAGCTGTCGGTTCCCTGTCCATGGCTGTCGGTCTGCTGTCGGCGCGAACGCATCGCCGCCCGCCCCGGCCGTCCCGGCCCCCCGCCCCTGCGCCAGTAACCTGGGGCGATGCTCAAGGAAGTCATCGCGACCCGCTACATCACGCCCCTGCGTGAGGGCGGCTCGCTGCCGGGGCTCGTCGAGGCCGACGACTTCGGGACGTACGTCATGAAGTTCACCGGCGCCGGACAGGGCCGCAAGACGCTGGTCGCCGAGGTCGTCTGCGGTGAACTCGCCCGCAGGCTGGGCCTGAGGGTGCCCCGGCTGGTGACGGTGGAGCTCGACCCGGTGCTGGGGCTCGGTGAACCCGACCAGCAGGTGCAGGAGCTGCTCAGGTCCAGCGGCGGCACCAACCTCGGCATGGACTTCCTCTCCGGCGCCCTCGGCTTCGACCCCCTTGCCTTCCGGGTGAGCGCCGAGGAGGCCGGCCGGATCGTCTGGTTCGACGCGCTGGTGAACAACGTCGACCGGTCCTGGCGCAACCCCAACCTGCTGATGTGGCAGGGCGAGCTGTGGCTCATCGACCACGGCGCGACCATGATCTGGCACCACAACTGGCCCGGCGCGCAAGGATCGGCGGCCCGGCCCTACGACGCCTCCGACCACGCCCTCGCCCCGTTCGCGCCGGATGTGCGGGCCGCCGCGGCCGAGTTGGCGCCGCTCGTCACCGAGGAACTGCTCGCCGACGTGACCGCCGAGATCCCGGACGTCTGGCTGGCCGGCGAACCCGGCTTCGACACCGCGGACGACCTCAGGCGGGCCTACGCGAGGCCGCTGCTGGCACGGGCGGCCACCGTCCACGAGCGCGTCACCGGAATCGAGGGAAGCAAGTGAGCGAGCGCCACATTCACATGGCCGGCCATGTGGTCGAACGCCACATCATCCGGGGCGGCGATTCGAGCGACCGGGACGTCTTCGAGTACGCCCTCCTGCGTGTCGTACCCCGTGTCGAACGCGGCGAGTGCATCAACGCGGGCGTACTGGTGTACTGCCGGGCCCGGGGCTACGTCGGTGCCCGCACCCACCTGGACGAGGCGCGGCTGCTCGCCCTCGACCCGGACGCGGACGTGGCCGGCGTGCGGGCCGCCCTCGGGGCCGTCGAGAGCGTCTGCGGCGGCACTGAGGCGGCGGGGCAGGCCTCCGGCGACGACGCCGGGCGGCGCTTCCGCTGGCTGATCGCGCCCCGCTCGACGGTCGTCCAGCCGGGGCCCGTGCACACCGGGCTCACCTCCGATCCGGCGGCCGAGACGGAGCGGCTGCTCGATCGGTTGGTGAAGTGACGGATCAGGTAATGGATCACATGCGCGCGGTGGCCGTTGACACCGCGTGCCAGGACTTCTAGCGTCACGTCCATCGAAGGTACTAAGCGGTCGCTCACCTGAGGAGAGTCACTGATGTCCACCACTGAGCAGCGGGTCGCCGTCGTCACCGGCGGAGCGCGCGGCATCGGCGCCGCCACCGCCGTACGCCTGGCCGCCGAAGGGCGCGCGGTCGCCGTGATCGACCTCGACGAGGGCGCCTGCAAGGACACCGTGGAGAAGATCACCGCGGCCGGCGGCAAGGCCATCGCGGTCGGTTGCGACGTCTCCGACGAGGCGCAGGTCGAGGCGGCCGTCGCGCGGATCGCCGAGGAGCTCGGCGCCCCGACGATCCTGGTCAACAACGCGGGCGTGCTGCGCGACAACCTGCTGTTCAAGATGAGCGTCGCCGACTGGGACACGGTCATGAACGTGCACCTTCGCGGCGCCTTCCTGATGTCCAAGGCGTGTCAGAAGCACATGGTCGACGCGGGCTTCGGCCGTATCGTCAACCTCTCCTCGTCCTCCGCGCTCGGCAACCGCGGCCAGGCCAACTACTCCGCCGCCAAGGCCGGTCTCCAGGGCTTCACCAAGACCCTCGCCAAGGAACTCGGCAAGTTCGGCGTCACGGCCAACTCCGTCGCCCCCGGCTTCATCGCCACCGAGATGACCAAGGCCACCGCGGAGCGCGTCGGCATGGGCTTCGAGGACTTCAAGGCCGCGGCCGCCACCCAGATCCCCGTCGCGCGCGTCGGCGAGCCGGAGGACATCGCCAACGCGATCGCCTTCTTCACGGGCGAGGCGGCCGGCTTCGTCTCCGGCCAGGTGCTGTACGTCGCCGGCGGACCGCTCGACTAGGGAACTGGGGACACACGGACATGACTGCACTGCCTGAACTCTCCGGCAAGGTCGCCCTCGTCACCGGTGCCAGCCGCGGCATCGGCTACGGCGTCGCCGAGGCGCTCGTCGCCCGCGGTGACCGCGTCGTCATCACCGGCCGGGGCGAGGACGCCCTCAAGGAGGCCGTCGAACAGCTCGGCGCCGAGCGCGCGATCTACGTGGCCGGCAAGGCGCACGACGAGGCCCACCAGGCCGCCGCCGTCGAGCGCGCCATGGAAGCCTTCGGCCGGGTCGACTACCTGGTCAACAACGCCGGCACGAACCCCGTCTTCGGTCCGCTCGCCGACCTCGACCTGGGCGTCGCGCGCAAGGTCTTCGAGACCAACGTGATCTCGGCACTCGGCTTCGCCCAGAAGACCTGGCACGCCTGGCAGAAGGACAACGGCGGCGCGATCGTCAACATCGCCTCCGTCGCCGGCATCGCGCCCTCGCCGTTCATCGCCGCCTACGGCGTCAGCAAGGCCGCGATGATCAACCTCACCCAGCAGATGGCGCACGAGTTCGCGCCCAAGGTGCGGGTCAACGCCATCGCCCCGGCCGTGGTGAAGACCAAGTTCGCCCAGGCCCTGTACGAGGGCCGGGAGGCGGAGGCCGCCGCGGCCTACCCGCTGGGCCGGCTCGGCGTGCCCTCCGACATCGGCGGCGCCGCCGCGTTCCTCACTTCGGACCAGTCCGACTGGGTCACCGGGCAGACGCTCGTCGTCGACGGCGGCATCTTCCTCAACGCCGGCGTCGGCTGACGCGCCGACGTAGGACCACGACTCAGGGCACGGGCGCCGCTGGACACGAGCGGCGCCCGTGTCGACGTTTCGGGAGATCACCGGCCGTTGACAACGTAGTCACCGCCAGGTCGGGCAAGCGCTACCTGAGACGGGAGGTCCACGGCCCGGAACACTGCGGTATCGTCTGCCGACCCTTGGTATGGCAGATCGAGGAGCGTGCGCGTGTTCAACCGGATCCGACGCCTGCGGCAGGTGGCGGCCACCGCGTCCATATCGGCCCTGGTGGCAGGGTGCGGCGTCCTCTCGTCCGATGCGACGGAGGAGGAAGGCCCGATCGTCGTGGGGACGACCGCGGCGCCCAGCACCCTTGATCCCGCCGCTGCCTGGGACAGCTCGTGGGAACTGTTCCGCAACATTTACCAGACGCTTCTCAGCTACCCCTCCGGCGCGACCGCGCCCGAGCCGGACGCCGCCGAGAACTGTCAGTTCACCGACGGCTCGAACATGAAGTACAAGTGCGAGCTGCGCGAGGGCCTGAAGTTCTCCGACGGGCACACGCTCGACGCGCAGGCGGTCAAGTTCTCGATCGACCGGATCCGGACGATCAAGGTCCAAGGTGGTCCCGCCCCTCTGCTGGACAGCCTCGACCGCGTCCAGGTGCTGAACGACCGCGAGCTCGTCTTCCACCTCAACAAGGCCGACGCGACCTTCCCGTTCGTGCTCGCCACGCCCGCGATGTCGATCGTGGACCCCGAGGAGTACCCGGCCGACAAGCTGCGCGAGGACGACAGTGTCGTCGGGTCCGGCCCGTACACCCTCGAGTCCTACGACGAGGGCGAGAAGGCCGAGCTCGTCAAGAACGACACGTATCAGGGATACGCGGAGCGCAAGAACGACGCGGTCACCATCCGGTACTTCCAGGACTCGCCGACCATGGTCGGCGCCCTGCGCGACAAGGAGCTCGACGTCGCCTTCCGTGGCCTCGCCGCCGACGACATCGTCGACCTCCAGGCCGACGACGATGACGAGCTCCAGCTGATCGAGGGCTCCGGCACCGAGATCAACTACCTGGTCTTCAACCCCAAGGACCCCATGGCCGGCAAGGAGGCCGTCCGCAAGGCCATCGCCCAGGTCGTCGACCGCCCGGCCATCGCCCACAAGGTCTACAAGGACACCGTCGAGCCGCTGTACTCCATGGTCCCCAAGGGCCTGACCGGACACACCACGGGTTTCTTCGACGACTACGGCGACCCCAGCAAGGCCAAGGCCCGCAAGATCCTCACCGACGCGGGCATCACGACCCCCGTCCCGCTCACCCTCTGGTACACCAGCGACCGTTACGGCTCGGCGACCAAGGCGGAGTTCGAGGAGCTGAAGAGCCAGCTGGAAGGGTCCGGCCTCTTCGAGATCACCCTCAAGAGCCGCCCCTGGAAGACCTACGTCACCGGCTACCAGAACGGCGAGTACCCGGTGTTCGGCCGTGGCTGGTTCCCCGACTTCCCGGACGCGGACAACTTCATCGCGCCGTTCGTCGGCAAGCAGAACGCGCTGGGTACGCCGTACGTCGTGCCCAAGATCACCGAGACCCTGCTGCCCAACTCCCGGGCCCAGAGCGACCGTGCCAACGTGGTCAAGGACTTCGAGGACGCCCAGCGGATCCTCGTCGACGACGCGCGGCTGCTGCCGTTGTGGCAGGGCCGGCAGTACGTGGCCGCGAGCGCGGAGATCTCGGGCGCTGAGCGGGCGCTGGACCCGTCGACGATCATGATGGTGGGCGAGCTGTACCGCAAGACGAGCTGGTAGGCCGTCCCACCGGCTTCGGCTGCCGGTCGGCGTGTGCGTTGCCGGTCGGCGTGTGCGTCGCCGGTCGGGATGCGCGGTGCTTGGACGGGATGTGCGGTCCGCGGGGCGATTGTCAGTGGTCGCCTGTAGGTTCTGAGACCTGGAAGCGGCCTCTGGTCGTGGACCGCACATCGTCTGCCGCACATCGTAAGGAAGTTGACGTGACCGACATCGCCATGCTGCCCGAGTCCTGGCGCGGGGTTCTGGGTGACGAGCTGCAGCAGCCCTACTTCAAGGAGCTGACGGAGTTCGTCGAGGAGGAGCGGGCGAAGGGTCCCGTCTATCCGCCGCGCGAGGAGGTCTTCGCGGCGCTCGACGCGACGCCGTACGACAAGGTGAAGGTCCTGATCCTCGGCCAGGACCCGTATCACGGCGAGGGCCAGGGCCACGGCCTGTGCTTCTCGGTCCGCCCCGGCGTGAAGACGCCGCCCTCGCTGCGCAACATCTACAAGGAGATGAAGGAGGAGCTCGGCCTCCCCGTCCCCGACAACGGCTATCTGATGCCCTGGGCCCAGCAGGGCGTCCTGCTGCTCAACGCGGTGCTGACGGTCCGCGGCGGCGAGGCGAACTCGCACAAGGGCAAGGGCTGGGAGAAGTTCACCGACGCGGTGATCCGCGCCGTGGCCGAGCGGCCCGACCCCGCGGTGTTCGTGCTGTGGGGCAACTACGCCCAGAAGAAGCTCCCGCTCATCGACGAGACGCGGCACGTGGTGGTCAAGGGGGCGCACCCCTCGCCGCTGTCGGCGAAGAAGTTCTTCGGTTCCCGCCCGTTCACGCAGATCAACGAGGCGGTGGCCCGGCAGGGGCACGAGCCGATCGACTGGCGGATCCCGGACCTCGGCTGATCCGGCGCCGGACCGGTCCCTCGGCTGACCCGTCCGCGGGCCGGTCCCTCGCCGGATCTCGGCCGACCCAGTGCCGGGCCGGTCCCTCGCCGGACCGGTCCGGTGCCGTACGGAGCCGCCTGCCCCGGATTGCCGGTGGTGGCCGTTAGCGTCGAAGAGATCATCCGACGAGGGTCCGGAGGACGCGGTGGCGGAGCAACAGGAGCAGGCGGCGCCGGATGCGGTGCTGACGCGGATCGGGCAGGTCGTGATCCTCCATCACGCGGGTGACCGGGAGGAGGCCCGGCGCCGGTTGCTGGACCTGTGGACGGAGCTCGGCGAGGACGGCGACCCACTGCACCGGTGCACTCTGGCGCACTACCTGGCGGACACGCAGGACGACCCCTCGGACGAGCTGGCGTGGGATCTGCGGGCGTTGACGGAGGCCGAGAGTGCCAGTGGCGCGGTTGCCGTGCGGGCGCTGTATCCCTCGCTGCATCTGAACCTGGCCGCCGACTATGTGAAGCTCGACCGCGCGGAGGCCGCGCGTGTGCATCTGCGGCGGGCGCGGGGGGCGGCGGGGGTGCTGGGGGACGACAGGTACGGGGACGGGGTGCGGGCGGAGATCCGGCGGTTGGAGGCGTGGTTGGGGGACGGGGTGTAGGTTCCGCGAGTTCGGCCGGCGCGCTTTCCGGTTGGCCGGCGTGGGGGCTGGGCGGGGGTGGGTCGCGCAGCCCGGCGCCGGCGGGTGTCGCCTTCTTTGGGACGGGTGCCGCCCCTGCGGCACGACCGCCCGCAGGCTGGGCGAGCTGCGGCTGGGCGGGCTGCGTGCGGGCCAGGCGGGCTGTGCGCGCTACGTGGCCCACCGGCTGCGCGGGCTGTGCAGGACACGTGGCTCGTCGGCTGCGCGGGCCGCGCCGGCTCCGCAGGGACGCGCACGTACTGCCCCGCCCCATCCCGGCCCCCTCCCTACACCTCAGCGGCCGTACGTCTGGTCGCAGATCTTCGACTCCGGGCTGCCCGCCTTCCAACCGCCGTACTGCCTGCCCAGCGCGCAGACGTCCGCGTTCTTCGGGGCCTCCGGGCGGATCGGCTGTGGTATGTCGGGGACCTTCACCGACGGCCTCTTCGGGATGTCGGCGGCCGGACGGCGGGGTTCGTGGTGCTCGGGACGTGGGTGTGGGTGCGCTCGACGCCCCGGGGGTTCGTGGGCCGGTGGCGGGGTGGTCGAGGGCGCGGAGTGGGCGGTGGACGGCGTGGGGCTCGGGCGGTGGGACGGGTCGATCAGGGTCAGGGCCTCCTGGGCCGGCGCCTGCACGATGGGCTGTTCCGCCGGCCTGCTCGGTCCGGGCGCCGGCGGCTGGGACGGTGGCGGTGGGCCGGGCGGCGGTGCCTGCTGGACCGTCACACAGCCGGAGAGGGCCGAGACGGCCACGGTGACCAGGAGCGTTGCGGTGGTCGTCGTTCGATGCACGCGCGCAACTCTGCTGGTTCCGACGGCCGTTGGGACGGCAGACCAGCAGAGGTTGATCCACACGAGTGATCTCTGACCCCGTACGGGCGGCGTCGCCCGCCGCGGCTGACGTCAGTCGCCGGTGGCGCCGTCGAGGCGCTCGCGGATCAGGTCGGCGTGGCCGTTGTGGCGGGCGTACTCCTCGATCATGTGGGTGTAGATCCAGCGCAGGTTGAACTGCTCGCCGCTGCGCCGGTGCCTGCCCTTGGAGAGGTCGTCCAGGCCGAAGCCGGCCGCGTTGCGCCGGGCGGTGTCGATCTCGGCCTGCCAGGTCGTGCACGCCTCCTCCCAGGTGTCCGCCTCGGTGAGATGGAACTCGCCGTCGGGGTCCTCGTCGGAGTAGTAGATCGGTCCCGCGTCCTCGTTCATGAGCACCTTGCGGAACCAGCCGCGCTCCACCTCCGCCATGTGCCGCACCAACCCCATCAGGGACAGCTCGGACGGCTCCACGGAGGCGGTCCTGAGCTGGGCGTCGGTCAGGCCCTCGCACTTCCAGGCGAGGGTCTGCCGGTGGTAGTCCAGCCAGCCCTCCAGCATCGTGCGCTCGTCGGCGGTGGTTGAGGGCTCATGGCGTTCGGTCTCGGTCGTCATCCCCGCATCCTCGCCCAACTCCGGCTCGATCACGAGGAGTTTTCACGGTCACCGGATTCACCGGATTCACCGGATTCACCGGATTCACCGGATTCACCGGATTCACCGGATTCACCGGACTCACCGAACTCACCGGATTCACCGGCCGAACATCCCGTCGAGCAGTTCGCGCAGCCCGGCCCGGACCTGCTCCAGGCTCGGCACCTCCGCGTTGTAGGACCCCGCCACGCAGCTGAACATCAGCCCGTCCGCCCAGGCGACCAGGGACAGCACGTGCCGGGCCGGGTCGGTCGAGCCCATCGCGGTGACGAGGGCGGTGAGCTGGTCGCGGAAGCGGGCGCCCGTGGCGTCGAAGTAGGCGCGCAGCTCGGGGCGGCGCGTGGCCTCCAGGGCCAGTTCGTAGCGGGCGAGGGTGAGTTCGCGGCCGCGGGTCAGGGCGCGGTGCGTCGCCAGGGCCAGGCCGTGCACGAGTGAGTCGAGGCCGCCGCGCGGGTCCGGCATCTCGTCCAGCGCCAGGACGCGTGCCTCGCGGTCGGCGAGCCGGCGCACCGCCAGTTCCAGCAGCGCCTGGCGGGTGCGGGCGAGGTTCGACGTGGAGCCCTGAGGGAGCCCGGCCGCCTCGTCCACCGCCCGGTGCGTGAGCCCGCGCATGCCGCGCTCCGCGAGCAGGGCGAGGGCGGTGTCGGCGACGAGATCGGCGCGGGAGCCGACGGCGGTGCGTTCGGACATGGAGATCAACCTACCCGTGACACTACGTCTGTAGTACGGTCGAGGCACTGCTTCACTACATCTGTAGTTGGATCCGCTCGTCCGCAGTGGGATCCGATGCGAGGAGGAGCCATGGAACAGCTGAGGCGGGCCATCGTGATCGGCGGCGGCATCGGCGGCCTGACCGCGGCGGCCGCACTGCACCGAGGCGGCTGGGACGTCACCGTGCTGGAGCGGGCCCCCTCCCTGGAGCCGGTCGGCGCGGCCATCTCCCTCGCGCCCAACTCCCTGCGCGCACTGGACGTCATCGGGCTCGGCGACGAGATCCGCGACCTTGCGGCATGGCAGGGCGACGGGGGACTGCGCACCCCGTCCGGGCGCTGGCTCTCCCGCACGGACGCCGACGCCGTGGCCGCACGCTTCGGCGGGCCTCTCGTCCTGCTGCACCGGGCCACCCTCATCACCAGCCTGGCCGCACAGCTCCCGTCCCACGCCATCCGCACGGGCGTCGCCGCCACGGTGGCCGACCCGGGTGACACCAACCGGGCCGCGCGCGTGAGCACCCCGGACGGTGAACTGGAGGCCGACCTCGTGGTGGCCGCCGACGGCATCCAGTCCGCCGTGAGGCGCGTCCTGTTCCCGGAGCACCCCGGGACCGTCTACTCCGGTTTCACCACATGGCGGGTCGTCATTCCGGTGCCCGGTGTCGAGTTCGCCTCGCACGAGAGCTGGGGGCGGGGCCGCATCTGGGGCTCGCACCCGCTCAAGGACGGCCGGGTCTATGCGTACGCCGCCGCGCGCACGCCCGCCGGTGAGCGCGCGCCCGACGACGAGAAGGCCGAACTGCTGCGCCGCTACGGCGACTGGCACGACCCGATCCCCGCGATCCTCGCCGCCGCCCGCCCCGAGGACGTCCTGCGCCACGACGTCCACCACATCGCCGACCCGCTGCCCGCCTACCACCGGGGCCGGGTCGCCCTGGTCGGAGACGCCGCGCACGCCATGCCGCCGACGCTGGGGCAGGGCGGCAACCAGGCCATCGAGGACGCGATCGTCCTCGCCCTCAGCCAAGTTCCCGGCTCCCCTCCCACGTCCGGGAACCCCGTCTGCGACGGCCTCGCCGCCTACACGGCGGCTCGCCTCCCTCGTACGACCGCCATCGCCCGCCAGGCCGTCAGGATCAGCCGCCTCAACATGACGACCAGCCGCACCGGGATCGCCGTACGGAACACGGCGCTCGCCGCGGTGTCCAAGGCAGCGCCCCTGATGTTCCTGCGGAGCTTCGAGGGCATCGCCGACTGGCGGCCGCCGCAGGCGCCGTATGCTGCCGGGCAGACCCCGGCAGGCAACCGTCAGAAGACCCCCGCAGGCAATCCGTGAAGGAGAACACCCCGTGAAGGTCGGCTGCATCGGACTCGGTGACATCGCGCAGAAGGCCTACCTTCCGGTGCTCGCCTTCCAGCCCGGTGTGGAACTGCATCTGCAGACCCGTACGCCCGCGACGCTCGCCCGGGTGGCCGGCAGCCTCCACCTTCCGCCCCGGCAGCGGCACGAGGACCTCGACTCGCTCCTCGCCCAGGGCCTCGACGCCGCTTTCGTGCACGCGCCCACCGTGGCGCACCCGGAGATCGTGACCCGGTTGCTGGAGGCGGGCGTGCCGACCTATGTCGACAAGCCGCTCGCCTATCGGCTCGCCGAGTCCGAGCGGCTGGTGGCGCTCGCCGAGCGGCGGGACGTGAGCCTCGCCGTCGGCTTCAACCGGCGTTACGCCCCCGGCTATGTGCAGTGCGCCGACCATCCGCGCGAGCTGATCCTGATGCAGAAGAACCGGATCGGGCTGCCGGAGGAGCCGCGCTCGATGATCCTCGACGACTTCATCCACGTCGTGGACACGCTGCGCTTCCTGGTGCCGGGCCCGGTCGACGACGTGACCGTGCGTGCCCGCGTCGAGGGCGGCCTGCTGCACCACGTCGTGCTGCAGCTCGCCGGGGACGGGTTCACCGCGCTCGGCGTGATGAACCGGCTCAGCGGCTCGGCCGAGGAGATCCTCGAAGTGTCCGGGCAGGACACCAAGCGTCAGGTGCTCAACCTCGCCGAGGTCGTCGACCACAAGGGGCAGCCGACCGTCCGGCGGCGCGGGGACTGGGTGCCGGTGGCCCGGCAGCGCGGCATCGAGCAGGCGGTGCTGGCCTTCCTCGACGCCGTGCGCGGGGGCAAGGTGCTCAGCGCCCGGGACGCGCTGGCGACTCATGAGTTGTGCGAGCGGGTCGTACGCGCGGTTCAGGATCGCTCCGCCTGAGCCGCGGCCGCAGGGTCCGGATGCCCTCGCTGCCGCACCATGCCGCCATGATCAGCAGTGCCGTGTACACCGGCCACTCGCCGAAGCGGACAAAGGGCGTGGTGCCGCCGGCCAGCGGCACCTCGTAGACCGTGCTCGTGCTCGCGCTCGTGCCCAGCCAGGAACCGACGCGCTCCCCGCTCGGGCCGTACACGGCCGAGACGCCGGTCAGCGTCGCGTGCACCATGGGCCGGCCGGTCTCGGCGGCGCGCAGCGCGGCGAGCGAGGCGTGCTGCTCGGGTGCCCAGCTCTGCTGGAACGTCGAGGTGGCCGACTGGGCGATCAGCACCTCGGCGCCGTCGTCGACGAGGTTGCGGCCCATGTCGGAGAACGCGGACTCGAAGCAGACCATCGGTCCGATGCGCAGCCCGTGCCCGGCGTCCATCACGACCTGCTGCGTGCCCTGCCTGCGGTCCTCGGCCGCCGCCTCGCCCACCGAGGTCGCCCAGCCCAGCAGCGAGCGGGCCGGTATGTACTCACCGAAGGGGACCAGCCGCATCTTGTCGTAGCGGGCGCCGGTCGGGCCGTCCGGGCCGACCAGGATCGAGCTCTTGTAGATGCCGGGCTTGTCGGAGCGCCGCGCGTCCACGTTGACCAGGATGTTCGTCGCCGTCTCCCGCGACAGCGCGGCGAGCCGCCGGGCGAAGTCGGGGCGGTCACGCAGGTCGAAGCCGACGCTGCTCTCGCCCCAGACGACCAGGTCGACGTCCTGGCCGGCCAGCTCGCGGGTGAGCTGCTCCTCCCGGTCGAAACGCCGGTCGGGACCAGGGACGACACCCGGCTGCACGACGGCGATCCGGACCCGGTCGCCGACGTCCGGGCGCGGTGACCACACCCACACGGCCGACGTGGCGACGGCCGTGGCGAGCAGGCCCGCCACGGCCGGTGTCCGGGAGTTGCGCACCACCACCAGTACGGCGACCGCGACATTGACGGCCACGACGAGGAAGCTGATCAGCCACACGCCGCCCACCGACGCGAGCCGCAGCGCGGGCTCCACCTCCCACTGACTGGAGCCCAGCACGCCCCACGGCCCGCCGAGCCCCTGCCAGGAGCGGACGAGCTCGATCAGCAGCCAGCCCGACGGCAGGACGACAAGGGCCGCCGCGACCCGGCCCGTGGGCGGCGTCCCGGCCAGCAAGCGGCGCACGAGCAGGCCCCACGGGGCCCACAGCGCGCCGAGCAGGGCGGCGATGACGAAAGTGAACACATGCAGGTTCGGCAGCAGCCAGTGGTGCATCGCCAGCATGAAGCCGAAGCCGCCCCACCAGCCGTCGTACAGCGCCCGTTTCCCGGTCGGCGCGGTGCGGAGCAGCGCGATCCACGGGACGAGGGCGACGTACGCGAACCACCACAGCGACGGCTCGGGGAAGGCGAGCACGGGCAGCGCACCGGCCAGCGCGGCGGCGGTCGAGCGCCGCCACGGTGAGGCGAGCCAGTGGCTGATCGTCTTCATGCGGTGTCTCCTACCCCGTGGTCTCTCCAGTGTGCTCGCCGGCACTGACAGTGGGACAGTCGGCGTCCGCTCACTCGATCATGGCCGCGGCGGTTCAGTCGATCATGGCCGGGGCGGTCGGTTCGGGCAGGCGCCGCCATTTCTCCGCCACGACCACCTCGCGCAACCGCCAGCCGTCGTACGTCCGCAGCAGAGCGAAGGTGTACCGGCCGCCGCACACGAAGTCGGGGGCGGAGGAGTGCTCGCCGGTCTCGGCGAACCGCATCGGATTGACGTAGTCGGCCTGGACACTGGCCGTGTCGCCGGTGTCCTGCTCCAGGATCCCGAAGCGCACCCGGCGGTTGACGATGAGATGCTGCCGCATCGAGAACAGGCGCATGCTCTCCGCGAGCCAGGCGGCGACCTTTCCGGCGTCCCCTTCGATGCCACCGGCCGAGCGGTAGTCCGCACGACCGTCGGGTGTGAACAGACTCCGGTACGCCGCCCAGTCGGCGTCGTCGACGGCCACCGCGTAGTCGGTGATGAGCTCGTCGACCGCGAGGCGGTCCCTCAGGGTGGCGAGTTCCACACGCTGCGTCATCGGCTCAGTGTTGAGCATGAGGTGGGCCGAGCCAAGAGGGCGTGCAGCGATATTCGGTGGATGTCGGACGGAGTCGGCGGCGAGGCTGTCCCCGTGAACGAGCAGAACGACCGGCCCGTCGGGCAGGAAACCAGATTCCGTGTACGGGCCCAGCACACCGAGTCCACGGTCACCGTCTACCAGGCCTACCGGCCCGGGATCGGCCTGGCCGCGGCCCGCGACGGCCGCTTCCCGTCCTCCTGGAGCCGCGAGCGCATGACATGGATCAAGCCGTCGTTTCTCTGGATGATGTACCGCTGCGGCTGGGCGACGAAGGAGGGGCAGGAGACCGTCCTCGCCGTCGAGATCAGCCGCGACGGATTCCTGTGGGCGCTGCGCAACGCGTGTCTCTCGCACTACGTGCCCGTCCTGCACGGCGACCAGGGGGCCTGGAAGCGGCAGTTGAAGTCGGCACCCGCGCGCGTGCAGTGGGATCCGGAGCGCGATCTGCACCTCAACGCCTTGCCGTACCGGTCCCTGCAGTTGGGGCTCGCAGGCGAGGCGGCCGCCCGGTACGCGGACGAGTGGATCGTCGGCATCGAGGACGTGACGTCGCTCGCCACGGAGATCCACGCGTGCGTGCGGGCGGGTCAACTGGAGCGTGCCGCCCGGCTGTTGCCTCACGAGCGGCCGTATCCGCTGGAGGAGGAGGCCCTCGCGCACCTACGGGCCTAGAGACGGCGAAGCGTCAAACGGCGACCGCGCCGGTGTGCGGCTTCAGGCCGCCTCGATGACCTCGCCGCGGATGGCGGCCGCCCATTCGACCACCAACAACTCGTACTCCGCGCGCTCCTGAGCCGACAGCGAGCCGCCCGCGCGCAGCCACAGGGCGCGTATTTCCTCGTTCACCTCGGCAGCAGACCGCACGGAACCAGGGCCTAAGGAATGGGGGGACATGCGGACAAGCCTAGGGGCAAGGACTGACAGTGCGCTACCGGACGGCTACTCACAACGTATGTGATTGGTCACGGATTTCGCCGCGGAGGTGTACTGACTGATGGGTCAGTTGTTTCGGTGCATCGCCGCACCGATGCGTGCGTACGTGTGACACGGCGTTTGCGTGACCGTCCGCTGCGGCACTGAAGCGGTCGTGATCGCCGTGTACGTCCGTACGCTTGCCGCGCCTGACGCGCCTGCCTCAGTGTCGTGTCACGCAACCCTTTGGCGGTGGCCGAAATGAGAGACGTGCTCTTGCGTCGAGTGGTGGCCGTGCTCGCGGTCGCCGGTGCGCTGGTGTTCGCGGCGGCCTGCGGCGGCGGAGCGGGCAAAGGCGCCGAACCCTCGACGTCCGCCCCGACCTCACGCACCTACACGACCCGGTCGTTCGCCATGCCGCTCAGCCTGACCCTCCCCGCGGCCCTGGACGCCTGGAAGGCGTCGGACACCCGCACGTTCCTGACCTGGGTGGGGCCGGCCAACAAGGTCCGGTTCCTGCTGCCGGAGGCGGTGTACCGGCCCGGCGGCGACGACACTCCCGAGCGGCCGCCCCGCACCTACGACGAGTACCTGAAGTACCTCCACGCACAGACCCGGCACCACGCCAGGTGGCAGGACGAGACATCCACCACCGTCGACGGCCGTGACGCGACCCTGCTGACGGGCACCACCGACGAACCGCTCGACGGGTCCCTCGGCTGCCCCACGCCCGACGGGGACGCCGCCGAGGGCTGCTACGGACTCCAGCCGGGGTACGAGTTGCGGGTCGCCGTCATCGACGCTCCCGGCAGGCCCTTGCTGGCCTGGTCCACGATCGACGCCACCCGGCCTCAGGACCGGAAGGTCGCCTTCCCGCGGTTCGAGGGCATGCTGCGCAGCCTCGATTTCCGCTGAGCCGGACCGGTCAGCCCGCCGACTCCGCCGCGTGCGGGCTGAGGGCGCCGACCGCCACCAGGACGATGATGAGGATGCCGAGGGCGATGCGGTACCAGACGAACGGCATGAAGCTCTTGGTCGAGATGAACTTCATGAACCAGGCGATGACCGCGTAACCGGACGCGAAGGCGATCACCGTGGCGAAGATCGTCGGGCCCCAGGAGACGTGGTCGCTCTCCATCGCGTCCTTGAGCTCGAAGAGCCCGGAGGCGAGGACGGCCGGGATGGCGAGCAGGAAGGAGTAGCGGGCCGCGGCTTCGCGCTTGTAGCCCATGAAGAGGCCGCCGCTGATGGTGGCGCCGGAGCGGGAGACGCCGGGGATGAGCGCCGCGGACTGGCACAGGCCGAAGATCAGGCCGTCCTTCACGTTCAGGCTCTCGAGCGACTTGCGCTGCTTGGCGGCGCGGTGCCGCCCGCCCGTCTCGTCGCGGGCCGCCAGGCGGTCCGCGACGCCGATGATGATGCCCGCGACGATCAGCATCGTCGCCGTGATGCGCAGGTCGCGGAAGGGGCCCTCGATCTGGTCCTTGAGCGTCAGGCCCAGCACACCGATCGGGATCGAGCCGACGATCACCAGCCAGCCCATCTGGGCGTCGTGGTCCTGCCGCATCTCCTTGTCGGTCAGCGACCGCAGCCACGCCGAGATGATCCGCCCGATGTCCTTGCGGAAGTAGATCAGCACCGCGGCCTCCGTGCCGATCTGGGTGATCGCCGTGAAGGCCGCACCCGGGTCCTCCCAGCCCGAGAACGCCGCGGTCAGCCGCAGATGCGCGCTGGAGGAGACGGGGAGGAACTCGGTCAGCCCCTGGACGAGTCCGAGGATGAGCGATTCAAACCAAGACATGAAGTTACGGAGTCCAAGTGCTGATCGTGGCAAGGGATGAGGGACAACCGCGTCGGCGGCGCAGTGATCGCGAGTGTCGAGGGGCAGCGTAGCGTCCCGCGCCGACAGCTCCGGCACAGGGGTTCGGTGGGGGAGCTCGCCGACCGCGGCCATACCGGTGTTGACCTGCGGCGGGGCCGCCGCTTACGTTGCTGCGAGCTGAAAGCGCTTGCTGTCCTGGTTCCGCTGGCGCCCGCGTCTGCTCGTGCCCGTGTCCCGGAGGAGTCCGATCCCATCCATGACTGCATCCGAGACAGCATCCGGGACCGCTCCGGAGACGGACCACCCCCGGCCCGCTCCGCTCACCGGCCGCCGCATCAGGGTCGCCGTGATCGGCACCGGCGCGATCGCGCGCGACTCCCATCTGCCCGCGCTCGCCAGGCTCGCCGAGGCGGGCGAGACGGAGCTCGTGGCCGCCGTCGACGTCGACGCGGAGTCGGTCGAGGGTTTCTGTGCGCTCGTGGACGAGGCCGGCGCCGGTACAGCCCGCGCCTACACCGACCTGGACCGGATGCTCCGGGAGCAGCGGCCCGACCTGGTCACCATCTGCACCCCGCCCACCCTGCACCGCGACCAGACCGTCACCGCGCTGCGCGCCGGCGCCTGGGTGTGGTGCGAGAAGCCGCCGGTGCCGAGCCTCGCGGACTTCGACGCCGTCGAGGCCGAGGGGGGCAAGGACGGCGGGCCCTACGCCTCGATCGTCTTCCAGCACCGTTTCGGCTCGGGCACCCGGCACGTACGTCGTCTGCTCGCCGGGCAGGCCATGGGCCGCCCGCTCGTCGCCCACTGCCAGACCACCTGGTACCGCGACAGCGCCTACTACGCCGTGCCCTGGCGCGGCCGCTGGCGGAGCGAGGGGGGCGGTCCCGCGATGGGGCACGGGATCCATCAGATGGACCTGCTGCTCGACCTGCTCGGACCCTGGAGCGAGGTGCGCGCCATGGCCGGCCGTCTGGTGCACGACGTGGAGACGGAGGACGTCTCGACCGCCCTCGTGCGCTTCGCGAACGGTGCGATGGCGACCGTCGTGAACAGCGTGCTGAGCCCCGACGAGGTCAGCCGCATCCGCATCGACTGCGAGCGCGCCACCGTCGAACTCACCCACCTCTACGGCCACGGCAACGACGACTGGCGCATCGTCCCGGCCCGCGACGTGCCGGCCGCCGAGGCCGCGGCCTGGCAGGACTTCGGCGCGGACGTACCCAGTTCGCACCTGGAGCAGCTGCGGGAACTGGTGGCGAGCATGCGCGCGGGGGAGCGGCCGCGCAGCAGCGGCGCGGACGGGCGGACGAGCCTGGAACTGATCGCCGCGCTGTACAAGTCGGCGTTCACGGACGCAACCGTGAGGGCGGGGGAGATCGGCCCCGGTGATCCGTTCTACACGGCGATGCACGGAGGTGCCCCCGGCTGGGCGCCCGTAGTGGGTGAGCGGGTCACCGACGGCGAGCGGGCCGTCGCGGGTGAGGGGGCCGCCGCGTGACCGGGCTGCGGGTCTTGCACCAGCACGGCGACCGCATCACGGTGACCGAGCCGGCCGCCGGCGTCGAACTGCTCGCCTACGTCTACCGTCCCGAGGCCGCATGGGAGGCCCCGAAGCCGTACGTCCACCCTCTGCGGACGCTCGCCGGTGACGTCGTCACCGACTACCGCCCCAACGACCACCGCTGGCACAAGGGCCTGTCGCTGACGGCCTCGCATCTGTCGGGGGCGAACCTGTGGGGCGGCAATTCCTACGTCCATGGAGAGGGGTATCTCGAACTCCCCGAGCGCGTCGGGTCGATGGCCCACATCGCCTTCGACGAGGTCTCCTCGGACGGTGACCGTGTCGTCATCGTCGAGCGGCTGACCTGGCACCCCCACAGCGGTGAGCTGTGGGCCGACGAGCGGCGCCGGATCGAGGTGCACGACGTCGAGCCGGAGTCCGGCTCGTGGGCCCTGACCTGGACGAGCGCCGTGACGAACCGGCGCGACGAGCCGCTGCGGTTCGGTAGCCCCACCACCGCAGGGCGAGCGATGGCCGGCTACACCGGCCTGTTCTGGCGCGGCCCGCGCGCCTTCCAGGGCGGCCGGATCATCGCCCCCGACGCCGAGGGCCCCGCCCTGATGGGCGAGCAGGCGCCCTGGCTGGCCTACTCCGGCGAGCACGACGGCACCGACGGCCACGCGACCCTCGTCTTCGTCCACGCCCCGGAGAACGACCACGCCGGCGACCTGGGCGCCCACCCCGCCCACTGGTTCGTACGCAACGAGCCCTTCGCGGGCGTGGCCCCCTCCTGGGCGTTTCATGACGAACTGGAGCTGGCGCCCGGCGACACCCTCACCCGCCGCTACCGGGTCGTCGTGGCCGACGGGGCGTGGGAGCGGGAGGAGATCGCCAAGTACCTGGAGATGCACCCCTGGTGAGAGCCGGGGAGTTCACTGACCCCCTGGCGCTCATTGACACCCCGGCACTCATGTGTGCCAGAGCGTGACTCACGCGGCCGACGGTCCCGCCACCGTCCATCCGGGCGCCTGGGGGTGCGCCTTCAGGTCCTCGTGGTGCACCGCGCCGCCGCAGGCCTGGCAGGTGACGACCGGGACGAGTTCGTTGCCGCAGATGTGCTCGATCACCATGGGGCGGTCGTCGTCCGTGCGGAGATGGCGGTCGCCCCACGCCATGAGGGTCATCAGGACCGGCTCCAGCTCCAGTCCCGCCTGTGTGGGCCGGTACTCGAAGCGTTGCGGGCGCTCGCTGTAGGTGCGCTTGGTCAGGATGCCGGCGTCGACGAGGCGGCGCAGCCGCGTGGCCAGGATGTCGCGCGGGGCGCCGATGTTGCGCACGAGCTGGTCGAAGCGGCCGTTGCCGAGGCACACCTCGCGCAGGACGAGCAGCGAGTACTTCTCGCCGACGAGCGCCAGGGCGTCGGCGATGGAACAGGGGCGCGGGTCCTTGGTGGCGGCCATGACGCTCAGTGTAGGGGGAGCGTTCGACTTTCCAACTTGACGGGTTTGATTTTCCAACCCATCAGGCTATGGTGAGTTTGGATTTCCTACTCACCGGTAATCGCGCCGGTCGCCACACCGGCCGACGTGCCGGTCGTCGCCCGCCGGCCAAGGAGGCCCGCACCATGCGAGACGCAGTCATCGTCGAAGCCGTACGCACCCCGATAGGCAAGGGCAAGCCGAACGGCTCCCTGGCACACGTCCATCCCGTCGAGCTCCTCGCCCACACCCTGCGCACCCTCGTCGAGCGCTCCGGCGTCGATCCGGCGCTGATCGACGACGTCATCGGCGGCACCGTCGACCAGGTCGGCGAGCAGGCCATGAACACCACCCGCTACGCCGCCCTGTCGGCGGGCTTCCCGGAGACGGTCCCGGCGACCACCGTGGACCGGCAGTGCGGCTCCTCCCAGCAGGCCGTGCACTTCGCCGCCCAGGGTGTCGTCGCCGGCGCGTACGACCTGGTCGTCGCCTGCGGTGTCGAGTCGATGAGCCGGGTGCCGATGTGGTCGAACGTGCCGCCCGGCAAGGACCCCTTCGGCCCCGGTATCGCAGAGCGCTACCCGGAGGGCCTCGTCCCGCAGGGCATCAGTGCCGAGCTGATCGCCGCCAAGTGGTCGATCACGCGCGAGCAGATGGACGCCTTCGCCGTCTCCTCGCACCGCAAGGCGGCCGAGGCCTGGGACAAGGGCCTCTTCGACGCCGAGGTCGCGCCCCTGGAGGGCGTCGCGCGTGATGAGTGCGTACGACCTGGCAGCACCCCCGAGATCCTCGCCGGCCTCAAGCCCGCCTACTACGACCCGGCGTTCGCCGAGCGCTTCCCGCAGATCGAGTGGAACGTCACCCCGGGCAACGCCAGCCCCATCAACGACGGCGCCTCCGCCGTGCTCATCACCTCCAGCGAGACCGCGGCCCGCCTGGGCCTGCGCCCCCTCGCGAGGCTGCACAGCTTCGCCGTCACCGGCTCCGACCCGCTGCTCATGCTCACGGGAGTCATCCCGGCGACCGAGAAGGTGCTGCGCAGGGCGGGCCTGCGCCTCGACGACATCGACCTCTTCGAGGTCAACGAGGCCTTCTCCAGCGTCGTCCTGGCCTGGCAGCAGGAGACCGGCGCCGACCTCGCCAAGGTCAATGTGCACGGCGGCGCGATCGCGATCGGCCATCCGCTCGGGGCCAGCGGAACCCGTCTGACGACGACCCTGGTGCACGCGATGCGCGAGCGCGGCGCCCGCTACGCGCTGCAGACGATGTGCGAGGCGGGCGGCCTCGCCAACGCGATGGTGCTGGAAGCGGCCTGAGAGATCACTTGAGGCGCAGGTGGTGGCGCTTGCGCCAGGCCACCACCACGCCCGCCAGCGCCGGTACGGCGATACAGGCCAGCGCGATCAGGAAGGCGGGCGAGGTCGGCGCGGAGGCACGAGCGCCGGCGACGACGTACGCGGCGGTGTTCGGGATCGACCCGAGCGCCGTCGCGAGCAGGAACGGGACGTAGCCCATGCGGGAGACGGCGGCGCAGTAGTTCGCCGCCCAGAACGGCACCCCGGGGAACAGCCGCACCGCCAGCATCGAGCGGAAACCGTGCCGGCTGAACTGGCCGTCCGCCGCCTTCAGCCACCGGCCGCGCAGCAGTGGGCGCAGCGCGTCCTGGCCGAGCAACCGGCCCAGCCCGAAGGCGATCCCGGCCCCCAGCACGGTGCCCGCGAGGGCCGCGCCGATGCCCCACTCGGAGCCGAAGAGCGCGCCCGCCGCGAGGTTCAGCAGCGGCCGCGGCACGAACGCCACCGTCACCAGCCCGTACGCCAGCGCGAACAACACCACCGCGGCCGGGCCCGCGACCTGCGGCGGCCAGCCGTGCGCCAGGAGCTTGTGCGGCTCGAAGAGCAGGACGCAGGACGCGGCCGCCGCGAGCAGGACCACGAGCAGGGACAGCCGCGACCACGGCGACAGGAGCACTCTCGTGCAGCGCACTGCGAGGCCCGCAGGGGCGGGCGGCGGTGCGGGGACGGTGAGCTCCGTGGCGGCGGCCCGGGGAGAGGCCGTTGCGGTGCCCCCAGAGCGGGTGGTGGCATCGGGCATTCGGCGACAGTAACCGACAAAGATGTGTGATCGCCGTATGGTTCGTCTCATGCGCGTCACAGGTGAGGGAACACCGGGAGTTCCGTCCAGTGCCCTGGCCGACACGGTCATGGAGCGGCTCACCACCACGTACGCCGCCGCGGCGGACCCCGAGCGGGCCGTCGTCGCCCAGGCGTACATGAAGGACGTGGCCCCCTTCCTCGGCATCGCCACACCCGCGCGCCGCGCCCTCTCCCGCATCGTCGTCCAGGGCGCACCCCGCCCCGACGAGGCCGACTGCACCGCCGTCGCCCTGCGCTGCTGGCAGCTGCCCGAGCGGGAGTACCACTACTTCGCCGTCGACTATCTGCGCCGGCACGTGGGGCGCCTTTCCTCCGGCTTCCTTCCGGTGGCCCGGCACCTGGTGACCACCGTCTCCTGGTGGGACACCGTCGACGCACTCGCCGCGCACGTGGTCGGCGGGCTCGTCGCGGCCGATGCGAAGCTCAAGGCGGACATGGACGCCTGGATCGTGGACGACGACCTGTGGGTCGCCCGCACCGCCCTCCTCCACCAGCTGCGCTACAAGGAACGCACCGACACCGGGCGCCTCTTCGCCTACTGCCTGCGCCAGTCCGGGCACACCGACTTCTTCATCCGCAAGGCGATCGGCTGGTGCCTGCGCGAGTACGCCAAGACCGACCCGGACGCCGTACGGGACTTCCTGGAGCGGGAGCGGGGGCGGTTCGCGCCGCTGTCGGTGCGGGAGGCGTTGAAGAACATCGGGGCCTGAAGTCCCGTACTGCGAAAAACCATTCGACGTCGGGCAAAGCGTCGGCAATGATCGACGCCATGTTCCGGTACGCCTTCGTCGTTGCAGCATCCGCAGTCGCGGATGCTCCGAAGGCTGCCGTCGCGATCTTCCTGGCCGCAGTCGACGGCGCCCGAAGCTGACCCTCTCCGGACACTCCGGCGGACCCCGCAGGGGGAGGGTCGGCGAGTCCTTGGGGTCCCCATCTCCCACGTGAGATCTCCGACGCAGAGACTTCGAGGTACAGCCATGTCCAAGACGGCATACGTGCGCACCAAACCGCATCTGAACATCGGCACGATGGGTCATGTCGACCACGGCAAGACCACGTTGACCGCCGCCATCACCAAGGTGCTCGCCGAGCGCGGATCCGGCACGTTCGTGCCGTTCGACCGCATCGACCGGGCGCCGGAGGAGGCCGCGCGCGGCATCACCATCAACATCGCGCACGTCGAGTACGAGACCGACACCCGTCACTACGCGCACGTCGACATGCCGGGCCACGCCGACTACGTCAAGAACATGGTCACCGGGGCCGCGCAGCTCGACGGGGCCATCCTCGTCGTCTCCGCGCTCGACGGGATCATGCCGCAGACCGCCGAACACGTGCTGCTCGCCCGGCAGGTGGGCGTCGACCACATCGTCGTCGCCCTCAACAAGGCCGACGCGGGTGACGAGGAGCTCATCGACCTCGTCGAGCTGGAGGTCCGCGACCTGCTCAGCGAGCACGGCTACGGCGGCGACGCCGCGCCCGTCGTACGGGTCTCGGGGCTGAAGGCCCTGGAGGGGGACCCGAAGTGGACGGCGTCGATCGAGGCGCTGCTGGACGCGGTGGACACGTACGTTCCGATGCCGGAGCGGTATGTGGACGCGCCCTTCCTGCTGCCGGTCGAGAACGTGCTCACCATCACCGGGCGGGGAACCGTGGTGACCGGGGCCGTGGAAAGGGGCACCGTGCGGGTCGGTGACCGGATCGAAGTGCTCGGGGCCGGGCTGGAGACCGTGGTCACCGGCCTGGAGACCTTCGGCAAGCCGATGGACGAGGCGCAGGCCGGGGACAACGTGGCGCTGCTGCTGCGCGGGGTTCCGCGGGACGCCGTCCGGCGGGGGCACGTCGTTGCCGCGCCGGGCAGCGTCGTGCCTCGCCGCCGCTTCACCGCGCAGGTGTATGTGCTGTCCGGGCGTGAGGGCGGTCGTACGACGGCGGTCTCCAGTGGGTACCGGCCGCAGTTCTACATCCGTACGGCGGATGTGGTGGGGGACATCGACCTCGGTGAGGTGGGTGTCGCGCGGCCTGGGGAGACGGTCACGATGACCGTTGAGCTGGGGCGGGACGTTCCACTGGAGCCCGGGCTCGGATTCGCCATCCGTGAGGGTGGCAGGACCGTCGGGGCGGGGACCGTGACTGTCGTCGTGTGAGGGTGGTGCGGTTCGAGGGGACTGCGGGGCCGTTGTGGCTGGTCGCGCAGTTCCCCGCGCCCCTGTCGGGGCGCTCCCGTGCCCCTCGTGGAGAGTCCCCGGCACAATGAGCAGGTGAATGACCCCATACCCGTCACCCGGTCCGTCGACTACGGCACCGCCAAGCTGATGCCGGACATCGATCGGAAGCGGGCGTGGCTGCTGACCGTCGACGGGGCGCCTCAGTCGTACGTCGATCTCGACGAGCCCACGCACCTCGAGTTCGAGTACGCGCGGCGGCTCGGGCATGTGCTGGACACCGTGGCCGAGCCGGGGCGGCCGTTGGACGTGCTGCATCTCGGGGGCGGGGCGCTCACGCTGCCGCGGTATCTGGCGGCGACCCGGCCCGGTTCGCGGCAGGACGTCGTGGAGGCCGACCGGGGGCTGATGGAGCTGGTCGTCGAGCATCTGCCGGTTGCGGACGGGGACGGCATCCGGCTGCATGCCGGGGACGCCCGGGCCTGGCTGGAGGAGGCCCCGGACGACTCGGTCGACGTGCTCGTCGCCGATGTCTTCGGCGGGTCACGGGTGCCGGCGCATCTGACGTCGGTCGCGTACGTGCGTCAGGCCGAGCGGGTGCTGCGGCGCGACGGCGTCTACCTGGCCAACCTTGCCGATGCGGCACCGTTCGCCTTCCTGCGCTCCCAACTCGCCACCTGCGCCACGCTGTTCGAGGAGCTCCTGCTGATCGCCGAGCCGGGCGTGCTGCGGGGACGCCGCTTCGGCAACGCGGTACTCGTCGCCGCGCACCACCCGGTCGACACGGCCGCCCTGGCCCGGCTGACCGCCTCCGACGTCTTCCCGGCCCGCGTCGAACACGGGCCGGGGCTGCTGGAGTTCATCGGCAGGGCGCGGCCGGTGCGGGACGAGGATGCCGTGCCGTCACCCGAGCCCCCCGACGGGGCTTTCGGCATCGGCTGAGCCGGCCGGGCTTCGTGCGGTCACCTTCCTGGTGCGGCGGCGGAGGTTCCGCACGTCCGGTACGCACAGGACCGCCACAGGGACGACCACGACCAGCGTGGCGCAGCCCCACAGCGCCGAGGTGCACCCGAACGAGGCCGCCGCCGGGCCCGCCAGGGGCCGTCGCCGGCGGGACCAGGGCGACCGAGCCGGGTCGTACGCTGCGACCCGGGACAGCTTGTCCTCCGGTATCTCCTGACGAGGTTGGTGACGAAGGCCGCGGCGGTCAGCAGGCTGTAGTTGCGGCCTGCCCCGGCGGGGCGGTGTGGATCGGCGGCGGGAGTCACCGGGCGACTATCGCCGCCGGACCATGTCTTGTCCAAAATCTCTGCAGGTCAGGGGCCGGGTGCAGCACTTTGCCCGGTAGGTGGCGCCACTTTGCTCAGCAGGCGGTACGACGCTCGTCACATCTACCTGTCCCTGCACCCTACTCATGGGTAACATGACTGCCATGAGCGCAGACCAGATGTCCATCGGCGAGATGCTCGCCGCCACCGTGCCCATGGCCCGGACCCTGAACCTCGAGTTCCTGGAGACCACGCCGGAGAAGGCCGTGGTGGCTCTGCCGGACCAGAGCGAGTACCACAACCACGTGGGCGGGCCGCACGCCGGTGCGATGTTCACGCTCGGGGAGTCCGCCAGCGGGGCGATCGTGCTCGCCGCGTTCGGCGAGCAGCTCTCGCGTGCCGTGCCGCTCGCCGTGCGCGCCGACATCGCCTACAAGAAGCTCGCCATGGGCCCGGTCACCGCCACCGCGACCCTGGGCCGCCCGGCCGCCGAGGTCGTCGCGGAGCTGGACGCGGGGGAGCGGCCCGAGTTCCCGGTCGCCATCGAGATCCGGCGCGCGGACGGGGCCGTCACCGGGGAGATGACTGTCGTCTGGACGCTGCGGCCGAACGGCTGAACCGGCCGTACGGAAGCAGGCAGGGGCCCCGACCGGGGCCCCTGTTCCGTGTCCCGGCCGTGCGTGCTCAGGCCGCGAGCCGGTTCCGTTCCTGCCCGGCGTCCTCCAGCTCCGTCACGAACTCCTTCAGCCACGCCACGAACTCCGGCCCCAGGTCGGCCCGGTCGCACGCCAGCCGCACCACCGTGCGCAGATAGTCCGCCTTGTCGCCGGTGTCGTACCGCAACCCGTCGAACACGACTCCGTGGACGGTCCCGCCGGTCGCCATCTCCTGCAGCGCGTCGGTCAGCTGGATCTCGCCGCCGCGGCCCGGCGGAGTGCGCTCCAGGATGCCGAAGACGGCAGGGTCGAGGACGTAGCGGCCGATGACCGCGTAGTGGCTCGGCGCGTCCTCGCGCGACGGCTTCTCCACCAGGCCCGTGACGCGGACCACCCCGTCCTCGCCGGAGGGTTCGACGGCCGCGCAGCCGTAGAGATGGATCTGCTCCGGCGGGACCTCCATCAGGGCGACCGCGCTGCCCTCGTAGCGGTCGCGGACCTCCAGCATCCAGCTCAGCAGGGTCTCGCGCGGGTCGATGAGGTCGTCGCCGAGAAGGACGGCGAACGGCTGGTCGCCGACGTGGTGGCGGGCGCACAGGACCGCGTGGCCGAGGCCGAGCGGGTCGCCCTGGCGGATGTGGTGGATGTCGGCGAGGCGGGCCGGGTCGCGCACCGCGTCCAGCCGTACGGTGTCGCCCTTCGCGGCGAGCGCCTGCTCCAGTTCGAAAGCGTGGTCGAAGTGGTCCTCGATGGCCCGCTTGTGTCGGCCTGTGATCATGAGGACGTCGCCGAGCCCCGCCGCCGCGGCCTCCTCGACGACGTACTGGATGGCCGGCTTGTCGACGACCGGCAGCATCTCCTTCGGTGTCGCCTTCGTCGCCGGCAGGAACCGTGTGCCGAGTCCCGCGGCCGGTACGACCGCCTTGCGGACGGTACGGGGCGCATCGGGGGTGGGTGTCGTGTGGGGGACGATCATGCGGCTCATGCTGGCGCACGGGGATGAGAGCGCACCGAGAGAAACCTCGGAGCTCGCTGTGCGGCATGCGGAATTGAAGGTTCCGTGGACCAATGGTCTTTGGCTGCACACAACTTGGCGCCCGTTGCGACCGCGATGTCGAATGCGGCTGCGGATACCGGCGGTAACTTTTCTGAATTCGCCGCTCTTTGAACATCGGTCACTCGAACTTCTTGTTTCCTGTGCGTCGCTTGTGCGAAAGTGAGCGGCCCCGAGAGCCGGTCCACAGGCGACACGGCCTAGGTATGCACCAATCACGCACCTGCTTTCCGACGGACGCGCATTCCCCGGCGCGTCCGTCGGCTGGGAAGGAAATGGTTCAGTGCAATCCCCTTACCCCCCACGCCCGCCGTATCCGCCACGACCCGGGGCGAGCCCCGGCACATCCGACCGCGAGCTCCTCGCGAGCCTGGGCAAGGCCGGTGCGGACGGCCAGGCCGTCGCGCTGCTCATGGCGCGGCACTGGCGCGCCACCTACGACTACGCGGCCATCTGTTTGGTTTCCACGGCGAGTTCGGCCTCGATGGTGGCCGCCGCGGCGTTCCATCGCGTGCTCGACCGCCCGGCCGGCGGCGCCCTGCGTCCCCAACTCCTCACCGCCGTCAGGGACCTGGTGAAGGAGTGGGCGGCCGACGGACGTATTTCCGCCCTGCTGCCGGAACTCGACAAACCGACCGGAGGGCGCGGCCTGCGTGCCGCGCGGTCCGTGACACCCGAAAGACGTCACATCGCCGAGCGCGCATTCCGGGCTCTCCCGGGCGCCTCGCAATGTCTCCTGTGGCACACCGAGGTCGAGGCGGAACCGATAACCGTACCCGCTGGTCTGCTGGGGGTGGACACGGGCACCGCGTCGGCGGCGCGGGAGGGAGTGCGTGAGCAATTCCGGTCGGGTTGTGTGCGTGCCCATCGCGAACTCGCGCCCACCCGGGAATGCCGCTTCTACAACCGTCTCCTCGATGTTCCCATTCGCCGGGGCGGCGCCCTGCTGCCCGATGTCCAGCAGCATCTGACGGAGTGCCGCTACTGCCGTCACGCCGCCGAGCAGCTGAGCCATTTCGAGGGCGGCCTCGAAGTGCTGCTCGCCGAGACCGTGCTCGGCTGGGGCGCCCGGCGCTATCTCGACTCCCGGCCCGGACGAGGCGGTTCAGGGGCGGCGCCGGGTGCCCGCCCGGGACGCGGCGGCCGGCACCGCCCGGCGCGTCCCGCCGCGCCGAGCGCACGCGCGAAGGCCGTCGCCGTGGGCGTCGGTGTGGCCGCGCTCGCCCTGCTCGTGACCGTGCTCACCGCCAAGGGCTGGTCCGAGGAGAACGGCGTTCCGGGCGCGCGGGCCACCTGGGGCGCGCCCAGCGGCAAGTCCCTCGGCCCGGGCGGCGTGACCCGCCCCTCGTCCGGCGGCTCGCCGTCGGCGGCCTCGGCCGAGGACCCCGTCGAGATCGCCCAGGGCAGACTCCGCAACCTCGACCACGGCCTGTGCCTGGACCTCCGAGACGGCGAGCTGCGCACCGGCTCGCCGGCCGAGCTGGCGGAGTGCTCGTCCGCCGCCTCCCAGCAGTGGTCGTACCAGGGCAGCGGCCTGCTGCGCAGCGCCGCCGACCCGACCCTCTGCCTCGACTCGGACGCCGCCGAGGGCACGGTCGTCCTGGCGAACTGTCTCGCGCACGCCGGCGAGGTGCGCTACGACCTCACCGTCCACGGAGAGCTTCTCCCACGCAGGTCGGGCGGGCTGGCGGTCGCATGTGCCGACGGTGAGAGCGTGGTGCTAGCCGAACGGGACGGCTCCCAGGCGCAGCGCTGGCTGCTCGACGGCGGGCTCACGGACACGGGCGAGGCGAAGCCCGGGCAGAAGGAAGGGGAGCGCCGGGACGAGAAGGGGAAGCGTGGCACGACCGCGGACCCCGGCCCCGCGCCGGAACACGACGCGCCGGACGCCGCCGTCCCCGAGCCGCCCGAGGGGCACTCCCCGAGGGACGAGCCGAACCGGCCGCCGGACCCTGCGGAGCCGCAGTACGAGACGCGATACGTCCAGGACGACTCCGGCGCCGAAACCGAGCCCGCCACCTCTGTCGCCGCCGCCGTCGCCCTCCCGGCGGGGGTGCCGGCCACCGTGTCCACGGTCCTCGGCGCCGCCACGACGACACTCGACTCCGCCCTCCCCTAGTCAGGGACCACCGCACGGCCGGTCCCCTCTGGGAAGGCGTGCGTACTTCGGCCTGGAGTCACCGCTGCGAGCAGCGGAGGCCGGCACAGAGATGGTCCAGTACTGGGGCTCCTTCGTCCGGGACGGTGTGCCGCGCGCCGCGGGACAGCCGGCGATGCCCGGCGGCTCCGGGACGGTGCTGGCCCTCCGCACCCCATCCGCCGGAGGGAATGCCCTGAGTACCACCGTGCACAGTGAGCACCAGTGCAACCTCTGGGACTCCGGGACCGTCACTCAGAGCAGGTAGGCTTCCCCGGCGCACGCTCGCAGCCGAGCGCGCGCCGGGAACGCACGGTGCAGGACTTGGGAGGAAGCGGCGTTGCACGTCCAGGAATGGCTCGAAACGGTGCCCCCGCTCGCCATCTATCTGCTGGTCGGCGTGGTCATCGGCCTGGAGAGCCTGGGCATCCCGCTGCCCGGCGAGATCATCCTGGTCTCCTCGGCGCTGCTCGCCTCGCAGCACGGTGAGATCGACCCCGTTGTGCTCGGTGCCTGCGCGACCGCGGGCGCGATCATCGGCGATTCGATCGGCTACGCCATCGGCCGCAAGGGCGGCCGTCCGCTGCTGGCATGGCTCGGCAAGAAGTTCCCCAAGCACTTCAGCGAGGGCCACATCGCCACGGCCGAGCGGTCCTTCCAGAAGTGGGGCATGTGGGCCGTCTTCTTCGGCCGCTTCGTCGCCCTCCTGCGCATCTTCGCGGGCCCCCTCGCGGGCGTGCTGCGGATGCCGTACTGGAAGTTCCTGACGGCCAACGTCCTCGGCGGCATCCTCTGGGCGGGCGGTACGACGGCGGTCATCTACTACGTGGGCGTGGTCGCCGAGTCCTGGCTGAAGCGCTTCTCGTGGCTGGGCCTGGTGGCAGCGGTCCTGATCGGCCTGACGTCGATGCTGATCATCAAGCGCAAGGCCAAGAAGGCGCAGGGCGCTGCGCGGGAGGTCGAGACGGAGACCGTGGTCGCTGCCGAGTAGTTTCGGCCGCGGGCCGGTGGGGCGGTCGCGCAGTTCCCCGCGCCCCTGGGGCGTTGCACTATCCGTGGGTTTGCCGGTGGGCTTTGGCCAATTCTGCGTACATCGTTCCGTTCAGCGTGACGCCCTGACGCTCCTCTTCCGTCAGTGGCCGCTTCACCTTCGCCGGCACCCCGGCCACCAGCGAACCCGGCGGCACCTGCATCCCCTGCGGCACCAAAGCCTGAGCGGCGACCAGGGACCCCGCCCCGATGACCGCACCGTTCAACACGGTCGCTCCCATCCCGATCAGACAGTCGTCCCCAACGGTCGCCCCATGCACCACGGCGTTATGGCCGACCGACACCCGCTCCCCGATACTCACGGGATAACCGGGATCGGCATGCAGCGTGCAGTTGTCCTGGATATTCGACCGAGCCCCGACGGAGATCCGCTCCACATCCCCGCGCACCACCGCGCCGTACCAGACGCTCGCCCCCGCCTCCAGCGTCACGTCCCCGATCACCGTGGACGTGGGCGCCACGAAGGCGTCCCCGTCGATCTTCGGCTCTCTGCCGCCGATGCCCTTGATCAGCGCCTTGTGTGTCATCGCGAACTCACCAACCCCATCTGCATTCGGTACACCGGGCACCGTAGGCGATGAACCCGGCGAGCCGCCCGCCGGGGCGGCGCGTCACCCGCTCCGGGCGCAGCAAGGACGCCAGGTCCGGCGAGAGGGTGCGGGCGCTGCAGGGGGCAGGGAGAGATGTCCGGGCTGTCCTCCCTGACACCGGGACGATCCCGTACGTCAGAACCGGTGATACCGGACGGCGCTGGAGAAGACGAGGTCCTGGAGCGACGCACGGCGTCGGCTGAGCGGGACCCACAGCAGTCCCACCGGGAAGACCACGCACAGCGCGGCACGCAGCAGCGCGCGCAGGACGCCGAGCAGCCGCCCGCCGAGCCGGGCGACCCGCAGACCAAGCACTCGGTCGCCGACGGTCCCTCCGGTCACGGCCCAACTGATGCCCAGATACAGCACGGCGAGGGCCCAGCCCCCGACACCCGTCAGCCAGACGGGAGGATCGGGAAAGCGATACGGCGGCCCGGCGACGGCCAGCCGCAGACCGCCGATCGCGAGCTGGACGGCGATGCCGATCCCGAACAGCACGAAGGCGTCGATCACCCCCGCGAGGCACCGCGACACGAGCCCGGCGGCTTCGCCCTCGCGGCCCTGTGCCCGGTCCTCCCGTGCCACGGTGTCAGTCCGTGGCGTCGTGCCGCGCCGGGGCGGCGACGGGTCTGTGCATCAGCCGGTCGGCGACGCGGTTGACCACCCGGTCGGCCTGCATGCTCCGCGACCGGAGCGCGTCGACCGTCTCCTCGGCCATCCCGCCGCTCGTCTCCCGCACGATCCGTCCCAGGTCGATCTCCTCCAGCACAGCCCTGGTGAGCGTCACCAGGTCGACGCGGGCGATCACGGCATCGACGTCCACGCGCGCGGCGATGCGGTCGATGTCGACGCGCGCCGCGATGGCGTCCAGGTCGATGCGTGCCGCGATGGCGTCCACATCGATGCGCCGTGCGACCTGAGCCACGTCCAGCCGATCGGCGACCCGGTTCACGTCCAACCGATCGGCGACGCGGTTCACGTCCACCTGCTCGACGATCGTGTCGACGTCGACGCGACCGGCGACGCGCATCACGTCCACGCGGTCGGCGACCCGGTTGACATCGATCCGAGCGGCCAGGCCGTCCAGGTCCAGACGGTCCACGACCGCGGCCGTCAGACTGCGAAGGACAAGGTCGGCGACGGAGCCGGCGGATCCCAGCGCATACCGCGTCAGGCGCCCCACGACATTGAGGGGGTTCATGGTGGCGCTCCAGGTCATCTCACCAGCCCACCACGGCGCCGACCCGGTCGGATCACCCGTCGCGGGTGAAGCGCGGGGCGGCTACAGGTACCTCCGTGGGGCGAAGATCACAGATCCACGACCTCATATGGGCACCGAATGCTCAGTACGGTGAGCGCGTGCCCAAGCGCAAGAACACGTTCTCATCCTGGCGACGCCGACTGGCGCAACGCGCCGTCCACGCGGGCTGGGCCTGGGCGCAGCGCACGGGTTCGGTGACGGCCGAGAGCCCCGGCCGCTTCCACTTCGGCTCGATCGGCGAAGCCACCCGCCTCGCCTTCCCGCTCGGCACGGTCTTCGGCGAACCCTGGATCCACCTCGGCTCCCACTGCATCGTCGGCGAGCAGGTGACGCTGACCGCGGGTCTGATGCCCGACCTCGACCTCGGCCCGGAGCCGATCCTGCGCATAGGGGACGGCGTCGTGCTGGGCCGCGGCAGCCATGTCATCGCGGACACGACGGTCACCATCGGCAGCGACTGCTACTTCGGGCCGTACGTCTACGTCACGTCCACCAACCACTCGTACGACGATCCGCACGAGCCCATCGGCAAGCAGTGGCCGCGCATGGAGCCGGTCGAGATCGGCCCGGGCTGCTGGATCGGCACCGGGGCCGTGATCCTGCCGGGGGCGCGGATCGGGCGGAACGTGGTGGTGGCGGCCGGTGCGGTGGTGCGGGGCCCGGTGCCCGACCATGCCGTGGTGGCGGGGGCGCCCGCCCGGGTCGTACGGCGCTGGACGCCCGACGACGGCTGGCAGCCGCCGCTGCGGACGCCGGCGCCGGTGCCGATCCCCGACGGGATCACCCCCGAGCAGCTCCAGGCGCTGGCCGAGCTGGACGAGGAGACGGCGGCGAAGCTGGCGGAGCTGGACGGGAAGGCGGCCGTGGAACTCGCCGAGCCGGCGGCGGAGTCCTGAGTCAGCCGGCCGCCAGCAGCACCGTGCCCACCAGCGCGAGCCCCGCACCCGCCGCCTGCACCGCCCGCAGCCGCTCCCTGAGGAAACCGCGCGCGGCCAGGGCGGTCACCACGGGGTAGAGCGACGCCAGGACGGCGGCCACGGTGACCGGGCCGTGATGGGCGGCGACCACGTACGTGCCGTTCGCCGCGACATCGGCGAGGCCGACGAAGGCGAGCGCCGGCAGCGAGCGCCAGGGGAAACCGTCGTCGGGGAGGGCCGCGCGGCCCCGCCGCACGGCGGCGTACAACGCGAGGCCGCCCGCCGCGACGTTGACCACGCGCTGGACGAAGAGCGCGAGGAACAGACCGGTGACGGTGGTCGACGCCTCCGCGATCAGCGCGAACACCGTGCCGAAGCCGAAGGCCGCGACCAGCGTGAGCAGGATGGCCTGCCGCTGGACGGGGGCACCCCGCAGCTGCGGTCCGCCCGCGAGTACGACACCGAACACGGCGACCGCGATGCCCGCGACCTGCACCAGGCCGGGCCGCTCGCCGACGAGGAGGCCGATGCCGACCGGGACGGCCACCCCCACGGTGCCGAGCGGAGAGACCACGCCCATCGGGCCCAGCGCGAGCGCCTTGTAGAAGCAGAGCAGGGCGACCGGGCCCACCACACCGGCGGCGACCGCGAACCACAGCTGGGAGCCGGCCTCGCTCCAGCCGCCGGTGGCCACCACGATCACGCCGAGCACGCCGGCCGCGATCGCCTGCGAGACGACCACCACCGTGAGCGCCGGGGTGCGCCGCGTCAGCAGTCCGCCGCCGAAGTCGGCCAGCCCCCACAGCAGGCTGGTGGCCAGGGCGAAGAGTGCTGTCACGGGTCGCCTCGCAGTACAGTTCGGTGCACGATCAGGTGCACCTCACCGTAGTGCAGTGAGATGGACCCTGTCATCCAGAATATTGGCCTCCGGAACAATGGACGGAATGTGGCGGACCTAGACCTGCTGACCCAGTCGCTGGGGCGCAACGTCAAGCACTGGCGCGCCGTGCGCGGCTTCACTCTGGACGTGCTCGCCGCCCGCGCCGGTGTCAGCCGCGGCATGCTCATCCAGATCGAGCAGGCGCGGACCAACCCGAGCCTCGGTACGGTGATCAAGATCGGTGACGCGCTCGGGGTCAGCATCACCACCCTGCTGGACTACGGGCAGGGCCCGAAGGTGCGGGTCGTGCCGGCCGACCAGGTGGTACGGCTGTGGCACACCGACGCCGGCAGCTACAGCAGGCTCCTGGCGGGCACCGAGGCGCCGGGGCCGCTGGAGATGTGGGACTGGCGGCTGATGCCGGGCGAGAGCAGCAGCTCGGACCCGCACCCCGCCGGCACCTTCGAGATCGTCCACGTCACCGCGGGCGAGCTGACCCTCACCGTCGAGGACGTGGAGTACCGCGTCCCGGCCGGCGCGAGCGCCACCTTCGAGGCCAACGCCCCGCACACGTACGGCAATCAGGGCGATGTCCCGACGGAGTGGGTGCTCGCGGTGTCCGTGCCGCCCGTCCGCTGAGACTCCCGGCCGACGGCCGTCCCGGTCCTGTTAGCGTGCGCTCATGGACGCACCCATCGGACACTTCGACACCGCCACCCCGGCCCCCGACTGCCTCGACGAACTCACCCGCCCGGTCGCCGACGCCGTACGCCACTGGCACGGCAGCGTCCCCGCCGACCAGTTCCTCTACGTCGAGACAGACCCGCAGTGGGCCGACACCGCCGTCTTCGTGCAGCACTACGGCCAGGAACTGCTCGAACAGTCCGCGAACTGCGTGGTCGTCGCGGGCAAACGCGGCGGCGAGACGACGCTGGCCGCGTGCGTGGTGCTCTCCACCGCCCGGGTCGACGTCAACGGCGTCGTACGCAAGCAACTCGGCGCCCGCAAGGCGTCGTTCGCCTCGATGGACACGGCGACCGGCGAGACCGGCATGGAGTACGGCGGCATCACCCCGATCGGACTGCCGGGCGACTGGCCGGTGCTGGTGGACTCGGCCGTCGTCGACCTGCCGTACGTCCTGGTCGGCAGCGGACGCCGGCGCGGCAAGCTGCTGGTGCCGGGGAAGGCGTTCGCGGAACTGCCCGGGGCGGTCGTCCTGGAGGGGCTCGGCATCGCGGTCTGACGCCTCAGGCCGCGGTGTGGTGCGCCAGGGCCAGATGCGGATCCGCCTCGCCCGGCGCCGGTGCCGGGTCGGCGTGGACCAGGGCCGCGGTGAGCCGGGGGACGGCGTGCAGCAGGGCGTGTTCGGCGTCGACGGCGATGGCGTGCGCCTGACGTACCGTCGCCTCGCCGTCCACGACGACCGCCACCTCGGCGCGCAGCCGGTGCCCGATCCAGCGCAGCCGCAACTCGCCCACCTCACGTACCCCGGAGACCTCCCGGAGCGCCCGCTCGGCCCGGTCCACCAGGGCCGGGTCCACGGCGTCCATCACGCGCCGGAACACCTCGCGCGCCGCGTCCCGCAGCACCAGCACGATGGCGGCCGTGATCGCCAGCCCCACGATCGGATCCGCGAGTTGCCAGCCCAGCGCCGCACCGCCCGCGCTCAACAGGACGGCCAGTGAGGTGAATCCGTCCGTACGGGCATGCAGTCCGTCGGCGACCAGCGCGGCCGAGCCGATCGCACGGCCGACCCGGATCCGGTAGCGGGCCACCCACTCGTTGCCCGCGAACCCGACGAGGGCGGCCACGGCGACCGCCGGTATCTGCTCCACCGGACGCGGGTCGAGGAGACGGTCGACGGCCGTCCATGCCGCGAAGGCCGCGGACGCGGCGATGGTCAGCACGATGACGATGCCCGCGAGATCCTCGGCCCGCCCGTAGCCGTAGGTGAAGCGGCGCGTCGCCGCGCGTCGGCCCAGTACGAAGGCGATTCCGAGCGGTACGGCCGTCAGCGCGTCCGCGGTGTTGTGCACCGTGTCCCCGAGCAGCGCCACCGACCCGGACGCGACCACCACGACCGCCTGGACGAGCGCCGTCACACCGAGCACGGCCAGCGAGACCCACAGCGCGCGCATGCCGCGGGCCGAGGACTCCAGGGCGGAGTCGAGTTTGTCGGCGGTCTCGTGGGAGTGGGGTTTGAGGAGGTGGGAGAGGCGGTGGCGCAGCGGGGTGCGGCCATGAGCGTGGCCGTGATGGCCATGGTGCTCGTGCGCGCGGCCGTGATGGTGGTCGTGCTCGCGCGCGTGGCCGTGGTGGTCGTGCTCGTGCCCGTCGCTCACAGCGCTCCCCTTTCGACGCGGGAGTGGACGAGTGCCCGCCCACGACGCCATTATGTGCGTATGAGCGCACGCATGCACCTGTCACCTGCACACGATGCGCATCCGCGCACCCCGGGCGAGGAGCAGTTCGCGCTCGCCGCCGAACTCCTGGCCCTGCTCGGCGACCGCACCCGCCTCACGCTGCTGCACGCCCTGACGGCGGGGGAGGCCGATGTCACGACGCTGACCGAGGCCTGCGGCGCCGCCCGGCCCGCCGTCAGCCAGCATCTGGCCCGGCTGCGTCTCGCGGGGCTGGTGAACACGCGCAAGGAGGGCCGCCGGGTGATCTACTCCCTCCGCGACGGCCATCTGCGCCGCCTCGTCGACGAGGCGCTGAACGTGGCGGACCACCGGCTCAGCGACCGGCCGCTGCACGACTGACGGGCAACCGCTGATCGGGGCTTCAGTAGTCGGCGTTCAGGCCCAGGTACTGCTCCGCGAACGCCATCGCCGCCTGCGGGGAGCCGAAGATACGGCGCAGGCGGGCGAGCGTGGTGCCCGCGCGGTACGGGTCGCCCGACGACGCGCCGTGGTAGACCTCGGACAGCCAGTGGGAGAACTCCTGGTAGTCCCACACCCGGCCGAGGCAGGCCGCCGAGTAGCCGTCCAGACCGGTGCCGTCGCCCTTGGTGACGTACGCGACGATCGCGTCGCCGAGCAGGAACGCGTCGTGCAGGGCGAGGTTCATGCCCTTGGCGGCGATCGGGGCGGTCAGGTGGGCGGCGTCGCCGGCCAGGAAGAGGCGGCCGTACACCACGGGTTCGACCACGTAGTTGTGCATGTCGAGGACGCGCTTCTCGATCAGCCGCCCCTCCGTCAGCGGGGGCGCGCCGTTGGCGCCGAGCCGCTGCTGCAGCTCCGCCCAGACCCGGTCGTGCGACCAGTTCTCCGGGTCGTCGCCGGGCGGGCACTCGAGGTAGTAGCGGGTCACCTCGGGGCTGCGCTGCATGTGCCCGGCGAACCCGTTGGGATGTATGCCGAACACGACGGAGTCGGCGGACGGCGGCGCCTCGGCGAGCAGCGCCAGCCAGCCGACGCCGTAGTCGCTGCGGGAGATGTGGGCCCGGCCCGCGGGCACCGCGGCGCGCGTCACCCCGCGCGCCCCGTCGCAGCCGGCGACGAAGTCGCAGCGCACGACCTCACGTCGGCCCGTGTCCGGGCAGACGTACGACACCGAGGGGTGGTCGGTGTCGAGGTCGTGCAGTTCCACGTCCCGCACGCCGAAGCGGATGGCCCCGCCGCGCGCGTCGGCGTACTCGCGCACCAGGTCCGTCACCAGGAACTGCTGCGGATAGACCCAGTGGTGACGCCCTGTCAGTTCGAAGTACTCGAACCGATAGCGCTCCCCGGCGAACCGGAACTCGCACTCGGTGTGCCGCTGAGCCCGCTCCAGCAGGGTGTCCGCGAGCCCCCGCCGCTGGAGTCCGCGTACGGCCCACTCCTCGATGACCCCGGCCCGTGGCCGCTGCTCGATGAACGGACGTGTCTCGGTCTCCAGGACCAGACAGTCGACGGACGCCGCCCGCAGGATGTTGCCGACGGTGAGGCCGGCCGGTCCGGCGCCCACGACGACGACCGGAAAGTGTTGCGGGGCACCGGAGTTGGAGTGGGGGGAGGTGGAAGTCACCCGAGCATTATGGGGGCGGCCGACTCGGGGAGGGGAGCGTTCCGGGGCTCTTCCGGGGGTGGCTCAGCGCGTCGGCGACGGAGCGGTCCCGGCTATCCCAGGCGGGGGATCTCGATCGCCGGGCAGCGGTCCATGACCATGTCGAGGCCGGCGGCGCGGGTGCGGTCGTACGCGGCCTCGTCGATGACGCCGAGCTGGAACCAGACGGCCTTGGCGCCGATGGCGGTGGCCTCGTCGGCGACGGCCCCGGCGAGGTCGCTGTTGACAAACACATCGACGACGTCGACTTCGAAGGGGATCGCGTCCAGGGACGGGTATCCCTGCTCCCCGTGGACCGTCTCCGCCTTCGGATGCACGGGCACGATGCGCTTGCCGAAGCGCTGGAGCACGTCCGCGACGCCGTATGCCGCGCGCCGCTGGTTCGTCGACAGGCCCACGACGGCCCAGGTGTCGCCGAGCTCGGTGAGGATCTTGCGGACTGTTGCCGGGTCGCCGTACACGCTCGGCCTCCTTGGTGTTCGTGCTGGGGCTGCTGTTCCGCACAACAGCAGCCGGGGGGCGGTGATTCCGGACGAGGCGGTTCGCTGTCGAGCCGCGTGCGGCACCGGCGGCGCGTGGCCGCCGGTGCCGCTCACCTCATCGCACCTCGCGGGCGTACGGCGCGATCGTGATCCGGTCGATCAGTGGCGCGTAGCGCGAGCGGAGCAGCACGCCGGGGAAGGTGTCCGAGGCGTAGGTCGTGCCGTCGAAGTTCGGCAGCTCCTCGGAGCGGAAGGTGATCGTGTTCTGTCCCTTCTCGAGATGGACGGGGACGGTCAGCTCCCAGAAGTTGTTCGCGTGGAAGCTGTGCGGGAAGCCGACCCGCCGCATGTCGCCGCCGTTGACGGTGATGTCGGCGTGGCGGGCGAGCGGGTCCGGGTTGTAGTGGGTGGCCTCCGACTGCTCCGGGTTCGAGTAGCGGATGCGCAGCGCGTACAGGCCGGCCCGGTCGGCGTCGACCGTGAACGTCGCGGTGTTGCCGTTGCCGGGGTCGCCGCCGATGCCGGTGATCGCCGTGCCGTCGGTGGCCAGGGAGAGCGGGGTGAGCGTGGCCGAGCCGGCGAGCTCGGCGTCGCCCGCCTCGTACGTGCGCGCCGGGAGCGTGCCCTCGGTCGGCGTGACCCTGAGGCGGTCGATGAGCGTCGTGGCCGAACCTCCTGTCACCGTCACCTTGTTGACGCCGCCCGACAGGGAGACGGCCACGGTGCTCTTGCCGTTGCCCAGTCGCAGGACGTCGTGGCCGTTGACCGAGAGCCGGGCGCCCGAGCCGCCGAGGGTGTCGACCTCGAGGGTGGCCTCGCGGTCGGCGGGGGAGTAGACCCAGAACGTGGCGGTCTGGCCCTTCGCCAGCCGGGCCGCGCCCGAGCCGGTGGCCGGCTGCTTCGGCAGGTCGTAGGCGGGCCGTGCCCCACCGCTCAGCCAGGCCAGCTCACCCTCGTACACCTGGGTGTTCGCCGAAGCCTCCGGCAGGGACAGGGTGAGGCGGTCGACGATGGCGTCACCCTTGGTGGCGCGCTTGCCGTCGAGGCTCTTCGCGGCGAGGGTCAGGGTGTGCCTGCCCTTGGTGAGGTGGACCTTCGTGTCGGTGTGGTCCCACACCACCCACTTGTAGCCGAGCGGCAGGTACAACTCCTGCTCGCTGTCCGCCTTGCCGTCCACCCGCAGGAAGACGTTGGTGGGACCCTGCTCCTTCACCTTGTCGAAGGTGTTGAGGGAGTTGGCGAAGACGCTCAGGTCGTAGGTGCCGTCCTCGGGCACGTCCACGGCGAAGTCGAGCGTGACGTCCGAGCCGGTGCGCAGGCCGCCCACGTCGTAGCCGCCGGAGGTGTAGAACTTCGACACGTCACGCGGCGAGCCCTCCGGACCGTTTCTGGAGTAGCCGGACCCGGTGTGGGCGGCGTCCTCCGCCTCGTACGACCCCTGCCGGCGCACCGGCGGGGACTGCGTGCCCTTCGCCTTGCCGGCCGGGCTGAGGACGATCTCGTACGCCGAGGACTCCTTGAGCTTCGGCAGCGCGCCGTCGCCGAAGTCGACGGCCACCGTGCCGTCCTCACCGACCTTCAGGTTCTGCTCGGCGAGCAGCTTCGGGCCGGAGCTGTCGCCCACCTGCCCGCTCCACTCGATCTCCTTCACCCAGGCGTGCACGCTGTCGCCGAAGACCTTCTTCGGGACGCCCGCGAAGGTGATGTGGCCCTTGCCGGTGGACCCGCCGAAGATCAGTCGGGACTGCTTCTTCTTCTCGTCGAGCGTGGCGACGCCCTGCATGGTGTAGTTCTCGCCGGGGAACGGCGGGGTCACCTGCACCGTGTGCCCGCTCATCGCGGCGTACGAATTCAGCAGCCACCACTGGCCGTTGCCGCGGCCCGACTGCACCGCGGAGTCGGACAGGTTGCCGTCGATGTTCCAGTACGCGATGTCCGCGTCGACCTTGGACTCCTCGATCGCGGACACCCACTGGATCATCTGGCCGGGGACGGAGGTGTGGTAGTTGAAGGCGTACTCGTTGATGTTGACGGGGAGTCGGGTGCCCTCACGCTCGGTGCCCTTGAAGAGCTCCTTCTCCCACGTCCGGTACTTGGCGACGCTCTGGCGCACCGCCTCGGGATGGCTGAGCTCGTGCCAGGTGATGACGTCCGGGAGGGTGCCGGCGGCCAGCGCGTGGGTGAGGAAGCCCTTTACCTGGTCGTACAGGACGCTGGTGTTGGGGCCGGCGATGCGGGCGCTCGGCATCTTGCCCCTGATGAGCTTGTAGGCGTCGTCCCAGGCGGCGAAGTAGTCGTCGGGGTCGTCCAGCCAGCTGACCTTGTTGTAGCTCCACTCGCCGGTGCCGAACATGTTGCCCTCGGGCTCGTTGAACGGCACGAAGACGATGTTGTCCTGGTACTCCTCGGGCAGTCGGAGGACCTGGTCGACCTGCGTCGCGATCTTCTCCTTGTAGAGCTTGAGCTTGTCCTCGGGGGTGTCGCCCGGCCATTGGTACGGGAAGCCGCGGTGGATGTCCGTCATGTAGATGTAGACATCGCCGTCTGTGGAGTCGGCCAGTGGCTTCACCACCTCCAGGGCATCGGCGCCGGGGTGCTGCGGACCGTCCTGCGCCTTGGTGGAGACCGTGCGCAGGCCCATGCCCTCCATGAGGTTGTTGGTGGGGACGTCCGGCCCGTACACGCCGTAGAGGGTGCCGGAGGCGCCGCCGTGGAACGGGCCGGTGTCCGAGCCGAGGTCCACGGTGAGCTGTCCCTCGCGGACGACGGTGACGTTCGCCTTCACCGCGCGCCCGGCTGCCGTACCCGTCGCCGTGAAGGTCCCCGGCCGGGCGTACTTCTCGGGCGGTACGGCGTCCCAGGTGATCGGCGTGTCACGGTCGTAACCGTCGGAGAACGAGGAGCGGACGACGGGCGGGAGGGACGGAGCGGTCCCGGTGGTCGTTCGGACGTCGAAGGTGGTCTTCGAGAGCTCCTGGAGCGTCGGCACGGTCCCGACCGTACCGGCCACCTGCTCGGCGCTCAGCGCCGCGTGCCACACGGTGAAGTCGTCGATCGCGCCCTTGAGCAGCGGGTCCGGCCAGAAGGACTTGCCGATGTAGCCGGCGGCCGTGGCCGAGCCGTCCAGCAGCTCCTTGGCCTTGATGCCGGTCGCAGCGGAGGAGACCGCCACGCCGTCGAGGTAGGTGGTGAGCCGGCCGGCGGTGGTGTCGAGGGTGACGGTGACGGTCCGCCACTCGTTCGCGGGCAGCATCGCGTAGCCGCGGACCTGCGTCTCCGCGCCGCCTCCGCCGGTGGTCACGGAGGTCTGGAACAGCCCGCCGTTGTTGTACGGGGTGCTGAAGAGGTACTTCGTGGTGTTGGTGCCCAGATCGAAGATCCGCTGCCAGGACGACTTGTCGCCGCTCCACCTCACGCGGGCGGAGACCGTCAGGTCGGTGGCGTCGCCGAGGACTTCGCGGGGCAGACGGACGTACGCACCGTCCGAGGTGGGCGCCCCGCCGGGCAGGGCCAGGGCCTTGCCCCCGTCCGTGCCGGCCACGGACCGGGCGGTGGTGCCGTTCACCAGGGTCGCCGTCAGGCCGTTGCCGGAGCTGTCGGTGATCCTGCCGGAGGCGAGGTCGTCCTCGTCGAAGGTGTAGCGGGCGGCGGGCTGCGGTGCGTCGGCCGCCTCCGCGGGGACTGCGGGTGCGGTCAGCAGGCCCGCGCCGAGAGCGACGGCCACGGCGGCCGGGGCGCGGCGGCGGGCGGATCTGTCGGGGGATGGCATGGATTGCGTCCTCAATCCTTGGGTGCGGGGCGTCGATGCATGTCGAACCGGTTCGACCAATGCGCCGCGAAGGCGCTGCGCTCTTCAGGTCACGGTGGTCGGCGGCCCCCGCGTTCCCCGGGGAGCCTGCTGTCGGGCTGGAATCGTCGGAAGGACCGCTTCGGATCACTTCGTCGAACCGGTTCCGGAAGCTAGCACCGGTGAAGCCGGACCATCAATCCCTCCGGCACGAGGTTCTGTCGGTTCGTGTCCAGGGCCGTGAGTGCCGTCAAGGGTGTTGACAGGCGTGCGGCCAGTTCCTAACTTCACTTCACGCGAACCGGTTCGACAGCCGGTCCGCAGAATCGAACCGGTTCGAGCAAGGAGCTGCCGTGAACATCGGTGAGATCGCCCGGCGGGCCGGTGTCTCGCGCAGCACCGTGTCCTACGCACTGAGCGGCAAGCGACCGGTCTCCGACGACACCCGCCGCAAGATCCAGCAGGTCATCGATGAACTGGGCTACCGCCCGAACGCCAGCGCCCGCGCCCTCGCCAACGGCCGGACCAGCACGATCGGCCTGGTCTTCCCGCCGGCCGGCAACCACTACACCGGGATGCAACTGGACTTCATCGGCAGCGTCGTGGAGGCCGCCGCGGCCTACGACTACGACGTGCTGGTGGCGCCGAGCGGCGTGGACAGCGACCGCTCGTTCCAGCGGCTGCTGGGGGAGCGGCGGGTCGACGGCGCGATCCTGATGGAGATCAGGCTGGAGGACGACAGGGCGGAGCACCTGACCGCCGTGGACTTCCCCTTCGTCGCCATCGGCCGCACCGCGCATCCCGACAGCGGCTGGTGGGTCGGCCTGGACCACACCGCGCTGGCGGCGGCGTGCGTCCACCACCTGGCGGACCTCGGCCACCGCCGGGTCGCCTTCGTCAACCGGCCCGAGCAGCTGCTGCGGGCCGGGTACGAGTCCGCGCACCGCGGCCTGGACGGCTTCACCAAGGCCGCGGCCGAACGCGGGCTGACAGTGCGGACGTACTGCTGCGGGGACGACGCCGCCTCGGGCCAGGCCTGCGTGGAGCGGATCCTGCACGACGAGCCGGCCACCACGGCCCTGGTCACACTGAACGAGGCCGCTCTGGGCGGCCTCTACCGGGGGCTCGCCCAGGCGGGCCGCCATGTGCCGCGCGACGTCTCCGTGACCGGGGTCGTGGCCGGCCGCTGGGCGGAGACGGTGACCCCGCAGCTCACCGCGGCGGACGTGCCGGCCGAGGAGATGGGCCGACGCGCCGTCGAACTGCTGGTGGAGCGGCTCGACCATCCCGACGGCCCGCCCCGCCACCATCTCCTCGCGCCGCCGATCTCCCTGCGGGCCAGCACCGGGCCCAGCACGGCGTCCTGACCACACCCCACGGGCGACCCCCGCGTACCTACGTCACCCGCTGACCCGCCGGTCGCTCATCGGCGCTGTTCGGCGTGCCCTCTCCTCTTCACCACCGTGCCCGCTCCCTTTCACCACGGTGCCCTCGCCGCCCCATGCGCTCGCCACCCCGTGCCCTCGGCACCCGCATGCCCAAACAAAGGAACCCCCGCCATGAACAGCTCCTCCGGACAGCGCCGTCTGACCGCCGCGGCCGTGACCGCGCTCGCCGTGGCCGTCAGCGCCACCGCCTGCTCCTCCGGCTCGGGCAGCACCGACACCAAGGGCGCCGGCGACGGCACGTACACCGTCTGGGACCCGTACCCCCAGTTCGACAAGAGCTCGGCCTGGGCGAAGCTCCTGGACGCCTGCGGCACCAAGGCCGGTGTGAAGATCAAGCGGACCGCGTTCGACACCAGCGACCTGGCCAACAAGGCGCTGCTGGCCGCGCAGCAGGACAACTCCGCGGACGTCCTCGTCGTCGACAACCCGGTGGTGTCGACGCTGGCCGAGGCGGGCGTGCTCACCACGACCGACGACAACAAGCTGGACACCTCGAAGGTGGACCCCAACCTGCTCGCGGCCGGCCAGTCGGGCGGGAAGACCTACGGCACGCCGATCGGCGCCAACACCCTCGCCCTCTACTACAACAAGGAGGTGCTGAAGAAGGCCGGCGTGGACACGGCCTCGATCAAGGACTGGACGTCGCTGACGGCGGCGCTGGAGAAGGTGAAGAAGGCGGGCAAGAAGGGCATCACCTTCTCCGCGATCGGCACCGAGGAGGGCAGCTTCCAGTTCCTGCCGTGGTTCTGGGGCTCGGGCGCCCGGCTGACCGACCTCGGCTCCGCCCAGGCCGTCTCCGCGCTGTCCCTGTGGAAGGGCTGGCTGGACAAGGGGTACGCGCCCAACTCGGTCATCAACAACACCCAGACCACCAGCTGGCAGGAGTTCGCGAGCGGCGACTACGCCTTCGCCGAGAACGGCACCTGGCAGCTCGCCAACGCCGAGAAGGCCGGCTTCGACTACGGCGTCCTGCCCGTCCCCGGCGCCGACGGAGGCAACGCCGCGGCCCCGACCGGCGGCGAGTTCGTCACCATCCCCGTCCAGGGCGACACCGGCCGCTACGCCACCGCCCAGAAGCTGGTCACCTGCCTGACCAGCACCGCGAACCTCTACGACACCGACACCACCCTGTCCTACGTGGCCCCGACCGGCGAGGTCCAGGACAAGCAGGTGGCGGCGAACGCCGAGTTGAAGCCGTGGGTCGACGCCGTCAAGGCGGCCAAGGGACGCACCAGCGACGACCTGGGCACCAAGTACCCGAAGATATCGGAGCAGTTGTGGAAGGCCGTACAGTCCGCCCTCAGCGGTTCGAAGTCCCCGAAGGACGCGCTGACCGCCGCTCAGTCCGCCGTCAAGTGACCGTCACCCGAGGCTCGTTGACGGGTCCGGTGACCGTGACCCGAAGCCCGTTGACCTCACCGGCGACCCGAAGGCCCGGCTCCCAGCAGTGGGCCGCCTGGGCCTTCCTCGCCCCGGTGACCCTCTACCTCGCCCTCTTCTACGCCTATCCGCTCTACCGCAACCTCGACCTGAGCCTGCGCAACTACACGGTCCGTTCCTTCGTCCAGGGCGACGCACCGTTCACGGGCCTGCAGAACTACCGGACCGTCCTCGACGACCCGACCTTCGCCCCCGCCCTGCTCCACACCGTGGTGTTCACCGCCGTGTGCCTGGTCTTCCAGTACTGCATCGGCCTGGCCCTCGCGGTCTTCTTCAACCGGCACTTCCCGCTGTCGGTGACCTTGCGCGCCCTGTTCCTGGTGCCCTGGCTGCTGCCGCTGATCGTGTCGGCCTCCACCTGGTCGTGGATGTTCAACAGCGAGTCCGGTGTCGTCAACGCCCTGCTGGGCGCCGTCGGCGTCGACCAGGTGAACTGGCTGACCTCCCCGTCCTGGTCGCTGACCTCGGTGATCATCGCGAACATCTGGATCGGCGTCCCGTTCAACCTGGTCGTGCTGTACAGCGGCCTGCAGTCCATCCCGGCCGGCCTGTACGAGGCCGCCGCCCTCGACGGGGCGGGTGCCTGGCGGCGGTTCTGGAGCATCACCTTCCCGCTGCTGCGCCCGGTGTCCGCGATCACCCTGCTGCTGGGCCTGGTCTACACGCTCAAGGTCTTCGACATCATCTGGATCATGACCAAGGGCGGCCCGGCGGACTCGTCCACGACCTTCGCCACCTGGTCCTACCAGCTCGGCTTCGGCAACCTCGTGCCCGCCTTCGGCCCGGGTGCGGCCGTCGGCAACCTCCTCGTGGTGGCCGCGCTGGTCTTCGGCCTGGTCTATGTGCGGACCCAGCGGAAGCAGGCGTTCTCATGAGCCGACGTACCTGGGGCAAGACGACCGTGGGTGTCCTGCTGACCGGCATCATGCTCTTCCCGGTCTACTGGATGCTGAACGTGTCCTTCACCCGTGACCAGGACATGCGCAAGAGCCCGCCCGACCTGTTCCCCGTCCACGGCACGCTGGCCGGCTACCGCACCGTCCTCGCCGAGCAGCTGCCTTACCTCGGCACCAGCCTCGTCATCGGCCTGGGCACCGTCGTGCTGACCGTCGCTCTGTCCGCCCCCGCCGGTTACGCCCTGGCCAAGCTGCGCCCCCGCGGCGGCGGTGTGCTCAGCTTTCTCCTGCTGGCCGCCCAGATGATCCCCGGCATCATCATGGCGATGGGCTTCTACGCCATCTACCTCCAGCTCGGCCTGCTCCAGTCCGTCCCCGGCCTGATCGTCGCCGACTCCACCCTGGCCGTGCCCTTCGCGGTCCTGATCTTCACCGCGTTCATGTCCGGCATCCCCGGCGAACTGCTCCAGGCCGCGAAGACGGACGGCGCCGGACCGCTGCGCACGTTCTGGTCGATCGTCCTGCCGATGAGCCGCAACGCCGTCGTCACGGTGTCCCTGTTCGCGTTCCTGTGGTCCTGGTCCGACTTCGTCTTCGCCGGCACCCTCGTCAACGGCGGCGCCCACGAGCCGATCACCCTCGGCATCTACCACTACATCGGCAACAACAACCAGGAGTGGAACGCCATCATGGCCACCGCCGTCGTGGCCTCGCTGCCCGCCGCGGTCATCCTCGTCCTCGCCCAGCGCTACGTCGCCGCCGGCGTGACGGCCGGCGCGGTCAAGGACTGAGCTCCCTTCCCTCCGAGGGACCGAGACCCTTCCCTCTGTTCGAGTCCCCGTGCTCGAGAAACGAGTCGCACTTCATGACCGCCGCCCTTCCCGGCCCGGCCTTCTCCGTCCATGACATCCCGTTCAGCACGTACGGATCCTGGTTCGACATCTCGCCCGTGGTGGCGGAGAAGACGTACGCCGAAGATCTCCACCTCGTCTCGCACCAGAACGGCATGCACGCCGTCCTGCGTCTGGTCCCCGTGGACCCGGTGACGGGCCACCGCGCCGAGACCCGCGTCGAGGCGACGCCGGGACTGCTCAGCTGGACCGCCGGGCGTGGCCGTGTCGACCTCGCCTACGAGTCGCCGGACACCGTACGGCTGCGGGGGAGCGGTCTGGGCATCCGAGTGCTCGCCGCGGCGCAGACCCTGACGCCGTTCAGCGGTACGTACTTCTTCCGCGACCCGGCGGGGGACGCGTACGTGTTCACGTCGTACGAGACCGGACGCCGCTGCCGCGTCACCGTGCTCTCCGGCACGGCGACCGACACGTTCGGCGGCCAGGCCCTCGGCGCTGCCGACCGCGGTCTCACCGTCGCCGCCGGCCCGGACGCGGAGGCGCCCTGGGAGATCGCGGTGGAGGAACTCGACACCGCCCGCCGGCCGTACGCGTCGACGGCGACCTTCGGCAAGGTCGTCGAGGCCGCGCGGAACGCCTTCGCGGACTTCGTCGACACGGTGGCCCCGTGGCGCTCGTCCGCGACACCGGCCGCCGAACTCGCCGCCTACGTCCTGTGGTCCGCGACCGTACGCCCGGCGGGTCTGGTCACCCGGCCCGCCGTCCTGATGTCCAAGCACTGGATGGACAAGGTCTGGAGCTGGGACCACTGCTTCAACGCACTGGCCCTGGCCCCCGGCCGCCCCGAGCTGGCCCGGGACCAGTACCACCTGCCCTTCGACCACCAGGACGAGACCGGGGCGCTGCCCGACTCGGTCACCCACTCCGAGGTCCTCCACAACTTCGTCAAACCGCCCATCCACGGCTGGGCGTTCGGGCACCTGCGCCGTCGCCTGCCCACGCCGCCCGGCCGGGCGGAACTGGCCGAGACGTACGACAGGCTGGAACGCTGGACGGACTTCTGGCTCACCGCACGGCGCGCCCCCGGCGCCGCACTGCCCCACTACCAGCACGGCAACGACAGCGGCTGGGACAACGCCACTACCTTCGCCCCCGAACGCGTCGTCGTCACCGCGGACCTGGCGGCCTTCCTCGTCCTCCAGCTCCGCGAACTCGCCGAACTGGCCATCCAGTTGGCCCGGCCGGACGACGCCCGCCGATGGACGCGGGCCGCCGAGGCCACCCAGGCGGCGATGCTCGAGCAGCTCTGGACCGGTGACCGGTTCGTCGCCCGGGGAGTCGACAGCGGCGACACCTGGCAGAGCTCCAGCCTTCTCGACCTGATGCCCATCGCGCTGGGCGAGCATCTGCCGGAGGAGATCAGCGGCGTGCTGGCCGCCCGTATCGAGGCCCACCTGACGCCGTACGGACTGGCCACCGAGCTGCCGAGTTCGCCGCACTACCTCTCCGACGGCTACTGGCGCGGTCCCATCTGGGCCCCTGCCACGGTCCTGATCGAGGACGGGCTGCGCCGCGCCGGCCACCACCGCCTGGCGGACGAGATCAGTGCCCGCTTCCGCACCCTGTGCGAGACCCACGGCTTCGCCGAGAACTTCGACGCCCTCACCGGAACCGGCCTGCGCGACCGCGCCTACACCTGGACGGCCGCGAGCTACCTGCTCCTCGCCGAGGCACACGTCAGGCGCTGCGGGCCTTGACAGGGGGTCGCCGGTCGGGCTTCCCTAGGTCTGTTGCGCATCACGCTACTGTTGAATAATGCGCAACTGGCGAAGGTGCCATGGCACGGCTCTGGTTCCCCTACATCGCGGAGTAGCGCTACAGATGACTCGCAAGCCACCTGCTGAGGACCCCGGCGACGCCCGTCTGCGGATCGGACCCCCGAAGGAGTACGCGGCCGGCATCCCCGCGGTCACCTCCTCGCTGCGGCACGCCGGCGAACAGATGGGGGCCCGCCGCAGCCTGCTCACTCTGCTCCGGGTGAACCAGAAGGAGGGCTTCGACTGCCCGGGATGCGCCTGGCCCGAGCCCGATCACCGGCACAAGGCGGAGTTCTGCGAGAACGGCGCCAAGGCCGTGGCCGAGGAGGCCACCGTACGGCGGGTCACCCCGGACTTCTTCGCCGAGCACACTCTGGAGGACCTGCTCCCGTGCAGCGACTACTGGCTCGGGCAGCAGGGACGCCTCACCCACCCGATGTACCGCCCGGCCGGCGCCGACCGCTACGAGCCGATCTCCTGGGACGACGCGTTCGCCGTGATCGCCCGCGAACTCGCCGCGCTCGACCACCCGGACCAGGCCGCCTTCTACACCTCAGGACGGGCGAGCAACGAGGCCGCGTTCCTCTACCAGCTCTTCGTCCGCGGCTTCGGCACCAACAACCTGCCGGACTGCTCCAACATGTGCCACGAGTCCAGCGGCTCGGCCCTGGTGGAGACCATCGGCATCGGCAAGGGCAGCGTCAGCCTGGTGGATCTCTACGAGGCCGATCTCATCCTCGTGGTCGGCCAGAACCCGGGCACCAACCACCCCCGGATGCTCTCCGCGCTGGAGAAGGCCAAGCAGCAAGGTGCCCGCGTCATCGCGGTCAACCCGCTGCCCGAGGCGGGACTGCTGCGGTTCAAGAACCCCCAGAAGGCCTCCGGCGTCATCGGCGGCGGCACGAAGCTGGCGGACCAGTTCCTCCAGATCAGGCTGGGCGGGGACCAGGCGCTCTTCCAGGCCTTCAACCGCATGCTGCTGGAGGCGGAGGACGAGGCGCCCGGCACCCTGGACACCTCCTTCATCGAGCGGTACACGCATGGCTTCGAGGAGTTCGCCGAGCACGCCCGCAAGGTGTCGTGGGACGAGATCCTCCAGGCCACCGGCCTGCCCGAGGAGGAGATCCGGGAGGCGTTCGGCCAGGTGCTGGCCGCCGAGAAGATCGTCGTCTGCTGGGCGATGGGACTCACCCAGCACAAGCACTCCGTGCCCACCATCCGGGACGTCGTCAACTTCCTTCTGCTGCGCGGCAACATCGGCCGCCCGGGCGCCGGCCTGTGCCCGGTGCGCGGCCACTCCAACGTGCAGGGCGACCGCACCATGGGCATCTACGAGAAGCCGGACGCCGCGTTCCTGGACCGGCTCGGCGCCGAGTTCACCTTCACACCTCCGCGACACCACGGCCATGACGCGGTCGACAGCATCCGCGCCATGCGCGACGGTGACGTACGGGTCTTCGTCGCGCTGGGTGGCAACTTCGTCGCCGCGGCCCCCGACACCGACCTGACCGAGCAGGCGCTGCGCAGGTGCCGGCTCACCGTCCAGATCTCCACCAAGCTGAACCGCTCGCATGTCATCGCCGGGGAACAGGCCCTCATCCTGCCGTGCCTCGGCCGGACCGAGGCCGACCTGCGGCCGGGCGGACCCCAGCTGGTCACGGTGGAGGACTCCATGGGCATGGTGCACCTCTCACGAGGGCGGCTCGCGCCCGCGTCCGAGCACCTGCTGAGCGAGGTCGCGATCATCTGCCGGATGGCACGCGCCGCCCTCGGGGACACCGGCCCGCAAGTGCCGTGGGAAGACTTCGAGGCCGACTACGACCGCATCCGCGACCGCATCGAACGCGTGATCCCCGGCTTCGAGGACTTCAACGCCCGGGTGCGGCTACCGGGCGGCTTCGCCCTGCCCCACCCGCCCCGCGACGAGCGCCGGTTCACGACCGCCACCGGGCTGGCCAACTTCACCGTCAACCGGCTGGAGAGCCCCAAGGTCCCGCCGGGCCGGCTGCTGCTCCAGACGCTGCGCTCGCACGACCAGTACAACACCACGATCTACGGCCTGGACGACCGCTACCGCGGCATCCACCAGGGCCGCCGGGTCCTCTTCCTGCACCCCGACGACCTCACCGAGCGCGGCCTCTCCGACGGGGACCTCGTCGACATCGTCAGTGAGTACGGGGACGGGGTGGAGCGCCGGGCACACGCCTTCCGGGCCGTGCCGTACCCGACCCCGCGAGGCTGCTGCGCCGCCTACTTCCCCGAGACCAACGTCCTCGTACCCCTGGACTCCACGGCAGCCATCAGCAACACGCCCACGTCGAAGTCCATCGTCGTCCGGCTGGAACCGGTGACCGCCGACGCGTAGCCCATGGGTGGGCGCAGAGCCGGCGGACGGGCAACTCAGCACGTCCGCCCCCTTGACAGCCCTCTGCGGCGCCCAGAAGGTTGTTGCTCATAGTGAGTGACGATGCATTATTCGCAACGACGCACGATGGCGGCCGCTCCGCCTCCCCTTCTCTCGTCGTCCGCGACAAAGACTCCACCGCCGCCTGTGGAAAGGACGAGCAGATGAATAAAGTACGCGAAAGGGACGGGAGTCGTGGTCATCCCGTCGCAGCGGATCTGCCGGGAAGCCCGGCGGCATCCGCCGGACCCCGCACCGACCTGATCGTCTTCGGTGTCGCCGCGGTCCTCACCCTCGCCTTCGTCGTGTGGGGCGCCGTCGCGACCGACACGCTGGAGAGCGTGTCCGGGAAGCTGCTGGACGGGACCATCCGCAACGGCGGCTGGGCCTTCGTTCTCGCCGCCTCGGGCTTCGTGGTCTTCGCCCTCTGGCTGGCGATGAGCCGCTACGGGCGGATCACCCTGGGCAAGGAGGGCGAGCAGCCCGAGTTCCGCACGGTCTCGTGGATCGCCATGTTGTTCAGCGCGGGCATGGGCATCGGCCTGATGTTCTACGGCGTGAGCGAGCCGCTCTCCCACTTCGTCACACCGCCGCCGGGCACCGACCCGGCCGACGCCAACGAGGCCATGGAGACCGCCATGGCCACCACCCTCTTCCACTGGACACTGCATCCGTGGGCGATGTACGCGGTGGTGGGTCTCGCGATCGCCTACAGCACCTTCCGGCGCGGCCGCCGCCAGCTGATCAGCGCCGTGTTCACCCCGCTGATCGGCGAGAAGCGGGCGAACGGCTGGGGTGGCCGGATCATCGACATCCTCGCGATCTTCGCCACGCTCTTCGGCTCCGCGGCCTCCCTGGGGCTCGGCGCCCTGCAGATCGGCAGCGGCTTCACCGGACTGGGCTGGCTGGGATCCGTCGGCACCGGCCTGCTGGTCGCCGTGATCGCGGCGCTGACCGTGGCGTTCGTCGCCTCGGCGGTGTCCGGGATCGAGAAGGGCATCCAGTGGCTGTCCAACATCAACATGGTGCTGGCGGTGACCCTGGCGGTCTTCGTGTTTCTCGTCGGCCCGACCATCTTCATCCTCGACCTGCTGCCCACGTCCATCGGCGCCTTCCTCGGCGACCTGACCCAGATGGCAGGGCGTACCGAGGCGTCGAGCGGCGAGGGCGTCGCCGACTGGCTGGCCGGCTGGACGGTCTTCTACTGGGCCTGGTGGATCTCCTGGACGCCGTTCGTCGGCATGTTCATCGCGCGCATCAGCCGCGGCCGGACCATCCGGCAGTTCGTCGGCGGCGTCATCCTGGTCCCCAGCACCGTCAGCCTGCTGTGGTTCGCCGTCTTCGGCGGCTCGGCGATGCACCTGCAGGACGAGAAGAAGCTCAGCGACGCCTCGACCGCCCAGGGCCAGCTCTTCGACGTGCTGCAGCAGTACCCGGTCGCCACGATCACGAGTGTGGTCGTGATGATCCTCGTCGGCATCTTCTTCGTCTCCGGCGCCGACGCCGCCTCGATCGTGATGGGCACGCTCTCGCAGCGCGGATCCCTGGAACCGACCCGCGGTGTCGTCGTCTTCTGGGGCGTGCTGACCGGCGCGGTCGCCGCGATCATGCTGCTCATCGGCGGCGGCAAGGGCGACGCGCTCACCGGACTGCAGAACCTGACCATCCTCGCGGCGGCGCCCTTCACCCTGGTGATGGTCGGCCTGTGCATCGCGCTCACCCGCGACCTGCGCCAGGACCCGCTCATCATTCGCGGGCGCATCGGCAAGGAGGCCATCGAAACGGCCGTCATCACCGGCCACGAGAAGTACGACGGCGACTTCGAGCTGCGCATCGGCCCCGTGGCGTGCAACGAGGGCCCGGATTCCGAGCAGTCCGAGCAGCCCGAGCAGTCCACGCAGGCCACGGAGGCCACGGAAACGACCTCCTCCTCTGCCCGCTGAGATCGGCGGGACCCACGCCCGGCGGGGTCGTGAACCGGCATGTCCGGTCACGACCCCGCCGGGCGTTCGCGCTGTTCCGCCGGGATCGATCCAGCTGAGGCAACCCCGTCGAGCCGCTTGACCCCCGGTCGGCGCTCCACGATGCTGTGTTGCGGCACATGAAATGTGTGCCGTAATGAGCAACATCTGATCGACATTCGATTCAAGTCACGACCAGCCGAGGAGTGGCCATGACGCACCAGGTCCGTGCTGTCGTCGCGCGGGGCAAGGGCGCCCCCGTCAGCCTGGAGACGATCATCGTGCCCGACCCGGGTCCGGGTGAGGCGCTGGTGAAGATCGAGGCCTGCGGGGTCTGCCACACCGATCTGCACTACCGCGAGGGCGGCATCAACGACGACTTCCCGTTCCTGCTGGGCCATGAGGCCGCGGGGATCGTGGAGTCCGTGGGGGAGGGCGTCACCGATGTCGCGCCCGGCGACTTCGTGATCCTCAACTGGCGGGCGGTGTGCGGCCAGTGCCGTGCCTGTCTGCGCGGGGAGTCGTGGTACTGCTTCAACACCCACAACGCCAAGCAGAAGATGACCCTGCTGGACGGTACCGAGCTGTCTCCCGCACTGGGCATCGGCGCGTTCGCGGAGAAGACGCTGGTCGCGGCCGGGCAGTGCACCAAGGTCGACCCGACCGCGTCGGCGGCCGCCGCCGGTCTGCTGGGGTGCGGCGTGATGGCGGGCATCGGCGCGGCCATCAACACCGGCAACGTGGGCCGGGGTGACTCGGTCGCCGTCATCGGCTGCGGCGGTGTCGGGGCCGCGGCGATCGCCGGGGCGAACCTGGCGGGCGCGGCGAAGGTCATCGCCGTCGACATCGACGACCGCAAGCTGGACACGGCCAGGAAGCTGGGCGCGACCCACACCGTCAACTCCAAGGACGCCGACGCGGTCGAGGCGATCCGCGAGCTGACGGGCGGCTTCGGCGCCGACGTCGTCATCGAGGCGGTCGGCCGCCCCGAGACGTACAAGCAGGCGTTCTACGCCCGCGACCTCGCCGGCACGGTCGTCCTGGTCGGCGTGCCCACCCCGGAGATGAAGCTCGAACTGCCGCTGCTGGACGTCTTCGGCCGCGGCGGCTCCCTGAAGTCCTCCTGGTACGGCGACTGCCTGCCCTCCCGTGACTTCCCGATGCTGATCGACCTCTACCTCCAGGGCCGCCTGGATCTCGACGCCTTCGTCACGGAGACCATCGCGCTGGACGAGGTCGAGAAGGCCTTCGAGCGCATGCACCACGGCGACGTGCTGCGCTCGGTGGTGGTCCTCTGATGGCCGCCCGCATCGAACACCTCGTCACCTCGGGGACGTTCTCGCTGGACGGTGGTACCTGGGACGTCGACAACAACGTGTGGATCGTCGGCGACGACACCGAGGTGATCGTCATCGACGCCGCGCATGACGCCGAGGCCATCGCCGAGGCCGTCGGCGCCCGGCGCCTCACCGCGATCGTGTGCACCCACGCCCACAACGACCACATCGACGCCGCGCCCGAACTCGCCGACCGCACCGGCGCCCCGGTCCTCCTCCACCCGGACGACCTGCCGCTGTGGAAGCAGACCCACCCCGACCGGGCACCGGACGCCGAACTCACCGACGGCCAGGGCCTCACGGTGGCCGGCATCGAGCTGACCGTGCTGCACACGCCCGGCCACGCCCCTGGGGCGGTCTGCCTGTACGCACCGGCCCTGCAGGCCCTCTTCAGCGGCGACACCCTGTTCGCGGGCGGGCCGGGGGCGACAGGACGGTCGTACAGCCATTTCCCGACCATCATCGACTCGATCCAGGACCGGCTGCTGACACTGCCGGGAGACACCGTCGTGCACACCGGCCACGGTGACACGACCACCATCGCCGCGGAGGCCCCGCACCTCCAGGAGTGGGTCGACCGCGGTTTCTGACGCCGCACCGGCAGCCCTTGAGCGCCCGCCGTATCGGCTCGCGGACATCGCGAGCCGATACGGCGGGCTGCTGTTGTTCTATATGAGTCACGTTTTGTATGACGCAACGAAAACAGTGGCCGCAAGCGGCCTCTGAACGCCTTGACAAGGGTTCTGGGCGACCCCAGACTGATGTTGCGCTTACCGCAATCCGTTTCGTTATACGCACCGAGGTGTCATGATGATTCCCGCGTGCCGTCTCGAGGACCTCCCCCGAGGCGAGGCTCACCGGCTCGACATCGATCCGCCGGTTTCGGTGTTCCACACCGACGACGGCGAACTCTTCGCCATCGACGACACCTGCACCCACCAGGACGCGTCGCTCGCCGACGGCTGGCTGGAGGGCTGCGAGGTGGAATGCCCGCTGCATGCTTCCAAGTTCGACCTGCGGACCGGCGCGGTCGACGCCCCGCCGGCCAAGCTCCCGGTCCGGACGCACGAGGTCGTCGTCGAGGACGGCATGATCTTCGTGCGGCTGTCCACCGACGCCCCCAACCTGCCGCCCTGCATCTCGGCCCGGCTCGCCGGGGGTCCCGCGTGAGGACCGTCGCCGTGGTCGGCGCCTCACTGGCCGGCCTGTCGGCGGCGCGCTCACTGCGCAGGCAGGGTTACGACGGGCGGCTCGTCGTCATCGGCGACGAACTCCACCGCCCGTACGACAGGCCCCCGCTGTCCAAGGAGTTCCTGTCCGGCACGCTCGGCGAGGCCGAACTCGCCCTCGAGACGGACGACGAGGACCTCGGGGCCGAGTGGCTGCTCGGCGTCCGCGCCACCGGACTCGACCACGCGCGGCGTGTCGTCCGGCTCGGTGACGGACGGGAGGTGCAGGCCGACGGAGTCGTCATCGCGACCGGCGCCGCGGCGCGCACCCTGCCCGGCTCCGAGGGGCTGGCCGGCGTGCACACCCTGCGCACCCTGGACGACGCCCGCGCCCTGCGCGACGAACTGGCCCGCGGCGGACGGCTGGTGGTGATCGGCGGAGGCTTCATCGGAGCCGAGGTCGCCTCCACCGCATACGCCCTCGGGCTGGAGGCGACCGTCGTCGAGGCGGCCCCGACACCGCTCGCCGGACCGCTCGGCGAGACCATGGGCGCCATCGTCTCCGCCCTCCACGCCGACCACGGCGTACGGCTGGAGTGCGGCGTGGGCGTCAAGGGGCTGAGCGGGGAGACCCGTGTCGACGCCGTCCTGCTGGAGGACGGCCGCAGTATCCCGGCCGACATCGTCGTGGTCGGAGTGGGCGCACGCCCGAACGTCGAGTGGCTGGAAGGTTCCGGCATCGCTCTCGACAACGGCGTCAAGTGCGGCGCCGACGGCCGCACCAGCCTGGCCGGTGTGGTCGCGGTCGGCGACTGTGCCAACTGGTACGACCCGCGCGCGGGTCTCCATCGTCGCGTCGAGCACTGGACCGGCGCGCGGGAGCGGCCCGACGCCGCGATCGCCACGCTGCTGGCGGGCGGCGCGGTGGAACCGGGTGTGCCCAGGCCGCCGTACTTCTGGTCCGACCAGTACGGCGTGAAGATCCAGTTCGCCGGTCACGCGGCCGGCGCGGACAGAGTGACCATCGAGGCGGGCTCAGCGGACGACCGCGACGTCCTGGCCGTCTACCGGCGGTCCGGGGACCCGGTCGCCGTGCTCGGGATGAACCAGCCCCGGCTGTTCATGCGCTGGCGCAAGCAACTCGCCGCCACCGCATCACCATCTGCATCCTGACACCGCTCGCATCTTGACACCGCCCCAGCGGCATCCCATGCTGCGGTTGCATATAGCACGCAGCGTTGCTCCATACACAACGCCGTCCGGAGTCGCTCTTCCCGGCGCGTGAATGACCCCTCCACGACGTTCTCCCGAGGAGTGCACCGTGACCTCGACCAGCCTGCCGGACAGCCTGATCGCCACCCTCCCCGGCTCCTCCTACACGGACCCGGGGATCTTCGCCCAGGAGCAGGAGCGCATATTCGAGACCATGTGGTTCTGCGTGGCGCGGGCCTCCGAGCTGGCGAAGCCCGGTGCCTTCCGCACCGTCGACGTGGGCCGCGAGAGCATCCTGGTCACCCGGGCGAGGGACAACAGCATCCGCGCGTACTTCAACGTGTGCCGGCACCGCGGGGCCAAGCTCTGCACCGAGGAGACCGGCGAGGTCAAGCGGGCCTTCCAGTGCCCCTACCACGCCTGGACGTACGACCTGAACGGCAAGCTCGTCGCGGCGCCCAACCTCACCAAGATGCCCGACGTGGGCCGCACCGAGTACGGCCTGGTGAGCGTGGCGGTACGCGAATGGCTCGGCTATGTCTGGGTCTGCCTCGCCGAGAACCCGCCCTCCTTCGAGGAGGACGTCATCGGTGAGGTCGTCGCCCGCCTCGGCGACGTCGAGTCGATCGAGCGCTACGACATCGACAACCTCTCCGTCGGCAAGCGGATCACGTACGACGTGAAGTCGAACTGGAAGCTCATCATCGAGAACTTCATGGAGTGCTACCACTGCGCCACGATCCACCCCGAACTCACGGAGGTACTGCCGGAGTTCGCGGACGGCTACGCGGCCCAGTACTACGTCGGCCACGGCGCGGAGTTCGGTGACGAGGTCCAGGGCTTCACCGTCGACGGCTCGGAGGGTCTGGACCGCATTCCCGGGGTCGCCGAGGATCAGGACCGCCGCTACTACGCGATCACCGTCAAGCCCCAGGTGTTCATCAATCTCGTGCCCGACCACGTGATCTTCCACCGGATGTACCCGGTGTCCGTGGACCGCACGATCGTCGAGTGCGACTGGCTGTACCTGCCGCATGTCGTCGAGAGCGGCAAGGACGTCAGCCGGTCCGTGGAACTCTTCCACCGCGTCAACCAGCAGGACTTCGATGCCTGCGAGCGCACGCAGCCCGGCATGAGTTCCCGTATGTACGCCAAGGGGGGCGTGCTGGTGCCCAGCGAGCACCACATCGGCGCCTTCCACGACTGGGTGAACGAGCGCCTGGGCATTTCTCAGGGCTGACTCAGCCCAGGTAGCCCATCCGGTGGCTGATCTCCTCGGCGCCCTTGACGAGCACCGGGGAGAGCTCGTGCAGACGCTCCTCGGTGAACCGGTAGGAGGGCCCGGAGGCGCTCAGTGCCGCGATGACCTCGCCGTCCCGGTTGCGGACCGGCGCGGCCATGGCGTGCAGGCCGATCTCCAGCTCCTCCAGGGTGAAGGCGTAGCCCCGCTCCCGCGCCTCGGCGAGGTTCTTCTCGAGCTTCGTCTTCGCCGTGATGGTGTGCGGGGTGACCTTCTTCATGCCGGCGGCGGACAGCAGCGCGGCGCGCTCCTTCGCGGGCATGTGGGCCAGCAGGATCTTGCCGCTCGACGTGGCGTGCAGCGGCGTCAGCTGGCCGACCCAGTTGTGCGCGGTGACCGCGCCCGGGCCGCGCACCTGATACAGGTTGATCGCGTAGTGCTCCTGCATGACGGCGATGTTCACCGTCTCGCCGATCTCCTCGGCGAGGCGCTCGCAGACCGGGCGGCCCTGCTGGGTGATGTCGATCCGGCCGGTGACCGCGCCGGCCAGGCGGACGATGCCGAAGCCGAGCCGGTACTTGCCGCGCTCACCGGCCTGCTCCACCAGGCCACGCGCCTCCAGGGCACCGAGCAGGCGGAAGGCGGTGGACTTGTGGACGTCGATCTCGCCCGCCACCTCACTGACGCCCGCCTCGCCACGCTGGGCGAGGATCTCCAGGACGCTGATGGCGCGGTCGACCGACTGCACGCCGCCGGCCTGCGAATTCGACGTTTCTGAGTCAGGGCTGTAGTTGCTCACAGTAAAACTATACGCGTAGTAAACAACGCCCCTGCAAGTAACCGGACCGAAACCAAGATGTTGGAAGTTGCGTGGTTCGCAACCTGGTGCGTATAACGCGACCGGGTTTAGCATGCCTCGCATATCTACGGCGCGAGCGAGACGAGGCACCATGGCTCCTGTGCAGTACGACTTCGTCATCGTCGGCGGCGGTTCGGCCGGCAGTGCACTGGCGAACAGACTCTCCGCTGACCCGGCCAACCGGGTGCTGGTCCTGGAGGCCGGCCGGTCGGACTACCCGTGGGACGTCTTCATCCACATGCCCGCGGCGCTGACGTACCCGATCGGCAGCCGGTTCTACGACTGGAAGTACGAGTCCGAGCCCGAGCCCCACATGGGCGGCCGGCGCATCTACCACGCCCGCGGCAAGGTCCTGGGCGGCTCCAGCAGCATCAACGGCATGATCTTCCAGCGCGGCAACCCCATGGACTACGAGCGCTGGGCGGCCGACCCGGGCATGGAGGCCTGGGACTACGCCCACTGTCTGCCGTACTTCCGGCGGATGGAGAACTGTCTGGCGGCCGATCCGGACGACGAGTTCCGCGGCCACGACGGGCCGCTGGTGCTCGAACGCGGCCCGGCGACCAATCCCCTCTTCGGCGCCTTCCTCAAGGCCACTGAGGAGGCGGGCTACGCGCCGACCGAGGACGTCAACGGCTATCGACAGGAAGGTTTCGCCAAGTTCGACCGGAATGTCCACCGTGGACGTCGCCTGTCGGCCTCGAAGGCGTACCTCAAGCCCGCGATGAAGCGGCCCAACCTCACCGTCAAGACCCGCGCCCTGGTCACCCGCGTCCTCTTCGAGGGCAAGCGCGCCGTCGGTGTCGAGTTCCAGCGCGGCCGGGGTGCGCTCCAGCAGGTCCGCGCCGGGGAAGTCATCCTCTGCGGCGGCGCCATCAACTCCCCGCAGCTGCTGCAGCTCTCCGGTGTCGGCAACGCCGAAGAGCTGCGCGCCCTCGGCATCGACGTCGTCCACGACCTCCCGGGCGTCGGCGAGAACATGCAGGACCACCTTGAGGTCTACGTCCAGTACGCCTGCAAGCAGCCCGTCTCCATGCAGCCGTACATGGCGAAGTGGCGTGCCCCCTTCATCGGCCTGCAGTGGCTGTTCAGGAAGGGTCCGGCGGCGACCAACCACTTCGAGGCCGGCGGTTTCGCCCGCAGCAACGAGGACGTCGACTACCCCAACCTGATGTTCCACTTCCTGCCCGTCGCGGTCCGCTACGACGGCTCCTCGCCCGCCGGTGACCACGGCTACCAGGTGCACGTCGGACCCATGTACTCCGACGCCATCGGCTCGGTGAAGATCAAGAGCAAGGACCCGCGCGAACACCCGGCGCTGCGCTTCAACTACCTCTCCACCGAGCAGGACCGCCGCGAATGGGTCGAGGCGATCCGTGTGGCCCGCAAGCTCCTCAACCAGCCCGCCCTCGCCCCGTACAACGGCGGGGAGGTCTCGCCGGGGCCGTCGGTGGAGACGGACGAGGAGATCCTCGCCTGGGTCGCGAAGGAGGGCGAGACCGCCCTGCACCCGTCCTGCACCTGCAAGATGGGCACCGACGAGATGTCCGTCGTCGACCCCGCGAGCATGCGGGTGCACGGCGTGGAGGGCCTGCGCGTGGTGGACGCGTCGGTGATGCCCTACGTCACCAACGGCAACATCTACGCCCCGGTGATGATGATCGCCGAGAAGGCCGCCGACCTGATCCTCGGCAAGCAGCCGTTGGAGCCGTCGAAGGCCGCGTACTACCGCCTCCGCGACGCTCAGAAGCAGACGGGGTAGACATTGGGCACCGCAGGGCTCAGGGCGCTGCTGCACAGCGTCCGCTATGAGGTGCTGCCCGCGAAGGCGACCGAGGACAAGGTCCTCGCCCATGTGCCGCGCGACGTCGTCGTCACCGTGACGGCCTCGCCGGTCAAGGGCCTGGAACCGACCCTCGCCCTCGCCGGCCGGCTCGCGGGCCACGGCTACCGGGTCGTCCCGCACGTGCCGGCGCGGCTGCTGCGGGACGACCTGCACCTGAAGGAGGTCGCGGGCCGGCTGCGCGAGGCGGGCGTGGACGACGTCTTCGTCCCGGCGGGCGACGCCGACCCGCCCGCCGGGGTCTACGACGGGGCGCTGCCGGTGCTGCGCAGGCTGAGCGAGCTGGGCAGCCCCTTCGCTCACGTCGGCGTCACCGGCTACCCCGAGAGCCATCCCCTCATCCACGACGACGTCACCATCCAGGCGATGTGGGACAAGCGCGAGCACGCCACGTACCTCGTGAGCAACCTCTGCTTCGACCCGAGGGTGCTGGGGGAGTGGATCGCGCGCATACGGCGCCGGGACGTCACCCTGCCCCTGTATGTGGGGGTCGCCGGGCCCGTGCAGCGGGCGAAGCTCCTGGCGATGGCCACGAAGATCGGGGTGGGGGAGTCGACGCGCTTCCTGACGAAGCACGCCTCCTGGTTCGTGCGTTTCGCGGCGCCCGGAGGGTATGCGCCCGAGAGGCTGCTGACCCGCACGCAGGAGGCGCTCACCGCACCCTCGGCCGGCGTGGCCGGTCTGCACATGTTCACGTTCAACCAGATCGCCGAGACGGAGCGGTGGCGCCGCGCGCTGCTGGACCGGCTGGGCGGCTGAACCGGGAGAAGGATGGCAACGGACCTCGATTGGAAGCTGACCCAGACCTTCAACAGCGCATCAGGGCACGTCCGTTGGGGTCGGCTGGGACAGCCCGGCCGACCGCCGGTCGTGCTTCTGCATGGCACGCCCTTCTCCTCGTATGTATGGCGTGCCGTCGCCCGCTCGCTCGCCCGCCACCACGAGGTCTTCGTCTGGGACATGCCCGGCTACGGGGCCTCGGAGAAGGCAGCGGGCCAGGACGTGTCGCTGGCCGCGCAGGGCCGCGTCTTCACCGAACTCCTGAGCCGCTGGGGCCTGGACGAACCGCTCGTCGTCGCCCACGACTTCGGCGGTGCCGTCGCATTACGGGCCCACCTGCTGCACGGCGCCCGCTACCGGGGCCTCGCCCTGGTGGACCCGGTGGCGCTGGCACCGTGGGGGTCCCCGTTCTTCCGGCTGGTCGGCGAGCACGCCGACGTCTTCGAGCAGTTGCCGCCCGCGCTCCACGGCGCCCTGGTGCGTGAGTACGTCAGTTCCGCCAGCAGCCCCGGCCTGCATCCCGCGGTCCTCGACCGGCTCGTCGAGCCCTGGGTGGACGGCCCCGGCCAGGCGGCCTTCTACCGGCAGATCGCTCAGGCCGACCAGCGGTACACCGACGAGATCCAGAGTCGGTACGGCGCGATCGGCATCCCCACGCTCGTCTGCTGGGGCGAGGACGACACCTGGATCCCTGTGGCCAAGGGGCGCGAGCTCGCCGCTCTCATCCCCGGCGCGTGCTTCGAACCGATCGCCGGCGCGGGTCACCTCGTCCAGGAGGACGCCCCCGCGGAGCTCACGGCGGCGCTCATCGCCTTCCTTCAGCTGCCGCTGTGACCGAGGGCGGCGCGCCCGGGACCGTATACGAAGGGGGGCGGGACCGGAATCCGGTCCCGCCCCCTTGTGGGTTTGGCTCAGCGGAAGACCACCGTGCGGTTGCCGTCCACCATCACGCGGCTCTCGCTGTGCCACTTCACCGCGTGCGCGAGCACCTGTGCCTCCACGTCCCGTCCGACCGTGACCAGGTCGCCGGGGTCGAGGGAGTGGTCCACCCGGACCACGTCCTGTTCGATGATCTGGCCCTCGTCCAGGTCCGGCGTCACATAGTGGGCCGTCGCGCCGACGAGCTTCACTCCGCGCCGGTAGGCCTGCTCGTAGGGGCGTGCGCCCTTGAAACTGGGGAGGAAGGAGTGGTGGATGTTGATGGCGCGGCCCTCCAGCTCCTTGCACAGGTCGTCGGAGAGGACCTGCATGTAGCGGGCCAGCACCACCAGGTCGATGTCCAGCTCGCGCACCAGCTCCAGCAGCCGTGCCTCGGCCTCGGGCTTGGTCTCCTTGGTCACCGGGACGTGGTGGAAGGGGATGCCGTACGTCTCCGCGAGCCCCTCGAAGTCCCGGTGGTTCGAGACGATCGCCGGGATCTCGATGTTGAGGGCGCCGGTGCGGCGGCGGAAGAGCAGGTCGTTCAGGCAGTGGCCGAACCTGGACACCATGATCAGCGTCCGGGTCGGCGTGGCCGCCTCGCGCAGCGTCCAGGAAATGCCGTAGGCCTGGGCCACGGGGCCGAACCGGTAACGCAGTTGTTCCAGACCGGCGTTCGGATCGGAAACGTCGAAATGGACCCTCATGAAGAAACGGCCCTGGAGTCGATCATCGAACTGCTGGCTTTCCAGGATGTTGCCGGAGTTCCTGACGAGAAAGCCGCTCACGGCGTGGACCAGTCCGGCGCTGTCGGGACAGGAGAGGGTGAGGACGTACTCACGGCCAGGTTGCGGTCGAGGGGACATAAGCGGCCTCCGTCGGTGCGTAATGCACAACATGGTGAGCGATACGCAACATGGTCGGCGCGGCGAGGCTTGCGGTCAAGGGTGGCCGGGTAAGTGGTCGCAGTAAGTGATCGCATGGCCAAATCGTCATCGGCCAACCTCTTGACGTCTGTCTGGACATTCGCCAGGGTGTTCCACCACAAGCAATTGGGTGCACGATGCGCAACGAATTTCTGTTGAAAGGCTCGGCGCGTGGCAGACCTGTACGTGGATGGCGAATGGCGGAACCCGGTGGCCGGCGGGCACCGGGAGATCCGATGTCCCGCTGACGGCACGCTCGCGGCGACCGTCTCGGAGGCGACACGCCCCGACACCGAGGCGGCGATCGCCGCGGCCCGCCGGGCCTTCGACGAGGGGCCCTGGCCGAGCACCTCCGAGCGGGAGCGCGGCGCGCTGTTGCTGCGCACCGCCGACATCGTCGAGCGCGACGCCAAGGAGTTCGCCCGCGCGGAGTCCCTGGACACCGGCAAGCGGCTGGTGGAGAGCGAGTACGACATCGTCGACGTCGTCTCCTGCTTCCGTTACTACGGCGGGCTGGGCGGCACGGACGCCGGCCGGGTGATCGACACGGGTCGCGATGACGCCGTCAGCCGCGTCGTGTACGAGCCGGTCGGGGTGTGTGGGCTCATCACACCCTGGAACTACCCCTTGCTGCAGGCCAGTTGGAAGGTCGCCCCGGCGCTCCTCGCCGGCAACACGATCGTCCTCAAGCCCAGCGAGCTCACCCCCTCCACCTCGATCCTGCTGATGAAGGCGCTGGAGGAAGCAGGACTCCCGGCCGGCGCCGCCAATCTCGTCCTGGGCACGGGGCCCGAGGTGGGCGCACCGCTCTCCGAGCACCCGGCCGTCGACATGGTCTCCTTCACCGGCGGCCTGGAGACCGGCAAGCGCATCATGGCCACCGCCGCCGCGACCGTGAAGAAGGTCGCGCTGGAGCTCGGCGGCAAGAACCCCAACGTCGTCTTCGCCGACGCCGACTTCGAGACGGCCGTGGACTTCGCCCTCACGGCCGTCTTCCTGCACTCGGGGCAGGTCTGCTCGGCCGGGACCCGCCTCATCGTCGAGGACCGTCTGCACGACCGCTTCGTCGACGAGATCGTCCGCCGTGCCCGGCAGATCCGCCTCGGCGGCCCCTTCGACCCCGAGGCCGAGACCGGGGCGCTGATCTCCGCACAGCACCTCGCGAAGGTCGAGGCGTACGTCGCGGCCGGCCTCGCCGAAGGCGCCGTACTGCGCTGCGGCGGCGCACGCCCCGACGATCCCGCGCTGGCGAACGGCCACTACTACTCGCCGACCGTGCTCGACGAGTGCCGGCAGGACATGCGCGTCGTGCACGAGGAGTCGTTCGGGCCCGTGCTCACGGTGGAGCGCTTCACCGACGAGGACGACGCCGTACGCATCGCCAACGACACCGAGTACGGACTCGCCGGAGCCGTGTGGACGCAGGACGCCGGCAAGGCCCAGTGGGTCGCCCGGCGGCTGCGCCACGGCACGGTGTGGATCAACGACTACCACCCTTATGTGCCGCAAGCGGAATGGGGTGGCTTCGGGCATTCGGGCGTGGGCCGGGAGCTGGGACCGACCGGTCTCGACGAATACCGAGAGCCCAAACACATCTGGCAGAACATCCAACCCCGGCCGCAGCACTGGTTCCGCGGCTGAACGCCGAAAGAAGGTCGAACGTGACCACACAGACCGAGGTGTCGCAGCGGCGCGGCACGCCCCAGGACTCGGGCTCCACCCCGGTCATCTCCGTGCGCAGGCTGTGGAAGGTGTTCGGGCCGAAGGCCGACCAGGTGCCGGACTCCGAGGAGCTGTGCGGGCTCACCCGCCGCGAGCTCATGGACCGCACCGGATGCACCGCGGCCGTACGCGACGTCCACTTCGACGTCTCGCCCGGTGAGGTCTTCGTCGTGATGGGCCTGTCCGGTTCGGGCAAGTCCACGCTGGTGCGATGTCTGACCCGCCTGATCGAGCCCACCGCCGGTGAGGTCGTCTTCGAGGGCGAGGACATCCGCCAGGCGGACGACAAGCGCCTGCGCGATCTGCGGCGCCGCAAGTTCTCCATGGTCTTCCAGCACTTCGGTCTGCTGCCCCACCGCCGCGTCGTGGACAACGTGGCGTTCGGTCTGGAGATCCGGGGCATGGGCAGGGCAGAGCGCACCAGGCGGGCCCAGGAGGTCGTCGAGCTGGTCGGCCTCGCGGGATACGAGAACTCCTACCCCGACCAGCTGTCGGGAGGTATGCAGCAGCGTGTGGGCCTCGCCCGGGCGCTGGCCGGTGATCCGGACGTGCTCTTCTTCGACGAGCCGTTCTCGGCGCTCGACCCGCTGATCCGCCGTGACATGCAGAACGAGGTCATCCGGCTGCACCACGAGGTCGGCAAGACGATGGTGTTCATCACCCACGACCTCTCCGAGGCCCTCAAACTGGGCGACCGCATCCTCATCATGCGCGACGGCAAGATGGTCCAGTGCGGTACCGGCGACGAGCTGGTGGGCGCCCCGGCGGACGACTACGTGCGCGAGTTCGTCAAGGACGTGCCGCGCGGTGACGTGCTGACCCTGCGATGGATCATGCGGCCTCTGGAGGACGGCGACGCCCTGGACGGCCCCGAGCTGGGCCCGGACGTCGTGGTGAAGGAGGCCACGCGGGCGGTGCTCGCGGCCGACAAGCCGGTCAAGGTCGTCGAGAACGGCAAACTGCTCGGCATCGTCGGCGACGAGGAGATCCTCGCGGTGGTCGCCGGGCAGGAAGGCGGCGCGTGATGACCGTCGTCGTCGAGAAACCCGAGAAGACGCGGACACCCGAGCCGGCCGCTCCCGTCAAAGAGACACGCAAGGTCAGCCGGTCCATGGTGGTCGGCGCCATCCTTGTCGTCTGGCTGGTGCTGTTCGTCGCACTGCGCGGCAAGCAGACCCTCGCCCTGGCGGCGGCCGACCTCACCGATCTGCACCGGTGGTTCAACGACGTCAACGACTCCATCGGCGCGAACCGCAACTCCAACCCCGTCTTCCTGTACTTCTTCAACGAGATCCGCCTGGTCATCGACAACCTGGTGACCTTCATCCAGGAGCTGATCTCGCAGGAGCCCGCCGGCCGCCCCGTCCCGCAGATCGGCTGGCTCGGTGTGGTCGGCATCGCCGGCTATGTCTCCTGGGCCGTGGGCAACTGGCGGGTCGCGCTGCTGGCGGTGGCCGGCTTCACCTTCCTGGGCCTTCAGGGCCTGTGGCAGGAGAGCATGGACACCCTGGCGCTCACCGTCTCCGCCGTCTTCGTGGCGCTGGTGATCGCGATCCCGCTGGGTGTGTGGGCGGGGCTGTCCGACCGGTTCAACCGGTTCGTGACGCCCTTCCTCGACCTCATGCAGACCATGCCGACCTTCGTCTACCTGGCCCCGCTGACGCTGTTCTTCCAGATCGGCCCGGCCTCCGCCACGATCGCCACGCTGATCTACGCGGCGCCGCCGACGATCCGCATCACCGCGCACGCCATCCGCTCCGTACCGGAGACGACGGTGGAGGCGGCCGACTCGCTGGGTGCGACGCGACGGCAGTCGCTGATGAAGGTCCTGCTGCCGATGTCCAAGCGGACCGTGGTGATGGGCGTCAACCAGACCATCATGGCCGCCCTGGCCATGGTGACCATCGCCGCCCTGATCGACGCGCCCGGCCTCGGCAAGACCGTCGTCCAGGCACTCCAGACGCTCGACGTCGGCACCGCCTTCAACGCGGGTCTGGCCATCGTCGTCATGGCCATCGTGCTGGACCGGGTCACCACCGCGGCGAGCGCACGCGAGGAGGCCGCCCGCCGTTCGAAGAACCGCTTCCTGACCTGGCGACGCCCGCTGCTGGCGGCGGGAGCGGCGGTCACGGCGGTCCTGGCCTATCTGTCCCACACCTACCTGTGGGCGGCGGAGTTCCCCGGCGAGGGGAGCACCGGCACCACCATCAGGAGCACGGCGGACAACCTGACCACCTGGGTGCAGGACAACCTCTCGGGCATCACCAACGCCTTCCGGGACGCCATCACCAACAGCCTGCTCAACCCGTTCCAGGCGCTGCTCACGGACTCCCCGTGGTGGCTCGTCGGCGCGGCACTGATCGCGCTCGCCGTCGTCCTCGGCGGCTGGCGCGCCGGTGTCACCACGACGGTGTGCGTGGGCCTGCTGGTCGGCACCGGAGTGTGGTCGGACGGCATGACGACGCTGGCGTCCACCCTCGTCGCCACGGTGCTGGTGATGCTGCTCGGCGTCGTCTTCGGCGTGTGGATGGGACGCAGCGCGCTGGTGGACCGGCTGATCCGGCCCACCCTGGACGCGGCCCAGGTCATGCCGCCGTTCGTCTACCTCGTGCCGTTCCTCGCGCTGTTCGGCGCGACCCGCTTCACGGCGATCGTCGCCGCCGTCGTCTACGCGGCTCCCGTCGCGATGAAGATCATCGCGGACGGCGTGCGGAACGTGCCCGCGACGACCGTGGAGGCGGCCACCTCCGCCGGGTGCAACACCTGGCAGATCATCACCAAGGTCCAACTGCCGATGGCACGCGGCGCCCTGACTCTCGCGACCAACCAGGGCCTGATCTACGTGCTGTCGATGGTTGTGGTGGGCGGCCTGGTGGGGGCGGGCGCCCTCGGCTACGACGTCGTGGCCGGCTTCTCGCAGGGGCAGTTGTTCGGGAAGGGGCTCGCCGCAGGGCTCGCCATCGTCCTTCTCGGAGTCATGTTCGACCGGATCACTCAGGCAGCGGCGCGGCGTACCAGCGCGTAAGGAGCAACTGACCATGGCAAGGCAAGCAAGACAGTGGAGAGTCGGCACGGCCGGCATAGCGGGCATGGCCGTCCTCGGGCTCACCCTCACCGCCTGCGGCGGTGCGAAGGTCGGTGACAGCTCCTCGGACGCCGGCGGCTCGGGCAGCTCGGGCAAGTGCGGCACCTTCAACCTCGCGGTCAACCCGTGGGTGGGCTACGAGGCCAACGCGGCGGTCATCGCGTACGTCGCGGAGCACGACCTCGGCTGCAAGGTCACCCAGAAGGACCTCAAGGAGGAGATCGCCTGGCAGGGCTTCGGGACGGGCGAGGTCGACGCCGTCGTCGAGAACTGGGGTCACGACGACCTGAAGAAGAAGTACATCACCGACCAGAAGACCGCCGTCGAGGCCGGCCCGACCGGCAACGAAGGCCTCATCGGCTGGTACGTGCCGCCGTGGCTGGCCAAGGCGCACCCGGATATCCTCGACTGGAACAACCTCAACAAGTACGCCGCCGAGTTCAAGACGTCCGAGTCCGGTGGCAAGGGCCAGCTCCTCGACGGCGACCCGTCGTTCGTGACCAACGACGAGGCGCTGGTGAAGAACCTCAAGCTGGACTACAAGGTGGTGTACGCGGGCAGCGAGACCGCCCTCATCCAGGCCTTCCGCAAGGCGGAGAAGGACAAGGAATGGGTGATCGGCTACTTCTACGAGCCGCAGTGGTTCATGTCCGAGGTGCCGCTGAAGAAGGTCAAGCTGCCCGAATACAAGACGGGCTGCGACGCCGACGCCGAGAAGGTCGACTGCGACTACCCGGTCTACAAGCTGGACAAGATCGTCAGCGCGAAGTTCGCCAAGTCGGGCAGCCCGGCCTATGACCTGGTGAAGAACTTCACCTGGACCAACGAGGACCAGAACATCGTGGCCAAGTACATCGCGGTGGACAAGATGACCCCCGAGGCGGCCGCGAAGAAGTGGGTCGAGGCCAACCGGGACAAGGTGGAGGCCTGGATCAAGTAGGCCCTCCACGGATGCCCGGTGGGCGGTGCGCCCGGACGCGCACCGCCCACCGGGCATTCCTGTTTTCCGGGCCGTTTTCCGACGTCACCGGACCTCTTGACACCCACCTGCGGGGCAGGCACATTGAGTTGCGCAACTTGAATCACGTTGCGTAAAGAGCAACTCAACCGGAGGTGCGGCGATGGCGGGACCGCGTGTGGTCATCATCGGAGCGGGGGTCGTCGGCGCGGCGCTCGCGGACGAGATCTCGGCGCGGGGCTGGACCGAGGTGACCGTGGTCGACCAGGGGCCGCTCCCGGCCACCGGTGGCTCGACCTCGCACGCCCCCGGCCTGGTCTTCCAGACGAACTCCTCGAAGACCATGACGGAGCTGGCCCGCTACACCGTCGAGAAGTTCTGCTCCCTCGACGTCGACGGCAAGCCCTGCTTCCTCCAGGTCGGCGGCCTTGAGGTGGCGACCACGCCGGAGCGCCTCGCCGAACTGCACCGCCGGCACGGCTGGATCACCGCCTGGGGCATCGAGTCACGGATCCTGACCGCCGACGAGTGCGTCGAGCAGCACCCACTGGTCAACCGCGACAAGGTCCTCGGCGGCCTCCTCGTCCCGACCGACGGCCTCGCCAAGGCCGTCCTCGCCGTCGAGGCCCAGATCCGCCGGGCCACCGAGCGCGGCGTACGCTTCCTCGCCCGCCACGAGGTCCTGGACGTCCTGACGGCCGACGGCGAGGTGACGGGCGTCCGCACCGACCAGGGCGATCTGGAAGCCGACATCGTCGTGTGCTGCGCCGGCATCTGGGGCCCGAAGATCGCCCGCATGGTCGGCATGAACCTGCCGCTGACCCCGCTCGCCCACCAGCTCGCCTGGACCGGCCCCGTCCCGGCCCTCGCCGGTCAGACGGAGGAGGCGGTCCGCCCGATCCTGCGCCACCAGGACGCCGACCTCTACTACCGTGACCGCTTCGACGGCATCGGCATCGGCTACTACGGCCACCGCCCGATGCCGATCACCGCCGACGAGATCCTCTCGGTCGACGAGGCGGCCGAGATGCCCTCGATCCTCAAGTTCACCGAGGAGGACTTCGAGCCGGCCTGGACCGAGACGCAGTCCCTCCTCCCCGCCACGAAGGAGGCGAAGGTCGAGGAGGGCATCAACGGCCTGTTCTCCTTCACCACCGACAACTTCCCGCTCCTCGGCGAGTCCCCGGACGTCAAGGGCTTCTGGGTCGCCGAGGCCGTGTGGGTCACCCACTCCGCGGGCGTCGGCCGGGCCATGGCCGAGTGGCTGGTCGACGGCCACTGCTCGTCCTTCGACCTGCACGAGTGCGACGTCAACCGCTTCGAGCCGCACCAGCTGTCCCCGGAGTACGTCCTGGCCCGCGACTGCCAGAACTTCGTCGAGGTCTACGACATCCTCCACCCCCTCCAGCCGTCCGGCGACCCGCGCCCGATCCGCACCAGCCCCTTCCACGCCCGTCAGCAGGAGCACGGCGCCTTCTTCCTGGAGGCGAACGGCTGGGAGCGCCCGCAGTGGTACGAGGCCAACGCGAAGCTGGTCGAGGGCCGTTCCATCCCCACCCCGAACGACTGGGCCGCACAGTTCTGGTCGCCCATCGTCGGCGCCGAGGCACAGGTCACCCGCGAGACCGTCGCGATGTACGACATGACGGCCCTCAAGCGCCTGGAGGTGAGCGGCCCCGGCTCCGCCGAGTTCCTGGAGCGCCTGTGCACCGGCAAGGTCGCCAAGTCGGTCGGCTCGGTGACGTACACCCTGCTCCTCGACCACGACGGCGGCATCCGCAGCGACATCACCGTCGCCCGCCTCGCCCGCGACCTCTTCCAGGTCGGCGCCAACGGCAACCTCGACCTCGACTGGTTCAGCCGCCACCTCCCCGCGGACGGCACGGTCCAGGTACGCGACATCACCCCCGGCACCTGCTGCATCGGCCTGTGGGGCCCGCTCGCCCGCAAGGTCCTCCAGCCGCTGACGGACGAGGACTTCACCAACGACGGCCTCAAGTACTTCCGCGCCAAGCGCGCCTACATCGGCAGCGTCCCGGTGACGGCGATGCGCCTGTCCTACGTCGGTGAACTCGGCTGGGAGCTGTACACCACCGCCGATCAGGGCCAGAAGCTGTGGGACACCCTGTGGCAGGCGGCGAAGCCGCTCGGGGGCGTCATCGCCGGCCGCGGCGCCTTCAACAGCCTCCGCCTGGAGAAGGGCTACCGCTCCTTCGGCACCGACATGACCTACGAGCACGACCCCTACGAGGCCGGCGTCGGCTTCGCCGTCAAGCTCGACAAGGGCGACTTCATCGGCAAGGCGGCGCTGGAGCGCCGCAAGGAGAACGTACGGCGCAGGCTGACCTGCCTCACCATCGACGACCCGCATGCGGTCGTCCTGGGCAAGGAGCCGGTGTACGACGGCGACCGAGCGGTCGGCTACGTCACCAGCGCCGCCTACGGCTACACCATCGACAAGGGCATCGCCTACGCCTGGCTCCCGGCGGAGCTGGCCAACCCGGGCACGCCCCTGCAGATCGGCTACTTCGACCAGCGCGTCGAGGCGGTCGTCGCCGAGGAGCCCCTGTTCGACCCCACCATGTCCCGCCTCCGTGGCTGACACCCCCGCGTCGACTCCGAGGGAAGGAACACCGCCGGTGAACGCACAGCTGCTCGACGGCAGGGCGACCGCCGCCGACATCCGCCGCGAACTCGCGGAGCGCGTGGCCAAGTTGACGGCCACGAACGGCCGCCCGCCGGGCCTGGGCACCGTCCTGGTCGGCGACGACCCCGGCAGCCATGCCTACGTCGCCGGCAAGCACCGCGACTGCGCGCAGGTCGGTATCGCCTCCATCCGCCGGGACCTGCCCGCCGACGCCTCCCAGCAGCAGGTCGAGGAGACGATCGACGAGCTCAACGCCGACCCGGCCTGCACCGGCTACATCGTCCAGCTCCCGCTGCCGCGTCACCTGGACGCCAACGCCGTACTGGAACGCATGGACCCGGCCAAGGACGCCGACGGCCTGCACCCCGTCAACCTCGGCCGGCTCACCCTGGGCGTCGAGGCACCACTGCCGTGCACCCCGCGCGGCATCGTGGAGCTGCTCCGCCGCCACGACGTACCGCTCGCCGGAGCACGCGTCTGCGTGATCGGCCGCGGCATCACGGTCGGCCGCCCGATCGGCCTCCTGCTCACCCGCCGCTCCGAGAACGCCACCGTCACCCTGTGCCACACCGGCACCAAGGGCCTGGCCTGGCACGTCCGCGAGGCGGACATCGTCATCGCCGCCGCCGGCTCGCCCGGACTGGTCACCAAGGACATGCTGCGCCCCGGCGCCGCGGTCCTGGACGTGGGCATCACCCGCACCGAGCAGGGCCTGGTCGGCGACATCCACCCGGACGCCGCCCAGGTCGCCGGATGGATCGCGCCCATGCCCGGCGGCGTGGGCCCCATGACCCGGGCGATGTTGCTCGCCAACGTCGTCGAGGCCGCCGAGAGGAACGCCACCGCCGTATGAACGCGCACGCCCCCGAGTACCCGCAGCATCCGCACCTCGCAGACGCCCTTTCAGAAGACGGAGACGTCCGATGAGCCCCCGCACCCCCGGCGCCGACCTGCCCGACCACCCCGACTTCCTGTGGCGCAATCCCGAGCCCAAGAAGTCGTACGACGTGGTGATCGTCGGCGGCGGCGGCCACGGCCTCGCCACCGCGCACTACCTCGCCAGGAACCACGGCATCACCAACGTCGCGGTGCTGGAGAAGGGCTGGCTCGCGGGCGGCAACATGGCCCGCAACACCACGATCATCCGCTCCAACTACCTCTGGGACGAGAGCGCCGGCATCTACGAGCACGCCCTCAAGCTCTGGGAGGGCCTGGCGGAGGAGCTCGACTACCCGATCCTCTTCTCGCAGCGCGGTGTGCTGAACCTCGCCCACAGCCTCCAGGACGTCCGCGACAGCGTCCGCCGCGTCGAGGCGAACCGCCTCAACGGTGTGGACGCGGAGTGGCTCGACGCGGACGGCGTCAAGGAGGTCTGCCCGATCGTCAACATCTCGCCGGACGTGCGCTACCCGGTCCTGGGCGCCACGTACCAGCCGCGAGCGGGCATCGCCAAGCACGACTACGTCGCCTGGGGCCTGGCCCGCTCTGCGGACGCGGCAGGCATCGACATCATCCAGAACTGCGAGGTCACGGGCCTCGACGTGGTCGGCAACCGGGTAGTGGGCGTCCAGACGAACCTGGGCCCCATCGCGGCCGGCAAGGTCGCGCTCTGCTCGGCGGGCCACACCTCGGTCCTCGCGGCGATGGCGGGCATCGAACTCCCCATCCAGAGCCACCCGTTGCAGGCCCTGGTCTCCGAGCTGCTGGAGCCGGTGCACCCCACGGTCGTCATGTCCAACGCCGTCCACGTGTACGTCAGCCAGGCCCACAAGGGCGAGCTGGTCATGGGCGCGGGCATCGACGCGTACAACTCGTACACCCAGCGGGGCGCCTTCCACATCATCGAAGAGCAGATGTCGGCGGCCCTGGAGCTCTTCCCGGTCTTCGCCCGCGCCCACGTCCTGCGCACCTGGGGCGGCATCGTCGACACCAGCCCCGACGCCTCACCGATCATCGGGCTCAGCCCCGTCGACAACCTCTATCTCAACTGCGGCTGGGGAACGGGCGGTTTCAAGGCCACCCCGGGCGTCGGCTGGGTCTACGCCCACACCATCGCCAACGACACCCCGCACGCCCTCAACGCCCCCTTCTCGCTCGACCGTTTCACCACCGGCGCGCTCGTCGACGAGCACGGCGCGGCCGCGGTGGCCCACTAGGACCACTGGAATCTGGGAGCCGATCCATGCTGCTCATCCCCTGCCCGTGGTGCGGGCCCCGCGACGAGGCCGAGTTCCACTACGGCGGCCAGGCCCACGTGCCCTACCCGGAGGACCCGGCGTCCCTCTCCGACGAGGAGTGGGCCCGCTACCTGTTCTTCCGCGACAACCCGAAGGGCCCCTTCGCCGAACGCTGGAGCCACGCGGCGGGCTGCCGCCGCTGGTTCAACGCGGTACGGGACACGTCGACGAACGAGATCCTGACGGTGTACAGGACGGGAGAGGAACGCCCGGCACCTGTTGAGCCAAGGTCAGTTCTTTCAGCCCGTCCGGCGCTTGGGGACGCGGCAACACCGTCCCAATCCCCCGCCCACCCGCAGGGGGCTTCGCCTCAGGGCGCGGACGGCCACTCGTCGGTGCCGGTCCAGGCAATCTCAGCCCGTCCGGCGTTTGAGGACGAGGCCGTTCAGGCCGAAGGGGGGTCTGGGGGCGCAGCCCCCAGCGGGGTCGAAGGGGCGGAGCCCCTTCAGGATGGGACGGGTAGGGGCGGCGGGGGCGAGACACAACCGTTCCGCCACGCGACCCGCGGCCGAATCGACCGCGACACCCCCCTCACCTTCACCTTCGACGGCACCGAATACCGAGGCTTCCGAGGCGACACCCTCGCCTCCGCCCTCCTCGCCAACGGCGTCATCCGGACCGGCACCAGCATCAAGCTCGGCCGCCCCCGAGGCATCTTCTCCGCCGGCGTCGAAGAGCCCAACGCGGTCATCCAGATCGAGGAACCCTTCCCGGAGCCGATGCTCCCCGCCACGACCGTGGAGCTCTACGACGGCCTCGTGGCAACGAGCCTCCCCGGCCAGGGCCGCCTCGCCACGGAACCGGACCCGGCACGCTACGACGCCGTACACGCCCACTGCGACCTGCTGATCGTCGGCGCCGGCCCGGCCGGCCTCGCGGCAGCGGCGGCCGCGGCGAACAGCGGCGCCCGAGTCATCCTCGCCGACGACCAGCCGGAGCTCGGCGGCAGCCTCCTCGGCACGGCCGAACACCTCGAGTGGGTGCGGGAGGTCCGGGAGCAGCTCGAAGCCGCCCCCGAGGTCCGCGTCCTGCCCCGCACCACCGTCTTCGGCTACTACGACGACAACCACCTCCTCGCCGTCGAGCGCCGCACCAACCACCTCGGCGCCGAAGCCCCGGAGAACGTCTCCCGCGAACGCGTCTGGCGCATCCGCGCGCGCCGAGTCGTCCTCGCCACCGGCGCCCACGAGCGCTCGCTGGCCTTCGCGGACAACGACCGCCCCGGCGTGATGCTGGCCTCCTCGGCCCGCACCCACGTCAACCGCCACGGCGCCCTGCCCGGCCGCCACGCGGTCGTCTTCACGACCAACGACAGCGCGTACGAGGCGGCCCTGGACCTGGCCTCGGCAGGCCTGGCCATCGCGGCGATCGTCGACACCCGCCCCGAACCGGGGGAGTGGGCCGAGCGCGCGAGGGCGGCCGGGATCGAAGTCCTGCCCGGCCACGCCGTCACCGGCACGGAAGGCGGCGACGCCCGCCTCACCGCCGTGACCGTCGCCCCGTACGGAGAGTCCGCGGGCCGCCGGCAGTTCGCCGCCGACCTGCTGCTGGTCTCCGGCGGCTGGAACCCGGTGGCGCACCTGTTCAGCCAGTCCGGCGGCAAGCTGCGTTACGACGACACACTGGGCTCCTTCGTCCCCGACACCACCCGTCAGGCGGTCGAGGTCGTCGGCAGCGCGAGCGGTTCCCTCGATGCGGCCACCGTCCTGGCACAGGGCGCGGCCGCCGGCGCCCGCGCGGTCGAGGCCGAGGGCTACACGCCCGGGGCACCGCGCCTCCCGGAGGTGCCCGCGCAGCCGCGGCAGACGCCGCCGATGCACGTGTACGTCGTCCCGGGCGACGCGGAAGGCCCCCGTTTCGTCGACCTCCAGCGTGACGTCACCGTCGACGACCTGGCCCGCTCGACCGGCGCCGGCCTGCGCTCGGTCGAGCACACCAAGCGCTACACCACGGCCGGCACGGCCAACGACCAGGGCAAGACCTCCGGCGTCCTGGCCAGCGGCGTGGTGGCCGAACTCCTCGGCGTGGACATCTCGGCCCTCGGCACGACGACCTTCCGTCCGCCGTACACCCCGGTCTCCTTCGCCGCCCTCGCGGGCCGCGACCGGGGAGCGCTGAGCGACCCGGTCCGCACGACCGCCATCCACGAGTGGCATGTCGCGCACGGCGCCCTGTTCGAGAACGTCGGCCAGTGGAAGCGCCCCTGGTACTACCCGCAGGACGGCGAGGACATGGAAGCCGCCGTACTGCGCGAGTGCCGGGCGACCCGCGAGAGCGTGGGCTTCATGGACGCCTCCACCCTCGGCAAGATCGACGTCCAGGGCCCGGACGCCGGCGTCTTCCTCGACCGGCTCTACACCAACATGATGAGCACCCTGAAGGTCGGCATGATCCGCTACGGCGTCATGTGCCGCCCGGACGGCATGGTCTTCGACGACGGCACGGTCATCCGCGTCGCCCCGGAGCGCTTCCTGGTCACCACGACGACGGGCAACGCCGCCGCCGTACTCGACTGGATGGAGGAGTGGCTCCAGACCGAGTGGCCCGAACTGAAGGTCCACTGCACCTCCGTGACCGAGCAGTGGGCCACGGTCGCCCTGGTCGGCCCGAAGTCCCGTGCGGTCCTCGCCGCGCTCGCGCCCCAACTGGCCGTCGCCAACGACGACTTCCCGTTCATGGCCTGGCGGGAGACGACCGTCGCGGGCATCGAGGCCCGGGTCTGCCGGATCAGCTTCTCCGGCGAACTCGCCTTCGAGATCAACGTGTCACCGTGGCGGGCCCTCGCCCTGTGGGAGGCGGTGTACGAGGCCGGCGCCCCGTACGGCATCACCCCGTACGGCACGGAGACCATGCACGTCCTGCGCGCCGAGAAGGGCTACCCGATCATCGGCCAGGACACGGACGGCACCGTCACCCCCCAGGACCTCGGCATGAGCTGGGTGGTGTCGAAGAAGAAGCCGGACTTCATCGGCAAGCGTTCCTACGCCCGCGCCGACACCTCCCGCCCCGACCGCAAGCACCTGGTCGGCCTGCTCCCCGAGGACCCGGCGACCTTCCTCCCGGAGGGCACCCACCTGGTTGCCGAGGGTGTGCTGCCGACCCCGCCCGTCCCCATGCTCGGCCATGTCACGTCCAGCTACCGCAGCGCGGCCCTCGGCCGGACGTTCGCGCTCGCCCTGATCAAGGGCGGCCGGGACCGCATCGGCGAGCGGCTGTACGCCCCCGTCGGTGACCAGTTGGTGCCGGTGACCGTGGCCGGCCCCGTCCTCTACGACCCCGAGGGAGCACGCCGCGATGGCTGAGACCGCCCTTACCGCCCCGCTGCGCAGCCCGCTGTCGCGCGTCGCCGACCGGCTGGCCGCCGCGACCCACGCGTCCGGGGGTGCGATCCGGCTGGCCGAACTTCCCTTCCTGGCCCAGCTCAACGTGCGCCTGGACGCCAAGGGAGCGGCGGCGGCAGCCGTCGGACTCGCCCTGGACCTGCAACTGCCGCTCCAGCCGAACACCGTCGTCCGCGCGGGGGAGTCGACCGCGCTGTGGCTCGGCCCCGACGAGTGGCTGCTGGTGGGACCGCCGGGCAGCGAGCGGGATCTGGAGAGCCGGATCCGGGAGGCCGCGGGCGACGAGCCCGTCTCGGTCACCGACGTCTCCGCACAGCGCACCACGCTCCTCGTCTCGGGCTCCCGCGCCCATGACCTGCTGGCCCACGGCTGTTCGCTGGACCTGCATCCGCGGGTCTTCGGCGTCGGACGCTGCGCCCAGACGACCCTGGGCCGCACGCAGGTCGTCCTGGTCGCCCGGGACGAACCGAGGGCCGGGTTCTGGGTCCTGGTGCGCTCGACGTTCGCCGGCTATCTGGCGGACTGGCTGCTCGACGCGGCGACGGAATACGTCTGAGCAGTATGGACGGGACTGCCCCGTCCCCCTGTGGGAGCTCCGTCGAGGGGCTCCCACAGGGCTTTGCGCAGTGAGATGTGCGCACTGAGTTTCGCCCTACCGATCGAAGGCTGGCCCCTGTGACCGTCACGGCTGACACCACCACCCCACCGCACCCCGGAACGCCCGGCCGCCACCCATACGGGCTGCCACGACCCGGCCGGGCACTGGTCATGGGGGTCGTGAACGTCACCCCGGACTCGTTCTCCGACGGCGGGCTGTCGTTCGCCGCGGACGCGGCCGTAGCGCACGGGCTCGCGCTGCTCGAACAGGGCGCGGACATCGTGGACGTGGGCGGCGAGTCGACCCGCCCCGGCGCGGAACGCCCACCGGTCGAGGAGGAACTGCGACGCGTCCTGCCCGTCGTCCGGGAACTCGCCGCGGCGGGCGCGATCGTGAGCGTCGACACCATGCGGGCCGAGGTCGCCGCACGAGCACTGGACGCGGGTGCGCGGCTGGTCAACGACGTCTCAGGAGGCCTTGCCGACCCCGCGATGCTGCCGCTGATGGCCCGCGCGGGAACGCCGTATGTGCTGATGCACTGGCGTGGACACTCCGCCGGCATGCAGGCGCACGCCGTCTACGACGACGTCGTCACCGATGTGCTCGACGAGTTGCGCCTGAGGATCGACGCCGCGCTGGAGGCGGGGATACCGCCCGGCTGTCTGGTCGTCGACCCCGGGCTGGGCTTCGCCAAGACGCCCGAGCACAACTGGGAGCTCCTGGGGCGCCTCGGGGACGTCATGGCCCTGGGCCACCCCGTTCTCGTCGGCGCGTCACGCAAGTCGTTCCTGGGCAGCCTGCTGGCCGACCGGGCGACGGGAGAACCCCGCCCCGCCCGGCTGCGCGACGCCGCGACCAGCGCCGTGTCCGTGCTCGCCGCCGCGCAGGGCGTCTGGTGCCTGCGCGTGCACGATGTCGCCTCCACGGCCGACGCGGTGCGCGTGACGGCTCGCTGGGGCATCGAGGCGGCGGGCAAGCGGCAGGCGATCGGGGCGGCGGCGTCGGCGCGGTCGTCGCTGCGCTGAGCGCCCCGTGGGGCGCGCCCCCATTGAGCCTCAGCCTGCACAGCCGCTCGAGCCTCAGCCCGGACAGCCGCTGGAGCCACAGCCCGCACAGTCGCCGGAGCCTCAGCCCAGATAGCCCATCCGGCGGCTGATCTCCGCCGCGCCCTTGATCAGCACGGGTGCGAGCTCGTGCATGCGTTCCTCGGTGAAGCGGTACGTGGGGCCCGAGGCGCTGAGGGCGGCGATCACCTCGCCGTCGCGGGAGCGGATCGGGGCGGCCACGGCGTGCAATCCGATCTCGAGTTCCTCCAGCGCCACCGCGTACCCCCGCTCCCGCGCCTCGGCGAGGTTCTTCTCCAGCTTCGCCCTGGAGGTCAGGGTGTGCGGCGTCAGCTTCTGCGTCCCGGAAGCCGCGAGCACGTCGGCGCGCTCCTTCTCCGAGAGGTGGGCCAGGAGGATCTTGCCGCTGGACGTGGCGTGCAACGGGGTCAGCTGCCCGACCCAGTTGTGCGTGCCGACCGCGCCCGGGCCGCGCACCTGGTAGAGGTTGACGGCGTAGTGCTCCTGCAGGACGGCGATGTTGACCGTCTCGCCGATCTCCTCGCTGAGCCGCTCGCACACCGGCCGGCCCTGCTGGGTGATGTCGAGGCGCCCCGTGACCGCGCCGGCCAGGCGCACGATCCCGAAGCCCAGCCGGTACTTGCCCCGCTCGGCCGTCTGCTCGACCAGGCCGCGCGCCTCCAGGGCCCCGAGCAGCCGGAACGCGGTCGACTTGTGCACGTCGATCTCGGCGGCCACCTCGCTGACGCCCGCCTCGCCGCGCTGGGCGAGGATCTCCAGGACGCTGACGGCGCGGTCGACGGACTGCACGCCGTTCACCACGGTGCCTGTTGTTTCGCTATCTGCGGCGTAGTTGCTCATAGCGCAACTATACGCATTCGTCGGCGTGTTACGAGGGGCCGCGGCGACCGGGCAGGAGGCCGGTTCGGTACTTGACGCCGACTGTCTCCGCGCACTCTAGGGCGGCCGGTTCGTCAGCGGAAGACGACCGTGCAGTTCCCGTTGACCAGTACGCGGCTCTCGCTGTGCCACTCGACGGCGCGGGCGAGTACCTGTGCCTCGACGTCACGGCCGATGGTGACCAGCTCGTCGGGGTCGCGCGAGTGGTCCACGCGGACGACGTCCTGCTCGATGATCGGGCCTTCGTCGAGGTCGGGGGTGACGTAGTGGGCCGTGGCGCCGACGAGCTTCACGCCGCGCCGGTGTGCCTGGACGTAGGGCCGGGCCCCCTTGAAGCTCGGCAGGAACGAGTGGTGGATGTTGATGGCCTTGCCGTCGAGCTGCTTGCACAGGTCGTCGGAGAGGATCTGCATGTAGCGGGCCAGTGCCACCAGGTCGATGTCCAGCTCGCGCACCAGCTCCAGCAGCCGTGCCTCGGCCTGGTCCTTGGTCTCCTTGGTCACCGGGACGTGGTGGAAGGGGATGCCGTACGTCTCGGCGAGCCCCTCGAAGTCCCGGTGGTTCGAGACGATCGCGGGGATCTCGATGTTGAGCGCGCCCGTGGACTTGCGGAAGAGCAGGTCGTTCAGGCAGTGGCCGAACTTCGACACCATGATCAGCGTGCGCGTCGGGGTCGAGGCGTCGTGCAGCTGCCAGGTGATCCCGTACGCCTGGCCGACCGGGCCGAAGCCGGTGCGCAGGTCCTCCAGCGAGATGCCGGGGTCCGAGACGGCGAAGTGGACCCGCATGAAGAAGCGGTCCTGCAGACGGTCGTCGAACTGCTGGCTCTCCAGGATGTTGCCGGAGTGGCCGATGAGAAAGGTGGTCACGGCGTGGACGAGACCGGCCTGGTCGGGACAGGACAGGGTGAGGATGAACTCACGGCCGGGCTGCGGTCGAGGAGACATTGCCTTCCTCCGTCATTGGGTGCGTATTACGCAACGCTGTGAGCTATATGCAACATCATGCGGACCGGGTGAGGCATCGTCAAGGGTCGGTGAGAGGTTCGGCGTCCCGCCTTGACGGCGACACGCTAGCGATGTTCGGTTGCGTATGAGGAAACGTGTTCTTTGAAGCGCAGCGCCGGCGGCCGGTTCCTGGACGGTTACCTGCTCAGCATCATTGGCGTCGCGCTCATCGGCATGAGCGACGAACTGAACCTGAGCACCGGGGACGAGAGCCTCATCGGTGCCGCCGCTCTGGTCGGCATCTTCGTGGGAGGCCTGTTCTTCGGCCCCGTCACCGACAGGCTCGGCCGTGAGGCGATGTACACCATCGACCTGGCGGTGCTCGTCGGCGGCTCTGTGCTGTCGGTGTTCGCCACCGAGACCTGGCAGTTCGTCGTGCTGCGCTTCGTACTCGGCATGGCCATCGGGGCCGACTATCCGATCGCGACGTCGCTGCTCGCCGAATGGGTGCCGAACAAGCACCGGGGCCGACTGTTGGGCATCCTCATCCTGGCCTGGTACGTCGGAGCGGCGGCCGCCTACGTGGTGGGCTATGTGATGACCGAGATCGGGGGCAACGGCTCCTGGCGCTGGATGCTCGCCTCGGGCGCCGTACTGAGCGCCCTGATCCTGCTGATGCGTATCGGTACGCCGGAGTCGCCGCTCTGGCTGGTCAACAAGGGCCGTACGGCCGATGCCCAGAAAGCGATCAGGAAAGCCCTCGACCGCACCGTCCCGGTCGAGGAACTGCTGGCGGCCTCGGCGGCCGAACAGTCGGTGGAGCGGAGCCGGTTCCGTGACCTGTTCCAGGGCGCCTATCTGAGGCGAACCCTGTTCTGCGGGCTGTTCTGCATGTGTCAGATCACGCCGATGTTCGCCCTGTACACCTTCGGTCCCGCCATCCTGGGCTCGTTCGGGCTGGGGGAGGGCAACGAGAGCAATCTCGGCTCGGCGCTGATCAGCGTCGTGTTCGTGCTGGGCTGTATCCCCGCGCTGCGTCTGGTGGACCGGGTGGGGCGCCGCCCCGTCATCGTGTGGTCGTTCGCCCTGATGGTCGTGCCGCTCGCGGTGCTCGGCGGCGGTTCGGCGCTCCCCGTCGCGGTGGTCATCGCGTGTTTCTGCGCCTACGCCCTTTTCTCGGGCGGGCCCACGGTGCTGGAGTGGACGTATCCCAACGAGCTGTTCCCGACGAGTATCCGGGCCACCGCGGGAGGCGTGGCGACGTCGATCAGCCGTATCGGCGCCGCCGCCGGTACCTATCTGCTGCCGATCTCCCTGGACCGGCTGGGCATCGGCACGACCATGCTGATCGGCGCCGGCATCACCGCGGTGGGGTGGCTGGTGTCCTTCGCCTGGGCCGAGGAGACGCGAGGTCGCACCCTGGCCGAGACCAGCGCCGTGCCCGGCGCCATGCGGCCCGGGGCGGGCAGTGAGGAGCGGCGCGACAGCCTGCGCGAAAGCGGGCTGGGCCGCTCCTGACCGGGCGGGCACCGAACCGTGCGACATGCAGCCGGCCGGCCTCCTGAGAGGCCGGCCGGCTGCATGTCGCTGCACGTCTGCGGGCCTGTGCCGTCCGTTTTCCGACGGGATGGCAAGTTCGCGCGACCGACCTCTTGACAGTGAGTGTCCGCGGGGAGACAGTTTGGTCGGTCGTTGCTTATAGCGAAGAGAGTTGCGTAGTACGCAACCTGGCTGGGCACTCGGACCCCTCCCTCCCCAGAACATCAGGCCGAAGATCCCGAAGATCGCATTCGGCCGTCCCCTCGACGAGGAGATCGACCGTGACACACGAGGTACGCGCCGTCGTCGCCCGGAAGAAGGGCGCACCGGTCTCGGTGGAGACCATCCTGGTGCCGAACCCCGGCCCCGGTGAGGCGCTGGTGCGGGTGCAGGCATGCGGCGTCTGCCACACCGACGTGCACTACCGCGAGGGCGGGATCAACGACGAGTTCCCCTTCCTGCTCGGCCATGAGGCAGCGGGTGTCGTCGAGGCGGTCGGCGAGGGCGTCACCGACGTCGCGCCCGGCGACTTCGTCGTCCTCAACTGGCGCGCCGTCTGCGGAACTTGCCGGGCCTGCAGCAAGGGCAAGCCGTGGTACTGCTTCGCCACCCACAACGCCACGCAGCCCATGACGCTGGCCGACGGCACGCCGCTGTCCCCGGCCCTCGGCATCGGCGCCTTCGCCGAGAAGACCCTGGTCGCCGCCGGCCAGTGCACCAAGGTCGACTCGGCCGCCTCGCCCGCCGCGGCCGGCCTGCTCGGCTGCGGGGTGATGGCCGGGTTCGGTGCCGCGGTCAACACCGGCGGCGTGGGGCGCGGCGACTCGATCGCGGTGATCGGCTGCGGCGGCGTCGGCATGGCCGCGATCGCGGGCGCGAAGGTGGCCGGCGCCTCCCGCATCATCGCCGTGGACGTCGACGAGCGGAAGCTGAAGTGGGCCGAGCAGTTCGGCGCCACCGACACCGTCGACTCCTCCCGGACCGACGCCGTCGAGGCGATCCGCGAGCTGACCGGCGGCCACGGCGCCGACGTCGTCGTGGACGCGGTCGGCCGCCCCGAGACCTTCAAGCAGGCCTTCTACGCCCGCGACCTGGCCGGTACCGCCGTCCTGGTCGGTGTCCCCACCCCGGAGCTGACCCTCGACCTGCCCCTGCTGGACGTCTTCGGCCGCGGCGGGGCGCTGAAGTCGTCCTGGTACGGCGACTGTCTCCCCTCCCGGGACTTCCCCGCCCTGGTCGACCTCTACCTCCAGGGCCGCTTCGACCTGGGCGAGTTCGTCACCGAGACGATCGGCCTGGACGACGTGGAGGCCGCGTTCGCCAAGATGCACCACGGCGACGTCCTGCGCTCGGTGGTGGTCCTGTGACCGCGCGCATCGAACGCCTCGTCACCTCCGGCACCTTCGAACTGGACGGCGGCAGCTGGGAGGTCGACAACAACGTCTGGCTCATCGGCAACGACGACGAGGTCCTCGTCATCGACGCCGCCCACGACACCGACCTGATCGCCGCCGCCGTCGGCGACCGGCGCCTGGTCGCCGTCGTGTGCACCCACGCCCACAACGACCACGTGGGCGTCGCTCCGGACCTGGCCGCCCGCTACGGCGCGCCGATCCTGCTCCACCCGGCCGACGCCGTGCTGTGGAAGACGGTGCACGGCATGCGGGTGCCCGACTTCTGGGAGCTGATCGACGGCGAGGACCTGACCGTGGCCGGCACCGAGCTCCAGGTACTGCACACCCCAGGGCACTCGCCCGGCTCCGTCTGCCTGTACGGGCCTGAGCTGAACGCCCTGTTCTCCGGCGACACCCTCTTCCAGGGCGGCCCCGGAGCCACCGGCCGCTCCTTCTCCGACTTCGACACGATCATCGCCTCCATCCGCGACCGGCTGCTCAACCTCCCTGCCGACACCACCGTCCACACCGGCCACGGCCCCTCCACCACGATCGGAGCCGAGGCGCCCCACCTCGACGAGTGGATCGCCCGCGGCCACTGACCCGCCCGACCGTCACCGCAGTACGAAGCCCGTCACCGCAGTACGAAGCCCGTCACCGCACTACGAACCTGGAGGAAGACCATGGCGGCACAGCCGAAGGTGGTCATCATCGGCGCCGGCATCGTCGGGTGCGCACTCAGCGACGAACTGACCGCACGCGGCTGGACGGACGTCACCGTTCTGGAGCAGGGGCCGCTCTTCGCCACGGGCGGCTCCACCTCGCACGCCCCCGGTCTGGTGTTCCAGACCAACGGCTCCAAGACGATGACCGAGTTCGCCCGGTACACGGTCGAGAAGTACAGCGCGCTGACCCTGGACGGCCAGTGGTGCTTCAACCAGGTCGGCGGCCTGGAGGTGGCCACCAGCCCCGAGCGCCTGGCGGAGATCCAGCGCCGGCACGGCTGGCTGAGCTCCTGGGGGGTCGACAGCCGCGTCCTCACCCCCGAGGAGTCAGCCGCACTGCACCCCTTGCTCGACCCCGAGCGCATCCTCGGCGGCTTCCACCTCCCCAGCGACGGTCTGGCCAAGGCGCTGCGGGCGAGCGAGGCCCAGGCCCGCCTGGCGACGGCCCGCGGCGCCCGCTTCCACCCCCACCACACGGTGACCGGCATCGAGACGACCGGCGACCGGGTCAGCGCGGTCGTCACCGACCAGGGCACCTTCCCGGCGGACATCGTGGTCTCCTGCGCCGGCTTCTGGGGCCCGAGGATCGGCCGGATGGTCGGGCAGCCGGTGCCCCTGGTGCCCATGGCCCACCAGTACGCCCGTACCACCGAACTCCCGCTGCTCGCCGGCCGCAACGACGAGCACACCGAGGCCTCCCTGCCGATCCTGCGCAACCAGGACGCCGGCCTGTACTACCGCGAACTCGTCGACCGCATCGGCATCGGCTCCTACGCCCACCGCCCCATACCGGTGTCCCTGGACGAGGTGGCGCACCCGAGCGAAGCCGCGATGCCGTCCTCGCTGGCCTTCACCGAGGCCGACTTCGAGGGCGCCTGGGCCGACTCCCTCGCCCTGCTCCCGTCCCTCGCCGACACGAAGATCGAGGAGGGCTTCAACGGCATCTTCTCCTTCACCTCCGACGGCATGCCGCTGATGGGCGAGTCACCGAAGGTCCAGGGCTTCTGGGTCGCGGAGGCCGTCTGGGTCACCCACTCGGCCGGCGTCGCCAAGGCCATGGCCGAGTGGCTGGTCGACGGCCGCCCCGGCACCGACGTCCACGCGTGCGACGTCAACCGCTTCGAGGAAGTCCAGCTGGCGCCGTCGTACGTCATGGAGCGCAGCTGCCGGAACTTCGCCGAGGTGTACGACATCCTGCACCCGCTGCAGCCCGCCGAGCGCCCGCGCCCGCTGCGGACCAGCCCCTTCCACGCCCGTCAGGAAGCCCTCGGAGCGGTCTTCCTGGAGGGCGGCGGCTGGGAGCGCCCGCACTGGTACGAGGCCAACGCCGACCTGCCCGAGGTGGCCCGCGTCCCCAGCCGTAACGCCTGGGCGTCCCGCTACTGGTCGCCGATCGCCGGTGCCGAGGCCCTCGTCACCCGTGAGCGCGTCGCCCTGTACGACATGACCCCGCTGAAGCGGCTGGAGGTCACCGGCCCCGAAGCGCTCGCCTTCCTCCAGAACCTGACCACCAATCAGCTGGACAGGCCGGTCGGGTCGGTCACCTACACCCTGCTGCTCGACGCCGCCGGCGGTGTCCGCAGCGACCTGACCATCGCCCGCCTGGAGACCGAGCGCTTCCAGATCGGCGCCAACGGCAACCTCGACCTGGACTGGCTGCGCCGACGCCTGCCCGGCGACGGTTCCGTGCAGGTACGGGACATCACCGCCGGCACCTGCTGCCTCGGCGTCTGGGGCCCGCGCGCCCGCGACCTCGTCCAGCCGCTCACCGACACCGACTTCTCGCACAAGGGATTCGGCTACTTCAAGGCCAAGCAGGCATACCTCGGCGACGTCCCGGTCACCGCGATGCGGCTGAGCTACGTCGGCGAGCTGGGCTGGGAGATCTACACCACCGCCGACCTCGGCGCCAGGCTGTGGGACACCCTGTGGGAGGCCGGGCAGGAGCTGGGCATCATCGCCGCCGGCCGCAGCGCCTTCAACAGCCTGCGCCTGGAGAAGGGTTACCGCTCCTGGGGTCATGACATGACCACCGAGCACAACCCCTACGAGGCCGGTCTCGGCTTCGCCGTCCGCCGCACCAAGGAGCACTTCACCGGCAAGGCCGCTTTGGAGGGCATGAGCGACGGGACGGTCACCCGCCGGCTCACGCCGCTGGTCGTCCAGGACGAGCGGTCCGTGGTGATGGGCCACGAACCGGTGTACGTGCACGGCCGCCCCGCCGGCTACGTGACCAGCGCCGCCTACGGCTACACGATCGGCGCGCCCATCGCGTACGCCTGGCTGCCCGCCGAACACGCCGCCCCCGGAACCCCGGTGGAGATCGAGTACTTCGGCGCCAAGGTCCCGGCCGTCACCGCCGCAGAGCCCCTCTTCGACCCCGAGATGTCGCGCATCCGGCGCTGAACGCGCCCGAGCCCCAGCAGAACCACACCCTCATCGGCAAGATTCCCAGGAGATGGACACATGGCCTCTTCGTACGACGTGATCGTCGTCGGCCTGGGCGGGATGGGCAGCGCAGCCGCCTGCCACCTCGCCGCCCGCGGCCAACGGGTGCTCGGCCTGGAGCGCTTCGGCCCGGCCCACAACCTCGGCTCCAGCCACGGCGGTTCCCGCATCTACCGGCAGGCGTACTTCGAGGACCCGGCCTACGTGCCCCTGCTCCTCCGTGCCCATGAACTCTGGGAGAAGCTCGCCGTCGACTCCGGCCGCGAGGTCTTCACCGAGACCGGCGGTCTCATGATCGGCCGCGAGGAGAGCGACGCCTTCGCCGGCACCCTGCGCAGCGCCCACGAGTGGGGCCTGGACCACGAGGTCCTGGGCGCCGCCGACATCCGGCGCCGTTTCCCCACCTTCAACCCGGCGGCCGAGGACGTCGCCTTCCACGAGCGCAAGGCCGGTATCGCCCGGCCCGAGGCGACCGTCACCGCCCACCTGGACCTGGCCCGGGCCCACGGCGCAGACCTGCACTTCGCGGAGATGGTCCTCGGCTGGGAGGCCGACGGCCCGGGCGGCAGGGCCTGGGTGGTCACCGACCGCGGCGCCTACACCGCCGACCGGCTCGTCATCGCTCCCGGCGCCTGGGCTCCGAAGCTCCTGTCCGACCTCGGCGTGCGCGTGACGGTGGAACGACAGGTCATGTACTGGTTCCAGCCCGAGGGCGGAACCCGCCCGTTCAGCGCCGAACGCCACCCCGTCTACATCTGGGAGGACCCGGACGGCACCCAGATCTACGGCTTCCCCGCGCTGGACGGACCCGACGGCGGCGCCAAGGTCGCCTTCTTCCGCAAGGGCGTCCCTGGGCCCTGTCGCCACATTCCCGCCTGCCGCGCGACGCCATGCACGCACTCTCGCCGCACCGGGCGAAGGCCCACGTACAACCAGTACGAGGGCCTCCGCCCGGCACGCCGAGAGCACGCACCTGACGCCGCGCGGCCCGCCCTTCAGGCGGACGACGGGAATGTGGCGACAGGGCCCTGCGACCCCGACCACCTCGACCGCCGTATCCACCCGGACGAGATCGCGGCCATGGCCGAGTACCTGCGCCCGCGCATCCCCACCCTGCCCGGCCGCTGCCTCAAGGCCGCCGCCTGCATGTACGCCAACACCCCGGACGAGCACTTCGTCCTCGCCCACCACCCCGAGCACCCGCAGGTGACGGTGGCCTGCGGCTTCTCCGGCCACGGGTTCAAGTTCGTGCCCGTCATCGGCGAGATCCTCGCCGACCTCGCCACCGAAGGCACCACCGACCACCCCATCGCCCTGTTCGACCCGCGCCGCGTACGCGTCTGACTTTCCGAACGTCCGAATCTCCAAAGGTGACACGATGACCATCACGAACCTGCCGCCCAGCCTGATCCCCACGCTGTCCGGCGAGTACTACACGGACCCCGAGGTCTTCGCCCAGGAACAGGAGCGGGTCTTCGAGGCCATGTGGTTCTGCGTGGCCCGCGCCGCCGAGTTGGACAAGCCCGGCGCCTTCCGCACCTACCAGGTGGGCCGCGAGAGCGTGCTGATCTCCCGCTCGCGGGACGGCTCGATCAAGGGGTTCCTCAACATCTGCCGGCACCGCGGCGCCAAGCTCTGCACCGAGGAGTCCGGCGAGGTCAAGCGCGCCTTCCAGTGTCCGTACCACGCCTGGACCTACGGCCTGGACGGCAAGCTGGTCGCGGCCCCGAACCTGACGTCGATGCCGGACATCGACCGGACCGAGTACGGCCTGATCAACGTCCATGTGCGGGAGTGGCTCGGGTATGTGTGGGTGTGCCTCGCCGACAACCCGCCGTCCTTCGAGGCGGACGTGCAGGGCGCGGTCGTCGAACGCCTCGGCGACCTCGAGTCGATCGAGCGCTACGGCATCGACAACCTCCAGGTGGGCCGCCGTATCACCTACGACGTGAAGGCGAACTGGAAGCTCATCATCGAGAACTTCATGGAGTGCTACCACTGCGCCACCATCCACCCCGAACTCACGGAGGTACTCCCGGAGTTCGCGGACGGCTACGCCGCCCAGTACTACGTCGGCCACGGCGCGGAGTTCGGTGAGGACGTCCAGGGCTTCACCGTCGACGGCTCGGAGGGTCTGGACCGCATTCCCGGGGTCGCCGAGGATCAGGACCGCCGCTACTACGCGATCACCGTCAGGCCCCAGGTGTTCATCAATCTCGTGCCCGACCACGTGATCTTCCACCGGATGTACCCGATGGCACCCGACCGCACGGTCGTCGAGTGCGACTGGCTGTACCTGCCGCACGTCGTGGAGAGCGGCAAGGACGTGGAGCGTTCGGTGGAACTGTTCCACCGGGTCAACCAGCAGGACTTCGACGCCTGCGAACGCACCCAGCCGGCGATGAGCTCGAAGGCGTATGCCAAGGGCGGCGTGCTGGTGCCCAGCGAGCACCACATCGGCGAGTTCCACACCTGGCTGCAGAACAAGCTCGAGGTCCGGCCCACGCACTGACCCCGCCCCCCGGTACCGCCCGCCCACCTGCTGTTGCGGCCCCTCCGGCAGGTGGGCGGGCCAGGGGACAGGTGTTGCGGTGAGTGCAACCCTGTGCGTGATCGGGAACCGATATGTGGTTCCTCCCTTGACACCCCCGAATTCCATCGAAACCATGTTGCGCATAGCGATTGTCGTTGTGTCATATGAGACATCCCGTCTGGAGCCGGCATGAGGAGCATCACCGTCGTCGGAGCGTCGCTGGCAGGCCTGAGCACGGTCCGCGCGCTGCGCGCAGAGGGCTACGACGGCGAGATCGTCGTCGTGGGGGAGGAGCGCCACACTCCCTACGACCGTCCGCCGCTGTCCAAGGACTTCCTCAAGGGCGACATCGACGCCGACGCCCTCGCGCTCGGCGACGCGGACGAGTACGAGGTCCTGGACGCGCAGTGGCTGCTCGGCGAGCGCGCCGTGCGGCTCGACCCCGTCGCCCGCACGATCACCCTGGCCCGGGGACGCCATGTGCGCACCGACGGCGTTGTCATCGCGACCGGCGCCACCCCCCGTACCCTCCCCGGCACCGACGGACTGGCGGGCGTCCACACTCTGCGAACCCTGGAGGACGCCCAGGCCCTGCGCGCCGAACTGCTCGACGGCCTGCCCCGCGTCGTCGTCATCGGCGCCGGTTTCATCGGCGCGGAGGTGGCCTCCACCGCGCACCGGCTCGGACTCCACGTCACCGTCGTCGAGGCGCTCCCTGTCCCGCTGGAGCGTCAACTCGGACGCGAGATGGGACTGGTGGTCTCCTCGCTCCACAGCGATCACGGTGTTCAGTTGCTGTGCGGCACCGGTGTGGCGGAACTGATCGGCGAGGGCCGGGTCACGGGCGTACGGCTCGCGGACGGGAGGGTGCTGCCCGCCGACATCGTCGTGGCCGGCGTGGGCGTGCGGCCCAACACCGACTGGCTCGCCGGCTCGGGTGTGCAGGTGGACGACGGCGTGGTGTGCGACTCCGGCTGCTCGACCGGCGTCCCGGGCGTGGTCGCCGTCGGTGACGTCGCCCGCTGCCCCCACCCGTTCACCGGACGGCACGCCCGCATCGAGCACTGGAGCAACGCCACCGAGCAGGCGAAGACCGCCGCCCGCACCCTGCTGACCGGTGTGTCGGCCGAAGCCCCGCTCACCCCGCCGTACTTCTGGTCCGACCAGTACCAGGTCCGCATCCAGGTCGCCGGGTACGTCGGTCCCGGCGCCGCACCCGAGGTCGTCGAGGGCGACATCGACAGCCGCACCTTCACGGCCGTCTACCGGCGCGAGGGCACCCCCGTCGCCGTGCTCTCCCTCAACCAGCCGAAGTTCTTCAACCGGCTCCGCCGCACCCTCGTCCCCGCCGCCGCGGCCGTCGTGTCATGAGCTCCGCGCCCCGACTCTCCCCGGAATCCGCAGCGGAGACCGCCCAGAGCGTTCCGCGGCACCTGCGCTACACCTGGGACCACGAATGGCTGGTCGTGGACGAGGGCAACGCCACCGTCGGCATCACCGCGTTCGCGGCGAAAGCCCTCGGTGATGTCGTCCACCTCCGACTGCCCGACGTCGGGACCTGGGTCGAGGCAGGGGAGAGCTGCGGGCGGATCGAGTCACGGACCGCCGTCAGCGGCCTGTACGCCCCTGCCTCGGGCCGCGTCCTGGAAGTCAACCCCGCGCTGGCCCACGACCCCGGCGTCGTCAACGCCGCCCCCTACACCGGCGGCTGGCTGTTCCGGCTGCGGGTCGAGAACATCGCCGGCGCGCTGAACGCCGATGCCTACGCCGCCCACTGTGCCCACACCCGAGGAGACCGCCGATGACCCTGTTCAACCAGCCCCTGCACGAGCTCGACCCGGAGGTGGCCGCCGCGGTCGACGCCGAGCTGGAGCGTCAGCAGTCCACCCTGGAGATGATCGCCTCCGAGAACTTCGCGCCGCTCGCGGTGATGGAGGCGCAGGGTTCGGTC
>NZ_JBVKAU010000021.1:0-144893 GCF_055657525.1 Streptomyces sp. NPDC107522 | reverse complement strand
GTGCGGTCAAGAGGGTGTCTAACTCGGTCGTCACAACCCGATGTTGGACACCCTCCCGGCGTCCGTGAACCCCGCAATCGGAACTACTCGTCTAGCAGCTGGGGACGGAACCCTTCCCCGACTCCAGCGCCTCCAGCGCGTTCACCGCGCCCGTCAGTGTGGTCACGGGGATCAGCCGGAGGCCCTTCGGCAGTTCTGCCTTCGCGTCGGAGCACTCGTCCTTCGGGACCAGGAAGACCGTCGCCCCGTCCCGCTTGGCCGCCTGGGTCTTGAGGGACACGCCGCCGACCGCGCCGACCTTGCCGGCGGGGTCGATCGTGCCCGTGCCGGCGATGGTGCGGCCGCCGGTGAGGTCGCCGCCTTCGCCGTTGCCGTCGAGCTTGTCGATGATGCCCAGGGAGAACAGGAGGCCGGCGCTGGGGCCGCCCACGTCGGCGAGCCTCAGGGTGACCTTGATGTTCTTGTCGGCCAGGTCCAGGTGGTTCAGCGCGGCCTCGGTCGCGGCGTCCTGGGACTCCTTCATCTGCTCGGTGTTGTACTGCTCGATCTCCCGGGTGCTCTTGCCGCTCGGATAGACCGAGTCGCGGGGCATGACCGCCCGGTCCGTGCGGAACCAGGCGTCGACCAGGTCGCCGAGCCGCACATCCGCGTCGGGGCCCGAGGCCACGATCGTCGTCATACGCAGCTCCCCGCTCGTGTCACGGGTCGGCGCACCGGAGATCGTGATCACTGGCTCGCCCTTGTCCTCGCCCAGTACGTCCGTGGTCTGGCCGGGCTGCGTCAGCGAGAAGGGCAGCGGCGCGAAGGCCGCCGTGGCGAGCAGGGCCACGACCGGCAGGGCGCAGACGGCGACGGCCCGGGGGCGCGTGAGACGAGAGAACACGGGATCAATCTAACGTGACGGTGAGTTCCGGCCAGGTGCAGGTCGGAGCTGCCCAGGGTGCCCCACCAAGGTCACATACAGGTCTCGTCAGGCGGCCGCGTACAAGTCTCGCCGTTCCTCGGTGAAGCGCCGCAGCGCCTCCGGCAGCGGCTCCACCCCGGTCCCCGGCGACCTCGGCACCGGCAGATGGCCGTCCACCAGCACGAACGGCTCCGCGATGTCCTCGGCGAAGTAGCGGCTGGACGCCGAGGTGTCCCCGGGGAGCGTGCAGCCGGGCAGGGCGGCCAGCGCCAGGTTCGGTGCGCGGCCGATGCCGGTCTCCAGCATGCCGCCGCACCACACCGGCACCCCGTGCGCGTACGCCACGTCATGCACCCGCCGAGCCTCCAGGTACCCGCCGACCCGCGCGGGCTTCACGTTCACGACCCGGCAGGCGTCCATCGCGATCGCGGACGCGGTGTCGCGGGCGTTGTGCAGGGACTCGTCCAGGCAGACGGGCGTCGCGAGGCGCTGCTGGAGGCGGGCGTGGGCGTACAGGTCGTTCTCCGCGAGCGGCTCCTCGATCAGCAGCAGTCCGAACTCGTCCAGCCGCCGCAGATGCTCGGCGTCCGCGAGCGTGTACGCCGTGTTGGCGTCGACCTGCAGCGGCAGCTCCGCCCCGAAGCGTTCACGCACGGCCCGTACGGGTTCCAGGTCCCAGCCGGGCTCGATCTTCAGCTTGATCCGGACGTAGCCCTCGGCGAGATACCCCTCGACGGCGTCCAGCAACTCGGCGAGCGTCCGCTTGATCCCGACCGACACCCCGGCCGGCACCCGCTCCCGCACCGCCCCGAGATACGTCGCCAGCGGCATCCCGTACGACCGCAGCTCCGCGTCGAGGACCGCCGTCTCCAGCGCGGCCTTCGCCAGCTCGTGCCCCTTGATCCTCGCCATCACCGGGGCGAGGTGGGCCGTACCGAGCACAGGGAGCGCGGCGGCGCGCGGCAGCAGGAAGTCGCGCAGCACGATCTCCGCGCCGGCCACGAACTCCGAGCAGTACAGCGGCTCGGGGCCGCCCGCGAACTCCGACCAGCCCTCGGCCGTGTCCGTGACGACGTGCAGCAGGAAGGTGTCCTTCGTCGTCATCGTGCCGAAGGACGTACGGAAGGGGCTGACCAGCGGAATCGCCACGTGGACGATCTCGACGCGCTCCAGTTTCACGCGGCGGCCTCCCGGCGGGTGAGCGTGTACCAGCCGTCCCGGGACATCGACGTCGCCGTGAACCCGTCGGCGAAGGCCTTGGTGAACACCTCACGCACGGCCCGCCGCCAGCGCAAAGCGAGCGCCGGGTCCGCGGCCCGCAGCGCGACCACGTCGTCAGGCACGCGACACCATATGTACCGCTCGTCGGGATCCCGGCGGGCGAGGGGCTCCCCGTCGGGAGCGGTGTGGCTGGCGGGGGCGGTGCGGCGGTCGGCGACCACCTCGCCAGGTTGACCGTACGACGGTGAAGGCGCCGTGAGGTCCCAGGTCACCGTCAGCCGGTCGCTCTCGTCGCCGTCGTTCACGCCGTCGGCCATCGGACCGTAGAAGTCGACGACGTAGTCGGTCCCCTCGGCGCCCAGCTTGACCAGGTTGAAGCGGGCGTTACGGCCGACCAGCGGGTCGAAGGTCCAGCGCATGGTCCTGGCCCCGTTCTCCAGGGCCCACTCCCGCTGTGCCTGCTTGACGTGGATGCCGAGCCCTCGGTCGGCGGCGGTGATGAGGGAGTACGTCTCTCTGGCCGCGGGCGGCCCGAACACCGCGACGGACGCCCCGACCAGCCGCGCCCCGTCGTACGCGGCGTGCACCGCACCACCCGCGTGGGCGAGGCTGTGCAGCGTCTCGGGCAGTAATGGCGGGGCACTGCGAGGCGTCTGCCATACGTCGCTGAAGAAGTCGGCGACGGCCGCGAACCCGGCGACGTCGTCGACGGTGCGGATGCTGAGTGAGGTCATGAGTCGAGTGTCGGAGGCGGCGCCCGCCCCTGCCTAGAGCGCGGGCGGGCACGCGGCCTCCGACCGGACGCCCCCTCAGCGCAGCGCCTCCGCCACCTCTCGCGCCGCGTCCACGACCCGCGGCCCGACCCGCTCCGGCACCGCGTCGGCCAGCATCACCACACCCACGCTGCCCTCGACCCCGGTCACGCCCAGCAGCGGCGCGGCCGCCCCGCTCGCTCCTGCCTCCAACTCGCCGTGCGTCAGGGTGTATCCGGGCTCCCCGCTCGGCTGCTGCCGCGCCGCGAGTATCGCCCGCCCCGCAGCCCCGCGGTCCAGGGGATGCCGGAACCCGGCCCGATAGGCCACGTGATAGTCCGTCCAGGTCGGCTCGACCACGGCGACGGCGAGCGCCTCCGTGCCGTCGACCAGCGTCAGATGAGCCGTCGCCCCGATGTCCTCGGCCAGCGAACGCAGCGCCGGCAGCGCGGCCTCGCGTACCAGCGGATGCACCTGCCGGCCCAGCCGCAGCACGCCGAGCCCGACCCGGGCACGGCCGCCCAGGTCACGGCGTACGAGTGCGTGCTGTTCGAGCGTGGCGAGCAGCCGGTACACGACGGTCCGGTTCACGCCCAGTTTGTGGGATAGCTCGGTGACGGTCAGCCCGTGGTCCGTATCGGCCAGCAGCTTGAGGACACGCAGTCCTCGGTCGAGCGTCTGAGAGGTCTCCGCGGTCACGACGCCCACTCCTTAAGTGGTGAGGTCGGCGACCCCTTCGCGGCGGATGCGTGCACCGAGTCCCGTCGGTGACGCGCTTCAGAGGCCGCCGATCGGCCGGCGGCCCGGAATCCTTTCCGGACCGCGTCGCTTCACGGCTGCGCTCCGCGGCGGCGCTGCCACGGGGCGTGTGCGTAGCGGGACATTAGCGAAGCCGGTTCGCTGAGCGGAAGGCTCCGTCCAGAATCCGGGCAGTGGGCGGTACGGACCGCGCCCGTTTGCCCTGAAACGCACAGGGCGTGAAGCGCCCCTCAGGGGCGCGGGGAACTGCGCGACAAGCCCCCACCGGCCCGCGGCAAAGCACGACGAGCACCCCCCAAAAAAACCGGCCCAGGCACAGCGCCCAGCGTTACCGCATGCGGGTGGCCCACTCCTGCACCTTGGCGATCCGCTGCCGCAACTGCCCCGCCGTCGCCTCGGCGCTCGGCGGTCCACCGCACACCCGCCGCAGCTCGGTGTGGATCACCCCGTGCGGCTTGCCGCTCTGATGGACGTACGCGCTGACCATGGTGTTGAGCTGCTTGCGGAGCTCCATCATCTCCTTGTGCGTGACGACGGGCCGCCGCTCGGCGGGCAGTTCGAGGAGGTCGGCCTCGGAATCCGGCTTCTTGCGGCTGTGCGCGATCTGCCGGGCCTGTCGCTTCTGGAGCAGCAGCTGGACCTGCTCGGGCTCCAGCAGCCCGGGGATCCCGAGGTAGTCCTGCTCCTCCTCGCTCCCCGGGTGGGCCTGCATGCCGAACTCGGCACCGTCGTAGAGCACCCGGTCGAAGACGGCGTCGGACTCCAGCGCCTCGAACGGCAGCATGTCCTGTTCGCCGGTGTCCTCGTCCTGCTCCTTGTTCGCCTCCTCCATCTCCTTCTCGGATTCGGCGTACGGGTCCTCCTCGCCCTCCTTCTTCGGCTTGTCGAGGGCGTGGTCGCGCTCGACCTCCATCTCGTTGGCGAAGGTGAGCAGGTCCGGGATGGTCGGCAGGAAGACGGACGCGGTCTCGCCGCGCCGCCGGGACCGTACGAAACGGCCGACGGCCTGGGCGAAGAACAGGGGGGTCGAGATGGTGGTGGCGTACACCCCGACGGCGAGCCGCGGGACGTCCACGCCCTCCGACACCATCCGCACCGCGACCATCCAGCGGTCGTTGTTGTTGCTGAACTCGTCGATGCGGTCGGACGCGCCGGCGTCGTCGGAGAGGACGAGGGTCGCCTTGTTGCCGGTGATCTCGCGGATGAGCTTGGCGTAGGCGCGGGCGGAGTCCTGGTCGGAGGCGATGACGAGGGCGCCGGCGTCCGGGATGGCCTTCCTGACCTCGGTGAGCCGCTGGTCGGCGGCGCGCAGCACGCTGGGCATCCAGTCGCCGCGCGGGTCGAGGGCGGTACGCCAGGCCTGGCTGACGGCGTCCTTGGTCATGGGCTCACCGAGCCGGGCGGCGATCTCGTCCCCCGCCTTGGTCCGCCAGCGCATGTTGCCGCTGTAGGAGAGGAAGATGACGGGCCGCACGACGCCGTCCGTGAGCGCGGACCCGTAGCCGTACGTGTAGTCGGCGGCGGACCGCCGGATGCCCGCGTTGTCCTCCTCGTACGTCACGAAGGGGATGGGGTTGGTGTCGGACCGGAAGGGCGTGCCGGTGAGGGCGAGCCGACGCGTGGCGGGCTCGAAGGCCTCGAGGCAGGCCTCGCCCCAGGACTTGGAGTCACCGGCGTGGTGGATCTCGTCGAGGATGACGAGCGTCTTGCGCTGCTCGACCCGGTTGCGGTGCAGCATGGGCCGCACGCCGACACCCGCGTACGTCACGGCGACGCCGTGGTACTCCTTGCCGAGCGGGCCCGCGCTGTACTCGGGATCGAGCTTGATCCCTATCCGCCCGGCCGCCTCCGCCCACTGCTTCTTCAGATGCTCGGTCGGCGCGACCACGGTGACCTGCTGCACGACATGGTGGTGCAGCAGCCAGGACGCGAGGGTCAGGGCGAAGGTCGTCTTCCCGGCGCCGGGCGTGGCGACCGCGAGGAAATCACGCGGCTGCTCCTGGATGTACTTCTCCATCGCCCCCTGCTGCCAGGCACGCAGCTTGCTGGCGGTGCCCCAGGGGGCGCGGCCGGGGAAGGCGGGCGAGAGGTGGTGGGAGTGGGAACTGGAGCTGGCGGCGGTGGTAGTCACGGTCTCCGGAGAGGGGTCGGGCGGCTCGGCTACGTATGACAACCGGGCCACCCTACCGGCGGCCCGTGGGTGTCAATGGGCGGACAAGGCCGGAGCGCCCATGGGTGGGACCGAGGTCACAGTCAGCGCGCGAAGCGCGGCAACTGGGCCGCGATCTTGGGTACGTCCAAGGCGCCCTGACAAACGTCGAGAACGAACCGCTCGGCCTCGTCCACGTCGAATTCCGCGTCCAAGGGATGGCCGTTCATGTGCAGGAAGACCCAGGTCGCGTACCAGGCGATACGCTTGTTGCCGTCCACGAGGCCGTGGTTTCGGGCGAGGGACTCCATCAACGCGGCAGCCTTCTGCCACACGTCCGGATAGGCGTCCTGGCCGAACACACTCGATTGTGGACGTGCCAGGGCCGAGTCCAGCAGCCCGTAGTCGCGCACCTCGTCCGCCCCGAGCCGCTGTGCGAGGTTCATCAGCTCGGGCAGAGTGAGGTAGTGCATCAGGCGAGCCTCCGGTTCAGCTCGGCGCTGGCCTTCAGCACGTGCTCGGCGGCCTCGTTGAACAGCCGCGAGTGTTCGTTTATGGCCGCAATCACCGCGTCGTGCGCGAAGGCCTGCATGCTGCGCCCCTCGGCCGCCGCACGGTCACGCAGGGCGTCGAGCTCTTCGTCCGTAAACCGCAGGTTCAGTCCAGCCATGCCTTAACGGTACTACGTCGTACCACTCGGTGTCACCGGGATTCGGCCCGCAACCGCGTAGTCACCCAAGCCCCCACCAACGCCACCCCCGCCATCGGCAGGAACACCGCCGCGAACGCCGTCGGATGCGCCCCGGCACCGGACGCCCCCACCGCCGTATGACTCACCGCACCCCCACCCAGCGCGGCGAACGCCGCCCCGCCCGCCGAAAGGAGGACGACGTTGGACAGGGCGTCGGATATCTGGAGCGCGGCGGAGTTGGTGCCGGCCTCCTCGGGGGCGGAGAGGTGGAGCAGGAGCACGCTGCTGGAAGAGATCACCAGCCCCATCCCGAAGCACCCGAACGCCCACGCCACGGCAACGGTCCAGGCGGGCACGGAGTCGATCAGCACACTCGGCGCCGCAGCGATCGCGGCAGCGACCAGCAGCATCCCGACCGTCATCAACCGCTCCCGATACGGCTCCACCCGCGGCCGCGACTGCACCCACGACCCCAGCGCCCACGTCCCCCCGCCCGCCGCGAGCGAGAACCCGGCGAGCGTCGGCGACAGCCCCCGCTGGGTGACCAGCATCAGCGGCACGAAGGACTCCGCGGCGATGAACGACCCCGCGGCGACCCCGCGCAACAGCACCACGGACGGCAGCCCGCGCGCCGCCCGGTAGGTGCCGCGCGGAAGCAGCCCGAGCACGGCCGGCACGAGGAGCGCGGCACCGATGGCGCCGGGGACGAGCGAGAGCCACCGCAGGTCCTGGGCGGCGTACTGCAACAGCCCCGCACCGAGCGAGATGCCGAGGGCGAGCCGGATACGCCGCCGGTCGAAGGAGGCGCTGCCCGCCGCGCCGTCGACCGGCCCCGCCGCCCGGCGCCGTATCTGCGGCAGCGCGAGCGCGAGCGGAAAGACGACGAGCACCGGAATCCCGACGAACACCCAGCGCCAGCCCAGATGCTCGGTCACCGCCCCGGAGGCCAGCGGCCCCACGATCGACGGCACGACCCAGCTCGCCGCGAACGCCGCCATGATCGCCGGCCGCAACCGCTCGGGGTAGGCCCGCCCGACGACGACGTACAGCGCGACGATGACGAGCCCTCCACCGAGCCCCTGCACGGCCCGCCCGAGAATGAACAGCCACATGGCCCCGGCGGTCCCCGCGAGCAGCAGCCCGGCACCGAAGGCCGCGATCCCTGTCGTCAGCGCCCCCAACGGCCCCCGCCGGTCCGACCACTGCCCCGCGAGCACCATCCCGAACAGGCTGGTCGTGAAGTACCCCGAGAACGCGAAGGCGTACAACGACACCCCGTCCAGCTCCCGCGCCGCCACCGGCATCGCCGTCCCGACGGCGGTCGCCTCGAAGGCAATGAGCAGCACGACGGAGACGATCCCGACACTGAGGGCCCTGTACGACCTGCTCAGCACGGTCCCCTCGGACTCGGGGACCGAGGGCACACCGGATGTCTTCGCGACGTCGGCGCCGCGCGGCTCGAGGGCAGTCATGGTCGCCAGCGTAAGGGCCACAACTGACATTGGCCCCTGTCGGGAGACGGCCCCGCCCTGGGACCTTGGTCGTACGACCGGGGTTTCATGAACGGGGTGTGGCAGTCCCATTGCAGGACCGCCGATCTCCTTGAGCCCCTCCCCGACCCACCCGTACGGTCGACTCACCGATCAAGCCGGACCGACCGGACTTGGACGACGGCCGTGTGCCCGAGTGGTTCAGGGGCTCGCCTGCAAAGCGAGTTACGTGGGTTCGATTCCCGCCACGGCCTCCATACCGGCATTACGGCCGACCACTGGCGGGTGGTCGGCCGGCTGTGTCCCCGAGTGGTTCAGGGGCTCGGAGCGCTCAGAACCCCGTGCAGTCCGGCAGCGCGAGGAGGATGTCCGGCTGATCACCGTCAGCATCGGTCTTCAGGTACTTGGCGCCGCTGGTCCGGGTGGCAACGATCACCCTCACCTCACCACCCCCGGGGCGTTCGACGAAGAAGTGGGCTCCCGCCTCGATCCGGGCGATGGCATCCGCTGACGCCAGCGACCAGCCAGGCCCGCCCAGTGTGAGGATGCGCCACGTTCCGCCCGGTTCCGGGCGGCGGCTGGTGCAGGTGACGCGGATCTGGGGCCAGCGAATTGTGGTTGCTGCCTGGGTGACCGCGGCAGCCCCGCCGTCCGAGCGCAGCATCGTCAGCCGGTAGGTATAGGTGCCATCGAGGCCCTTGTAGTCAAAACCACCCGTGGTGGCGCCGAGCCAGAAGGCGTAGAGGCGGGAGGATGTGTTTGCGGCGACGGAGCGGCGGTGCCACTCGCCGGTGAGTGCGTCCGACCCGTTGAACGGATCCTCCGTGACGAGCACACGCCATGGGCCACCCTCGTGCTGAACCTCGATCTTGATCTGGACGTCCTGGCGCTGCGGTGCGGCGAAGCGGAACATCAAGGTGGGGGGAAGGAACACGACGAAACCAGAAGCGGCGAACTCCGTGATCGCCGCAACTGCCCACCGGACGGTGTAGAGCGCCTTGAACTTGCCGAGTCGGCCCCAGACGACCGACCGCACCGCTGCACGAACCCGAACGCCGTCGTCGCCGGCCGGCTCGATGAGCGCGCCGGTCATCCGTGCGTTACCGAAGACGAGAGTATCCACGTAACTCTCCGGCCCTACGTGCTCGGTGGCGATCGCGTAGTGTGCGGGCGAAGGCGCTGGTCCTGGTGGGCGCATGATGACGTCGATCTCTTGTCGGCGGTCGTCGAACAGCGCCGAGGCGGCAACCAGTGCGACGCCATAGAGTTCTTCGTCCTTCGACACCGGCGGTAGCACTGTGATCAGGTCGGTGGGATGGATCTCGGTGGCCCGGACCGGGCTTTCCTCGGCATCGTTGGAGATCCCACGCCGCCACCAGCCGACAGCGTGAACGGCGGGTGAGGAGCCGTCGACATGGGACCGGTCGGCGATCAGTGAGCCGGAGACCTCCACGTACGGCGGCTTGTCGCCGCCGGCCGGAAAACGCGGGTCGAACGGCCACATGGTTCCGGCGTTGACATTCGGAAAATCCGGGCTGTCGCCGAAGGTCCAGCCGACAGGCTGCGGTACGCCACGTGTGTTGCCGGATTTCCAACCGTTGATTTCCAGATGGATGTACGCGGTGCCAGCCCAGGTGAAGAAGTCCGCCTTGCCGCCGACAACGGTGCGCGTGTGGTCGGTGAAGTTTCCGATCCGCATAAGAGCATTGAGGTCGAAGCCCTGCGCGACCGCCCAGACAGTGTCGAGGTCAAGCCAGTAGTGCCAGTCGTCCCACCCCTCTTCCGAGTTGGTGGTGTATTCAGGCGGCAGTGGGTGCAGCCATCCACGCAGCGTCACCGAACGCATCTCGTGGCCCTGGCTGACCACACGTGTGGTCGGCTCGGTGCGGATGACGAAGTGCTTGCCGAGCTCGGCACCAAACTGATGGTTGAGCGGCGGATAGGCCAGGGAGCCTGGAATGTCGCTGGCCGTGCGCAGTGGTGCGACGGGTAGTGCATTCAGCGTTGCCTGGTCAACCACCCGGACCTCCGAGGCCAGGCGTTGCATGACGTCCAGGACGTTGGACTGCACACTTCCCACCCGGCATCGCCGACCGTCGAACACCGCCCAGAGGTCGTCAGCGTCGGGCAGCCGGAGCAGTGAGCCGTCTGGGAACGCCATGATCCACCTCACGCCGATATGAACACCCGGTGGTCGGTTCAGGTCCTGGTGCGTGCGGCCTGCCTTTTCAGCAGCCGTACCAGCACTACGGTGGCTACCGCTGTCCCGGCTACCAGCGGGATATCGATCAGCAGAAACTCCCACCCGATCCGGAACTCCCCGCTGATCACCGTGGCGAGCACACCCAGGGCCGCGGCGACAGCTGCGCCCAGCCAGATCCGCAGCCCGGGGCGAAGCACGCCCACGAAAAGACCCAGAAGCGCTCCAGCCGCAAGGGGAAACAGCTCGTTGATCACGGTCTGGCCTCCTCATCATCTGGTGCAGGCCCGGCCGACAGGCTCAAGGCCGCGGTCTCGGCCGGGGTTTCGGGGCCCGATGTTCCGCTCTCCATCCCTCGCAGCGGCAGCTGCTGTTGTCAATCGGTGTCGCTGTCCGCGGGGTTGGAGCTCCCTTCGGTGGCCGGTGAGTCGTTGTGCGGAGCGCGTTCCTCGACCTTCCGCACTACTTTCGTGCGCCCCCGGAGTCTCGGACTCCACCATGCCCCCGGGCCGCAAGGCCTCCTCCCCGATCCCCTCACAAACAGCAGCACAACCCCAGACGCCTTCCAGATGTCCAGGACATGACTGGACGGCAATCCTCCGGTCGTCGTGCTTCCTGTCCTGACGAGGAGACCCATCCGTGCGCCAGCGCATCCGCCCCCCACACCTGCGCCCCTCGGCGGCCTTCGTGGCCGCTGCCGCAATCGCTGCTGCCGTTCCCGCGGTCGTCGCTCCCGCGGCGTATGCCGAGGAGGGCGCGCCTTCCCTGGTGATCTCGAGTCTGCCGGGGACGTCTCCGAAGCCCGGTGACGTGTACGACGAGTCCGTCGTCGTCACCAACAAGGGCACGGCGGCCGCGGACGGCATCAGCTTCCGAGTCCGGCTGACCCGGGGGCTCGACTTCCCCGAGCCCGTCGCGGGCTGCACCTACTCGACCCTCGAGAACGAGGTCAGGCAGGCGCTCTGCGAGCTCGACACCGTCATCGAGCCCGGCGCCTCGATCGAGACGCCCGTGCGGTTCAAGGCGCTGCCCAAGGCGCTGATGGAGGCCGTCGAGTACGGCACCGGGCCCACCGGTGAGACCCCGGGTGAGGGGTTCGACGACAGCTACCGGCGTCTGGCTCTGACCGCGGACAGCTCGGCCGATCTCGTCGCGGTCGGGGAGTGGACCGAGGCGCTCGCCGGCAACAAGCAGTCGGTCACGGTACGGCTGCGCAACGACGGTCCCGGCTGGATCCAGAACAACGACAGCGACGACCAGCCCGCACTCATGGTGCAGATCCCGCCGGGCGCCTCCGCCGTGGAGGTCCCGAAGGAATGCGCGCCGTTCGGGATCGACGGTCCGTCCGCACCCGGGGGAACGCCCGGCAAGCCCAAGTACGTCTGCTCCCCCGACGACCACACCATCGAGGTCGGCGAGTCTCTCGCGTACACCTTCATGCTGAAGATCGGCGCCGATGTGAAGGGCACCATCAAGGGCGAGGTGAAGGCGACCTCCGTCTACGACATCCACCCCGCCTTCGACAAGAACACCGCCAACGACAAGGACTGGCTCCGCATCGACATCCCCACCGACAACGAGGACGGCCCCGCCACCTCCGGCGGCTCCTCCACCGGCGGCGGCTCGACGGACGGCGGCTCCACGACGGGCGGCGACGGCAACGACCCCGCCGGCCAGTCCACCGGCGGCATGGGCAGCACCGGCGGCTCGGGGTCCGCGTCGGCCGGCACCTCGACCGGCGGCTCCACCACCGGAACCGTCGACGGCAACCTCGCCAGCACCGGCTCCGACGGCACCCCCCTCATCGCCGGCGCCGCAGCCGCCGCGGCAGCTCTCGGTGGCGTCCTGGTCATGGCCGTACGCCGTCGCCGCGCGGCGTCCGCCAAGTCCTGACGGCATCAACCCCTGAGGCTGACGACATCGGCCCCTGAGGCCGGCGGCCGGAGCAGCCGGCCCGGCCTCAGGGACTCGCCGTCACCCCCGCGCCACGTGGGCCTGGAGCAGGCGCGGCGAGTTCTCGAAGCCCCGGCGGGCGTACGCGGGGATCGCCCGGGGCGAGGAGTGGACTGTGACCCGCTCCAGGCCGAGGTCCCTCGCCCTGGCCAAGGTCTCCGTGATCAGCCGGCCGCCGAGCCCCGCGTCGCGCGCCTCCGGGACCACGTACACGCACTGGAGGTCGCCGGAGGCCCGGTTCAGCGCGTGCGGTGTCGGGACGCGGTGCACGACGGCCAGCCAGGCCATGCCGATGATCCGTCCGTCACCGCTGACCACAACCATGCAGCGGTGCGAGGATTCGTTCTGCTCGGCCCAGGCGACGAAGTGACGGACGAAGTCCTCACGGTCGACGGCTGCCGGTGCAGCACGGTCGTTCTCAAGGATCCAGTGCCAGCGCAGGGCGGCGACGGCCGCCAAGTCGCCGGGCTCGGCCGGGCGGATGGTGATGTCGTCGTCCATACGGGCATTGTGGATCTGTCGTCCCCCTGCCCGCCGGTCATTTCACCGGACGCCACCGATCATCGGACGCCGCCCACCGACTCCAACACCCCGCTCGCCACGTCCTGGAACACCTCCGTCCAGTAGTGCCGGCCGTCCCCGCTCGCCGCGGCGACGCCGGTCGGGTCGACCGTGGACAGGACCTGGAGCATCGTCATGGCCAGTTGGTCATAGGTGTCGGTCGTCAGCTCGTGGCCCGACTCCTCGTCGATCGCCTGCTCGCGGTGCAGCAGCCAGAGCGTGAAGGCGAGGGTCGAGACGTCGGTGTTCAGCGGGAACAGCCGCGCCTCGGGCTCGCTCCAGTTCAGGACGGCGCCCGTCGCGCCGTCGATGACCAGGCTGTTGTCCTCGACCAGATGGCCGAGGCGTATCAAGTGGTCGGCCCCGGCCGGCAGTTCGGCGGCCCACCCCTCCTCGGCGTGGTACTCGGCCAGCGTCTGCAGCGGCGCGTCCGTGTCCAGCGAGAACAGGTAGCCGTCCTCCGGCAGGCCCACCTCGCGCAGGAAGCGGCGGGTCGGCTCGTGCGTGAGTGTGGCCGGGAAGTCGACCTCCTCGAAGCGCACCACCTTGCCCTGGCCGAATTCCCGGTCCAGGAGGCGCTGGGGCAGGTCCAGGGCCAGACCCGACGCTCCGGCCCGGCCCGCCACGAGCGCGAGCGGGCGGATCAGGGCCGCCATCTTCCAGAACGGCGCCGGTTCGCCGTCCGTGCCGTCCTCGAACACCGCCAGCAGGTGCCGCGACGCCTCTGCGACCGCCTTCGGGCCGTAGTGGCCGACGTAGGAGGCGAACTGGCCGCGCAGGCCCGCCAGTTCGTCCGTCGCCTCGGCGAAGCGGACCAGCGTCCGCAGGGACGGGGCCAGCGGGCGGCGGTCCATCAGGTCGGGGCGGTCGTGCAGGAAGTACGTCGTCGAGATCTCGCCCGTCGCGCCGTCCAGCAGGACCGACTCCGTCTCCGAGGCGCCGCCGGGGCCCAGCAGTCCGCCTATCACCAGCTGGTCCCGCAGCTCCGCGGCCAGCCGGCCGTCCGGGTCGCCCGTCGAGTCCGCCACCGTCCGCAGGCCCTCGCGGCACAGCTCCGCGAAACTCAACACGCCGTTGTCGCAGGGCAGTCCGGGGCCGGTCAGCCATCGCCGCGTCGACGCGTGGGTGACGTACGGATCCAGGTCGGTCTCGGTCAGGATGATCGCCGTGTCACCGGCGTGATCACCGGCGTAGGTCGTAATGGTCGTGCTCATGGACTCCCCCGCATGTGCTCGCTCACAGCCCCGGGCAGGACACAGCCGATCGACCAGCCCGCCGGGCTCGGCGGCCGTCCCACTGCTCAGAACACTACGCGCCACCACTGACAACGCACCGGACCGGCGAAAACACCGGCCACGCCGCGAACGGCACCACCGCCGGCAACTCTTCCGGTCCCGTACCACCACCGGCAACTCATTTGCGGGTGCGCCGCCTTCGACACCGCTCCACCGGAGAAACCACCTTCACCGGAGAAACCGCTTCACATGAGAAGACGTCAGCCGACCCTCGCGCGTTCCCGCCCCGCCAGAATCGCCTCCACGGTCTCCTGCACGGTCAGCTCCGAGGAGTCCACCCACAGCCCGATCCGCGGCGTCTGCGCCCGCAGAGCTCCGTCCAGCGCCTCGACCGTCCAGGCCCCGTAGCCCGACTTCGCCCGCCCGGCCTCCCGCGCCGCCACGGCCGCGGCGCTCGGCGCCAGGACGACCACGTACAGCGGGCGTGTGCGCACCAGCCGTACGTAAGCCGGCAGTTCCTCGCCCAGCACCACGTCCTGCACGACCGCCGTGAACCCGGCCTCCGCATAAGCGTCCGCCGTCGCCGCCGACAGCCGGTACCGCAGCCGCAGTTGGGCCTCGCCTTCGCCGCCGACGCCGGGGTCGTACTCCTCGCGTCCGGAGACGATCATGCGCCGGAAGACGTCCCCGCGCACATGAGCCGCCCGCGGGAGCCGCTCGGCCAGCGCCTGCGCGACCGTGGACTTCCCGGCCGCCATCACGCCGGTGATGAGCACGACCCCGCGCATCACGTGAGGTACACGCCACCCAGGACGACGGCGATCGCGGCGAGCAGGAACAGCAGGATCCACAGCGCCAGCCGGCCCACACCGGGGGCGGGTTCGCAGCGCGGCGGATCCGGCTCGGTCACTGCCCGGTCACCACCGCCGCCTGCGGCCGGATCGGCAGGCGGTTGACCGGGCGGCCCGTCGCGGCGCGTACGGCCGACGCGATGGCCGCCGGCGAGGTCACCACCGGCACCGCGCTCACCGCCTTCGCGCCGAAGGGCGCGACCACGTCCCGCTCCTCGACCAGCTTCACGATCCGGATGTCCGGTGCGTCCAGGGCCGTCGGCAAGGAGTAACCCGTCAGGTCGGGGTGGCGGATCACGCCGCGTGCGCTGCGCAGGTTCTCGGTGAGCGCTATGCCCACGCCCTGCGTCACGCCCGCCTCGATGCGCGCCTCCAGCTGGGCCGGGTTCAGGACGCGGCCGACGTCCTGGGCGAGCGCCAGCTCGACCACCCGTACCGAGCCGAGTTCGATGTCGACGTCCACGACCGCGCGGATCGCGCAGAAGGCCATGCCCACGAAGGCGTCGCCCTGGCCGGCGTCGTTCAGCGGTTCGGTCGGATGCGGGCGGCACTGGGCCGTCGCCCACAGTTCCTTGCCGTCCATCGCCTCGGTGACGGTCGTCGACAGGACGCCGTCGTACGAGGTGATCTTGCCGTCGGTGATCTGCAGCAGCTCCGTGGACATGCCGAACTTGTGCGCCAGGGGCTGCAGCAGCTGGGTGCGGACCATCTTGGCCGCCCGCTCCACCGCGCCGCCCGACACCCAGGTGTGGCGGCCTCGGCAGCCCGCGCCGGCCGGGGGCTGGTCGGTGTCCACGGGCGCCACGTGCACCTCGTCGATGCCGAGCGTCTCCTGGACGATCTGCCGGGCCAGCGTCGTGAAGCCCTGGCCCGTCTCGACGGCGGCGCACAGCACCGTCGCGACGCCGTCGTGGACCTTCACCGTGGCCGTGGAGACCTCGTCGGCGCCCTCGGCGCCGAGCATGTGCACCATGCCCAGGCCGTAGCCCACGCCGCGGCGCACCGCACCCGGTTCACCCGCGCCCTCGGGGCCGCCGGGCAGCAGCCACTCGTCCTCGGGGGTGTCCTTGGGGAGGGGCGGAAGCGGGTAGTCCCGTACGGCCTGGAGCAGTTCCGCGACCGGCGCCGGGCAGGTCACCGTCTGGCCCGTCGGGAGTACGTCGCCCGTCGCCATGGCGTTGCGCAGGCGCAGCTCCGCCGGGTCGATGCCGAGCTTCTTGGCCAGCTTGTCCATCTGCGCCTCGTAGGCGGCGCACACCTGCATGGCGCCCTCGCCGCGTACGTGGCCGGAGGGCGGGTTGTTGGTGCGTACGGCCCAGCCCTCGATGAAGGCGTTCGGGACGACGTACGGGCCGCAGGCGAAGGCGACCGCGGCGGCCAGGGCGTCGGCGGACGTGTCGGCGTAGGCGCCCGCGTCCAGCAGGATCTGCGCCTCGACCTTCACCAGCTTGCCCTCGGCGTCCGCGTGGTGGCGGTAGCGCAGGAGGGTGGGGTGCCGGTGGGTGTGGCCGAGGAAGGACTCCTCGCGCGTGGCCGTCAGCTTCACCGGGCAGCCGGTCTTCAGCGCGAGCAGACCGAGCGGGAGCTGGAAGCCCTGGTCCTCGCGGTCGGCGGTCGCCCCCGGGACACCGGTGACGACGACCTTGACGCGCTCGGGTTCCAGGCCGTAGCAGGCGGCGGCGCGGTCGCGGTCGGTGTGCGGGTCGGTGGAGGCGAGGTAGAGCTCCACGCCGCCGTCGGGGCGCGGTACCGCGAGGCCCGCCTCGGCGCCGATCGGGGCCGGGTCCTGGCGGCCGATGCGGTACAGGCCCTCCACGACGATGTCGCCGGCCGCGTCGGGGTCGCCGTGGCGCAGCGGGATGTGACGGATCAGGTTGCCGTCGGGGTGCAGCGGCTCGGCCTCGAAGGCCTGCTCGGGGTCGGTCACCGGGTCGAGTACCTCGTACTCGACGATGACGGCCGCGGCGGCCAGGCGGGCGGTGTCCGGGTGGTCGGCGGCGACGGCCGCGATGGGCTCGCCGTGGTGGCGTACGACCTCGGAGGCGAAGACCGGGCGGTCGGCCCGGCCGCGACCGAGGAGCGGGCTGCCCGGCACGTCCTCGTGCGTGACGACGGCCCGGACGCCGGGCATCTCCCGCGCGTGGGAGGTGTCGATGGACTTGATGCGCGCGTGCGGGTGCGGCGAGCGCAGGACGGCCGCCCACAGCAGGCCCTCGGCCCACAGGTCGGCCGCGTACGGGAACGTGCCCTCGGTCTTGGCGCGGGCGTCGGCGGCCGGCAGGGAGGCGCCGAGGCCGTGCGGGATCGGCTCGGGGGCGGATGCTGCCTCCGCGGCTGTGGTCGCGGTGGCGGCTTCGTTGCTCACGCCTGGCCTCCGTCCTGTCCGTACGCCTGGTCATGTGGCCCCATGGCACCGGGCGCCTCGAACACCGACGGGTGGATCCCGCCGGCCCCAGGGCCCGCCTGGTGGGGGATACGCGGCTCGTCGCCGTCCCGTTCGCCGTCGTCGGCCGCCGTGTGCGCCTCGCGCTCGGCGACGACCTCCTTGACGGCCTGCACGACGCCCCGGTAGCCCGAGCAGCGGCACAGGTTGCCGCACAGCGCCTGGCGGGTCTCCAGCTCGGTCGGTGCCGGGTTGCCCTCCAGCAGGTCGTGCACGGTCATCGCCATGCCCGGCACGCAGAAGCCGCACTGCACGGCGCCGCACCGCGCGAGCGCCCGCTGCACGTCGGAGGGCTGTCCGTCCTCGGCCAGCCCCTCGACGGTACGGACCTCGCTGCCGGCGGCCGTCACGGCGGGCACCAGGCAGGACGCGACGAGCCGCCCGTCGACCTGCACGTTGCAGGCGCCGCACTCGCCCTGCGAGCAGCCGTCCTTGGCGCCCGCGAGGCCGAGCCGCTCGCGCAGCACGTAGAGCAGTGACTCGCCGATCCAGGCGTCGGAGACGGGCCGGTCGACGCCGTTGACCCGCAGGACGTAGGAGGCGAGGGGGTGTTCTTCACCTGGGGGCGGCGGTACGTCGTCGGAGGAGGCGGGCCGCTCGGGCTCCCTGGTGGCCTCCTGGGCGGATTCGCCGCCCTCGGCCGGGGTGTGGTCGGCCGAGGCCTCTGCGGGGCCCTCTGCGGCCTCTGAGGCGCCTTGGGCGTCCGTGGCGGCCTCGCCGGACGCGGCAACGTCCTGGGAGGCCTCTGCGGCGGTTTCGGTGGCGGCCTCTGCGGACGGTGCGGACGAGGGAGCGGTGTCCCCGGGGGCGTCCGCGGGCTCTCCGGAGGCGTGTGCTGCGGAACCGGGCTCCACGCGTGCGTGCCCGCCCGGCGCGGTCGCGGCCCCTGCCGACTGCTCGTGCGGGTCCGGGGCAGGCTGGTCGCTGGCGTGTACGGCGCGCTGGTCGCCGGGGTGTGCTCCGCGCTGCCCCGGCACGTGCCCGGCGGCCGTCGGCTGCCCGGCCGTGTGCCCGGCTCCGGCCGTCTCCTCGGTCACCGCCGCTGTCTGCTGGCCCCACGGCTGCCCCGTCGCCTGCGTCGCCCACGGGGCGGGCGCGCCGCCCGGCAGGGTGGCCGGCGGCGTGCCGCCCCACTGCTCGACCAGCGACGACGTCGTGAACTCGCCCGATTCGTCCGGAAGGTCACCGTCGGCGACGGGAATCGACCACTGCCCGGTGACATCGTGACCGGGCGCCCCGGCGGCCTCCTGGCCCGCCTGACCCGCCGCGGTCTCCGAGAAGTTCCACTGCTGGGTGACCCCGGGGTTGTACGTGAACTGGCCGCTGTCCTGCGGGGTGGCGTTCGGGTCGGGCCACTGGGCGCCCTCGGCGGGCACGCCCGCGACGGGCCAGCCGCCGGGGGCCGCGGGGTCGGTGCCCGCGGGAGAGCCGGGCGTGACCGTTATCTGCGGCGGCACATACCCGTGGCCGGGCGCGGCGAGCGGGCTGTCGGATGAGGCCAGGAGGGCGTCGATGCCGCCTTCGGGCAGCTTGACGAAGGCGGTGGCGCCGTCGTCGTAGTCGCCCTGGGGCAGCGGGTCCCAGCGGCCCCCGCCCTGGGGTGTGCCCTCTCCGTGCTGGTCGTCGGTCACGACAGTGCCCTCCCCAGTGCTCGTCGGGCCAGCGCGGCGACGGTGCGCCGCAGGTGCAGTACGGCGGGCGGATGCTGAGTCACGGAGCCGTCCTCGGCCGGGACCGGGTCGGGGATGCAGGCCGCCGCGACGTACTCCCCGAAGGCGTGCAGCGCCTCCGGGACGATCGCGCGGTTGTTGTCCCAGTCGATCAGCTGGGCGACCCAGTGCTCGGCCTCCAGCGGCCTGAGCGGCATCGGCGCTATGGCGCCGACGGCGCACCTGACTCCGCGCCGGGCGGGGTCGAGTACGACCGCGACGGACGCCATCGAGCGCCCCGGGCCGGTGCGTCCGGTGGCCTTGAGGAAGACCTGCGGGGCGTGCAGCAGCGGCACGCGCACGTAGCCGATGAGTTCGCCGGCGCGCAGCATGTCCATGCCGGCCAGCAGGTGCGACACCGGGATCTCCCGGCGGGCTCCGCCCGGGCCCGCGATGATCAGGGTCGCTTCGAGGGCGGCGAGGACCGGCAGCGCGTCACCGGTCGGGGACGCCGAGGCGATGTTGCCGCCGAGGGTGCCCGCGTTGCGGATCTGCGGCGGGCCCGCGGCGCGTGCGGCGGCCGCGAGCGCCGGGATCAGGGCGGCGAAGTCGGGGCGGCCCATGCGGGCGTGCGTGAGGCCCGCGCCGAGCAGGGCGTGACCGTCCTGGTACTGCCAGCCACGGATCTCGCTGATCTTGCCGAGGCCGACCAGCGCGGCGGGCCTGAGCTGTCCGGAGTTGACGGCGGCCATGAGGTCGGTGCCACCCGCGACCGGCACGGCGGCGGGCATGGCGCTGAGTGCCGCCACGGCCTCGTCCAGCGTCGTGGGCAGCGTGACGGCCTGCGCCGCCTGCGGTGCACTCGTGGTCAAACCGGCTGCCCCTTCCCGCTGCCCCACCTGGTCCCACCTGTGCTGCCGTACGGTACGTGCTGACAGGGCGGACGTGGCAACTCTGGCACATCTTCGCAGGACCCGAAGACAGGGGTCCGCTAGGAGGCATTCGCCCACCTCATCGGGGAGATGGTCCGTTTTTGCGCGGCATCACCGGTGCGTTCCGAATGACACTCTTCGGTGACATCTTGCCGGTTTTTCCATTATCTGTTCGGGGGCGGCCCGTCGATCGGGCGGCCGAGCACACCGGGGCGCCGCTGCCACGGCCGCGGTCCCGTCGGCGGCCGGTACGCGACTCCCAGGGCGTCAAGTCGCCCGTAATGGGCGGCCATCCGCCGCTCGAAGCCGGTGAAGTCCCGCTGCGCCGGGGCGGGCAGGCGGCTCCAGGCCACCTCGGCGAAGGCGGCGAGGCGCGGGAACGTCTGGTAGTCCACGCGCGCGTGGTCCTCCATCACCTCGGTCCACACGTTGGCCTGCGTGCCGAGCACGTACCGGGTCTCGTCCGGCGTCAACTCCGCGGGAACGGGCTCGAACCGGTAGACGTCCTCCAGGGTGCGGACGTAGCCGATGGGCACCGGCTCCTCGGCGCCCGCGTCCTGACGGTGGTCCAGATACACCTGCTGCTCAGGGCACATGACGACGTCGTGGCCCGCGCGGGCCGCCGCGATGCCGCCCGCGTACCCGCGCCAGGAGGACACGGCCGCGCCTTTCGCCAGCCCGCCCTCCAGGATCTCGTCCCAGCCGATCAGCCGGCGTCCGCGCGCGGACAGCCAGGTGTCGAAGTGGCCGATGAACCACGCCTGGAGCTCGTCCTCGTCCTTCAGCCCGAGTTCCCTGATGCGCTCCTGCGCGGTGGCCGACTGCCGCCACTGGTCCTTGAGGCATTCGTCACCGCCGACGTGAATGAACTCCGACGGGAACAGCTCCAGGACTTCCTCGAAGACGCCCTCGTAGAAGCGCAGGGTGTTGTCAGTGGGGGCGAGTACGTTCGGATTGATCCCCCAGGTGTCCCAGACGGAGAGCGCGGAGGTGTCGATGACGTCGGTGTTGCCGAGTTCCGGGTACGCGGCGATGGCGGCCTGCGAGTGGCCGGGTACGTCGATTTCGGGGACGACGGTGATATGCCGCTCGGCGGCGTACGCCACGATCTCGCGGATGTCGTCCTGGGTGTAGAAGCCACCGTGCGGCTTCTCCTCCCACAGCGGGGAGGCCCGATGGCCGAATTTCGTGCGCGCCCGCCATGAGCCGACCTCGGTGAGCCGCGGGTACTTCCTGATCTCGATGCGCCAGCCCTGGTCGTCCGTCAGATGGAAGTGGAAGACGTTGAGTTTGTGGGCGGCCATCAGGTCCAGGTAGCGCAGGACGCCGTCCTTGGGCATGAAGTGCCGGGCGACGTCGAGCATGAGGCCGCGCCAACGGAATCGGGGGGAGTCCCGGATCTCCGTCAGGGGCAGCCGCCACGTGCGGCCGGGAAGGGGGGCGCGCCGGAAGGCGTCGGGGCCGAGAAGCTGGCGCAGCGTCTGGGCGCCCCAGAAGACACCGGCGGACGAGCCGCCCTGAATGTGGACGCCGTGCGGGGCGATGACGAGGCGGTAGGCCTCGGCGTCGAGGCCTGGCCGGACGGACAGATGGAGGACGTCGTACTCGTCCCCCTTCTTGGGCGGCAGCGCGAGCCCGGTCGCCGCGCCGAGCGTCGCGCGCAGCCATCGCGCGGTGTCCTCGGTGCCCGGCCCGGCCTCGATCCCGAAGCTGTCGCCGAGTTCGAGGAATCCTTCGGCCCGCTCCATCTGGTGAGGTGCCGGAATGAGATCCACGAATGATCAGACCTTTCAGTCCTTGACCGCGCCGCCCAGCCCGGACACCAGGCGCCGCTGCACGAGTACGAAGAAGATCAGCACCGGAATCGTCATCACCGTCGACGCGGCCATCACCCCGCCCCAGTCCGGCTCGTCCGGCTTGTAGAAGACGAGCAGGGCCATCGGCAGGGTCGACTGCGAGGTGTCGCTGATGATGAAGGACTTGGCGAACAGGAAGTCGTTCCAGGCGGAGATGAAGGAGAAGACGCTGGTGGCCACGAGCCCCGGGAAGACCAGCGGGAAAAGGATCTGCCACAGGAATCGCGACCGGCTCGCCCCGTCGATGTACGCGGCCTCCTCCAGGGCCTGAGGAACGGCCTTCACAAACCCGCGCAGCATCCAGATCGCGAACGGCAGCGAGAAGGCGATGTGCGGCAGGATCAGCGAGCCGAGCGTGTTCAGTTGGCCGAAGTCCCGCATGAGGAAGAACAGGGGGATCGTCAGGGCCTCCACGGGCACCATCTGGGCCACCAGAAACATGATCAGCAAGGTGGTCCGGAAGCGGAAGCGGAATCGTGTCACCGCGGTCGCCGCGAGAAACGCGATCAACGCCGAGACGATCACCACGGTGCACGCGACGACAAGGCTGTTGAGGAAGTAACGGCCGAATTCGTTCTGCTCGAAGACCCGCCGGAAGGAATCCAGGGAAGGCGCGAGTGTCCACGGCCGCGGCTCGCTCGACTCGATCTCCCCGGCCGGTTTGAAGGCGCTGAGCACCATCCAGTAGAGCGGAAACGCCACCACCGCGGCGACCAGCAACGCGGACGCCTCCGCGAGCAGCCGCCAGGGCCGCCGTACGAAACTCACGGAACTCGCGGAACTCACGGCACCGATGGACCTCACAGCTCCTCCCCCTGTCTGCGCAGCACCAGCAGATACACCAGCGTCACCGCCAGCAGGATCAGCAGCATCACCACGCCGATCGCCGAACCCAGGCTGTACTGCGAGGACGCGAACGCCTTTTGGTACGCGTACACGTTCAGCACGAGGTTCTGGCCCGCGATGCCGCCGCCGTTCGTCATGACGTAGATCTGCGTGAAGACCTTGAAGTCCCAGATCACCGACTGGATGGTGACGACCACCAGGATCGGCCGCAGCATCGGCGCCAGCACCGACCGCCAGATCCGCCACTGCGAGGCCCCGTCCAGCGCGGCGGCCTCCAGCACCTCGGCCGGCACGGCACGGATACCGGCGTACACGGTCACCATCACGAACGGGAAGGAACACCATACGACTTCGAGCAGGACGAGGAAGAAGGCGCTGAACCGTCCGTACGTCCAGGAGTGGTCACCGATTCCCAGGATGTGGTTCACCGGCCCGAAGTCCGGGTCGAACAGGAACAGCCACACCGTCGACCCGGTGATCGCGGGCGTCGCCCACGCCCCCAGCGCGGCCAGCATCAGCGCCAGCCGCGGCACGGCACGCACCCGCGTGAGCAGCACGGCGAGCGCACAGCCGACGGCGAGCGTCGAGACGACGCAGGCCGCCGCGAACAGCACGGTGGCGAGCAGTACCTGCCAGAACTGCGGGTCCCCGAAGAGCTCCGTGTAGTTCCCGAGGCCCTGGAAGGTGGTCGGTTCACCGCCGCTGACCTGGGCCTGGGTGTACTGGAAGAACGAGATCAGCCCGAGCTGATAGATGGGATGGACGAGCAGCCCACCGAGAACGACGAGGGCGGGCGCAAGGTAGAGCCACGGAGTCCACGTGGTGCGGTTGGTCACTGAGGTCATCCGGCGGACCCGAACGCGTCATCCATCTTCTTGGCCGCCTCCCCCGAAGCCGCCGCCACGTCCTTCTTACCGCTGATGACCTCCTGGAACATCGTCGGCAGAACGAGCGAGGAGTCGATCTCGGACCAGGCAGGCGACGCGGGCACGAACTTGGTCCCCGCGGCCAGGGTCTCCGCGAACGGCTTCACATACGGCTCCTCAGCCGCGACCTGCTGTCGCACATCCGCGAACGTCGGCAGGAAGCCCATCGCCTCGAACATGGACGCCTGCGTCTTCTTGGAGGCGAGCTGCTCCATCAGCTGCACCGCCAGCGTCCGATGCGACGTGCTCTTGAGCACCCCGATGTTGTTGCCCCCGGCGAACGCCGGCGCGATCGACCCCGCCTTCACCCCCGGCAGCGGCACGACCGCGTACTTGCCCTTCGCCCTCCCGGCCTCCACCGCGGCGTGGCTGAAGTCGCCGCCGATCGCCATGCCCGCCTTGCCGGCCGCGAACGCGGTGATCGTGTCGTTGCCGCCCATGCCCGCGCACTTGGCGGCGGGACAGTTGTCGTCGGTGAAGAGGGACGTGTACGCCTTGATGCCCTTCTGGGCCGCCGCGCTGTCGATCGCCGAGGCGTACGTGCCGTGTTTGCCCGTGGCGATCTCACCGCCGTTGGCCCACACGAACGGCATCGCACCGTATGTGTACGCCCCGCCCACCACGAGCCCGTACAACTCCGGTTTCGCGGCGCGGATCTTGCGGGCGGTCGTCGCCAACTCGGTCATGGTCTTCGGGGGTTGGAGGCCGAGCTCCGCGAAGACGTCCGTGCGGTAGTACAGGGCGCGGACACCGACGTAGAAGGGCGCGCCGTAGACCTTGCCGTCGACGGTGACGGACTGCCTGGCGGTGGGGTCGGTGTCCTTCGTCTCGCTCCAGGCGCCGAACTCCTTGGTGACGTCGAGGAGTCCGCCGTCCTTCACATAGCCGGCGGTGTCGGTGTTGCCGTACTCCATCACGTCGGGCGCGGAGGCCGGGTCGTTGAAGGCGGCCTTGACGCGCTGGGCGCGGGTCTCGATCGGGATGTACTCGACCTCGACCTCGGTGCCGTCGTGGGCCTTCTCGAAGGCGGTGACGACGGAGTCGACGACCTTCTCCTTCGGCTTGTTGCCGACCTCCTGGAAGAGCCAGACCCGCAGGGTGCCGGTCTTGTCGTCCTTGTCGGAGGAGGAGTTGGTGGAGGTCTGCGGGGCGCAGGCCGCCACGGCGAGGGCCACGAGGAGCAGGGCGGGGAGCCGGGAAGAGAGCGGAGAGAGCTTCATGGAGTGTTCCTCCGAAGATGCGTTGCAACATACGCAATGAGTGTTTCGCTCTGCACAACACATCGGAGGCTAGGGACTGCACGAACACGACCACAAGAGGTCTCAACCACTCTGTGACCGGCGGGCGCACCCTGTGCAACGCACGGACAGCACAAAGGCCCCCAGGGCACGCAAAACGCGCCTCGGGGGCCTTGGTCCTACCTGCGTCCGACCGGCCGGGGGGGGAAGTTACTTGTCGCCCTTGCCCTTGTCGTCGCCGCCGGCGCCCATGGACTCGTAGATCTCCTTGCACATGGGGCACACGGGGTACTTCTTCGGGTCGCGACCAGGCACCCAGACCTTGCCGCAGAGCGCCACGACGGGGGTGCCGTCGAGGGCGCTCGCCATGATCTTGTCCTTCTGGACGTAGTGGGCGAAGCGCTCGTGGTCGCCGTCGCCGTGGGACACCTGTGGCGTCGGCTCTACGAGGGTCCCCGTACCAGTCCCGCGCTCGGGCTCGAGAGTGCTCATACCGCCAAGAGTACTGAAGCTCACATGTTTCAGTTGAGCGAAGGGTCGTCCGGGTACGTGGCCACCATCGCGAGCTCGTTGCGCTGGCGGCGCAGCACCTCGCGCCAGAGTCTCTCCGGGGACGGCGACGAGACGTCCCCGGGCTCGGACTCGACGACGTACCAGGCCCCTTCCACCAGCTCGTCCTCCAGCTGACCGGGTCCCCAGCCCGCGTATCCGGCGAAGATTCTCAACGACCCGACGGCCGAGGCGAGCAGTTCCGGCGGTGCCTCCAGGTCGACCAGCCCGATCGCGCCGTGCACCCGGCGCCAGCCCAGCGGGGCGCTCTCGCCGTTCGCGTCGCCGGGGATGACGGCGACTCCGAGCGCCGAGTCGAGGGACACCGGGCCGCCTTGGAAGACGACGCCGGGTTCGCCGGCGAGGTCCGCCCAGCCCTCCAGGATGTCGCCCACGTCCACGGGCGTCGGACGGTTGAGGACGACACCGAGGGAGCCCTCCTCGTCGTGGTCGAGAAGGAGCACCACCGCGCGGTCGAAGTTCGGGTCCGCCAGGGCGGGCGTGGCCACGAGCAGCCGCCCTGTGAGCGAGGACACCTCGGTCATGCCAGACATGATCCCGCATCTTCCCTTCGTGTGGGGAGGCAATCCCGGTTCGCGAGTGAATGCAGCTCAGGGCGGAAAGGAGCGTCCCCGGGCGCACGGGGGCGGTGGTGACCGTTCGTGCCCGACGGCGAACGGTTCGTGTTGTGACAGAGCTATGACGTTCCTGAGCCGTCCTTGGGCTTACAGAAGGGGGGTCGGCGGCGATTACCCTTTCCCTCCTGGCCCCTGCCCAACTCATCGGAACGCGAGATACATGACCGTCAACGACGATGTCCTGCTTGTCCACGGCGGAACCCCGCTGGAGGGCGAGATCCGTGTCCGCGGTGCGAAGAACCTCGTACCGAAGGCCATGGTCGCCGCTCTGCTGGGCGGCGAGCCGAGTCGACTGCGCAACGTGCCGGACATCCGTGACGTGCGTGTCGTACGCGGTCTGCTGCAGCTGCACGGGGTCACGGTGCGTCCGGGGGAGGAACCGGGCGAGTTGGTGATGGACCCGTCGCACGTGGAGAGCGCGAACGTCGCTGACATCGATGCCCACGCGGGTTCGAGCCGTATCCCGATCCTGTTCTGCGGCCCCCTTCTCCACCGCCTCGGCCACGCGTTCATCCCCGGCCTCGGCGGCTGCGACATCGGCGGCCGGCCCATCGACTTCCACTTCGAGGTGCTGCGGCAGTTCGGCGCGCGCATCGAGAAGCGGGCGGACGGGCAGTACCTGGAGGCTCCGCAGCGGCTGCGCGGCACCAAGATCCGGCTGCCGTACCCGTCCGTGGGCGCGACCGAGCAGGTGCTGCTGACGGCCGTCCTCGCCGAAGGCGTCACCGAGCTCTCGAACGCGGCCGTGGAGCCGGAGATCGAGGACCTCATCTGCGTCCTGCAGAAGATGGGCGCCATCATCGCGATGGACACCGACCGCACGATCCGCATCACCGGTGTGGACAAGCTCGGCGGTTACACCCACCGTGCCCTCCCGGACCGCCTGGAGGCCGCCTCGTGGGCGTCCGCGGCGCTGGCGACCGAGGGCAACATCTACGTCCGTGGCGCCCAGCAGCGCTCGATGATGACCTTCCTCAACACCTACCGGAAGGTGGGCGGTGCCTTCGAGATCGACGACGAGGGCATCCGTTTCTGGCACCCCGGTGGCCAGTTGAAGTCCATCGCCCTCGAGACGGACGTGCACCCCGGATTCCAGACCGACTGGCAGCAGCCGCTGGTGGTGGCCCTCACGCAGGCGACCGGGCTCTCCATCATCCACGAGACGGTCTACGAGTCCCGGCTCGGCTTCACGTCCGCGTTGAACCAGATGGGCGCCCACATCCAGCTCTACCGCGAGTGCCTCGGCGGCTCCGACTGCCGCTTCGGCCAGCGCAACTTCCTGCACTCCGCGGTCGTCTCGGGCCCCACCAAGCTCCAGGGGGCCGACCTGGTCATCCCCGACCTGCGCGGCGGCTTCTCGTACCTCATCGCGGCCCTGGCCGCCCAGGGCACGTCCCGGGTCCACGGCATCGACCTGATCAACCGCGGCTACGAGAACTTCATGGAGAAGTTGGTCGAGCTGGGCGCGAAGGTGGAGTTGCCTGGTAAGGCGCTGGGCTAAAGCCAGCCAGGCCGGCGTCTGAGGCCGTTTGTCAGCACAACCACGATGGGGCGGCACCCGGAGTCCGGGTGCCGCCCCATCGGCGTTCTACGAGCCGTACGCCGTCCCGTGGCATACAGACGGCAAGGTCACTTACCCTTGGCCGCTTCCTTGAGCTTGGAGCCCGCGGAGACCTTCACGCTGTAGCCGGCCGGGATCTGGATCGGGTCGCCGGTCTGCGGGTTGCGCGCGGTGCGAGCGGCACGGTGGGTGCGCTCGAAGGTCAGGAAGCCAGGGATGGTGACCTTCTCGTCGCCCTTGGCGACGACCTCGCCGACGGTCTCGGCGAACGCGGCCAGAACGGCGTCGGCGTCCTTGCGGGTCACCTCGGCGCGGTCGGCCAGCGCGGCCACCAGCTCACTGCGGTTCATGTTGTTACTCCCGTGTTCTTCTTGCCGTTGAGGCGTCAGATCGAAGCCGATGCTGCCAGGGTCCTCGGACAGTCCCCGGACCCGGGTCCGTCGTCAGACCCTCGCGCCCGGGACGCATCCTGCCCCTACCTGCGGCGGGAAAGCCAATCCGGCACCCGCAGGAGTCGTGAGAACACCCATGGGAGTCACACGAAGAGAGGGCCTCAGCCTGGCCGTCACGATAAACGGCGGCCGGAGGCCCTTGGTTCCACGACGCGCCGTCACAAGGGCTTGCCGTGGCGATCCTCACAGGGCCCGCACACGTTTGGCGCCGGGGCCTACTCGACGGGCGCCACCGCGCTGACGGCCTTCGCGGCTTCCCGCACCGCACCGGCGACCGCGCCCGCGACCTTGTCGTTGAACACGCTCGGGATGATGTAGTTCGGGTTCAGCTCGTCCTCGGTCACCACATCCGCCAGCGCCTTCGCGGCCGCGAGCATCATCTCGGTGTTGACCGTGCGGGACTGCGCGTCCAGCAGACCGCGGAAGACACCCGGGAAGACCAGCACGTTGTTGATCTGGTTCGGGAAGTCGGAGCGGCCCGTGGCCACAACTGCCGCCGTCTGGCGGGCGATTGCCGGGTCGACCTCGGGGTCCGGGTTCGCGAGCGCGAACACGATCGCGTCCTCGGCCATGGCGGCCACGTCGTCGCCGTCGAGCACGTTCGGGGCCGAGACGCCGATGAACACGTCGGCGCCGCGCACGGCCTCCTTCAGCGTGCCGGTCAGGCCCTCGGGGTTGGTGTTGTCGGCGATCCAGCGCAGCGGCGAGTCGGCGGGGGCCTGACGCAGGTCCTCGCGGCCGGCGTGCACGACGCCGTGGATGTCGGCGACGACGGCGTTCTTCACGCCTGCCGCGAGCAGCAGTTTGAGGATGGCCGTCCCGGCCGCGCCGGCTCCGGACATGACGACGCGAATGCTCTCAATTGCCTTGCCCGCGACGCGAAGTGCGTTGGTGAGGGCGGCCAGGACGACGATCGCGGTGCCGTGCTGGTCGTCGTGGAAGACGGGGATGTCGAGGGCCTCGCGCAGGCGTGCCTCGATCTCGAAGCAGCGCGGCGCGGAGATGTCCTCGAGGTTGATGCCGGCGAACCCGGGGGCGATCGCCTTGACGATCTCGACGATCGCGTCGGTGTCCTGGGTGTCGAGGCAGATCGGCCAGGCGTCGATGCCGGCGAACCGCTTGAAGAGGGCCGCCTTGCCCTCCATGACGGGCAGCGCGGCCTTCGGGCCGATGTTTCCGAGGCCCAGCACCGCCGAGCCGTCCGTCACAACCGCAACGGAGTTGCGCTTGATCGTCAGACGCCGCGCGTCCTCGGGGTTCTCGGCGATCGCCATGCAGACACGGGCCACACCCGGCGTGTAGACCATGGACAGGTCGTCACGGTTGCGGATGGGGTGCTTCGACGCCATCTCGATCTTGCCGCCGAGGTGCATGAGGAAGGTACGGTCCGAGACCTTGCCCAGCGTGACGCCCTCGATGCCGCGCAGCTGCTCGACGATCTCGTCCGCGTGTTTGGTGGACGTGGCCGCGATCGTGACGTCGATACGGAGCTTCTCGTGGCCGGACGCGGTGACGTCGAGGCCGGTCACCGAGCCTCCGTGGGACTCCACGGCCGTGGTGAGCTGGGAGACCGCGGTTCCGCTCGCGGGCACCTCCAGCCGGACCGTCATCGAGTAGGAGACGCTGGGCGCCGTTGCCATGGCCGACTTCCTCTGCTTTCACCGTGTGACGCTGGATGCCGTCCGATCGTCGCACCTACCGCCGAGTAGGAGTTAGCCGGGCTTGAATTGCGAACGTATTGTTCGCCACGTCTTCCCATGAAAAGAGACCCACGTCACGTGGTGACGTGGGTCCCTCTCTACGTTCATGACACCGACCCGCCATGCTCGCCTCGCGGCAAGTGGTCCCTCTAAGGGACGAAGGTTGGGCCCGGGGGCTTGGATCGAGCCGGTGTCACACCCAGGCTAACAAACAGATCCCGTACGGCCATTCCCGTACCGGTGGTTCATCCGGATCAATCTCTGCCGGATCACTGACGGATCAGTCTCTGAGCAGGTCCGGCACCCCGGTCGCGTCCGGCTCGTCCCGCTCCGCCGAGACGACCGTCAGCTGCTGGGTGGCCCGGGTCAGGGCGACGTACAGCACTCGCAGTCCGGCCGGCGACTCGTCCGCGATCTCCGCCGGGGAGACGACGACCGTCGCGTCGTACTCCAGGCCCTTCGCCTCCAGGCTGCCGAGCGCCACGACCCGGTCGCCGAGCCCGGCGAGCCACTTGGCCGCCTCCTCGCGCCGCTGCATCGCGACGACCACACCGACCGTGCCGTCGACGCGGTCGAGCAGCCGGGCGGCCTCCTCACGGACGGTCTGTGCGAGCGAGTCCCGTACGACCGTGAAGCGAGGCTCCACGCCGGTGGACCGTACCGCCGACGGTGACGTCGAGCCCGGCATCGCCAGCGCCAGCACCTTCGACGCGAGCTCGGCGATCTCGGCCGGGTTGCGGTAGTTCACGGTGAGCTGGAAGCGGCGGCGCGGGCGGGTGCCCAGGGCCTCGTCGCGTGCCTCGGCCGCCTCGTCGGGGTCGGACCAGGAGGACTGGGCCGGGTCGCCGACGATCGTCCAGGTCGCGTGACGTCCCCTGCGCCCGACCATCCGCCACTGCATCGGCGTGAGGTCCTGGGCCTCGTCGACGATGACGTGGGCGTACTCGGTGCGCTCGGCCGCCAGCCGCTCGGCGCGCTCGCGCTGCGACTCCTCGCGGACCGGCATCAGCTCCTCCAGGCCGGTGAGCTGGTCGAGCGGGTCCAGCTCGCGCTTCTTCTTCGGGCGGGCCGGGGTGCCGAGGATCGCCTGGAGCTCGTCGAGCATGGCGATGTCGTGCACCGAGAGTCCGTCCCGCCTGAGCGAGCGGGCCACCTTGCGGACCTCGCCGGGGTTGAGGATCCGGCGGGCCCAGCGGCCGAGCCGCCGCTCGTCGGCCATCGCCTCCAGGACCGCCTTCGGGGTGAGCTCCGGCCACCAGGCGTCGAGGAAGGTGAGGAAGCTGTCCTCCGAGGTCACGTCCTCGTCGAAGGACGAGCGCAGCTCGGCGGCCAGCTCCGGGTCGGTGTGGCGGGAGGCGCCGCCGGACTTAGCCCACAGGGCGTCGAGCAGCAGCTTGCGGGCGCGCGGGCGCAGCAGGTTGACGGGTGCGGTGCCGCCGAGCGCGGTGCGGCGGATACGTTCCAGCTCCTGCGTCTCCAGCTCCAGCCGGCGCCCGAAGGCCACCACGCGCAGGCGGCTGGGAGGCCCGGCCGGGGCCTGCGCGGGCGCGTCGGTGCCGTCATCACCGGTGTCGTCACCGAGGGCGAGCTGCCCCGCCCGGTTCGCCCCGGCGCCCCCGGACACGCCCCGGCCAGGAGCGCCGCCCCCGCCGCCCGGTCCCAGCTCCAGCGCGCCTCGGGCCGCCTTCCGCAGCACCTTGAGCATGCGGTACGAGCCCTTGGCGCGGGCGGTGGACGGGGAGTCGTACAGGGTGGCCTCGGCGCCGTCCACGAGTGAACCGATCGCACGGATGGCGACCTGGCCCTCCTCGCCGAGGGACGGGAGCACGCCCTCGGTGTACGCCACCAGCAGCGGGGTCGGGGAGACGATCAGGATGCCGCCCGCGTACCGGCGCCGGTCCTGGTAGAGCAGGTAGGCGGCGCGGTGCAGCGCCACGGCCGTCTTCCCTGTCCCCGGGCCGCCCTCGACATACGTCACCGAGGCGGCGGGGGCGCGGATGACCAGGTCCTGCTCGGCCTGGATGGACGCGACGATGTCCCGCATGGTGTGGCTGCGGGCCTGGCCGAGGGCGGCCATGAGGGCGCCGTCGCCGATGACGGGCAGCTCGTGGCCGTCCAGGAAGGCCGTGAGCTCGGGGCGCATGAGGTCGTCCTCGACGCCCAGCACGCGGCGCCCCTTGGAGCGGATGACCCGGCGCCGTACGACCCGCCCGGGGTCGACCGGCGTGGAGCGGTAGAAGGGGGCGGCGGCCGGCGCCCGCCAGTCGATGACGAGCGGGGCGTAGTCCTGGTCCAGCACACCGATGCGGCCGATGTGCAGGGTCTCGGCGATGTCGGCGGTGTTGTCGTCGCGGACCGCGCCCTCGGCGGGCTCGACCGCGGTGTACGCGCCGTCGGGGCCCTTCTTGCCGTCCTTGCCGAGCAGCAGGTCGATACGGCCGAACAGGAAGTCCTCGAACTCGTTGTTGAGCCGGTTGAGGTGGACGCCCGCACGGAAGACCTGCGCGTCCCGCTCGGCGAGCGCGCCGGGTGTGCCGACCTGGCCGCGCTTGGCCGCGTCGTTCATCAGGAACTCGGCCTCGTGGATCTTCTCCTCGAGGCGCCGGTACACCCGGTCCAGGTGTTCCTGTTCGACGCTGATCTCTCGATCTCTCAGAGAGTCTTCGAGCGCGGTTTCCTGTTGAGCCTGAGCGGCCACCGGGCCCCCTTCTGACGTGCTGGGCAGCCGTCAACCGTACGCGAAGGGGACCCGGAAAAGCTACGGCACGGCTGGGGCAGGCCCTAGACGTCGACCTCTGCGAGCTTGTTCCCGTCGAAGTCCATGACCTCGATGTGATCGACGTCGTCCGGGGCCATGGACACACCGCCGCTGACGTAGAGCGGATTCCTGGCCTGCTCGGTCTTGGCGTCCGGGATGCCGTAACCCCACTTCGGGACCGACCAGGAGGCGGCCGTCTCGCGTTCGCCGTCCTTGCTGACGAAGATCAGGGAGCACTTGAGCGGCCCCTTGACCCCCTTCAGCTCAAGGGCCGTCTCGGTGCCCCAGAGCTTCTCGGACAGGGCGACGGTCGCGCTGACGCCGGTCGCCGAGTCGGTCCCCGAGACCTTGTTGTCGATGCTGTTGAACAGGTCCTTGGCGGGGTTGGCCGCCTGCACGGTCCTGTTCCCGTCGGTGCCGCCACCGCCGTCGCTGCCGTTCGTCGCCACGGCCACGAACGGACCGCCGACGATCAGGGCGGCCGCCGCGGCCACCATGTAGAAGCTGCGCCGGCGCTTCTGGGCGCGACGCTCGGCGACCTCGTCGACGAGCTTGTTCACCAGACGCGGGCTGGGCTTCGCCGACAGGGACTCACCGATCGCGGGCGAACCGGAACCGGGCAGGTCCGCGAGCGCGGCCAGCATGGGCTCCATCCCGGCGAGCTCGTCCAGCTGCTGAGCGCACCATTCGCAGGTCGCGAGGTGGGCCTCGAAAGCGGTTGCCTCGGCGTCGTCGAGGATCCCGAGGGCATAGGCGCCGACGGTTTCGTGCTCGCTCGGGCCCGGATGTCCCTGCATGGGGCTCATGGATCCAGACATACCCGAACCGCCCATCCCGAATCCCTGGTTTCCCCCGTAAACACTCATCACGCCGTCACCCCCCGCTCCTCCAGAGCCAGCTTCATCGACCGCAGGGCGTAGAACACCCTGGAGCGCACGGTGCCACTGGGTATGCCCAGCGTCTCGGCAGCCTCATTGACGGTACGCCCCTTGAAGTACGTCTCGACGAGAACCTCCCGGTGGGCGGGGGTCAGGTCGTCGAGTGCGTCAGACAGCGTCATCAGCCACAGCGCCTTGTCGATCTCGTCCTCCGCGGGGATGACCTCCAGCGGCGACGGATCGACCTCCTGCGGCCGGGCCTGCCGGCTGCGGTGGCCGTCGATGACGATGCGCCGGGCGACCGTCACCAGCCAGGGGCGTACCGATCCGGTCGCTCGATTGAGCTGTCCGGCGTTCTTCCAGGCACGGATGAGCGTCTCCTGCACAACGTCCTCTGCTCGTTGCCGATCACCGGCGACCAGTCGAAGGACATACGCAAGGAGGGGTCCGGCGTGCTCTCTGTACAGCGCACGCATCAGCTCCTCATCAGGTTCCGAGGGCTGGGACATGCGATGTCGGGCCCTCGATCCACGTTCATTGGCCACGACGGAATCCTTGCGCACGCCCACCTCCGATGTCCGGGGGTTCCCCCAGTCGGTCGCTCGACTACCCGTACGGAAGCGGCCCCTTGAGTGTTCAAAGCGATGCGACAGTTTTCTTGGAAGTGACGTGACGAGCGGGACATGGCAGCACATTCCCACCGTGCGATCTTTACATTTCCACCACATCGGCAAGATCGATGTGCCGTTTCCCTACGGGGGCGTAGGTAAACGACATGTAATCGAAATCACTTCGACACCCGTTTCACAGAAGCCGCATAACGGACTGTCAGGCTCGCGCGAGGGCGGCGCGACGACGGTGCCGGGCGACCCTTTCCCGGTTCCCGCAGACCTCACTGGAGCACCAGCGCCTCCTGCGCCCCCGGGACGTATCGACATAAACGATCGGGCAGTTGTCGCCCTCGCACTCCCTCAGTCCGGCCCGCGCGAGAGGATCGGTGAGCAGTTCCACCGCGTCCCGCGCGAGGGCACCGAGCAGGGCGCCGCACTCGGGCGGGTGATCCAACTGGCGGACGAGTACGCCGCCTTCACCGCGTACGGCACGCGGGGCCGGCGGTGCGGCGCGGGCGATGTCGTTGACCCGGGCGAGCGCGATGTCGTACGACGGCCAGGGCGCGGGGTTGAGGCTGCCTCGCACCAACTGTCCGATGCGTCCGCGCAGTTCGCGGAAGGCGACGAGCCAGGAGGCGTCGGCGTGGGCGAGCGGGGTGTCCGGTGGGACGAGGCCGGCGCCGATGATCCAGGCACGCAACACCGCGACGGAGTCGAACCGTTCCTCGGGATGAGTCGTCGCGAGGAGATCCAGACAGATCCGTCCGGCGCCGAACCGCAGCTCGTACGCGTCCGTGGCCGTACCCAGTGCCATGTGCCTGTCACCGCCTAGGCCGTGAGGAGGGCTGGGGGAACCGTTCCCTCTCACAGTGCCTTCCCGGTGGCGGGGGCGGAACCCCTCGTACCGGGGGTTGGGTACTCAACGCCGGTCACGGCAACTTCAGCCCGTCCGGCGTTTCAGGACGAGGCCCCTTCAGGGCCGACGGGGGTCCAGGGGGCGGAGCCCCCTGGCGGGGTCGAAGGGGCGGAGCCCCTTCAGGAGGGGACGGGTAGGGGCACCGGGGGCGAGAAACGAACGGCTCACGCGTCCGCGTACTTCGTGTCGGCCGCCGGATCCAACGCCAGCCGATACCCCCGCTTGACGACGGTCTGGATCAACTTCGGCGCCCCCAGAGCCGTACGCAACCGAGCCATCGCCGTCTCCACCGCATGCTCATCACGCCCCGCCCCCGGCAACGCACGCAGGAGATCGGCGCGCGGAACCACCCATCCCGGACGACGGGACAGGGCCCGCAGAAGGGACATCCCCGCAGGCGGCACGGGCCGCAACGCCCCGTCGACCAGCACCGCGTGCCCCCGGATCTCCACCTGATGACCGGCGATCGGCAGCGAGCGGGCCCGCCCCGGCAGCTCCTGGCACAGCAACTGCACCAGCGGCCCGAGCCGGAACCGCTCGGGCTGCACCGTGTCGATGCCACGCGCCTGCAACGGCAGCGCGGTGACCGGACCGACGCAGGCCGGCAGGACGTCATGGTTGAGCGCGGCCAGCACCTCCGCGAGCAGCCCCCGCTCCTCGGCCCGCGACAGCAGGGACGCCGCGGCCGGGGCGCTGGTGAAGGTGAGGGCGTCCAGGCCCCGCGAGACGGTGGCGTCCAGCAGACGGTCGACCGGCCCGATGTCCTCCGGCGGCAGCCACCGGTAGACCGGCACCCCGAGCACCTCCCCGCCCCCTTCGCGCAACGCCTCCACGAACCCGGGCAGCGGCTCACCGTGCAGCTGGACGGCGATACGCCGCCCGTCGACGCCTTCCTCCAGCAGCCGGTCCAGCACCTCGGCCATGGACTCGCTGGACGGCGACCAGTCCTCCGTCAGCCCGGCGGCCCGTACCGCCCCCTTGACCTTGGGCCCGCGCGCGAGCAGTTCGACCTCGCGCAGCCGTGCCAGCAGGTCCTCGCCCAGTCCCCACCCGTCGGCGGCCTCGATCCAGCCCCGGAAGCCGATAGCGGTCGTGGCGACCACGACGTCCGGCGTCCGCTGGATGATCTCCTTGGTGGCGGCGAGCAGCTCACTGTCGTCGGAGAGCGGCACAATGCGCAGGGCAGGGGCGTGCAGGACGGCGGCGCCGCGGCGCTGGAGCAGCGCCCCGAGTTCGTCGGCCCGGCGCGCGGCGGTCACACCCACGGTGAAACCCGCCAGCGGCCCGTGTTCCGGTTGCTGCTGTTCGTCGTACATAACTCTCGTCCCGCACTCGAGTTGTGGTGCCTGCGCCAGGCGGTTCGCACCGAGGGTGGCCGGAAGCGGCTCCTGATCGCACCCTTGGTGGGTACACCTGCATGCCGATCGAGCCTGTCAACGGTGCGTGACAGGCTCGGTTCGGCTTGATGTCAGCAGTGTTACGTCACACCTCTGCGTAGCTGAGCTGCGGCTTTGCCTCCGAGGCCGATGTGGCGTGGGTCTCCGAGGCGGCCGGGCGGCGAAGGTATACGGCCCAGGTGACCGCGAAGCAGGCGCCGTAGAAGGCGAGGAAGGCGACGAAGGCGCCGGTGCCGGAGCCCACGGTGAGGAAGGACTGGCGGAAGGCGAGGTTGATGCCGAGTCCGCCGAGCGCGCCGACCGCGCCGATGAGGCCCATGGAGGCGCCGGAGAGCCGGCGGCCGTAGGCGGCGGCGTCCTCACCGGTGAGCCCCTTGGCGAGGGCCTTGTTGTGGAAGATGCCGGGGATCATCTTGAACGTCGAGCCGTTGCCGAGGCCGGACAGGACGAACAGGGCGATGAACGCGGTGGTGAACAGCGGCAGCGACTTCTGCATCGAGGCCACGATGATGACCGAGGTCGCGACGGCCATGGCGACGTAGTTCCACAGCGTGATCTTCGCGCCGCCGAACCGGTCGGCGAGCGAGCCGCCGACGGGGCGGATCAGGGAGCCGAGCAGCGGGCCGATGAAGGTGACGTAGGCGGCCTGCAGCGGCGTACGCCCGAACTGGGTCTGGAGCACCAGCCCGAAGGCGAAGCTGTAGCCGATGAACGAGCCGAAGGTGCCGATGTAGAGGAAGGACATGATCCAGGTGTGGGCGTCCTTCACGGCGTCCTTGGCGGCACCGGTGTCGTTCTTCACGGACGAGATGCTGTCCATCTTCAGCCATGCGAGGGCGGCGGCGATCACGATGAACGGGATGTAGATCCCGAGCAGGACGCGCGGGCCGGCGCTCGCGCCGATGACCGCCAGGCCGACGAGCTGCACCACGGGCACGCCGATGTTGCCGCCGCCGGCGTTCAGGCCGAGCGCCCACCCCTTCTTACGGAGGGGGAAGAAGGCGTTGATGTTGGTCATGCTGGAGGCGAAGTTTCCGCCGCCGACACCGGCCAGCATCGCGCACAGCAGGAACGTGGTGAACGACGTCCCGGGCTCCATCACGGCGAAGGCGGCGACCGTCGGCAGGAGCAGCATGCTCGCCGAGATGACGGTCCACATCCGGCCGCCGAAGATGGCGACGGCGAAGGTGTACGGCACCCGGACGATGGCGCCGACCAGCGTGGCCATCGAGACGATCGTGAACTTGTCGGCGGGGGTGAGTCCGTACTCCGGCCCCATGAAGAGCACCATCACGGACCACAGGGTCCAGATCGAGAACCCGATGTGCTCGGAGAGGACGGAGAAGAAGAGGTTGCGCCTGGCGACCTTCTCTCCGGTCTCCTCCCAGAACGTCTCGTCCTCGGGGTCCCAGTGATCGATCCAGCGGCCTCCCCTGCTTGCGGCGGGGGCTGTGCTAGGGGCTGTCATGACGCCTCCACGGTACTTCGGGGCTCGGTCGCACTACGAGTGGCTGATCCCGAAGGTAGGGAGAGCTCGTTTCCGCCCTGTGGCACCGGGTGACCGGAAAGGAACTTTGCTCTCACCCGGCGAGGAGGGGGGATGAGAGGTTGTGTTGGTCGTCCCTATATAAGGGCGAGATATAGGGACGGGGCGCGGGGCGGGCGCAGAGGTGGGCACAGGGGCCGTGTCAGCGCTGCGGGGGCTGCCAGTGGGGGTTCTGCTGGGGGTGGGGTGGCTGGGGCTGCGGGGGCTGCTGGGGGCTCTGCTGCTGAGGGTAGGGCTGCGGCTGGTACGGCTGCTGGGGCTGAGGTTGGCCGTACGGCGGCTGGGGCTGCGGCTGCTGCGGGGAGGCGTACGGGCCTGAGGTCTGGGGAGCGCCGTAGGGACCCGGTGCCGGCTGGTTCCCGTACGGGCCGGGGGCCGGAGCGGCGGGCTGGCCAGGGTAGGCACCCGGCGCGGCGGGCTGAGCGGGATACGCACCCGGCGCGGCAGGCTGAGCGGGATACGCACCCGGCGCGGCAGGCTGGCCGGCGTACGGGCCGGGGGCCTGCTGCCCGTAACCGGCGCCGGCGGGGTTGCCGGGGGTGGGGGCCGGGGCCTGCTGGCCGTAGGGCCCGGCGGCGTACTGCCCCGGCATCTGCGCGCCGGGCGGCAGGTACCGCACCCGCCCGCTCTCCTCGGTGAACGGTGTGAACCCGGCGGCCTGCAGCCGGGCGGCGAACTTGGCGTTGCGCTTGCGGTTGACGAAGAAGACCACGCCGAGGAACGCCATGAAGAACGCCCACGTGAGGAACGCCGCGATCCAGGCTTCGGCGTCCGCGCCCAGCCGCACCCCGAGGATCCCGGCGCCGATCGTGAGACCGATGGCCGTGTAGCCCGCCCGCTTCTCGTTCTTGCCGGTGAGGTCGAAGTTGATACGGGCCTTGAGAAGCTCGAAGGCGTCCGGGACGAGGGGCGGCAGGGAGACCCCGTCACTGGCGTTCGGGTACTGCGCCCAGTTCTGCAGGGCGCGGGCGCGGGCCTGGGGGCTGGGGTCGGGCGCGATCATCATGATGAGCGCGCCGTTGCGCCCGCTGCTCTGCCGTACGTCCAGGTACTCGTACCCGAACTGCTGGGCGACGAAGGCCAGCGTGGCGAGCTTCTTCACGGAGGCCATGGGACTGGTGAGCTCGACGGGCCCCCCACCCGCCATCAACTGCAGCATCTTCTGCACTTGCCGCTTGCTCATCAGCCACCCACTCCCCCACCGGCCCACTCCGGCGACCCCGTTCACTTCCGCAACCCAGTCAGTGTTCCACGGGGGGTCTGACAGTCGTTACCTGGGCGGGCGGGCTTCACAGGATCTTGGTGGAACCTTGCCGCGGGAGTGGTGGGCCGCCGAATCGTGCAGTGACGCCTGGATGCGCGAGTGCGTAATCGAGTGCGTGATCACGCAGCCACCCCTCGCACTCGCTCCCGCCTATCGCCACCCACCTCGAACCACAGCAGCTTTCCCGCACCCCGGTCGAGCAGGCACCCGTCGCTCAAGGACCAGCCGCCCCAGCAGTCGGCGTACTCCTGGACAAGGAGCAGTCCGCGCCCGCCGAGGGCGTCCGCCGGTGCGGGCGGGACGCGGGCTCCGGGCGGCTGGTCGAAAGGGGACGGGATGTATGAGCTCGTGTCCCAGACACCCACCCGCAGTCGCCCGTCGCTCAGGGCGGTCAGACGGAGGGAGGCGGGACCGTTGGTGTGCCGGTAGGCATTCGTGACCATCTCGGAGACCAACAGCTCAACCTCGTCCAGGACTTCATGTCTTTCGTGGCCGCTCAGCACCGACCGCACGGTCATACGTGCGACCCGTGCCGCGCGGGGGTCGTGGGGCAGGCGGAGGGCGTACACCCAGGTGTCGGCGAGGGATACGGTGCCCATGGAAACCTCCAGAAACTCCATCAGAGAAGGGACTTGGGCTCGCTCAACGACCACGCCTAGCGGTGGCTTTGCCTGGGTTGGTGCGCTTCCGGCTATGGGCGGGGGGAGTTGGGCGGTATGAGGACTAAGGTAGGACCATGACGGGAGATGAATCTTCCAAATCTTGGAGAGATACCCACAGTTCCCTCATGTGGGCTACAGGAGCGCCGCGTCGCGGCTCGGAAGGAGGTGCCCTTGCCACCCACCAACAACCCCACCTTGCGCCTACGGCGTCTCGGCGCCGAACTGCGCAAACTCCGTGAGCGTGCCGGGTTCACCGTCACCGAGGCAGCCGCACAGCTGGGCGTCAACCAGGGCCGCGTCAGCATGATCGAAACAGGCCGCAGCCCCCTGAGCGCTGACCGTGTCCGAGCGGTGGCGTCCGCCTACGACTGCTCGGACGAGGCCCTGATCGACGCCTTGGCGGCGATGACCGGACGTCGTACGCGCGGCTGGTGGGAGGAGTACCGCGAGCACCTGCCCGCCGCGCTGGTCGACCTGGCCGAACTCGAACATCACGCCGCCGGCTTGCGCGTTGCCCTCGCCATGCACATCCCGGCGCTACTGCAGACGACAGACCACGCCCGCGCCCTCTTCCGTGCCGTGGTGCCGCCCATGCGGCAGTACGAGATCGAGCACCGCCTCACCCACCGCATCAAACGGCAGGGCATCCTGCACCGGGAGACCCCGCCTCCGTACTCGGCGATCATCCACGAGTCGGCCCTGCGGATGGGCTTCGGCGGCCCCGCCGTGAAGCGCGGCCAGCTCAAGCATCTGCTCGACATGAGCGAGCTGCCGAACGTCACCGTCCAGGCGATCCCCTTCGACACGGAGTACTACCCGAGCACGGGCCAGTCTTTCGACTACATCGTGGGCCCGGTCCCGCAGCTCGACACCGTGCAACTCGATACGCACCACGGCGGCTGCGGATTCCTGGATGCCGAGGCACAGTTGAGCAAGTACCGTGCCGTGCTCGACCACATGGAGTCCTGCGCCCTCGGCCCTGCCGAGTCGCGCGACTTCATCCAGAGCCTCATCCAGGACACCTGAGAGAGACCGACCGTGCAGACCCTCCACTGGCAGAAGTCCACTTACAGCGGCGACAGCTCGAACTGCGTCTACATCGCCGCCACCCCCACCGGAGCCATCCTCCTCCGCGAAAGCGATGACCCAGAGACGATCCTGACGACCGGCTCCCGGCAACTCGGCGCACTGATATCCGCCCTCGGGGCGCCGGAGCGATCCAGGCAGCCAAGCGAGCGCTGATCACGCAGACGGCCCCCGCCGTTCAGTCTGGCAGGACGACCATGTGGGCGGGAGGTACGCCGGGCATGGGGGGGAGGACGCGGAATTCGCCGGTCACGAGTACGTCTCGCACAACGCGGTAGACGTTCTCGACCGCCGGGCCGCGGTACTCCTGGAACGTCGGCGTGGCCTGAAGGAGCAGCGATCCGTTGGGCAGTGCGATCACGGAGTGAAAGGCCTGCGAATCCCACAGGGCGTCAGCGCCTCCCAGTCTGACGGCAATGCTGGCGGAGATGACCATGAGCCATGAATAGCCCCGCAACTCCGAGCGCCATCGAGGAGTGTTGGCCGTCGGGTCACCGGCCTCGCCCCGGAGGAAACGCTCAAGCTCCGTCATTTCGCCAGAGTGACGGTAGGAGACATGCCCGAACACGACGTTGTACCGATCGCATACCCACCGGGCGGACCTTAGTAGGCGGTCCTGTGTATCCTGGGCCCTTTCCGGATCGAGTAGTTCCGCCTCATCCACGTGAACAACCAACTTCACATATTCCGGTAGGTGCTCATCAAATGTGACTGAGATCCAGACGTCGGGGTCGCCCATTTCGCCGTCAGACGTGAATTCTCCACTCTCAATGGAGATCGACTCCGCCCGCTCGTCGATGAGACTCCTCAGCCAGGGGAAAATCTCCGGCGTGTAAGGGTTGTAGCGGACGCCGAAAGAGTCACGCGGCGCCGCCGAAACATACGACCATTGGTTCGAATCACCCCGTCGTTTCAAAGCGGGAACCCGAGAGAGTCCTTTATCAGAGATTCTGTACCGGCCAGCCCTCTGCAGTATCTCGGCTCCCGCATATTCTCGGACGCCCTCGGTGAGCCAGCGGAACGCACAGTCGTGCAAGGCGCCGGAGTCGGTGTCGAACACCGTGAACTCCATCACCAGCGCATGTGAAAGGTCGGCATTGATCGCATCGAGGATGTCCACTGAACCCGTCTCCCGTTGAGCCTCCTGTTGACTCTACTCAAGACCGAACGGGCTCGTCACCATCTTCCCGACCACATAAAGGGCTGTCGCAGCGATGGCCCCCAGTGCGATGTTTCTCTGCTGTTCGGGAGTCGGCTGCCACACCTGAATGCTCACCGGAGCGTAGACGCTGGAGGCTTCATGCCCCTTGGGGGTCTTGAAGGACTGCTTGCGCGTCCACCAGCCCACCACCCCTTGGAACCTAGGCCCCTTGTGCGGCGATCCTAGCCGCGTTCGCGTCGACTGCACGACCAGTTGCTGCTTGGGGTTCAACGGATCGATCGTCGCCAGCTGGGGGAGTTCATGACCTCGCTGAACGGTCTTGCCGTACTTGCGCTGCTCCCTTTGCATCGCCCTGACATAGCGGTCGAGCTGGGCAGGTGCGTCCTTTTCGGCAGTCTTGGCGGACTTCACTTCCCAGATGAAGATGTAGTCATCGAAGTAAACGACTACATCGGCGGATCCGTCCCCGGTCTTCCCTGTACCACCGCCGGCTATCTTCACATTGGTCCTGACCTGCACTTCGGGATTCTGCCAGTAAATAGCCGACAGATATGCGGCGATCGTTTTGACGGCGGCATTGTGGCGTATGGTGTCGGCCACCATCTCCTTACTGTCTCGGCCCTTTTTGTCCGTTGACGTTTCGCCACCACGGGGTACACCGGGGTTGGTCGGCCGCGAAGTGGCCTCGGGATGTGGCTCGCTGTGGCCCGTTCCGTCGTCGATCCACAGGCCCGTGGGGTCGGCGTGCGAGATCGGGCTGTTGTTGGAGTAGGCGTACCCGTTCATCTGCAGCGGATCCGCAACGTCGATGACCGGGTCCACGGAGAGGAAGCGGCCGGAGTTCTGGTCGTACTCGCGGGCGCCGATGTGGGTCAGACCCGTTGCCGCGTCGTCGATGCCCACGCCCAGATAGCTGCGCTTGTTGGGCCAGCTGGTCGGCTTGGTGCCCCGGGTCTCGCCGTACGGCTTGAAGGCGCGGCGGGTAACCGTCTGGCCGCTCGCCACCTCCACCGACGTGTTCGCGGTGCCCAGGTGGTCCGTGAGCAGGACGTTCAGCTTGTGGCCCGTCGTCGCGCCGTTGCTCGTGGTCCGGGTGAGCGTAGGTGCGCCGGGCTGGGCGTAAGAGCGGGAAGCCTTGGTGATCGTGCCCGTGGCGTCCGTGGTCACCTCGGTCTCGCCCAGGTAGAGCGTCGAGCCTGACGGCGAGTTCTCCAGGATGCGGTTGCCGGCGGCGTCGTAGACGTACGTCGTCTTCTTGCCGTCGTCGGTGATCGTGTCGAGCTTGTTCTCGGACGTCCAGGTCAGGCTCTGTGTGGTGGCGGGCAGGTCACGGGTCTCGGTGTTGCCCAAGGCGTCGTACGTGTAACTGCTGCCCCTGCCCGCCGGGTTGGAGCTGATGGACTTCATCGTGTGCGGCTGGGCGGTGGTGCCATAGCCGTACGTGTAGGTGACGTTCTTGGTCGCGTCCGCCGGGTCGTGTTCCGTCAGCGTGGCGCGGTTGCCCAGCCAGTCGAAGGTGAACGACTGGCGGTATGCCGTCGCACCCGTGGCCACAGTCGTCGCGTCCGCAGCCGTGGCCGCGAGGGTCGATGACAAGGAAGCGTCCGGACTCGACTTGTCGCTCGCCGTGTCTGGGGCATGGGCCACGGGGCCGGAGGAGTTCCGGTAGTCCGTGCGATAGCCCCACGTCGTGCCGTTCGACGCCTTGCAGCCGGTAGCGTTGCCAGCCGGGGTGATGTTCGAGGTCCAGGCGTTCACCAACTCGCCCATCACGTCGTACGTGAAGCACTGGGTGTCCCACGTTTCGCCCGAAGCATCCGACAGCTTGCGGGAGTTCGACGTGATGGTGCCGGTCACGTCGTACGAGTAGTAGCTGTCGGTGATGCGGTGCGGGCCGGACGTCTCGCGGTCGGCGACCGTGCGCTGGAGGCGGCCCGTGTGCGGGTCAACGAAGTTGGTGGTCCAGACCCGGTAGGGCTGGGAGCCGGAGACCGTCCGCAGGACCTCGCCGTACGGCGAGTAGGTGACGTCGGACGTGTACCAGTTGATGCCCGAAGTCGACTCGGCCAGGCCGTCACCGTTGTAGCGGGTGACGACCTTCTCCTTCGCCAGTCCGCCCACGGCAGGCAAGGTGACCGACAGCGGCTTGCCGGTCTGGGAGTAGGTGTACGCGTATGCGTACGTGCCCGCCAGGCCGGCCGTGAGCGTGCTCGACGGGATCACCGTCTCGCTGCCCGTGGGGCGGTAGTCGGTGTCGTAGCCGGTGACGCGGTTGATGTAGTCGCCGTTCGCGGTGTGCCGGGTCGACGCGACCGGCTGGCCCAGTGCGCCCGGCAGGGTGTCGTACGTGAACGACTTGACCGGAGCTGCGGTTGCCGAGCCCTCACGGACGAACCTGACCCGGCCGAGTTCGTCGTACTCCGTGTACGTCGTCCGTGACTTGGCGTCCGTCACCTTCACCGGGCGGTCGGCGTCGTCGTACCAGGTTTCCGTCCTGCCCGTGTCCGGATCGGTAGTCGACGTCACGCGGCCACGGGCGTCGTACGTGTAGCTCCAGGTGTTGCCTGCCGGGTCGATGACCTTTGTGCGATAGCCGCGGGCGTCGTACTCGTACGTCGTCTTGCGGCCGCTGCTCTCGGAGGTGGCGGCGTCCCAGTTGGCCGTGGCTACGTTGTCCTTGTAGTGACGGATCGCGGTGACCCGGCCAAGGGCGTCGGTGTACGTGCGCGTCTGGGGGGCCGTCGAGCCCACCGGGTCCGTGAAGGCGCTGGTGTCCGTATAGAAGGTGTACGACACGTGCCGGAAGGCATCGCCGTGGTACGTCAGCTGTATCGAAGGCCGTTCCAGACCGTCGTAGCGGTTCTCGACCCGGCTCGGGATCAGCGCGTTCGATCTCGGCGCGAACAACTCGGCCGCCGGCTCACCCTTCGCTAGGTAGCCGCTCGTCTGCTCACTGGCCAAGCCGTGGTCGTCATACTTCGTGTCGGTGATGATCCGGCCGGGGCCGTGCGCCTCGGACTGGGTCTGGACCTGGCGCATGAGGCCGTCGTAGATCGTCACCTGACGGCTGTACGTACCGTCGTCCTTCAACGTCTTCGTGGTGACCGCGGCGGGCCTGGTCTCGGCAGAGTTGGCCACAGCTGCCTGGTACGCGATCTCCACATCCGGGGACTTGCCGCCCGAGGAACGCGACGGCGACCACCCCTTCACCAGGCGGCCGAGCGCGTCGTACTCGTTGCGCATGACCCGGCCGTTGGCGTCGGTGACCGTCAGTGCCAGGCTGCGACCCGGATCGAAGGTCGTGATGACAGCGTGGCCCTTGGCGTTGATCGTCTTGACCGAGGTGACCGGCCCGCCCGTATCCCCAGGCGTGTACTGCGTCTCTGTGGTGCCGACCTCCGGATTGGTGATGGTGCGTGTGCGGCCCAGGGGGTCGTACGTGGTCTTGGTGACGACCGAGTACGAGGTTCCCGCGCCGTTGACCCCGGCAGCGGAAGTGACCAGCCCCTTCGTCGGCGTCTCGCCGTACCCCAGGCCGTCGTAGTTGTTCCGCACCGCCTTGATGAGCTTGGTCGCCGGGTCCGCTGTGTCGTGGGCCACGCAGGACGTGCCCGTACTGCGCTGCTCCTTCGGCAGACCGATCAGCCACGCGGATGTGTTGTGCACGTACGACGTCTTGGTGCAGGTCTGGTCGGAGAGGGTCTCGCCGGTGCTGCCGTTCGGCTTGACCACGGCGGTCTCCACCTGGATCGGCAGGCCGTATGTGTCGTCAACCGTCGTCAGGGTCCGGACGGCCCGCCAACTGCTGTCGACCGGCTGGATCTCCTCCGTGCGCTCGATCCCGCTGCGGTGCGCGAGCAGCGGATCCATGTCCGTGCCGTTCTCGGCCTCCCGCGGGCGGGAAGCGGTTTGCTTCGACCAGGGGTAGTTGAGCGTGCGCTTGTGGATCCGTTTGTCGGCATCCCGGTAGGTGATGGTCTCCGCCGTCATGCCCGCGTACTGCGGTGCGTCGTCAGCGAGCAGCGTGTACGTACCCGTGGAGTCCTTGACCGTCCCGCCCACGCCCTGGAAGTACCTGGTCACGGAGTACGACTGAGCCTGCGGGAAGTTCAGCTGGTTGCTGGTGCTGCTGCCCTTGGTGACGGCAACCTGGCGGTAGCCACGCCAGACGCTGTGCGTGCGCAAGGACGGGCGGGTGAACTCGTCGTCGCTCTTGGCCCAGGCGGGGTCCGTGTACTTGTACGTCGTGTGGATCGGCTTGCCGTGGGAGGTGACCTTGTCGGTCTCGGTCACGGAGTGGACGACGTACTTGTTGAACCAGGACTTCGCAGGCGTCTTCTCGTCGCCGTCGGGCGACCAGCGGACGGGGTAACAGGTGCCGTTCCTCTGGCCCTTGTCCTCGGCCGGCTCGGTGGCGCAGCCGCCCTTGTACTCGACCTCGATGTCACCGCCGAATTCCGTGGCGACCGTGCCGATGCGCGGGCGCGTGAACGCGGGGCGCTGGTCGTTCGGGCCGCTCGGCACCAGGTTCGGCAGCTGGCGGTCCTTCAGACGCGCACGCAGGGGCGAGGTGGAACCGACCGAGTACTCGGCGAAGCTGACGCCGTCCTTGTGCTGGAGGGTGCCGGTGGTGTCGCCGGGGGCGAAGCCGCGACGGGTGATCGAGTTCAGCCAGAGGCCGGGCGCCGTGTCGTGTCTGGACGACCCGGGTCCGCGCGACAGGTCAGGCCGAGAGGCGAAGGCGAAGCCCGTGACCGAGGCCGCCGCAGTCGCACGAGCGGCGAAGACAGGCACGTCAGTCGAGGTCACCGCGCTGCGCACCGCGCACTCCACCACGTGGGCGCGGCCCGACGGTCTGATGGCCAAAAAGCTGTACTCGTCGCCGATCCGGGCCAAGGTAGGCGGTGAATGGAGGGACATCGACTACAACCTCCACCGCACCAAGGCCGGCTGGGAGCCCAGGGCCACGAACGCGCGGATCGTGTTCTCGGCCGGCTCCGCGTCGCACGACGGGGAACAGCGCGCCTCCCGCGCCACCATCCGCCGGGTCTCCCTGGTGAAAGGGTTGAAGAGCGCCGCCGCAGACGAGACCGCGAGCCCCCTGGTCACCCTGACCGTCGACGGCCACTCGATCCAGCTCACCTGGCCGGGCACGGTCCCGGCCCCGATCATCGACGGGTCGCGTGCCCTGTACCCCGAGATCTTCCCGGGCGCAGACCTCGTACTGACGGCCGACGACGACGGGTTCGCCCAGTTGCTGGTCCTCAAGAACCGACAGGCCGCGGCCGACCCGCGGGCCCGGCAGATCTCCTACGGCATCACCTCCGCAACGCTGAACTTCCGGCTGGATCCGGTCACGGGCCTCGTCACAGCCGAGGACGCCTTCGCGAACGAGGTCGCGATGTCGCCGACCCCGCTGATGTGGGACAGCAGCGGCAAGCCGGCCGTCACGGACGGATCGGTCGGAGCCACCGCCCAGCCGACCACGTCGGAGAACCCCGCACCGACGGAGTCAACCACCGACGGGCCGAGCGAGAGCCCGAGCCCCACCGAGGAGCTCATCGAGACCGACGAACAGGCGGACACCGCCCCGGAGACCCTGCCTGCGGCCACCGACGGCCCCGAGCCCTCGGTGTCCGAGTCCCCGCTACCGTCCGCCCCGGCCGAGCCGACGCCCTCACCCTCGCAGACCGGCTCGGCAGCCACCCTCAGCCTTCCCGGGCTCGACGGGCCCTCGCCCGACTCGCGCGGCGAATTGGTCGAGCCGAGCCTGTCCGGGGCGACCTGGACGCTTACCCCGGACCCGGCCTTCCTGGACGACCCGGCCACCACATACCCCGTCTTCATCGATCCGTCGGTGAAAAAGCACACGCAGAACTGGACCACCGCCTACAGCCGCCATCCGAACGCCACGTTCTACAACGGCAAGGGCTTCAACAGAGGCGGTACGCACGAGGCCCGCGTCGGCTTCGAGTCCGACACCTGGGGTACCTCCCGCTCGTACTTCAATATCGCCTTCGACAAGAACCTCAAGGGCACGAAGATCACCAGCGCGAAGCTGCGCATGCTGGAGACCTACTCCTGGTCGTGCAGCACCCGTTCGATGAGCGTGCACCTCACCCGCCCCGTCAACAGCAAGACGAACTGGAAGAACGCGCCCAAGCTGCACGACGGCAACAAGTTCGCGACCAAGAGCTTCGCGCACGGATACAAGTCCGGATGCCGGGACGCATACGAGACGTTCGACGTGCGGAAGGCGGCGCAGAAGCAGGCCGACCAGGGCAAGGACACCATCACCTTCGGCCTCCGGGCACGTGACGAGCACTCGCAGTACGCGTGGAAGAAGTTCCAGGCCAACGGGGACAACGCGCCCGTGCTGGAGCTCGTCTACAACCGCAGACCCACCGTCGACTCCAAGTCACTCGACCTCGGCCCGGATGGCAAGTGCACGACCACCGAGCCGTACGTCCGCATGGGCTCGGGGAGCCTGACGTTCACCGCGCGGGGTTCCGACAAGGACAGCAACCTCGACTACCTCGACTTCGACCTGTGGCCGCACGGCAAATGGGAGACGACGGGCGATCTGCTGGGCTCCATCGGCAAGGTCTCCGTCGGCGGTGACAAGGACACCGCACTGCGCACGACGACAGGCTTCTCCACCAGCAAGCTCACCAACGGCACCCTGTACTCGTGGCGGGTGCGCGCCGTCGACGACGCCGGTACCAGCTCGAACTACGCACCGGCCAAAACGCCGTGCCGCTTCGTCCTCGACACCACCGCCCCCAGGCCGCCGAAGGTCAGCTCCACCGACTTCCCCAACGCCGACGGCAGCGAGAACGGCTTCGGCAACGACGCCGAGGACGCCAACTGGTCCACCAAGAAGTTCGGCACACCCGGGTCGTTCACGTTCCGCGCGCTCAACAGCGACGTCGTGCGCTACGAGTACGGCTTCAACTCGCCCAGCTACACCGGCAGCCTCTCCCGTACCGCCGGCACGGCCACCAGTGTCAGTGCGTCCATCTCCAACGCGAAACCGCCAACGGCAGGGCCCAACGTGCTGTACGTCAGGGCCGTGGACAGCGCGGGCAACCCCTCGCAGCCGACGAAGTACTTCTTTTATGTCACACCCCGCGACCAGGCCGACTCCCCCGGCGACTTCACCGGCGACAAGCTGCCCGACATGATGGTCGTGACCGAGGCCGGCAACCTGGCCATGTATCCCTCGCAGGCCTCCACCACCGACGTCAACAAGGGCACCGGCGACCTGGACTACTCGATGCCCGGCGCCTACCGGGAGAACCCCGACAAGGATCCCAACGGTGACGACCTGCCACCCTACGTGGCCGCGCCCAACGGCCACTTCAAGGGCGCGCTGATCACTCACAACGGTGACATCTACGGCGGCGACGGCCTCCAGGACCTGGTCGTCCGCGTCGGAGGCAAGCTGTGGGTGTACCCCGGCGACGGCTACGGCGCCGTCAATATCGACAAGCGTCGCGAGATCCTGCTCCCCGAGGGCGCCCCCAGTCCCGCCGCGCTGACGCAGGTCGTGTCGGCGGGCGACGCCACCGGTGACGGCCGGACCGACTTCTTCGCCACCATCGGCGACGAGTTGTGGGCCTTCACCGGCTACCACGGAGCGACCATCGACCAGGCGACCCGGCTGTGGTCCTCGGGTTGGACCAGCCGGGACATCGTCACCGCGATGGACGTCAGTGGTGACGGTGTCACCGACCTCCTCTACCGGTCCGACACGTCGGGCAAGCTCTGGCTGCGCAAGGGCATCGCCGCCTCTGGAGGCGGGGTCAGCCTCACCTCCCTGGGCAACGCCGGCAGTTCTGCCGGGGGCGAGGACAGCGAGTACGGCGCCTCGGGTTGGGCGGTCAGCAGCTTTCCGCTGCTGATGGGGACGCCTGACGTCAACGCCGACGGTGTTCCCGATATATGGGCCGTGCGGTCAGACGGATCTGTACGGCTCTACGCGGGCGGCCGAACGACCGTCGTGCCAGGGTCCGGCACGGAGATCATCGCGCCGGCGAGTTACTGGAAGACACGCATCGCGATCGGTTGACGCGTCTCTTGGCCGCCAGTGGACGACACTGGCGGCCAGTTGCCTTACCCGCGTGCGTGCGCCTCTGTCAGTAGAACCAGACGACGAGCCGCACCTGCTCCGGTCCGTGCAGCCCGGCCAGGGTCTTCATCACATCCCAGACGGGTGCCCAATGGCTTTCCGCCCCGGCGACCGCACTGCGGCTGCGCGCGCCGGACCCGTCGGTCTCGTTCCAGTCAGCTGCGGTCAACTCAGCCCAGCTGATCCAGGTCGTGCCCCACACGTGCCCGGACCCGCCCTCGGCATGGAACCTGTCCCTCACCCCGCTCGAGACGTCCTCCGGCAGCCCCCGCCCCTCGGCCAGAGGTCGGAATCCGAAGGAATTGCGCACGCCGAAGAGGCAGGCGAGTGCGTCATACGCGTTGCCGGTGTCGAGGACGAAGAGGTCGATGGCTTCGTGCCATATCGCGTCCTCGTCGTCCTCTCCCCAGATCCTGGCGCCGGGCCTGCACTCGATCATTCCGCTCACGTCCGTGGACATGCCCGCATTCTGCGGAGGGCCGGCCGAGGCCGTCACTCCTATTTCGCGCGGTGCCCCGCCCGCGACGAGCGCCTTCTGGTGCTCTTCGTGCCGTTCGGCCACAGCCGCGGGCTCCGCTTCGCCGCGAGGTCCTCGACCCAGCCCACTGCCACGATCATCAGCCCGATCAACGGCCAGACCAGGAAGAACATCCAGATCATGTACGTCGAGTCGAGTGCTGCCGTCGCTCGTTCGTTCTCCATGAACGGGAGGTCGTAGAGCTGGTCGAGGATCGGGACCGTGGCCATGATCAGGAGGTTGTGCCAGAGGTAGATCGTGACCGCGCGGTTGTTGGACAGCGTCACGAGCTTGTCCCACTTCGCGAGTCTGCCCGGCAGTTCCTGCCATGACGGGGAGTACTGGAGAAGGATGACCACGAAACCGAAGGACCAGGTGGCCTGGGCCAGCGGGATGTCGTTCAGGTCCCAGCCGTCGGGGCCCAGGTGGCCCGACGCCCACCACAGGCCGAAGGCCATCACGAGCGCCGAGCCGGAGACCGCCACATAGCGCGGGATCTTCGCCAGCAAGCCCTCGTGGTGGGCGAAGCCCAAAACCCAGCAGCTGCCGTAGACGGCGAAGTCCGTGACCGCGTTGCCCGTTTCGCCGGGGATGGAGACGACTCCCGTGCCCACGACCGCCGTCAGGCCCAGCGGGGCGAGCAGCGTCGGCCAGGGGGCCCTGCGGAAGGCCCACAGGAGCAGGGGGGATGCCACCACGAACCACAGGTACGCCCGCAGGTACCACAGCACACCCGCCGCCTGGACCGCCCATGTGTCCTCCAGCAGGCCGGACTTGGAGCCGATGTGCCAGGGGAACGGCGGTGCGCCGATCGGGACGATGTAGTTGAACAGTTCGAGCAGCGCCCAGGCGGGGCTGTCCTCGGTGTTCTTCGTCGGGTTCCAGCCGCCCGCGAACATCAGCACCAGCACCACCGCGCTGAACGCCCAGAGCGGGGGCAGCAATCGGCGGATACGGCCCCTGATCACACCCCACGCCGGGCGGTTAAGCGAGCGGGCCATCAGCGAGCCGGCCAGGGCGAACATCACGCCCATCGACGGGAACAGCACCGTCAGCCACGCCCAGCCGAAGAGGTGGTAGACGACCACACGGACCAGGGCTATCGAGCGGAGCAGGTCCAGGTAGCGGTCCCGGCCCGGCTTGCCCGGCTTCTTGGGGGCGGGTGGTGCGGAAGTGGGGGACTCCGGCTTCGGCGCCGGCTCCGTCGTGCGCTGCTGCGGGACGCCGTACGGCGCCGTCGTCGGCGGCCATACGGGCTCCGCGGGCCCGGCCTCCGCTCCCGTGGCGCCGGTGGCACCCGTCCCCATCGGCTGATATCCCTGCGTCATCCCACCGGCCTCCGATCACCGTCACGCGTACCTGCCGCCCGCTGCCGCGGCACCGGTCCCCCGGGTGCCTCGACGACACCCGTGCGGCGCAGCTTCTGCCAGCGCAGGCGGCCGCCGGTGAGGGCGGTGATCCAGGACTGGAGCAGGACGACGTACATGAGCTGGCGGTAGAGGATCTGCTGGAGCGGGAGCGAGATCAGGTGGGTCATTCGTTCCTTGTCCAGGCGGAAGGCGTACGCGGCGCAGACCAGCTGGATGGCCAGGACGCCCAGCCAGGCGCCGATCGTCTTCTGCGTCGGGCCGAAGATCAGGCCGTACAGCAAAAACACGTCGATCAGGGGGGCCAGCAGCGGGGCCAGGACCATGAACAGGGATACCAGCGGCAGACCGACCCTGCCGAAGCGGCCCGACGGGCCCTTCTCCACCAGCGCCTTGCGGTGCTTCCAGATGGCCTGCATCGTGCCGTACGACCAGCGGTAGCGCTGGGACCACAGCTGCTGGACCGACTCGGGGGCCTCGGTCCAGGCGCGGGCGTTCTCGGCGTAGACGACGCGCCAGCCGTCCCGGTGCATCGCCATGGTGATGTCGGTGTCCTCGGCGAGGGTGTCGTCGCTCATGCCGCCGACCCGTTCCAGGGCGGTGCGGCGGAACGCGCCGACCGCGCCCGGGATCGTGGGCATGCAGCGCAGGATGTCGTACATACGACGGTCCAGGTTGAAGCCCATCACATACTCGATGTGCTGCCAGGCGCCGATGAGGGAGTCCCGGTTGCCGACCTTCGCGTTGCCCGCGACGGCGCCCACGCGCGGGTCGCCGAAGGGCTGGACGAGTTCGCGGACCGTCGCCGGTTCGAAGACGGTGTCGCCGTCCATCATCACGATGATGTCGTAACGGGCGTTCGCCAGGCCCCGGTTGAGCGCCGCGGGCTTGCCCGCGTTGAGCTGGCGGATGACGCGGACGTTCGGCAGGCCCATCGCCTCGACGATCCTCGCCGTGCCGTCGCTCGATCCGTCGTCGACGACGATCACCTCGATCGGGTGCTCGCTCGCCATCAGGGAACGGACGGTGTTCTCGATGCACTTGGCCTCGTTGTACGCCGGGACCAGCACCGACACAGGTTCGGTGACCGGCGGTCCCCAGCGGAAGCCGCGGCGGCGCACCCGGCGCGCGTGGATGCCCGACAGCAGCAGCATCAGCACGAAGCGGCTGATGACCAGGAAGCCGATCACCGCCAGGCCGACCACCAGGACGGCCGTGATGTTGTCGGACGCCTGGACCAGGAAGATCCAGGCCTTGCCCTTCCACTCGTCGAGGCCGGTGACCTGCGTGTGGGCGCTGGGCGCGTCGAGGGCCTCGGTGAGGTTGTCGAACTCGTAGCCCTTGGCCTTCATGTCCGGCAGGAACGTGTCCAGTGCCTGGACGGTCTGGCTGCGGTCGCCACCGGAGTCGTGCATCAGGACGATCGCGCCCTTGCCGCCCTTGGGGGTGGCCCGGCGGATGATCTCGTCGACGCCGGGCTTCTGCCAGTCCTCGCTGTCGGTGTTGTTGACGACCGTGATGTAGCCGCGCTTGCCGATGTACTCGGTCACCGGCCAGGACTTGTTGTCCATGGCGTCGGCGAAGGAGGAGTACGGCGGGCGGAACAGGGACGTACGGATGCCGGCCGCACCGCTGATCGCCAGCTGGTTCTGGGACAGCTCCCAGTCGATGCGCTTCTTGGTCTGGTAGGAGAGGTCGGGGTGGTTGAAGGTGTGCAGGCCGACCTCGTGGCCCTCCTCGACCATGCGCCGGACCAGGTCCGGGTGGCGCGAGGTCATGGTGCCGGTGACGAAGAAGACCGCGTGCGCGTCGTGCTTCTTCAGTACGTCCAGGACCCTGGGGGTCCAGGTCGGGTCCGGGCCGTCGTCGAAGGTGAGGACCAGTCGGTGGTCCTGCAGCCGCAGGCTCTCGGTGCGGCCGCTGCGGGTGTCGATGACGGGGCCGCCCTTGAGGATCTTCTCCGGCACCTTGTCGGAGGCGGCGGCGGGCTGGACGCGATGGTCGGCCAGGATCTCGTTGTGGACGTAGCCCCGCAGCATCAGCATCGCCATCAGCGCGACCAGAACGAGCGAGGGCAGCAGCAGGCGCATGGGCACGCGGCGGCGCGGGGAGCCGTCACGGGCTCCGGTCGCGGGCCTGCGACGGCGGGTGCGGGAGGCCATCAGAGGGTGTACTCCGGGGACGGGGCGGCGGACGAGGAGGCGGTGTCGTCCGGCTCCTGTGCGAGGGGGGACGGGTCGCTCGGGCCGTTGGCGACCGTGCCGGGGCCCGGGTCGGCGGTGGTCGGCGTGTCGGTCGGCTCCAGGGTGGGGCCGCCGCCGTCCGTCGGGGTGGGGTCGGGGTCGCTGGTGGGCTCGGTGGTCGGGTCGGGGTCCGGGGTGGGGTCCGTGCCCGGGTTCGTGGTGTTCCTCGTGACGGTCGGCCCGGGGTCGGCGGACGCGGCCGGGTCCTCGGCACCGGCGGACGCGCCGGGTGCGGTGGCGTCGGCGTCCGGGGACAGGGACGTACCGGAACTGGCCGTCGGGGAAGTCCCCGGGGAGACGCTGCCGGTGCCGGAGGGCTGCGGTGCGGACTCCGCGGGCAGTGGCGGCGTGTCGACCTGGCCGGCCGGCTGCTCGTCCTTGGGGTTCTCCACGGGCAGCCAGGGGGCGTCGGAGTTGCCGGACAGGAGCGTGGCGAGGATGACCACGGCGTAGACCGCGCAGGCGAGGCCCACGGCCATGCCGATACGGCGGTAGAGGCGGCTGCGGCGGCCCGACTCGTCGACGAACACCGGCCCGTCGGAGGCGTCCGCGGCGCCGGCCGGAGCGCTCTTGGCCGCGCGCAGCATGTTGTCGAGGTGCAGGCCCACGCCGTCGAGCTGGACGGTGACCTCGTGGGGATCGTGAGTGGCGCCGGACGCGGTGGCCGCGTCGGGCCGCGCGGGTTCCTCGGGCTCGCTCCACGGGTCGCGGACCGCGGAGATGCGCGTCTCGGCGGGCGCCGGGTACGCGTCGCTTCCGGCCGAGTGGAACGCGTCGGTTCCGGCCGGCTGGAACGCGTTGGTTTCGGCGGACTGGAACGCGCTGGTTCCAGGGGACCGGGGCGCGTCGCTTCCGGCCGCCGGGAACGCGTCGCTCCTGGGGGCCGCGAACGTGTCGTTTCTCGGGGCCGACGGCCGGTCGAAGGCCGACCACGCGTCCGTCTTCCCGTTCCCGCCGGTCCGGCGCCCGTCGGCCAGGCGCCCGTCGGCCGCCTCCCCGACCGCCGGCAGCACCGCGGTCTCGTCGGCGTCTGCAGCGGCCGCCCTGGGGCGGACTCGCAGGATCGCTGTCTCGTCGGCGCCCGAAGAGGCACGCCCGCCACCGTGAGGTATCTCCGTCTCCCTTGCCTCGGATCGGGAGCGAAGGCCCTGACCAGGGACCTCGGTCTCCCCGGTCGCCGGGAAGGCCTGGGTGTCACCCCTGGCACCCCCCGCGGAAGAAACGCCACCGGACCTGGAGGCGGCCTCGGGCCACTCCGGTTGGGCGTCTTCTCGCCAGTTCTTCACGTGCACGCACATCCCCCCACGGGACCGTTCTGGGTGCGCGCACGACACTGAGCACCCGTCGCCGTACCGAGCCCCCACCCGGCCGAGCGCCCCCCTTTACCACACCGTGCTCAGGCCATGAATGTAGCGCACGCGGAGGTTTCGTGGTTGCCGAGTGTCAGTTGTGAACGCTCCCAGCGGCCAGATCGATGGCCGGAATCCATCCCCCGGCGGGCCTCACCAGCCAGCTCTCCTCGGCGGTGATCTGCGCCGCAGCACGCCGAAGGGCGTCGAGCGCGGGGTGCACCAGGCCCTTTCGCCACACCAGTGACACGGGTGACAGGGGCACGGGATCGGTCAAGGGGCGCAGCACGGTACCGGGCATGGCCGGAAAGTCGACGACGACGAGGACGAGGTTCCGCATCTTGGCCATGATCCGCTGGAACTCCTCGTCACCGACGGCGAGCGGCGCCGGCGGTGCCACCTCTATGCCCCGCCCGTCGAACAGCCGGTGCGCGAGGTCGGTCCACTCCGGGGTACGGGGGTTGCCGGCGCCGGCGTACACGGTCTCGCCGGCCAGCGCGTCCAGCGGCACCTGCTCCAGTTCCGCCAGCGCGTGGTCCTCGGGCAGCAGGATCGCCATCGGCTCGTAGCGGACCGGCTGGTGGTCGAGGCCCGCCCGCAGGGCCGGATCCAGGCCCGCGAACCGGCCGAAGGACGCGTCCAGCCGCCCCGCGACGATCTCGCCGGCCGCACCCGTCAGACCGCTCTCGTAGCGGGCCATCAGCTCGAGCTCGGGGGCGAGTTCACGGGCCCGGTGCAGGACCCTGCGGCCGGTGACCAGGCCGGGCGAGTTCAGGTCCACCAGCAGCGGGCGGGCCTGCCCGAAGGCGGCGAGCAGGTCGTCCTGGGCCTGCAGGGCACGGCGCGCGTACGGCACCAGCCGCTCGCCGTCGCCCGTCAGCGTGACCTGCCGCGTCGTCCGCACGAACAGCTCGGCGCCCAGCTCCCGCTCCAGCCGCCGTACGTCCCGGCTGAGCGCCTGCTGCGCGACGTAGAGACGGGCCGCGGCGCGGGTGAAGTGCAGTTCCTCCGCCACCGCGAGGAAGGCGCGCAGGAGGCGGGGGTCGAGGTGAGCGGGGTGGGCGGGCATGCCGCGAACCTACAACCCGGGTACGACTTACAACACAGGCGCGTGAATCCTCGACGAACAGGTGTTGGACCCCTTGATCCACTCCGGGCGACGGTGGACCCATGCCGCAACCGCCCTACAGGGAAGCCCTGAACGCCTCCAAGTCCTCGAGCTCCTCGAACGCCCCGTCACCTCCCCTGCTCACCGTCACCGCCGACACCCTCGTCGCCGTCGACTTCGGACCCCGGACGAGGAGCCGCCCGCCCGGCCCGTACCGCCGGCTCCTCGCCCGCCCCGGCGCCCGTGCCTTCACCGCCGGGAACCTGATCGCCCGCCTGCCCATGGGCATGTTCAGCGTGAGCGCGGTCGTGATGATCGCCGGTTCGCGGGGGTCGTACGCCCTCGCCGGCGCCGTCACCGCGACCGGCCTCGCGGCGACCGGGCTGGTCGCCCCCTTCGTCGCACGGCTCGTCGACCGGTACGGGCAGGCCCGGATCGCCGTACCCGCCACGCTCCTCGCGGCGCTGGGCAGCCTCGCGCTGCTGCTGTGCGTGCGCCACGACGCCCCCGACTGGACCCTCTTCGCCGCGTACGCCGCCACCGCGACCACGCCCAATACCGGCGGCATGTCCCGCGCCCGCTGGGCTCATCTGCTGAAGGACGACGCCGAGTCCCTGCACACCGCGAACTCCTTCGAACAGGCCGCCGACGAACTGTGCTTCATGCTGGGCCCGGTGCTCGCCGCCTTCCTCTGCGGGACGTTCTTCCCGGAGGCCGGGACGCTGGTCGGCGTGGTGCTCCTCGTGACGGGCGTGCTGGTCTTCGCCGCCCAGCGGTCGACGGAGCCGCCGCCTCGGGGCCGTACGGCCGATGCATCCGGCGATGCCTCCGGCACGACGGCCACCTCGCCCCTTCGCGCCCCCGGCACGCCCCCGCTGCTGGCCGTATGTCTCGCCATGGGCTCGGTGTTCGGCTCGACGGAGGTCGTCACCATCGCGTTCGCGGACGCGCAGGGCCACCGGACGGCGGCGGGCGTGGTGCTCGCCCTGCAGGCGGCGGGCTCCTGTGCGGCGGGCCTGTGGTACGGCCGGCTCCGGCTGTCCGGTCCCGCCGAGTACCGCTACCCCTGGTGCATAGCCGCGATGACCGCTCTGCTGACGCTTCCCCTGCTCGCCGCGTCCCTCACCGGCTCGCTCCTGCTGCTGTCGGTCGCCCTGCTGGTCTCCGGCATGGCCACGGCCCCGACCATGATCACCAACATGGCCCTGGTCCAGCAGCGCACCCCGGACGGCCGCCTCAACGAGGGCATGTCCCTTGCGGTGACCGCCCTGCTCGGCGGCATCGCGTGCGGCAGCGCGACCGGCGGCTGGATGGCGGAGCACCTGTCCCCGACGGCCGGATACGGCGTGCCGATCACCGCGTCGGCAGCGGCACTGCTCATCGCGCTCGCAGCTACCCCCTCAGGAGCGCGGGGCTGAACCGATCCGCGGCATCGCGTGCGGCAGTGCGCACGGGCGCGGCCCCTCGCAGGAGACGTTGTCCCCGCGGCGCGGCGTCGCCCCGGTCGCGGCGGGCCCACAGGTGGGCGGCGAGGGGGTGGTTCAGGAGGTCGTTCAGCGAGCCGAGTAGCGGACTTACCGTCACGATCCACGCCCGGGCGGCCGTCGGCGTCATCGTCACGGGCACCCCTTTCCGGCATAAGCCATTGACGCGCCTTCAGCTCGCACATACCTTCGCCAATCGAAGCGCTTCGACGCTCGCCGTCGAAGCGATTCACCGACCGCAGCGCGGCATCACCGTAGACGCAGTCACGTAAGGACCCCCACATGAAGTTCACCGACGGCTACTGGCTGCTGCGCGAGGGCGTCACCGCGGCCCACCCCGCCGAAGTCCTGGACGTCACCGAGTCGGACGGCTCGCTGGAGATCCACGCGCCGACCCGGCCCATCCGCTCGCGCGGCGACCTGATGACGGGACCGGTCATGACGATCAACGCGCACACGCCGATGCCCGACGTCATCGGCCTCACCCTCACCCACTTCGCGGGCGAGCAGCCCCGCGGCCCCGAGTTCGAGATCGCCGAGTCCGAGGAGACCGCCCCGCAGATCTCGTACGACGAGGAGCACGCGACCCTCACCTCCGGCGCCCTGTCGGTCCGGGTCGCCCGCACCGGCTCCTGGCACGTCGAGTTCCTGGCCGGCGGCCGTACGCTCACCTCCAGCGGGCACAAGAGCATGGGCATCATGCGGGACTCGAGCGGGGCGCACTATCTGCGCGAGCAGCTGAACCTCGGTGTCGGCACGTCCGTCTACGGCCTCGGCGAGCGCTTCGGTCCGCTGGTCAAGAACGGACAGGTCGTCGACATCTGGCAGGCCGACGGCGGCACCTGCAGCGAGCAGGCGTACAAGAACGTCCCCTTCTACCTCACGGACGCGGGCTACGGCGTCTTCGTCGACCACCCGGGCAAGGTCTCCTTCGAGGTGGCCTCCGAGGTCGTCTCCCGGGTGCAGTTCAGCGCGGAGACACAGGAGTTGACGTACTACGTCATCTACGGCCCGACCCCGAAGGACATCATCCGCAAGTACACGGCCCTGACCGGCCGCCCGGCGCTGCCGCCCGCCTGGTCCTTCGGCCTGTGGCTGTCGACGTCCTTCACGACGTCGTACGACGAGGAGACGGTGACGTCCTTCGTGGACGGCATGAGGGAGCGCGAACTGCCGCTCTCCGTCTTCCACTTCGACTGCTTCTGGATGCGCGAGTTCAACTGGTGCGACTTCCAGTGGGATCCGCGGGTCTTCCCGGACCCGGAGGGGATGCTGGCCCGGCTGAAGGCGAAGGACCTGCGGGTCTGCGTCTGGATCAACCCGTACATCGCGCAGCGCTCGCCCCTGTTCGCGGAGGGCAAGGCGCTCGGGCACCTGCTGAAGCGGCCGGACGGCAGCGTGTGGCAGTGGGACCTGTGGCAGCCCGGCATGGCGCTGGTCGACTTCACCTCCCCCGCCGCCCGCGACTGGTACGCAGCGAAGCTGGAGGCGCTGCTCGCGCAGGGCGTCGACTGCTTCAAGACCGACTTCGGCGAGCGGGTGCCGGTCGACGTGCGGTGGTCCGACGGCTCCGACCCGGAGCGGATGCACAACTACTACACCTACCTCTACAACCGCACCGTCTTCGACGTGCTGCGCAAGCACCGGGGCGAGGAGGAGGCGGTGGTCTTCGCCCGCTCGGCGACGGCGGGGAGCCAGAAGTTCCCGGTGCACTGGGGCGGCGACTGCGAGGCGACGTACGAGTCGATGGCGGAGTCGCTGCGGGGTGGCCTGTCGCTGGGGCTGTCGGGCTTCGGGTACTGGAGCCACGACATCGGCGGCTTCGAGGGCACACCGTCGCCGGCGCTGTTCAAGCGGTGGCTGGCGTTCGGCCTGCTGTCCTCCCACAGCCGCCTGCACGGCTCGTCGTCGTACCGGGTGCCCTGGCTGTTCGACGAGGAAGCCGTGCACGTGGCCCGGCAGTTCACCCGCCTCAAGCTGCGGCTCATGCCCTACCTCTACGAGGCCGCCCGCACCGCCCACACCGAGGGCGTGCCGATGATGCGGGCGATGGTGCTGGAGTTCCCGGACGACCCCGGGTGCGCGCATCTGGAGCGGCAGTACATGCTGGGCCCGGACCTGCTGGTGGCCCCCGTCTTCAGCGACGAGGGGGACGTCGCGTACTACGTCCCCGAGGGCACCTGGACCCACTTCCTCAGCGGGGAGACGGTGACCGGTCCGCGCTGGGTGCGTGAGCGGCACGGGTTCCTGAGTGTGCCGCTGCTGGTGCGGCCGGGTGCGGTGATCCCGGTGGGCGTGGTGGACGACCGGCCCGACTACGACCATGCCGACGGTGTCACGCTGCGGGCGTTCGGCTTGGAGCGGGGCGCGCAGGTGACGGTGCGGGTCGGGGAGGTGGCCTTCACGGTCGTACGGGAGGGAGACACGCTGCGGGCCTCCTGCGGTGACCCGTCCGCGCCCTGGGGGTTGGCGGCCGGGGAGCGCGAGGTGCGGGCGCAGGCCGGGACCGGGTTCCTCACGGTGGAGCCGGCCTGATGGTGAAGATCACTGACGTGGCGCGGCATGCCGGGGTCTCCCCCAGCACGGTGTCGTACGTGCTGAGCGGCAAGCGCCCGATCTCCGAGGAGACCCGGCGCCGCGTCGAGGAGTCCATCCGCCGACTCGGCTACCGCCCGCACGTCGGCGCCCGCGCACTGGCCGGCGGCAGGTCGAACGTGCTGGCGCTGGTCCTGCCCCTGCGGGCCGGGATCGATGTGCCGGTGGTGATGCAGTTCGCGGTGTCGGTGGTGACGACGGCGCGACGGTACGGCCATGACGTGCTGCTGATGACGCAGGAGGAGGGCGAGGAGGGGCTGCGGCGGGTCGCGGAGACGGGGCTGGTCGACGCGATGGTCGTGATGGACGTGCAGTTGGACGATCCGCGGCTGCCGCTGTTGCGGGAGCTGGACCCGCCGTCGGTGCTGATCGGGCTCCCGGCCGACTCCGACGGCCTGACCTGCATCGACCTGGACTTCACGGCGGCCGGTGAGGCGTGCGTGGAGCATCTGGCGCGACTCGGGCATCGGGTGGTGGCGTTGGTGGGGTCGCCGCCGGAGGTGTATGTGCGGGGGACGGCGTTCGCTCAGCGGGTGGTGCGGGGGTTCACGGCGGCCGCGGACCGGAACCGGCTGACGTCCGTGGTGCACCCTTGCGAGGCGTCACCGGAGGCGGCCCGCGCGGTCGCCGGGCAACTGCTCCGCGAACAACCGGCGCTGACGGGGGTGGTGGTCCACAACGAGGCCGTACTGGAACCGCTGCTCGACGCCTTCGAGGAGTTGGGGCTGCGGGTGCCGGGCGACCTGTCGGTCACCGCCATCTGCCCCGACGAACTCGCCGGGTCCATGCGTGTGCCGGTCACCTCGATCGCGCTGCCGTCCGCCGAAGTGGGGGCGGGAGCGGTCGAGTTGCTGATGCGGAAGCTGGAGAGGAAGGCCGCCCCGGAGGCGACGTTGCTGCCGCCTAGGATGACGGAGCGGGCCAGTACGGCGCGGCGGGCGGTGGCGTGAACGGCCGTTGGCCTGCACGGCGGTGAGCAGGACAGTGGGGCACGATTCCGGGTGAGCAGCAGGTCGGACCGCGGACGGGAGACCGTCGAGCGGGCGAGGGCGTTGGTGCCGGCGGGTGAGGTACTGCGCGGTGACCACGGGGTCTTCTTGGCCGAACGGGCGCCGAAGCCAGGCTATTTCCGCCGTCCGCGCGCGCTGCGCTCCGAGCGCCGGACGCTCGGGAGCTGGTTGATGCTCCCCCTGTACGGGGTCGCGAGACTCTACGGCGCCACCTGGAATCCGGTGGAGTTGCTCGTGGAAGCGCTCATGGAGCGTGAGCCGAAGAAGCAGGCCGAGCCGGGCAAGCCGTTCCACGGCGGCTGGGACAGCATGGCCGGCGGGCTGGCGCTTGCCGTGGTGCCGCGGACCAAGAACAGCAGGGCCGTGATGCTGCAGGTCACCGACCGTCGCCTGCAGGTGGTGTACGTCTCCCGGGCGCGGTCCTTCAGCGGCAGGCCCGGTGCGGCCGAGGTGGGGTGGAGCACGGATATTCGCAACGTGGCCTGGATCCGGGATCGCAGCGACGTGCGGGGCGGCGACCACGAGATCGGGTTCCTCGACGGGTCGTGGTGCTCGGTGCACTTCGGGGGGCAGGGGTGGAGCCGGATGTCGGACCTGTTTCCGGTGCGGTTGAGTCACCTTGATCCGGGGCCGGTGCCGGTGTCGGGATGAGTGAACAGTCTGTGATCTGTGGTGCCGGGTGGGGGGTGGTGTGCTGTACTTGAGCGCAGGGAGGGTTCCCGTTTGGGCCGTGGAGCCGGACGGTGACCCAAGCTCAGCTCGACGGATGTCCCCAGGCCGTGTGGAGATATCCGGCTGGCTGCTGAGCCACCAGAGAAGGTGGGCCCCGCCCGGAGCCGGTAACTCTGAGCGGGACCCGGCTCACCAGGAGCCTGTCGGATGCCCCCAGCCTGCGCGGGGACATCCGGCTACCTGGTAAGCCACCAGAGCAGCCACCTCCTCGCGCGCTTCGCCGCACACTCCGGCAAAAGCCGAATCAGGCGCATGACGAGAGTCGGTTTCTGCTCCTCATGACAGCACATGCGGGGGCGTCCTCCCTTCAACGTGAGGCGGCCTTAGCAGGGTCCCGGGACCGCTCTCGTCGGTCCGGGCCCCGAGGGGACGGGGCCCGGAGTGAAGGGAGGACGCACCCCATCGGGTGCGTCACGAGGGCAAGACTAGCGGTTACCGCACGCTGTCATGCAACAACGGACAGCTACGAGAAGCGCTTCGGCTGGCAGCTCAACTGTGCCGAGCCCGTGGACAGTTGTAGGCGTGGAGGCGTTCCGAGCGATGACAGAGCTCCCCCGTGACCCGGCCGCCCGGCGTCAGAACCGTGGCATCAGAACCGGGGCGTCCGTCCCGGTAAACGGGCCGTGCGGCAGGCCGACGGCGGCACACGCCGGAAGGGATCGCTGCGGTCTGTGCGGCAAGCCGACCCGCCCGGGACCGCTCCCCCTCGACAAGCGACTGGCGGTCCGGTTCCCTTTGCGCGGGGAACCGACCAAGCTCTGACAGAGAAACAGGCGCGGAGGCATGGCACGTCAAGCACGAGCAATCCAGACCCGTACGTCGATCCTGCTGGCGGCGGCCGAGGTGTTCGACGAACGGGGCTACAGCACGGCCACGATCACGGAGATCATCGCGCGGGCCGGCGTCACCAAGGGCGCGCTGTACTTCCACTTCACCTCCAAGGAGGATCTGGCCCTCGGGGTGATAGCGGCCCAGCTGGAACTGGGACCGTTGCCTGCGCAGCGGACGAAGCTGCAGGAACTCGTCGACCAGGGGCTGCTGTTCGCGCACCAGCTGCAGCACGACCCGCTGACCCGGGCCAGCGTCGGTCTCGCCATGGACCAGTGGAGCGAGAGCGCCGAGGGCGGCAACCCGTTCCACGGCAGGCCGTTCCAGTCCTGGGCGGACCGGCTGACCGATCTGCTCGTCGAGGCGCGTGAGCGCGGGGAGTTGCTGCCCCACGTCGACCCGGCGGAGACGGCGGAGCTGCTCTCCGGAGCCTTCACCGGCATCCAGTGGACGTCCCAGGTCCTGTGCCAGCGCAAGGACCTGACGCGCCGGTTGATCAGCCTGTTCCGCCACCTCCTGCCGAGCATCGCGATGCCGCAGATCCTCCTGACGCTGGAGCTGACCCCGGACCGAGCCGTGTCCCTCCTCGCGTCACGCGACGCCGCCCTGGACGCGGAGGACACACCGGGCGACGAGGAGTATGACGACACCCTGGAAAGGAGAAGCGGCACTGCCCCGGAGGGGGAGGACAGCGCCGCCTGACCGGCCCGCCCTGCGAGGTCACCGCACTCGGCACTGCCGGCGTCGGCCGTACGTCAACGCGGGACCGACGCCTGCTCGGCGGCCTCGTCGAACTCCCGCCTGGCCCGCTCGACCTTCTGGAGGTTCTCCGCGGACCAGTCGGCGAGATGGGCGAAGATCGGCGCCAGGCTGCGGCCGAGCTCGCTGATCTCGTACTCGACCCGGGGCGGCACCTCGGGGTGGTACGTACGCACCACCAGGCCGTCGCGCTCCATCTGACGCAACCGCTGGGTGAGCACCTTCGGCGTGATGGTGCGGATGTTGCGCTGGAGCTCGACGAAACGCTGCCGGCCGAACTCGTTCAGCGTCCACAGGATCGGCGTCGTCCAGCGGCTGAAGACGATGTCGACCACCGGCGAGACCGGGCACGCCAGCTCCGAGTCGGCCTGCCCGCCCTGCGTAACGGCGCTGCCCGTGGCGCCGGTGCCGCTGCCCATGCGAACTCCCAGGAAGTCACTTTCCTCTAGGTACCTACTATACGCAGGATGCTAACGTCGCCGACGCAGCGCCACTCCCCCCAACTCGCCTGTTTCTTCCTGACTTTGGGAGTTCTCATGATCGTTGTCACCGGTGCCTCAGGGAACGTCGGCCGTCCGCTCGTCGAGGCGCTCGCCACGGCGGGCGAGAAGGTCACGGCCGTATCCCGCAGTCCTCTCTCCTACGACCTCCCGGAGGGAGCGCGGCATGTCCGCGCCGACCTCGCCGATCCCGCCACCCTGGGCCCCGCGCTGGAGGATGCGGAGGCCCTGTTCATCCTGCTGGCCGGCGATCTGCTCGGCGGCGGTGCACCCGCCGTCGAGGTCCTGGCCGCGGCCGAGGAGGCCGGCGTGCGGCGCGTGGTGCTGCTCTCCTCGCAGATCAACGGCACCCGTCCGGACGCCCTCTCGCACGGCCGGCTGCGGGAGTTCGAGGAGGCCGTACGCTCCTCGGGCCTGGACTGGACGATCCTGCGCCCGGGCGGCTTCGCCTCCAACGCCTACGCCTGGATCGAGACCGTTCGCACGCGGCGCGCGGTGATCGCCCCGTTCGCCGACGTGGCACTGCCGGTCGTGGACCCGGCGGACATCTCCGAGGTCGCCGCCGTGGTCCTGCGCGACGAGGGCCACTCCGGGCAGACGTACGAACTGACCGGCCCGGCCGCCGTCACCCCGCGCGAACAGGCCGCGGCGCTCTCGGAGGCGCTCGGCGAGCAGGTGGGCTTCGTGGAGCTGACCCGTGAGCAGGCGCGTGAGCACATGGCGCAGTTCATGCCCGAGCCGGTGGTCGAGGGCACCCTCGACATCCTCGGCGAGCCGCTCCCCGCCGAGCAGCGGGTCAGCCCCGACGTCGAGCGCATCCTCGGCCGCCCGGCCGGCTCCTTCGCCGGGTGGGCGAAGCGCAACGTCCATGCCTTCAAGTGACGCGGACGTCTTGAGTGACGCCGGCGTGCACCAGCCACGCCGGCGTCCTCATGCGACACCGATGGCCCCGAGCAGCCCCGGCGTCTTCGAGCAGCCCGCACCGCGGCAAGGGAGCCGCAGGGCGGCCTGGCACGGCGGCTCAGCCCAACCCCCAGGCCCGCCCCATCCGATACGCCGCGCACAGGTTCACGTCGAGCAGATACGCCCCGGCACTCCCGCACTGCTCGCTCCCGCTGCCCGGATCGACGGGCTGCCCGTGCCCCATCCCGGTGACGCTGTACGTCTCCACGACCGCACGCCCGCCCGCGTCCCGGAAGACCTGATGCGGATACCCGGCGACAGTGTCGCTCACGTCGGCGACCTGATCGCTCCCCTGCACATCGGTCCACTGCCGCATCAAGTCCGTCATGTTGACGGGCTTCACGGTGTAGTCGGCCGTGCCCTGAAAGGCGACCAGCGTCGGCCAGGGCCCGCCGTACCCCGGCCGGGCTGCACGCACCCGGTCCCCCCACTGCTTCGGCGTCTGCGTGGCCCCGACGTACATGCACACATACGGCGACCCGGCGGCCTGCGCACACCCGTACGGCAGCCCGGCGACGATCCCGCCCGCCGCGAACTTCTCCGGGTACGCGGCCATCATGACGGCGGCCATCCCACCCCCCGCGGACAGGCCGGTGACATACACACGCGCCGCATCACCGGAGGCGTCGGCGAGCTGCCGTTCGACCATCTCCGCGACGGACGCGGCCTCGCCCTGGCCACGCGCGATGTCCCCGCTCTGGAACCAGTTGAAGCAGGACGAAGCGTTGTTGGCGGACTGCTGCTGCGGCAGCACGACGGAGAACCCCCAGCGGTCGGCTAGCTGGATCCATCCGCTGCCGGTGCCGTACCCGGAGGCGTTCTGCGTGCACCCATGCAGCGCGACGACCACGGGCCGCCCGGCAGGCAGCCCGTCGGGGACGTACCGGAACATACGCAGGGCACCGGGGTTCGTCCCGAACCCGGTGACCTCCTGAAGCGAGGCGGCGGCAGCCCTGCCGGGAGTGAGGAAGGCGGCGATCAGGGCGACCAACAGGGTCCCCAGGACGGCGATACGACGACTTGCGGCTCTGGTCTGTGTCATGCGGAGGGACCGTAGAAGCGTGAACGACCCGCCGATATGGAGTGGGACAACACAACGGACGCCAGACCCATGTGAGGACAGCGGTTCTTACGGCGCCACCGTGGGCCGCTGCGGCGCGGCACCTGCGTCACCGCGGAACGCCTCGTCCTTCTCCCACGCCCCGACCCCGAGCTTCCCCGTCGTCCCGAGGTCGAGTTCCGGCACCACCATCACAGGGCGGGCACCCGGCTTCGCCCACACGCGGACGTACGGCGCGTTCACCGGTTCGCCGAAGTCGGTGGTGTTCCGCCACGCCAGCGCGGCCTGTGCGGCTTCGCCGGGCTGGAGCACGACGGGCTGCGGGCCGCCGGCCCCACCGAGGCCGGTGCTGATCTGATCGGTCCCCTGCAGGACCCGCACGCCGTCCACCGTGTCGTGGTCCTCGTCGAGGAGTTCGAGCTCGGGATAGCCGTTGAGACGGTAGGGCCGCGTACCGCAGTTGACGAGATGCAGCCCGACGACACGCAGGCCCATGGCGGCGTCCCCTTGGTCCGCGTAGACATGCACCCCGGATGCGGAACACGGCCCCGAGGCGGACGACGCCTCGTCGGCAGGCACGCTACGCACCTCTTCCACCTTGACGTTCGACACCTCGCCCGCATCCCCGGGCGACGCCCCCACACCGGAGGCCCCCTTGACGGTCCGCCCCGGCGCGACCCCCTCGACGGTCTGCTCCACGTGGTCGACGATGGTTCCGGACGGCGAGAAGAACCCGAGGGTGACGGTGTAAGTGGCCTTCTTCGTCGAGCTGTTGGTGACCTCGAAGTCAGCAGAGAAATCGGCCCCGCAGCCGCTCTCGCTCGCCCAGGCATACAACCCAGTGACCTTCACGTCGCCCTCGGCCGTACCGTCGGGCGGGGGCAGAGGGATCGGCGTGGGCGTACCGGAGGGATGGCTGCCGCCGGCCGACGAACCGGCCGAAGGCACACTGCCGTACTGCCGAAAGCCCTCCGGACACAATGCCTCAATCCCGACCAGGCCATCACCCCCGCGAGCCCGCCCTTCGCCACCGCCGGGCAAGGCCCTCTCGGAACCACATGCGGCGAGCAGGAGGGCACCGGCGACGACGGCCGGGACGGCGGGAAGGGCGCGGAGGCTGGTAGGCATGCGCCCACCTCAACAGGGGCCGAAACCACAAGCTGTGACGGAACCCACACCTCCGGTAACAGCGATGTCACAGATCCCGCGGCTGAATTCTCTGGTGAGGCCAGCGGGTGGGTGAATGGGCCCGCAACCCTCTCAAAAACTTCGAGATTGATCCCCGGAACGAACGCTGCATCATCGGCCACACGGTCTGGAAGATGCTCCCGCATCTCCTCCCGACACAGCAGAGTCCCATCCGGGACGAGGACCGAACCAATCCGGTCCGCCAAGTCGAGGATGACCCGCCACACCTCGCCCGGCTGTGGACGGTCGACACCCACGCAGCCACCCGACACACCCAACTCCGCTTCGCTTCCATCGGCAGCGCGGATCCAGAACTCCACGTCGGCATCCGTCACCTTGCCGGAGTCGGCGCGGTAAGGCCCTAGGACCGATCGGACCATGACCATGTCCGGAGGGGCGAGCTCGCCGTCGACGAACCGGTACAAGCTCATGACCGCCTCGGCTTCAAGAGGAGTACCAGCGGATCCAGATCGTTCTGCTCCACGGCCACATCCAGCCCCGCCGACCGGATAGTCCCGACGATGACCTTCTCCATGTGGGAGCACACACCGCTACGTAGGTGCAGGAACCCCGGTACATCACGCTCGCCCCTCTGCAGACGCTCCATCGCGGCATCCGACAAGGCCTCGTCCGGTTTCCAGGAGACAAGGGCCCCTCCGGCCGCATCGTCGCCGGTGTCGACCTCGACCTGCGCGCCTGCCTGGTCATCCCGTCCCCCACGGAAGGCGGGTACGCCGGCAGGGTCAATTCCCGGCAGACCTCGTCGGCCAGTGCATTGCGCTCGGCAATGACGTCCTTGGGTGCCTCGCGGTGGTCCAAACCAGGTTCAGGTAACTCACTCTCATCTCAGCACAGTTGGACTACTCAATGACTCGACCGCGTTGCCACGTCCTCGATCGCCTGGCCGGTCATCTCGATGACAGCGGCATCCTGTTGGAATTGGGCGGGAAGATGGGAACGTTCTTCTGCGCGGCAGATGAACGAGCCGTCTCTCGGATCGATGATGACCGCTCCGAGCCGGATGACAAGTTCGGCAAGGATGTCGAGGACACCCCCGGCAGACGGACGCTCGATCCGGATACTGTCCTCATCTGCGAACACGTCGGCGCCCCCGCCATCAGAGGCACGGATTTCGAATTCGGTCTCGTCATCAGTCACCTTCTCAGGCTCTGCAGTGTGGGGCGCAAGAACTTCACGGACTGCGGCCAAGTCCAGGGAAACATGTTCCCCGTCAACGAACTTATGGATCCACAAATCGCGACTCAATGGACTCTCCCTTGGTTCCCCGCTGTAGGACAGGCGACCGTTGGCCTCCTTTCCTTCCCGGGCAGGAGACCAACGATCGTCCACCCTATGGCTTGAACACGACCACGATTCCCTTGATGTCGTTGTCGATCATCATGTGCTTGAAGGCAGTGGCCGTCTTCTCGTCAGCCACGTACCACACCACAGGCGTGCCATGGGCTTTAACCGCTTCGGCTTGCCTCTTCGCCTGTTTGACCGGATCCGTGACAAACGGCAGCAGCTTGCCGTCCTTGCCGATGACATTCTCGAGGTTCTGGTACTTGGCGTCGACAAGAGTTCCGTTCTGGTAGCCGTCGAACTTCACAACGCCCTTCGGCGTCGCGGGTGTCACCGGGACGTCAACCTTGTACGAAATGCCGGACGGGACACCGCCCGTCATCCTCTGCTGATACGCGGCTGCGTCGGCCGACATGCTCTCTGTCTCAGGCAGCCACTTGCCAGGCCCGCCCAGTTCCAGCCACGGGCAGTAGCCGCCGCCAGCGCGTGCTACTCCCTTCGCGCATCCCTCTTCCAGCTCCCTGAGGGCCTTGACGCCGATGCCGGCGACGACCTCGTCGGACACTCCCAGGGCGCGCAGGCCCTTCCACGCGTCCTCGAAGCCGATACCGGTCCTGGCGGCGGCATCCAGGGCCTTGACGGCATCTGAGAGGGCTGCGAGGGGTTTGCCGAGCGGGAGGAACGTGGCCGCTGTCCACGCGCAGGCGCTCCCGCTGCCGTGGAAGCACTTGATGGCGTCCCCGATGATGATTTCGTACAGGATCCCGCCGAGCGTGTCCCCGAAAAGGTTCTGCCAGCCGATCTTGATGATCTCGGGGCCGGAGAAGTGGTGCGACCACTCGACGTCGTTGAACGGGATGGTCTTGTTGTCGAGCCACGTCCACGCACCCTTGGGACAGCCCGCCGGGGAAGCGAGGGCGTCGCTGTCAGTGCACAGATAGAAGTCCGCCCTGACGGTTCCTGTGACCTTGTACGTCGGGGTGCAACCGACGATGAGCGCGTTCGAGGGGCACTCGCCGATCTGCTTCGCGCTGTCGATCTTCGTCGTCTGCTCGTCGATGACGTAGAACACGCCCCCGACACCGGTACCGGCGCCTGTGGAGACCTGCTGGTTGGCCTCCTCGCGTTCCGTTCGGTCGGCGGCGTCCTGGGCTTCCTTGGCGTACTTATCGGCGTCCTTCGCCGCCGCTTCAGCCTCGGTCGCCACGGTGTCGGCGCGGTCGGCGGCGGCACGGGCACCCTTGGCGGCCTCCTCGGCCTCCGTGGCCGCCTTGCGGGCGGCTTCCGCGTCGAGGGCTGCCTGGTCGGCGCTGTCACGGGCCTGCTTGGCGTAGCCTTCGGCGCGGCCGGCTGCCTTATCGGCGGCTGCGGCGTCCTCGGTGGCCTGGCGGTCGTACTCGATGGTGCGGGCCAGTGACGCGGCGGCCTTGGACGCTGCCTTGGCGGCGTCGGCGGCGTAGCCGAGGGCCTGCTTGGCGTAACCACGGGCGTCCGAAGCGTGCTTGGCGGCGTTCGCGGCGTGCTGGTACGCGGCCTTCGCATCGCCCTGCGCCTGGTCGGCGATTGCCTTTGATGCGGCGGCTTCCTCCTGGGCGTTCTTGGCGTGGGCGTCGGCGACGGCCGTCTGTTGCTCGGCGATCGTCTTCGACGCCTGTCCGCTCAGCACCACCAGGCCCGCGGCCGAGTCAGTGGTGATGTACGGAGAGCCGAGCTGGATCGCGTCGTTGGCGGGCTTGGCCACCTGCGCGGCGGCCCTGCTCGCGTCCACCGCCGCCTGGGCGGTGACATGGGCGAAGCCCGCAGCCTTCGCCGAGGCCACCACGGCCTTGGCAGCCTCCTTGCGTGCCTCGTCCGCATGGGACTTGGCGGTCTTGGCCTCCTTCTCCGCCTCGTCGGCCAGCTTGACCGCTGCCCGGGCCTCCGCAGCGGCGTGCTTCGAAGCCTTGATCGCGTCAGCTGCGGCGCTCGTCGCGGTCTTCGCCGCGGCGTCGGCCTTAAGCTTCGCGGCCTGCGCGGCATCCGCGTGGGCGCGGGCCCGCTTGGCGGCCGCTTCGGCGCGGGTGGCCGCGGCGTCGGCGTCGGCCGCGGCCTTGGTGGCCGCGTTGGCCTCGGAACGGGCCTTGGTAGCAGCCGCTTCGGCGTCGTCCGCGTGCTTGTCGGCGTCATTGGCGGCGGCGCGGGCGGCGTCGGCTGCCTCGCCGGCTTCGAGGGAGTCGGCGTAGGCGGACTTCGCATCGGCCTTGGCACGCAGGGCGTCGGCCTTCTGCTCGGCGTCCCAGGCGTCGTCCCTCATGGCCTTGGCGTGGTCGCGAGCCTTGACGGCGTCGTTCTTCTTCTCGACCGCCGTGGTCTCGGACGCCTCGGCCTTGTCCTTGGCTGTCTTCGCCTTCGTCGCCTCGGTCTCGGCGTTCTTCTTGTGCTGAGCGGCCTCGGCCTGCTTGGCGGCGGCCTTCTCCTTCTCCGCCTTGGCCGTCTTCTCCTCGGCCTCGGCGGCCAGGCGCTTGGCGTGCGCATCCGCAGCCGCCGCCTTGGCCTCGCCCTCCGCCTTCAGGGCCACATCGAGCTTGGCCTCCGCGGTCTCCTTGTCCTTCTTGGCGTTGTCGCGATGCAGCTTCGCGGCGTCGGCGGCGGCCTTGGCCTGCAACTCGGCCGTCTCCGCGGCCTTCTTGCGGAACTCCGCCTTCACCTGCGCGGCCTGCGCGAGCGCACGCTGAGCAATGGTCTGGCTGTCGCCTCCGGAGGCGCGGGTGGCAGCCTCGGCGGTCTCGCCGGCCTTCACCATCGCCTCGAGCGCGGCGACCGCTCCCTTGGTGACCTGCCCCTTCTGCTGGCCGACCAAGAGGCCGCGGCCCCGGGGCGCCCCATTGCCGTCGGCGATGGCGTAGGCGGCCTGCTCGGCGCTGTCGCTGGCGGTGGCGGCCTTCTTCGCGGCGGTGAGCTGCGCCTTGAGCGCGGCCAGCTGCTTCGCCGCGCCCGCCTGGGTGGCCGTGATGCCGGCCTTGGCCTTGTCGAACTGCGCCTTCGGCGGAACGGTGCCGTTATGGCCGGTCGGCTTGACGTCGAACTGCTGCGGACCGGTGCCGTTGCACGCCCACAGCCACGAGTTGTAGCCGTTGGTGTACTCGTGCAGGTCGAGGCACTTGTCGGTGCCGACATTGCGCAGGCTGGTGGTGGCGCGGAGGTTGAACTCCCAGGTTTGCGCCGGGCTGCTGTTGCACGTCCAGATCTGGATCTTCGTGCCGTTGGCCGTGCCGCTGTTCGACACGTCCATGCACTTCAGTGAGTTGACGTTCTGAAGGTGCAGGCCCTTGTTGTCCCCGTAGACCTTCCACTTCTGCGCCGCCGACCCATTGCACGTATACAGCTGGACCGGAGTCCCGCTGTCAGTCTTCGCCCCCTCGACATCCAGGCACTTGCCCTGCGCGGCGTGTACCTCGATCACCGCAGGCGCGTCACCGACCCAGCCCGGCCCGCCCGGGGACCAGTAGTCCTGCCAGCGCGCGAGACGGTCGGCCGTCCAGGACTGACCCAGCAGCTCGCCCAGAGCCTTCGAACCCGCCGCGAGAGCCTTGGTGGCGTCCTCGTTGGCATCCAGGATCTGGTTGCGCTGCGTGGCCTGGGAGGCGATCTCCTGCTGCCACTCCGCGGACGCGGCGGCGACCTCCTTGCCGAGGACCTTGGCCGGGTCCACCGGCGTGCGCCAGGCGCACGCCGCGAAGCGGGACTTCAGATCCTCGACCGCGATACGGAACTCCGGGCTGTCCGGCTCCGGCGCGGTACGCGGGAAACCACCTGAGGACAGGAACAGGCGCGCGTTGTCCGCGCCCATAGGCTCAAGCGACCCGTCCGTCAGCCCCTGCCAGGCCTGGTGCTCCGCGTATGCCTGCTGCCACTCCGAGGCGGGCAGCGACGGGTCCGGAGACTTGCCGTACAAGGGAGTGCCGAGGTCGTTGACCGCCTTGACCGTCTTATCGTCGGCCTTCGCAGTCGGATCCTCGTAGAAGTCGCCCTCGTCCTTCCAGAACCGGCCCGAGATCCACTTGGTCAGACCGGTCTGCCCGTAGAAGTCCTCCTCCCCGTCACCCGGCGCCCCCGGCGGCAGGTGGAAGTCGGTCTCGGTGAAACCGGCAGGAGTCGTCAGCCCTTCCAGAGGCTTCTGCCAAGCGTCGAGACGGGCGGCAAGCGCAGACTGCTCCTTGTCCGCGGCGTCCTTGTCCTGGTCGAACGCCTTGGACAGCGGCGTGTCGTTCCAGTACTCGCGGTTGGCCGCGGTGCGCAGCTTGTCGGGAACCTGATTGAGCGCGTCCTGAGCGGCGGTGGACATGGCCGGACCGCCCGTGCGCAGCGCGCTTGTCATCAGGCACTGGTCCTGACGGATCTGTTCGGCTGCCGTGCCGTCGAAGCCGTCGTAGCTGTCCGCGACGGGACTACTGTCGTCCACCTTCCGCTGGGGTGGGGCCGACTGGGCGGTCAGACCGCTCAGCATGGCCACGGCCACAGCGGACGCGACGAGAGGGGTCAGGAGTCGGGATCTTCGTGGTCTGGGTGTGCGGAACCCTGGTCTGGGGCGCAAAAGGGCATCCCTTCTTCGATGCAATGGGGCGAGCCAAGGCCCGCTCGAAGAGGGGGAACTGTGTGCTGCGGGGTCAGGAACGGCGCGCGGAACGGTTCAATCCGGTGTGCGTGTGCGCAGTTGGCCGATACGACGGCATTACGATGCGTTCCCTCCCCGTGGGCGGCACTGTTCCCCCAGCCGCCGATTGCTGCGTGATGGCGGATTGGTCACATCCGCGAGGCGCGGCGATCACCATAGACGTGGGACAGCGGCGCGCGACAGGGGGTGACTCCGGCTCTGCTCCGGCTGGCGGAAAGGAACTCGTGCCTTCTGTGGCATCCGGCAGTGCGCAAAACCCATGCACGAACCAGGAGTTATTCATGTGCAGGCCATGAAAAAAAGGGCGGACGCGAGACCGTGGTCCGCACGGGAATTGACGGAAAGTCACCCTCGAAACGGGTTGGGGCGGCTACACACGTTGGGGTGTGCAGATCGAGGCGCGCACCTGAGTGGCCCGAGCCCTCACTGCCGCAGGCTGCATCCGCAGCGCGCCCTCCTTGAGGCCCGCATCCCGCCCGTCACAGGCACGGCACAGCCCTTCGGGCAGGGCCTCCGGTCGGCCAGGCAGGCCGCAGTCGGTGCACTCCATGAGCGTGCGGGGTGCACGGGGGCCGGAGGAAGCGGGGCGTTCGGGAGGCAGCTTGTCGATGAGCCTGCGCCGGACGAAGCCGCTGGGTGAGTGGACCTGCTCGGGAAGGCCGGCGACGAGGATCTGCGTGAGTTGGTCGGCGGTGATCCCGCGGGCCAGCCAGGCGGCGGCCGACTGTAGCACTGCACCGTGATCGGCCTCGATCGCCATGTACTCCTTGGATCGCGCGGCAAAAGGCTCGGGCTTCAGAAACTCATGCCCGGCCAACAACTTCCCCCGCCCCGCACATCTGATCCGCGACCTGCAACAGCCTGAGCGTCGGTCTCCGTCGCCCGCACTCCATCGACTTGACGTACTCGAAGTCGTACCCGGCCTCGTCGGCCAGCCCCTTACGACCGAACCCCGGCCTCCTCCCGCCACAACTTGATCTGCCCAACCGCAGTACCGCCAGTTCTGCTGCGCCTGCTGGGACTCCCCGGAAGTCACGCACCCACCCGCCTCCCACCGCCACACCGTGTACAAGCACGCTGTGTACTCACTTCGCCACTCCATGAGGCTACGCGCCAGCCATCAGCCTGATCACGGCAAATGACGGAGAATCACGCACAAGGAACCGAGCGCTCATGCCCAAGGGCCGTGAGGACCGCAAGGAGATCGAGGACATCGAGGGGCGTCTCCCCCGCCACGCCCGCAGTGTGAGCCGCGCCCGAACCCTCCTCCGCAACCAGGCCATCTCCTGGAAGCTCCCGGACGAGGTGACGGAGACGGCCGCACTCCTCCTCAGCGAGCTGATGACGAACGCCTACCGCCACGCGAAGGTCTCCTCCGGCCGCGAGATCTGGGCCCGCTGCGCCTTGGAGGCCGACCGCCTCCGCATCTCGGTGTCGGACGCGAACGACTCACTGCTGGCACCTCGCCACGCGTCACTGGACGACGAGTCCGGACGAGGCCTGAGCCTTGTGGAAGCACTGGCGGACGAATGGGGAGCGGAACCCCGCACCGGCGGGATCGGCAAGACGATCTGGTTCACGCTCCGTAACAACGTTCCATGACGCCTACGACGCAGAGCCACCATGTACATCCAGGAGGTCTCGATGTCACCCGCCCCCATCAATAGGGACGACGAGGCCCAGGAAACGGCAAACGCCTGGCTCGCGCCGCGGCCTACGACAAGTACTTCGAGCTGGCCCAGGCATGGGACAGACATCGAGCGAGCCGAACAGGAGCATCGATCGGACAGACAGTCGGTACGTCCGTCGTGATTCCCGCACGCCCCACACGACAAAGGCCCCGCCACCCGAAGGTGACGAGGCCTTGCCCACATGGGTAATGAGTGGAGATGGCGGGAATCGAACCCGCGTCCAACGGTGCAGAATCAGGGCTTCTCCGTGTGCAGTCCGCTGCGATTTTCTCGGCCCCGGCGATCACGCGAACAAGTCGCCGACGGGCCCAGTCACTGTTTGGTTTCCCTTTTCACCCCGTGACCGGGATCAAGGTTTAGTTCCCTAGCTGATGCCAGGATCCGGGTCGGGAACAGCCCCGGGCTGACACTTCGCAAGTCGCTACTTAGGCAGCGAGGGCGAAGGAATCGCGCTTGGTGTTGGCGATTATTTTTTGCGACATATGGTTTACGAGATCATTGCCGCTTCCTCGACACGCTTCCCCTGCTTCAACAGCCGCTGTCGAAACCGATCATCCCCATGTTGATTTTTCAATCCCCGCCGGACGGATCCGGTGGAGGTCGCGCACCCTCTGTGAGGTGCGGTGCCATCGTACGTGACCAACGCACGACGATGCCAGCGTATTCCCGGCAGCCGCCCGCAGGCCCCGCTGTCTGCTAGACGCCCCGCTGTCTGCGCTTCGCCGCCGCGATCGCCCGGTCCGACTCCCGCCGGTCCTGCTTCTCCCGCAGGGTCTGGCGCTTGTCGTACTCCTTCTTGCCTCGCGCGAGAGCGATCTCGGCCTTCGCGCGGCCGTCCTTGAAGTAGATGGCGAGGGGCACGATGGTGTGACCCGTCTCCTGGGACTTGACCTCCAGCTTGTCGATCTCCTCGCGGTGCAGGAGGAGCTTGCGCTTGCGGCGCGCGGAGTGGTTGGTCCAGCTGCCCTGGTGATACTCGGGGATGTGGGCGTTGTGCAGCCACGCCTCGCCCCCGTCGATCTGGACGAAGCCGTCGGTCAGCGAGGTCCGTCCCTCGCGCAGCGACTTGACCTCGGTGCCCATGAGGACGAGGCCGGCCTCATAGGTGTCGATGATCGCGTAGTCGTGCCGGGCCTTCTTGTTCTGGGCGACGATCTTGCGCTTGCCGCCCTTCTCGCCGTCCCTGGCCTTCGCGGCCGCCCCGCCCTGCTTGGGCTGGGACTCCTTGGGTACGTACATTCCCTTGCTCATAGTGCCGTCCATTTTCGCACTACGGAGGGGGTGCGGGGGAAGCCGATTTACGAGCGGAGAGCTGACTTACGACTCGCCCAGGCCGCTCAGGACCGTCTCGGCCCGCTCCAGGACCTGCTGGTCGGCCTCCAGGTCCGGCGTGATGCCCGTGCCGTCGACAGCCCGTCCGCTCGGGGTGCGGTAGTGGCCGACGGTCAGCTCGGCGACGGAGCCGTCGGGGAGGCGGCTCGGCATCTGGACCGAGCCCTTGCCGAAGGTGCGGGTGCCGACGACGACCGCGCGGCCGCGGTCCTGGAGGGCACCGGTGAGCAGCTCGGCCGCGCTCATCGTGCCGCCGTCGACGAGCGCGACCAGGGGCCTGGTGGTGTCCCCGCCGGGCTCGGCGTGCAGGGCCTGCTGCTCGCCGTCGACGTCGTAGGTGGCGACCAGGCCGCCGTCGAGGAAGGCGGAGGCGGCGGTGACGGCCTCGGTGACCAGGCCGCCGGAGTTGCCGCGCAGGTCGAGGACGATGCCGGCGTCGGGCGGGGCCTGCTGTACGGCCGTGCGCACGGTGTCCCCGGAGCCCTTGGTGAAGGAGGAGATCCTGATGACAGTGATGCCGTCGGCGAGTTCTCGAACGGTGACCGAGTCGGTGGACAGGCGGGCCCGGCGCAACGTGAGGTCCCACGCGCGCGTACCGCGCTCCAGGGCCAGCTTCACCGGCGTACCCGCGGGCGCGTCCGTGGCGTCACCGCGCAGTAACGAGACGACCTCGGTGACCGGACGCCCGTCGACCTTCTCGCCGTCGACACTGCGCAGCCGGTCGCCCGCGCGGATCCCGGCGGCCGCGGCGGGTGACCCCGCCCGCACCTTGGTCACTTCGATACGGCCGTCCCGCTCGCGCCGCGCCCACAGTCCGACGCCGGTGTACTCGCCGTCGAGGGCCTCCTCGAACTCCTCGTACTCGCCCTCGGAGTAGACGGCGCCCCAACGGTCCCCACTGCGGCTGACCGCGCGCTCGGCGGCCTCCACGGGGGACTGGCCTGCGGCCATGGCCTCGGCGGCCGCCTCGGCGACCTCCTCATGGTGGCCGGCGGGGGTGGCGGAACGGGTCTCGCCGGGCGGGGATTTCCGGTCAGGGCCGGGCAGGGCGCCGGTCGCGGCACCGGCGACCAGCACGCTCGCGAAGACCAATGTCAGGGCGGCCCCGCGGCCGAAGCGGCGGGGCTGACAGAACAGGTCACGACCTGACATGCCGGTGAGTCTAGGACAACGCAAGGGGCCGTACGGTCCGTTGCCCGTACGGCCCCCTTGGCGTTGGTCACACCTTCAGATACTTGCGCAGCGCGAAGAACGCCGCCAACGCGGGCATCAGCAGACTCGTCGCCAGGATGAGCGGCAGCTTCGTCAACACCGCGTCCCAGCCGATGAAGTTGATCAGGTTCAGCTTCTCCGACAGGGCCAGGCCGTGGTCGATGATGAAGTACCGCGCGATCACCAGGAACGCACAGGCGACCGTCCCGCCGATGAGACCGGCGACCGCGGCCTCCATGATGAACGGCGCCTGGATGTAGAAGCCCGAGGCGCCGACCAGGCGCATGATCCCGGTCTCACGCCGCCGGCTGAACGCCGAGACACGCACGGTGTTGACGATCAGCATCAGCGCCACGACGAGCATGAGCGCCATGACCGCCCGCGCGGCCCAGTTCATGCCGTTGAGCAGCCCGAAGAGGTTGTCCAGGATGCCCTTCTGGTCCTGCACGGACTGCACCCCGTCGCGCCCGTCGAAGGCGGTCGCGATGACCTGGTACTTCTCCGGGTCCTTCAGCTTGATCCGGTACGACTCCTGCATCTGGTCCGGCGTGAGCGAGGCGGCCAGCGGCGAGTCGCCGAACTGCTCCTTGTAGTGCTTGTACGCCTGGTCCTGCGACTCGTACGTCACCTTCTCGACGACCGACATCTTGTCCAGGTCGGCGAGGATCTCCTTCTTCTGGTCCTCGGTGACCGCGCCCTTGGCGCAGTTGGGGTCGGACTCGGCGTCGCTCTTGTTGCAGAGGAACACCGAGACGTTGACCTTGTCGTACCAGTAGCCCTTCATGGTGTTGACCTGATCGCTCATCAGGAGCGACCCGCCGAACAGGGCCAGCGACAGGGCGACGGAGACGATGACGGCGAACGTCATCGTCAGATTACGGCGGAGACCGACACCGATCTCGGACAGAACGAACTGGGCGCGCATGGCGTCTGGTTAAGCCTTTCCGTGGAGCGTGTCGGCGGTCAGTGCTGGTAGCCGTAGACGCCGCGCGCCTGGTCGCGGACGAGGCGGCCCTTCTCCAGCTCGATGACGCGCTTGCGCATCTGGTCCACGATGTTCTGATCGTGCGTGGCCATGACGACCGTCGTCCCGGTCCGGTTGATCCGGTCGAGCAGCTTCATGATGCCGACGGAGGTCTGCGGGTCGAGGTTGCCGGTGGGCTCGTCGGCGATCAGCAGCTTGGGCCGGTTGACGAAGGCCCGCGCGATGGCCACACGCTGCTGCTCACCACCCGACAGCTCACCGGGCATCCGGTCCTCTTTCCCGCCGAGCCCGACGAGGTCGAGCACCTGCGGTACGGACTTGCGGATCTCGCCGCGCGACTTGCCGATGACCTCCTGCGCGAAGGCCACGTTCTCCGCGACCGTCTTGTTCGGCAGGAGCCGGAAGTCCTGGAACACGGTCCCCAGCTGGCGGCGCATCTGCGGCACCTTCCAGTTGGAGAGGCGCGCGAGGTCCTTGCCCAGGACGTGCACCTGACCGTGGCTGCACCGCTCCTCGCGGAGGATCAGCCGCAGGAAGGTGGACTTTCCGGAGCCGGAGGACCCCACGAGGAACACGAACTCGCCCTTCTCCACTTCCAGGGACACATCCCTGAGGGCGGGGCGGGTCTGCTTGGGGTAGACCTTGGAGACATTGTCGAATCGGATCACGGATGCACCACGGGTCGCCGGGGGTAGATGAGCGTGACCATACGCGAACCGGGGCCGACGGCGCAGTCGCCGGGAGGGTTGCGCGAGCCTTGTGCACTTTTGTGCGGGGTTCGCCCTTTGACGGGCGGCGGTGCAGCGCCCCGACAGGGGCGCGGGGAACTGCGCGACCAGCCCCACACGACCCGCAGCCGCGAGACAATGCAAGCCACCCCTCCCAGAGCGCCCGCGCCCTTTCCGAAGGAACCTGGCATTGTGGAGAGGGGAACGTTCTCGGGGCCGAACCCGTTGAACCCCCGGAGGGACTCGCTAGGAGGGTGGCGCATGACGTACGACCGGCTGGTGTGCGCGAACTGTGCCGCACCCGTGAGTGAAGGCCGCTGCCCCGTCTGCCGGGCGAACCGCGAGCGGCTGCAGCAGGAGAACCCGTTCGCGGCCCTGAACCCGATGACGCTGATCGCCCTGCTGGTGATCCTCATCGCAGCGGTGGCCCTGCTGGCGCACCAGACGGCATAGGTCGGCGCGAACGCCGTAGGCATACGCGAGGGGCCCGGAGCGAACGCGCTCCGGGCCCCTCGGCCGTACAACATGCGTCACACAGCGTGACCGAACGGCTGCCGTCAGGCAGCCGCACCGCCACGGCCGCCCACGAGGCGCGGCAGGATACGGAAGCCGATACCGCCGGCGATCATCGTGGCGGCGCCGACCAGCAGGAACGTGGTCTGAGCCGCACCGGTCTCGGCGAGCTCGTCACCGCCGCCCTGGGCCGACGTGCTGGTGCCCGTGCCGGTGCTGTCCGTGTTGGTCTCGGTGAGGGAGGACGAGCCCTCCTCCTGCGGAGAGGTGCCGCCGTCGGGGTCGGTGTTGCTGTTGCCCCCGCCGTTGTTGCCGTTCCCGTTGCCGTTCCCGTTGCCGTTCCCGTTGTCGTCACCCGGGGTTGTCGGGTCGACGGTCGGGTCGTCGGTGGGGTCCGTCGGCTCGGTCGGCTCGACCGTCGGGTCCGTCGGGATGGTGGGGTCTTCGGTCGGGATGCCCGGGTCGGTCGGGATGTCGGTCGGGATGCCCGGGTCCGTCGGAATGTCGGTCGGCGGAGCGGTCGGGTCCTCCTCGCCGCACAGGAGGCCGAACAGGCAGGGCTCCTCCGCCTCGGCAGCAGAAGCGGCACCCGCAGCGGTCAGCGAGGCACCGGCCGCGATCACGGCGCCGGCTGCGAGCCGCGCGATACGGATCCGCGTCTTCTTCGTCATGTGGTTGCTACCCCCAGTAGCTGAATCGTCAGTGAGGCGGCGCTCGGGGGCCGTGATCGACGGGGGTAGCTGAACTTGAGCCCCCCGGTTCACATGCGCCCCAGAGATACGCATGCCACGCTTTACCCTTCCCATTTTTCAAAGACACGTCAAGGCCGTTTGCGGACGCCATGTCCGAATACGGGAACTATGCCGGGGGTTGGAGCCTGTGAGTGTGATGTAAAACCCAGACATGCAGGCACAGAAAAGGCAACTGCCGCCTGGACGACGGCAGTTGCCTTGTCGACAAAGTAACCTCGCTCGCCTGGTTACTTCTCCTGCTGCTTGCGCCAGCGAATTCCGGCTTCGAGGAACCCGTCGATCTCACCGTTGAACACGGCCTCGGGGTTGCCGACTTCGAACTCGGTGCGCAGGTCCTTGACCATCTGGTATGGGTGCAGCACGTACGAACGCATCTGGTTGCCCCAGGAGTTGCCGCCGTCGCCCTTCAGGGCGTCCATCTTGGCCTGCTCCTCCTGGCGGCGCCGCTCGAGGAGCTTGGCCTGGAGGACGTTCATCGCGGTGGCCTTGTTCTGGATCTGCGACCGCTCGTTCTGGCAGGAGACGACGATGCCGGTGGGGAGGTGGGTGATCCGGACCGCGGAGTCGGTGGTGTTGACGCCCTGGCCGCCGGGCCCGGAGGACCGGTAGACGTCGATCCGCAGCTCGCTCTCGTCGATCTCGACGTGGTCGGACTGCTCGACGACGGGGAGGACCTCGACGCCCGCGAAGGAGGTCTGGCGCCGACCCTGGTTGTCGAAGGGCGAGATGCGCACGAGCCGGTGGGTGCCCTGCTCGACCGAGAGGGTGCCGTAGGCGTACGGCGCCTGTACGGAGAAGGTGGTCGACTTGATGCCGGCCTCTTCCGCGTACGACGTCTCGATGAGCTCGGTCTTGTAGCCCTTCTGCTCCGCCCAGCGCAGGTACATGCGCTGCAGCCGCTCGGCGAAGTCGGCGGCGTCGACGCCACCGGCCTCGGCGCGGATGTTGACGAGCGCCTCACGGGAGTCGTACTCGCCGCTCAGCAGCGTCCGCACCTCCATCTCGTCCAGTGCCTTGCGGACGGCGGCGAGCTCGGACTCGGCCTCGGCACGGGTGTCCGGGTCGTCCTCCTCCTCGGCCATCTCGAACAGCACGGCGAGATCGTCGATCCGCGAGCGCAGGGCCTCGGCCTTCCTCACCTCCGCCTGGAGGTGGGAGAGCTTGCTGGTGATCTTCTGCGCCTCGTCCGGGTTGTCCCACAGGGACGGCGCGGCCGCCTGCTCCTCGAGCACGGCGATGTCTGCCCTCAGCTTGTCGAGGTCCAGAACGGCCTCGATCGACTCCATGGTCGAGGAGAGGGACTTGAGCTCTTCGGATACATCGACGACTGCCACGCCTCCAGCGTAACGGCTCCGCCAAGCGGGGAGCTCCGGTGACCGTGGCAGGGGCTCCGCCGCTCGACGCGGGGCACGGCATCCCAGCCCGTCCGGCGTTTGAGGACGAGGCCCTTTCGGGGCCGACGGGGGTCCAGGGGGCGGAGCCCCCTGGCGGGGTGGAAGGGGCGGCGCCCCTTCAAGGATGGGACGGGTAGGGGCGGCGGGGGCGAGGAAAGCTAGGGCGTTGCCGGGGCCGAGTTGTTCGTGTCCTGGGGGGTCGCCCCGGCGTCGTCGTCCGACGTGGCCAGCCACGTGCCCACCCCGGCCGCGGCCACCAGCGCCACCGCGGCCGCCCCCAACGCCACCCGCCGCCTCCGCGTCACGGCCCGATGCCGAGCCGAGCCCGGCCTCGGCGCCCCCGCAGCCCTCGGCACCCGGGCCGTACCCCGCGCACCCCCGGCCAGCTCGTCGGGCCCCGGCACCCTCATCGACGTATGCGTGTCGCGGTTGGAGTCGGCAGGCTTCGCCCCCGGCACCAGCGGCACCGCACCCCGCCGCCGCGCCCGCTCCCCCATCGGCGCCGCTTCCTCCGCGACCGGAGCCTCTTCCTCCACCGGCTCCACATCCGGCTCGTCCACATCCAGCGGCGGCATCCCGGCCACCAGTGGCAGCAGCTCCCGCAGCCGCGTCCCCAGCTCCGACGCCCGCAACCGCGAGGCCGGAGCCTTGGCCAGGCACTGCACGATCAGCTGCCACAGCTCGTCGGGGATGCCGGGGAGCGGGGCCACCCTCTCCGTGACGTGGCGGCGGAGCACCGCGCCGGGGTGGCCGCCGCCGAACGGCGTGAAGCCCGCCAGCAGCTCGTACAGGACCGTGGCGAGGGCGTAGATGTCGACCGCCGCCCTGGGCGGCAGGCCCTCGACGATCTCCGGCGCCAGATAGTCCGGCGTCCCGATGATCTTCGTGGCCCGGGTACGCCGCGGTGAGTCGATGAGCTTCGCCACACCGAAGTCGGTCAGCAGCGCCGGATGGGAGCCGCCGGGTCCGAGCGGGCCCTGCATGTCCAGCAGGACGTTCTCCGGCTTCACGTCCCGGTGCACGACACCGGCCGCGTGCGCCGCCGCCAGCCCGTCCGCGACGTCCGCCACGATCGCCACCGCCGCCTCGGGCGCGAGCCGCCGGTCGCGGTCGAGGCGGGTGCGCAGATCCGTGCCGCGGACGAGGTCCATGACCAGCGCGAGGTCGTTGCCGTCCACCACCAGATCGCGGACCGACACCACGTTCGGGTGCTCCAGGCCGAGCAGCGCCGTCCGCTCCTGCACGAAGCGGCCTACGAGCTCCTGGTCGGACGCGAGATCCTCGCGCAGCAGCTTGATGGCGACGGGGCCGTCGGGCCCCTCACCCAGCCACACCGTGCCGGCGCTGCCCCGCCCCAGAATCTGGTTGGCGGTGTACCGGCTGCCGATCTTCCGTGCCAAGACTGCTCCTACAGACGCGTGTTGTCGCTAAAGCTACGCGCCCGAAGAGCCAACCTTCACCGCCGAGACGGAAATCACCCGTCAGGTGTCGACAAATCCCCAGACTCACGGTCCGGGTGCCGGGTCACTTGCCCAGGTCGCCCAGTTTTCCGAGCCACCCGCCCACGGTGTCGATCATGTCGGTCAGCTGCTGCCAATAGCTCTTGGTCGTGCCGATCCACTCCTGCAACGGGCTCAGCTCCCAGATCAGCCAGCCCGCGACGAACAGGATGACGATCGTGAACAGGCACCCCTTCAGACAGCCGAGTCCGGGAATCCGCATCGGGTTGGCGCTGCGCTGCCGCGGCGGACGCGGCTCGCGCTGGGGCCGCTGCGGCTCCGGCGCGGGCGGCGGGACGTACCGCTGCGGCTGCTGGGGGCGCTGGGGCTGCGGCGGGGCGTACTGCTGCGGCTGCCCCTGCGGGTAGCCGTACCCGGGCTGCTGCCGCTGCGGGGGCCGCTGCTGCTGGGGGCGCGGCTGCTGCTGCGGGCGGGCGACCTGCCGCTGGGGGCGGCGGCGCAGCGGGTCCTCGTTGGGGTCGAGGTACTGGACCTGCGTCTGCTCGTTGCGGTCCCGGGCGGCGCGCAGCTGGTTCTGCCAGGGGTGCGGCTCCTCGGGCCCGGGCTGCCCAGGCTGTCCACCGGGCTGTCCCGGCGGCATCGGCGGCATGACGGCCGTCGGGTCGGCGGCGCCGCGCCCGCCCGGACCGCCCGTGTTCGGCAGTACGGCGGTGGGGTCCGCGGCGCCCGCCGGGCCGGGGGCGCCGGTGTGCGGCAGGACGCTGGTCGCGGCGTTCGGGTCGAACGAGCCCGCGCCGTGCGGCAGCACCTGCGTCGGGTCGGCCGAGCCTGGCACGGTCGCCGGCGCGGGGTCGGGGGCGAGCAGCGCGCCGACGCCCTCGGCCGCGGCGATCTGCGCCGAGTTCGCGTGCACGCCGATGCCCTCGGCGACGACGCGCAGGCCGCGGGCGAGGTTCTCGGCGCTCGGCCTTTCGTCGGGGTTCTTGCGCAGGCAGCGTTCTATGACCGTCCACAGGGGGTCGGGGACCGTGGACGGGCGGCGCGGCTCGGCGCTCAGGTGCTGGTGGAGGACTTCCAGGGCGGAGCCGCCACCGAAGGGCGGACGGCCGGTGACCAGCTCGTACAACAGGATGCCGGCGCCGTAGATGTCGACGGCGGAGGTCTGCGGGCGGCCCTCGGCGGACTCGGGCGCGACGTACGCGGGCGTGCCGACGAACTCGTGGGTGCGGGTCAGGCCCGGGGAGTCGGCGAGGCGGGCGATGCCGAAGTCGGTCAGTAGCGGGTGCATCTGGCCGCCGTTCTGCTGGAGCAGGACGTTGGCGGGCTTCAGGTCGCGGTGGACGACGCCGTCGGCGTGGCTGGCCGCGAGCGCGTCGGCGATCTGAGCGGTGAGCAGGGCCGCGGCCACCGGGGTGAAGGGGCCGTTCTCACGCAGGTAGCGGTGCAGGTCGGGGCCCTCGACGAGGTCCATGACCAGGGCGAGGAGATCGCCTTCGACGACCAGGTCGCGGACCCGGACGATGTTCGGGTGGGTCAGCCGGAGCAGGACGGAGCGCTCGCGCAGGAACCGCATGACGATGTCCGCGTCACTGGCGAGCTCCTCCTTGAGGACCTTGATCGCGACGGTCTCGCCGGGCTGCCCCGCCACTGCCGCCTCGGCGCCCGCGGTCTCCCGCTGGCGGGCTCGCCAGACGGTCCCCGTGGCACCGCGACCGAGCGGCTCCTCGAGGATGTACTTGCTGCCTACCGGCCGCACGTCGCGCTCCCTGCTGCTTGCCTACGTTCCGACCCACTGTAGTGCCGTGCCCCGGGGCACCGGCCTGTCGTCATTCTGTGCGTCTTACGTACGGCTTCCCGTACATGTTCGAAGGAAAGACGCTCGGCTCAGTCTCGTGGTTGCCGCAAGCGGACGTGACCGATCTCAAGCGATCGCCCGCAGGTCAACTGTCAGGCACTTTTGCGGGCAGAGCCGACCAATCAAGATCACTTGCCTCCGGGCGGGGGGCGCGTTGTCAGTGGCAGGTGCGAGGATGCGTGAAGTACGTGGAGTACTGGCCGATGTGCTCGTGTGGGGTGGGGGAAGTCCGCCGCGCCCGCGCAGAAGGGACCGCTGACGCCGATGCAGATCCGGCTGACCGTCGTAGACCCGCTGGCCCCGGCTGCCCCGGCGCGGGGGCGTGCCGCGAGCTGCGACGTGCTGGTCACGGCGCCCGCGGGCACGGCCCTGGCCGCGGTGGCGTCGGCACTCGCCTCTGCGGTGTCGGGAGGCGACGGCCCGGTCGTGCTGTACGCGGGCACGGAGCGGCTCGACGACCGCCGCAGCACGCTGGGCGAGCCCCCGCTGATCGACGGCGCCGTGCTGTCCCTGGGCGCCCCGGCGGCGCCCGAGCCGCACCCCGAGCTGGACGACGCCCCGACCCAGCTCCATGTCGTGGCCGGCCCGGACGCGGGCGGCGTCCATCTTCTGCACGGCGGCGAGATCCGCATCGGCCGCTCGGCCGACGCCGACGTCCCGCTCGACGACCCGGACGTGTCCCGGCTGCACTGCGCGGTCACGGTCTCCGCGGACGGCCGCGTCTCGGTAGCCGACCTCGGCTCCACCAACGGCACGACGCTGGACGGCTCCGGCGTGACCACCCGCCCGGTGCGATTCGCTCCGGGGGCGCTGCTGCGGATCGGCGAGTCGGCGCTGCGGCTGGCTCCGGCCGGGGGCCCGGGGGCGCGCGTGCGGACGGAGCCGGACGGCGAGGGACATGTGCGGGTGCCCGCCGGGGACGACCGGGGAGGCGACCCGCGCGCGGAGAGCGAAGGCCCGGCGGTGCCCGCGCCCCGTGACCCGGCCGTTCCTCACGCGCGCGTGGCGGACGGCGGCAACGCATCCACTCCCTCCGGAGGCCGGTCGGCCGCTCAGGAACACGGCCCCGTCGAGCCGCCCGTAGTGCCGGTACAGGGCGGGGCACCGCGGATCGAGCGGCACGGCGGGGCCGAGCAGCCGCCTCCGGGACCGCGCGGAGGCGACACTCACGGCGCGGGCTTCGGCGTGGGCGCACTCGGCGCGGGCGACGGGGGCCATGCCACCACCGGCGCCGACCACCCGTCGAGCGACAGCGGCCGCGGCGGCACCCCCGCGGACGGCGGCAGCCGTAAAGGCACCCCGCTGCGGGGCACCGACGTACCGCAGGGGGTGCGCAGGCGCGGAGGGCTCACGGCGTGGGCGCGGCGGCTGACCGGCGGGCGTGCGGAGCAGGGCGCGGCCCGGCGGGGGACGTACGACGACGTCGAGCGGACCGAGGCGACCGAGCCCCCCTCGGCGGCGAACGGCCCCCGGCTGCCGGAGGCCTGGCCGGACCCCGCCTCGCTGCTGCTGACGGCGCTGGGGCCCGGGCCCCGGCTGTGGGAGCGCGTGCCGGGTCACCCGGAGGCGCTGACGGTGCGGCTCGGGACGGCCGACCGGGCGGCGCCCGACGGCTCGAGGCTGCTGCCCGCGGTGCCGGTGACCGCCGATCTGCGGGAGGTCGGGGCGCTGGGTCTGGCCGGTCCGCGCGAGCGGCTGGCCGGGCTGGCCCGCGCGGTGATCGCCCAGCTCGCCGCACTGCACTCGCCCGACGCGCTGGAAATCGTTCTGATCAGTACGGACCGCTCCCGTCCCCTGGAGGAGCGCACCGCCGAGTGGGCCTGGCTGGGCTGGCTTCCGCACATCCGCCCGGGGCACGGCCAGGACTGCCGCCTCCTGCTGGCCTACGACCGCGAACAGGCCACGGCCCGCGTGGACGAGCTGCTGCGGCGCCTGGAGGACGTGGCGAACGACGCGCGGGGCGGGGCTACCGGGGGCAGGTCTGTCGGTATGGGCCCCGCCGGGCCCGGGTCTGCGGCCGCGGCGAGCGATTCGGGGCATGGCTCGGCCGGCGCGGCGTCGGCTCTGGCCGCCCAGGGCTCGGCACCGTCGTCCGGCGGCCGGGGTGCGGCCCACCTCGAGCCTGTCGGCCCTGCCCAGACGCGGGGTGCCGTTCGGCGGCCCTCGTGGGCGCGGGACGACGATCCGGCCGACGGGACGGACGGTTTCACGGGGCCGTACAGCGTGGTCGTCGTGGACGGTGATCCCGGGGGCGCCGACGTGCGCGAGGCGATGGCGCGGCTGGCCCTGGAGGGGCCACGGGCCGGGATCCACGTCCTGTGCCTGGCCGAGACGGCCGCGGCGTCGCCCGCCTCGCCGGTGACGGAGACCTACGAGGCGGCGTGCATGGTGTCGCCGGTGTTCCGGGAGTGCGGCGCGGTCGCCCTGCTGAGCGGCGATGTGGCGACGGCGCTGCGGCTGATGCGGGTGGCGCGGGCCGGGGTGGTCACGAGAAACGGTGCCGGTACGGCAGCGGGGGCGGCCGCAGCGGCGAGTGCGGGGTCGGTCGGCGACGCGCGGGCCGGTCTTGGAGCGGCCGGACGATCGAGGGCGGCGGACTCAGCGCGAGCCGGGGGCGGAGCCGGAGCCGACGGGAGCGGAGCGGAGTCCCGCGCGCGCGTGGCGGACGGATCCCGGCGGGAGGAAGGCCTCTCCCCGCGCGCGACCAGCGGGTCCCGGCGGGAGCCGGAAGCATCCCGCACGGACGTCGGCGGCCGTGGCTCGGCGGCTCACGACACCGTTGGCCACAGCTCAGTAGCGGACGGCTCAGCCGGACACTCCCCGGTCGGCCACGGCTCAGCCGGACACTCCGCGGTCGACCAGGGCACAGCCGCGCACAGCCCCGCCGGCCACCGGCCCATCGCGCGCCCCCCGGCCGACCCCGACCCCAGCCCGGCCGGGCACAGCGCCGCCGGAAACGGCCCCTCCGCCGCCCCCGCGCACGGCCCCGTCGGCCACGGCACCGTGGCCACGGTGGACGCCGTCTCCCTGGCTTGGGCGGAGCGGTTCGCGCGGGCTCTGGCGCCGTTGCGGACCGAGGGGACGGGCGGGGAGCGGCACGCGCGGGTGTCGGCGCCGTTGCCTCAGGCGGCCCGGCTGCTCGACGAGTTGGGGCTGGCCCGGGCCACACCGGCGTCGCTGATGGCGCGGTGGGCCGACGCCGGAGACGACAAGGAGGCCCTCGGCGGGCGGGCGTGTGCCGTCCTCGGGGCCGGGCCGCGCGGGCCGGTCGGCGTGGACCTCGGCGCCGACGGACCGCATCTGCTGATCGAGGGGCCGCCCGGCAGTGGACGTACGGAGCTGCTGCGGGCCGTCGTCGCCTCGCTCGCCGCGGCCGAGCGACCGGACCGGCTGGGCGTGGTGCTGATCGACGGCCGGGACGGCACGGGCTCGGGCGGCGGTCACGGCGACGGGCTGCGGGTCTGTACGGACGTGCCGCATGTCACGACCCACCTCGCCGCCAACGACCCCGTGCGCATGCGGGAGTTCGCCCAGTCGCTGAGCGCCGAGCTGAAGCGGCGCGCGGAGCTGCTCGGGCGGTCCGACTTCACCGAGTGGCACACGGGCCGTGAGCTGTCGGGCCGGTTGGTCGCGCAGCGTGCGGCGGGGGCAGGGACGGGGGTCGGCGTCGGGACGGGGGCCGGGGGTGCCGGTACCGGTGCCGGTGATCTCACGGGCGATCTCGACACACCCCCCAGCTCCACGATCCGGCTGCGGCCGGGGGCGGCCCGTCGGCAGGCCGAGGCCGTGCCGCCGTTGCCGCGGCTCGTCGTGGTCGTGGACGACCTGGACGCGCTGGTCTCGCCCGCGCTGGGGTCACCGGGCCGGCCCGCGGCGGGCTCGGTGATACGCGCCCTGGAGGCGGTGGCGCGGGAGGGCGAGCGGCTCGGGGTGCATCTGGTGGCCGCCGCGGGGATCGGCGGCCGTACGGCGGAGTCGGAGCCGGCCCGCAGGGCGACCCTCCGGGTGACGCTGGACGCGGTGACGGTCGGGCCGGACGAGCCGGCGCCGGGGCGCGGGCGGCTGGCCTGGGCCGACGGGAGAACGGTGCCGTTCCAGGGCGGACGCGTCACGGGGCGTATTCCGCGGACGGCGACGCTGCGGCCCACGGTGGTGCCGTTGGAGTGGCACCGCATGGGCGATCCGCCCGCCCGGCGTCCGGTCCGCGAGCTGGGCAACGGGCCCACGGACCTGGCACTGCTGGCCAGCGCCCTGGAGAGGGCGGCGCGCGAGGTCGCGGCGACCAAGGTGCCCTCGCTCCTGTAGCGCCGGTCGGCGCATTCAGCCCGTCGTGGGGGTACCCCCGCTCGAGTGAATTCGAGAGTGGGGGAGATTGAGGACGAGGCCGTTCAGGCCGATAGCGGGGTCTGGGGGCGCCGCCCCCAGGGACGTTCGCACCCGCGCACCGCACCTGGTCACGAGGCGGTCACGATCCCCCGCTTGACAGCGGACGCGGTCTTGCCGCCCCCCATACCAGGGCGTAGACCAGATCGCACGGGACAGCGCTCGAACGTTCGACGAGGCACGAAGAACGGGGCAGTGATGCGCAGCACGAGCAGGAACCGGACAAGCAGGGCCGCCAGGACCGCAGCAGCCGTGTGCGCGGGAGCCCTCGCGCTCTCGCTCACCGCGTGCGGAGGCGGCGACGACAACGACAGCGGCAACGAACCGGGCGGAAACGACCAGGAGACCGCGAGCACCGTCACCCTTCCCAAGCTGAACGGCGAGACCCTGGAGGTCGCCGCCGTGTGGACCGGTGCCGAACAGGACAACTTCAAGAAAGTCCTCGCGGAGTTCGAGAAGCGCACGGGCGCCAAGGTGACCTTCGTCCCCGCTCAGGACCCCATCATCAACTTCCTCGGCTCGAAGGTCGCGGGCGGCCAGCCGCCGGACATCGCGATGCTCCCGCAGCCGGGCGCCATCAAGCAGGCCGTCGAGAAGAAGTGGGCCAAGCCCCTCGGCGCCGACGCGATCAAGGAGCTGCAGGAGAACTACTCCCAGGGCTGGCAGGACATCGGCAAGGTCGACGACAAGCAGTACGGCGTCTACTACAAGGCCGCCAACAAGTCCCTGATCTGGTACAACAACGCGGTCTTCGAGAACGCGGGGGCCACCGAGCCCAAGACGTGGGACGAGCTGCTCACCACCGCGCAGACGGTGTACGACTCGGGCGTCACCCCGTTCTCCGTGGGCGGTGCCGAGGGGTGGACCCTCACCGACTGGTTCGAGAACGTCTACCTCTCGCAGGCCGGTCCCGAGAAGTACGACCAGCTGGCGAAGCACGAGATCAAGTGGACGGACCCGTCCGTGAAGGACGCGCTCACCACGCTCGCCCAGGTCTGGGGCAAGAAGGACTATGTGGCGGGCGGTGCGAAGGGCGCGCTGCAGACGGACTTCCCGGCGTCCGTCACCCAGGTCTTCACGGGTGGTGACCAGCCGAAGGCCGCCATGGTCTACGAGGGTGACTTCGCGCAGGTCAACATCACCCAGGCCAAGGCGGAGGTCGGCACGGACGCGAAGGTGTTCCCGTTCCCGGCCGTCGGTGACACCGCGCCCGTCGTCTCCGGCGGCGACGCGGCCGTCATCCTGCAGGACTCCAAGGCGGCGCAGGCGCTGGCCACCTGGCTGGCCTCCCCGGACGCGGCGACGATCCAGGCGAAGCTGGGCGGTTACCTCTCGCCGAACAAGAACGTCGACAACTCGGCGTACCCGAACGACGTCCAGCGGAAGATCGCCAAGGCTCTCATCGACTCCGGCGACGACTTCCGCTTCGACATGTCCGACCAGGCCCCGCAGGCCTTCGGCGGCACGCCCGGCAAGGGCGAGTGGAAGGCTCTGCAGGACTTCCTGAAGAACCCGTCGGACATCGCGGGAACGCAGCGCAAGCTCGAAGCCGACGCGGCCGCGGCGTACGGAAACTGACGTCATGGCGTCGGCGGAAGCGGCAGGGGTCCCCGGGACCCCTGCCGCACCCAAGTCGCGCAAGAGTGTGACCGGCACGCGCTGGACGATGGCGGTGCTCTTCCTGCTGCCCGCTCTCGTGCTGCTCGGCGCGCTCGTGGTCTACCCGATCGGGTACTCGGTCGTCCGCAGTTTCTACGACCAGTCCGGCGACGGCTTCGCCGGATTCGACAACTACGAGGCCCTCTTCACCGACGAGGGCATCCGCACCGCCCTGAAGAACAACGTCATCTGGGTGGTGTTCGCTCCGACGATCGCCACCGTGCTCGGTCTGATCTTCGCGGTGCTGACCGAACGGGTGAGCTGGGGTACGGCGTTCAAGCTGGTCGTCTTCATGCCGATGGCGATCTCGATGCTGGCGGCGGGCATCATCTTCCGGCTCGTGTACGACCAGGACCCGGACAAGGGCGTCGCGAACGCGGTGTGGGTCGGCGTCCACGACACCTTCGCGCAGGCGTCCGCGTTCCCGAAGGCCCACCCGGGGCGCGAGTCGCCGCTGGAAGCGGCACCGGGCGGCGGTTTCATCACCAAGGCCACCGTCAGCGCCGGCACCCCGGTCACCCTGCCCCTCGTCGGCGTCGCCCCCGACCAGATGCCGGACGACGCCAAGAAGGCCGCGGCGGCGAAGGCCGAGCCGGGCAAGGTCACCGGCACCACCTGGCAGGACTTCACGCGCGGCAAGGGCGTCGGCACGCTCGGCGGCGTCGACCCGGCCGAGCTGGGATACGCCGGGATGAAGATCGAGGCGGTCAAGGACGGCAAGGTCGTGGCCTCCACGAAGGCGGCCGACGACGGCACGTTCACGCTGCCGGCCGCCGCGGACGGGGCGCAGCTCCGGCTCCCGCCCAGCAACTTCAAGGAGGCGTACAACGGGCTGGACTGGCTCGGCCCGTCCCTCGTCACGCCGTCCATCATCGGGTCGTACATCTGGATGTGGGCCGGTTTCGCGATGGTGCTCATCGCGGCCGGGCTCGCGGGCATCCCCCGCGATCTGCTGGAGGCGGCGCGGGTCGACGGCGCCAACGAGTGGCAGGTGTTCCGCAGGGTCACGGTGCCACTGCTGGCGCCCGTCCTCGCGGTCGTCGCCGTCACCCTGATGATCAACGTCCTGAAGATCTTCGACCTGGTCTTCATCATCGCCCCGGGCTCCTCCCAGGACGACGCGAACGTCCTCGCGCTGGAGCTGTACCGCAAGGGCTTCTCCGAGGACCAGCCGGGCATCGCGAGCGCGATCGCGGTGTTCCTGCTGCTCCTGGTGATTCCCGTGATGTGGTTCAACGTCCGTCGGCTCAGGCGAGAGGTCAGGCGATGAACGGGCACTTGATCGTCTGCTGGGGGGCCGGGGGCCGCGCGGCGGTAGCCGCAAATCCAGTAGAGCCCCCGGAAATGAGCAGTAACGTCCGTAGGCTGCGGCGGGAGGTGCGGCGATGACTACCGACGCCGGCAGGATCGGCAAGGCGGCGCCTCCGCCGCTCACCGTGGTCAAGGCCGAGCAGACCCTCGGCGGCCGGCTCGCCTCGTTCGTCAGCGGCGGGCTGGTGCGGGTGTTCCTCATCCTCGTCGGCCTGTTCTGGCTGGTGCCGACGATCGGCCTGCTGCTGTCGTCCCTCCGGCCGGCGGAGGAGATGGCCGCGAGCGGCTGGTGGGAGGTCTTCAGCAAGCCGTCCCAACTCACCTTCGAGAACTACGACAAGCTCCTGAGCAACAGCGACATCACCGACTCGATCCTCAACACCGTGCTGATCACGGTCCCGGCGACGGTCCTCGTCGTGGTGATCGGCTCGCTCGCGGGATACGCGTTCGCGTGGATGGAGTTCCCGGGCCGCGACTGGTGGTTCCTGGCCGTGGTCGGCCTGTTGGTCGTGCCCGTGCAGGTGGCGCTGATCCCGATCGCCGAACTCTTCGGAAACATCGGCATCTTCGGCTCCCTGACCGGCGTGATCCTCTTCCACGTCGGCTTCGGGCTGCCGTTCGCGGTGTTCCTGCTGCGGAACTTCTTCGCGGAGATCCCGAGGGAGCTGCTGGAGGCGGCCCGCCTGGACGGTGCCGGTGAACTGCGCCTGTTCTTCCGGGTCGTGATGCCGCTCGGCGGGCCGGCGATCGCCGCGCTCGGCATCTTCCAGTTCCTGTGGGTGTGGAACGACATGCTGGTCGCGCTGATCTTCACGGACGCCGACAGCCAGCCGATCACGGTCGCCCTGCAGACGCAGGTGCGGCAGTTCGGCAACAACATCGACGTCCTGGCGCCCGGCGCGTTCATCTCCATGGTGATCCCGCTGATCGTGTTCTTCGCGTTCCAGCGGCAGTTCGTGTCCGGCGTGATGGCGGGCGCGGTCAAGTAGGCGCGAGCGCACCACCCTTGAGGGGGCGGGCCGTCATCGGCCCGCCCCGTCGCGTTCATTCACCGTCCCCCGTATGCCGTACCGCGCCGTAACCAAGTCACTCCATTGGCCGTTCCCGGCAGGGCGACAGCCCCCATCGCCCAGGTCGACCCAGTGGATGTCCCTTGCCCAGGTTCAGTGTCATTGTCCCCGCGTACAAGGTTCAGGCGTACCTGCACGAGTGCCTGGAATCGGTGCTCTCACAGTCGTACCCCGATCTCGAACTGATCGCCGTCGACGACTGCTCGCCGGACGCGTGCGGCGCGATCATCGACGAGTTCGCGGCCCGCGACCCGCGGGTACGCCCGGTGCACCTCGCCGAGAACCAGGGGCTGGGGCCCGCGCGCAACGCGGGTATGGCCGAGGCGACCGGCGACTACCTGGTCTTCCTCGACAGCGACGACACCCTCACCCCGGACGCCCTGCACGCGATCGCCGGCCGGCTGAAGGAGACCGGCGAGCCGGACGTCCTGGTCTACGACTACGCGCGCACCTACTGGACCGGCGAGACGATCCGCAACCAGGCCGCCGCGCAGCTCAGCGAGCAGGGCCCGGCGCCGTTCCGGCTGGCGGACCGGCCGGGGCTGCTGCGGCTGCTGATGGTCGCCTGGAACAAGGCGTACCGGCGGGAGTTCGTCGAGGAGGCGGGCTTCGCCTTCCCGTCCGGCTACTACGAGGACACGCCCTGGACGTACCCGGTCCTGATGACGGCGGAGTCGATCGCGACCCTGGACCGGGTGTGCGTGCACTACCGGCAGCGGCGCCGGGGCGGCATCCTCGGCACGGTCAGCCCGCGGCACTTCGACATCTTCGAGCAGTACGACCGTGTCTTCGCGTACGTCGACCGCAACCCCGAACTCGCCCGCTGGCGGCCGTTGTTGTTCCGCCGGATGGTCGACCATCTGATCGTGGTCTTCGCCCGCCGCGACCGCCTCCCACGCCGTTGCCGCGCCGACTTCCTGCGCAAGGCGCGTACGTACTACCGCCGTTACCACTCCCCCGGCGCCCCCGTCCCGGGGCGCACGCGCCTCCACTACACGCTGGTCCGCTTCGGTCTGCACCGCACCTACCACGCCCTGCAGCGGACGGCGGCCCTGGTCCGCCGTACCGCCAAGCTCACCCACCGCCTGCTGAAGGGCGTGCGTTCCACCGCCCTGCGCCTGCACTACCGCCTCCAGCGCTGCCTCCCGGTGCGCTCGGACCGCGCCGTGTTCGCGGCCGACGGCGTCCGCGGCCACGGGTGCGGTCCGGGCGCCCTGGAGCAGGCCTTCCGCACGCACGCGCCCGGCATCCGTACGGCCTGGATCGCCGACGCCGATCAGCACGGCGCCGTCCCCACCGGCACCCGCCGCCTGCGCCCCGACACGGCCGCCTACTGGACGGCCCTCGCCCGTTCCAAGTACCTCGTCCACAACGCCGACTTCGACCGCCGCCTGGTCAAGCGCCCCGGCCAGGTCCTCGTCCAGACCCGGCAGGGCACCCCCCTCAAGCGCATGGGCCTGGATCTGCGGGAACGCCCGGCGGCCTCGGGGGACACGGACTTCGACGAGCTTCTCGACCACGTCGACCAGTGGGACTACGTCCTGTCGGCCAACCGCCACTCCACCCTGACCTGGGAGCGCGTCTTTCCGGGCGGCTACACGACCCTGGAGTACGGCAGCCCGCGCAACGACCGCTTCCAGCAGGCGACGTCGGCGGACGTGGCCCGGATCCGCGAGTCGCTCGGCATCCCCGAGGGCGCGGTCGCGATCCTATACGCCCCCACCCACCGCGACTACCGCCGCACCCAGCGCACCCCCCTCGACCTGCACCGCGTCCTGCGCCGCCTGGGCCCGGGCTACGTCGTCCTGGCCCGCGCCCACCCCCGGCACGGCGGCCCGCTCGCACCCACGGCGGGCCAGGTCGTAGACGTCAGCGACCACCCGAGCGTCGAGTCGCTGTGCCTGGCCTCGGACGCGCTGGTGACGGACTACTCGTCGATCATGTTCGACTACGCCAACCTGGACCGGCCGATCGTGATCCACGCCGACGACCGGGAGGCCTACGAGGCGGCCCGCGGCACCTACTTCGACCTGCGGTCCTTCCCGCCGGGCGCGGTGTCGCGCAGCGAGGACGAGCTGATCGACATCTTCACCACCGGCCACTGGCGCGGCTCGCGCTCCACCCAGCTGCGGTCGGCGTTCCGTGAGCGCTTCTGCCCGTACGACGACGGACGCGCCGCCGAGCGGGTCGTACGCCATGTCGTGCTGGGCGAGCGGGGCGTCCCGCCCGTCGTACCGCTCGACCAGCGCCACCCCGTCCCGTCACCGGCCGCGTCCCCCGCGCACACCCCGCGCACCACCGTGCCCCAACCCACGGGCCGCCTGACCGTCACCGAGAGCCGCTGAACGCCGTTCTCACGACAAGAGGAGTTCGCATGCCCTCCAGCCCGTCCCGGCCCACGCCGAGCCGACCGCACACCTGGCGCCCGGCCGGGCGGCCCGGCCGCAGAAGCGCCGGCTGAGGCCGCCCGGGCCTCCTGAAAGGGCCGCCGGAGCATCGACCGAAAGAACCGACAGAAAGGGCAGTATGCCCCGCTTCAGCATCATCGTTCCGTCCCATGGGGTCGCGGGCCGGCTGTCCCAGGCGCTGGACTCGGTCCTCGCCCAGTCGTTCGGCGACTTCGAGCTGATCCCGGTCTGCGACGCGCCCGACTCCCCGGCGGCGGACGTCGTCGCCGGGTACGCCGAGCGGGACTGCCGGGTGGCGCCCGTGCACTCGCCGCCGTCGGCGGGACTGGCCGGGGCGCGCAATGCGGGGATGCGGGCGGCGCTCGGAGCGTGGCTGCTGTTCCTGGACGGTGACGACGTGCTGGTGCCGGGCGCGCTGGCGGCGCTGGACGCCCGGCTGGGCGAGACCGGCGACGTGGACGTGCTGCACTTCGAGCACGAGCGGACCCCGTGGTGGGTGGGCGAGCCGACCAACCCGGCCGCACCGCTGCTGAAGCGGACTGCGGACGGGGTCTTCTCCCCCGACCGCGCGCCGGAGCTGACGGGGGTCCAGCTCCCGGCCTGGAGCGCGGCCTACCGCCGGGCCTTCCTCGCCGAACGGCATCTCGCCTTCCCCGACGGCCACTTCACCGATGTCGGCTTCGGCGGCCTGGTCATGGCACGTGTCGAGCGCCTGGCGGTGCTGCGCCAGGTCGTCGTACGGCACCTGCTGCGGCGGCAGGGCAGCCGGCTGGGCCTGCCGGGGGAGCATCACGTCGAGCTGCTGGACCAGGCCGAGCTGGTGCTGACGCGGGCGGCCGAGGAGGGGCTGTCCGGGGAGCGGTTCGCGGCGCTGTTCGAGCAGCTCTTCGCCGTCGTACTGAAGACGGCCGCCCATCCGCGCCGGCTGCCGCGCGGGCGGCGTGCCTTCTTCCGCCGGGCGAGCAGGCTCTACCGGCGGCACTGCCCCGCCGGGTTCCGGGTGCCGGGCGGCAGTCTGGGCGTGCAGCACCGGCTGCTGGCGAAGGGGGCGTACGCGGCGTTCCGGGCGCTGCGCTGGGCCAACCAGGCGGCGGCGCGGGTGGCGGCGGGCGTGCCGCGCCCGCAGGGGCTGCGCACCCGGCTGCGCTACCGGCGTCAGCTGCGGCGCCCGCTGGACCGGAACCTCGCCGTGTACTGCGCGTACTGGGGCCGCGGCTACGTCTGCAACCCGGCCGCGATCCACGCCAAGGCACGCGAACTCGCCCCGCACCTGCGCTCGGTGTTCCTCGTCGAGGCGGACCAGGCGCACACCGTGCCGAAGGACGTCGAGTACGCGGTCATCGGCAGCCGTAAGTACTGGGACGTGCTCGCCCGGGCCAAGTACCTGATCAACAACGCCAACTTCGCGGACGCCGTCGTCAAGCGCGAGGGCAGCGTGCATCTGTCGACCCAGCACGGCACCCCGCTGAAGAAGATGGGCGCCGACCAGTCGACGTACCCCGTGGTGGCCGCGGCGACCGGCAGCTTCGCCAAGCTGCTGGCCCGCGTCGACCGCTGGGACTACAACCTCACCTCCAACCGGCACTCCACGGAGATGTGGGAGAGCGCCTACCCGTCGGCGCACGAGCCCCTGGAGTACGGCTATCCGCGCAACGACGTGTACTACACGGCGACCGCCGACGACGTCGCCCGCGTCCGCCGCGAACTCGGCGTCCCAGAAGGCAAGAAGGCCCTCCTGTACGCGCCCACGCACCGCGACTACGCCACCGGCTTCGAGACGAGCCTCGACCTCGAGGCGCTGTGCGAGGAGATCGGCGACGAGTACGTCGTGCTGCTGCGCGCCCACTACTTCTACGACCAGGGCGGCGCGCGCCGCACCGGCCGGATCATCGACGTCACCGGGCACCTGTCCTCCGAGGACGTGTGCCTGGCCGCCGACGTGCTGATCACCGACTACTCGTCGATCATGTTCGACTACGCCAACCTGGACCGGCCGATCGTCGTGTACGCCGACGACTGGGACGTCTACCGGGAGCTGCGGGGCGTCTACTTCGACCTGATGGAGGCGCCGCCGGGCCGGGTGGCGCAGACGCCGGGGGAGCTGGCGGCCGTGTTCCGCGACGGCTCGTACGCGGACGAGGAGGCCGGAGCCCTGCGCGCCGCGTTCCGGGAGCGCTTCTGCCAGTTCGACGACGGGCGCGCCGCCGAGCGCGTCGTACGCCGGGTGCTGCTGGGCGAGCCGCCCGAGGCGATCCCGCCGGTGATCCCGCTGGCCGAGCGCATCCCCGCCCCCGCCGCGACGACCCTCGTGAGGAACTGACGTGCCCCGCTTCAGCATCATCGTCCCCGTCTTCAAGGTGCAGGGCTTCCTGCGGGAGTGCCTGGACTCGGTGCTCGGGCAGTCGTACCGGGACTTCGAGGTGATCGCCGTCGACGACCGCTCCCCCGACGGGTGCCCCGAGATCCTGGACGCCTACGCCGGCCGCGACGCCCGCGTGCGCGTGCTGCACCTTCCCGAGAACGTCGGCCTCGGCCGGGCCCGCAACGCCGGTCTGGAGGAGGCCACCGGCGACTACGTCCTCTTCCTCGACAGCGACGACTCCTACACGCCGGGTCTGCTGGCCGCGGTGGCGGCCCGCCTGGAGGCGGCCGAGGACCCGGACATCCTGGTCTTCGACCACGTCCGCACCCACTGGTGGGGCCGCGGCGGCCGCAGTTCGGCGGCGGACCTGCTGGCCGCGGCCGGCAGCGACACCTTCACCGTCCGCGAGAGCCCGGAGTACCTGCATCTGTTCCTGGTCGCCTGGAACAAGGCGTACCGGCGTGACTTCTTCCTCAAGCACGAACTGCGCTACGCCCCCGGCCTGTACGAGGACGCGCCCGTCACCTACCGCTCGATGGTGCTGGCCGACCGCATCGCCTGTCTGGAGCGGATCGGCGTCGAGTACCGGCAGCGCCGGCAGGGCGCGATCACCAAGACGCCGGGGCGTCGGCACTTCGACATCTTTCCGCAGTACGAGGGCCTGTTCGCGTTCCTGGAGGGGCGCCCGGACCTGGCGTGGGCGCGTCCGCTGCTGTTCGAACGGGCCCTGGATCACATGCTGTTCGTGCTCGCGCGCGAGGACCGGGTGACGCCGAAGGACCGCGGGGACTTCTACCGCGAGATCCGCTCCTTCCACGTCCGGCACGTCCCCGAGGGCTTCACCCCGCCCGACGGCCGGCGCGGCCAGGAGATGCGGCTGCTGGCGACGGCGCCGTATGCGTCGTACGCCGTGGCACGCGGTCTGCACGAGGTGCGCAGGATGGCGGGGAACGGCAAGCGGCGGGTGACGCGGGCGGCGTCGGAGCGGGCCGGACGGGTCTGGTACGGCGCCCGGTGCAAGCTGCCGCTCGATCCGCACCTGGCCGTCTACTCGGCGTTCTCGCACCGGGGCGTGCTGGGCGATCCGGCGGCGATCCACGCCAAGGCGCGCGAGATCGCCCCGCACCTCAAGGGCGTGTGGGTCGTCCAGGAGGACGCGGTGGACGCGCTGCCGCCCGGCATCGACTTCGTGCTGCCGGGCTCGCGGCGCTACCACGAGGTCATGGCGCGGGCCACGTACTGGGTGAACAACGTCAACTGGCCGGGCACCCTGGCCAAGCGCCCCGGCAGCGTCCACATCCACACCCACCAGGGCACCCCGCTCAAGTACATGGCGGCCGACCTGCTGACCAAGCCCGGCGCCCGGCACGGCTTCGACGTGCCGAAGATGCTGTGGCGGGCCGACCGCTGGGACTACAGCCTGGTGGCCAACCGGCACTCGGAGCTGGCGTGGGAGCGGGCCTATCCGTGCCACTTCACCTCGCTCAGGACGGGGAGCCCGCGCAATGACGTGCTGGTCGGCGCGGGTCCGGAGGCCGGTGAGGCCGCCCGGGCGCGGCTCGGCGTTCCCGCCGGGAACACCGTCGTGCTGTACGCGCCGACCCGCCGCGACTACCGGCGGGGCGGCCATGTCGACCGGATCGACCTCGCCCGGTTCGCCGAGGACCTGGGAACGGGCCACACGCTCGTCGTACGGCTGCACCCGTCGCTGGCGAAGGGCACGGCACGCGGGATGGGCCTGGCCGATCTGCACCGGCGGGGCGTGCTGATCGACGCGACGGACGAGCCGCACGTCGAGGACGTGATGCTCGCCGCCGATGTCCTGGTCACCGACTACTCCGCCCTGATGTTCGACTACGCCAACCTGGACCGGCCGATCGTGATCCACGCCGACGACTGGGGGGCGTACGCGGCGAGCCGGGGCGCCTACTTCGACATCACGGCCGACGCGCCCGGTCATGTGTCGCGCTCCTACCGGGAGTTGGCGTGGCTGTTCACGTCCGGGACGTGGCGGGACGAGGAGTCGGCGCGGTTGCGGGCGGGATTCCGGGAGCGGTTCTGCGAGTTCGACGACGGAATGGCCGCCGAGCGGGTCGTACGGACGCTGATGCTGGGCGAGCCGTTGTCGCAGCGTCCGGTCGGAGCGGAGCGGGTGCCGGCTCCGGCGGCACCGCGGGCTCACTCGATGAGGTGATGTGAGGCGAAGCCGTTGACCCGACCGGCCCGGCCGGGAACATACGGCAAATGCCTCAAACCCACACAACCTCCACGACCAGAACTGCGGGCGCCGCTGCCGGTGCCCTCATCCGGAGGACCGTGCGCGGCGCGAGTGCCCTGCGCGGCGGCCGCAGTTGGCGTCCGACGCCGTACCAGGTCTTCGGCTTCCTGTTCTACCTCGTCATGGTGCTGGCGTACTGGGCCGTGCCGCTGTGCTGCGACGCGGGCCAGCACGCGGCCGTCGTGGAACGCCTCAGAGCCGACCTGTTCCATCCACGCCATCCGATGGCGGACCTGCCGGGCGCGGGCAGCCCGTACTACTCGCCGTACGCGGTCGCGCAGGGCGCGTTCGCCCGGCTGACCGGGCTGGGCGGCTGGGAGGTGGTGCGGCTGGCCGGTCCACTGAACCTGCTCGTGCTGCTCACCGGCATCGGCCGCCTGGTGCGGGTGCTGACACCGCGGCCGTGGGCGCCGGTGCTCGCACTGGGTGCGATGACGCTGCTGTGGGGGACCGAGCGGGCCTGGTGGAGCGGGTATCTGAGCCTGATGTCGATGACGGGGAACCTCGGCTACCCGTCGGCGTTCGCGATCGGGCTCACCTTCTGGGCCTGGGCGCTGACCGGTGCGCGCGCACGGGGCGAGGGGCTCGTCCGGTACGTGGGACCGAGTGGGCTGCCCGGGTGGGTTGGGTACGCGGGGACCGGGGTGCTGTACGGGCTGATCCTGCTGATCCATCCGATCACCGCGGCGGGCGCGGTGCTGGGGGCGGTGGCGTTCGTGGCCGGGTGGCAGCGGGGGTGGCTGGAGCGGCGGGGTGCGGGGGGCGTGCGGTGGCGTGCCAGGGGCGTGCGATGGGGTGGCGTGGGCGTGCGGTGGGGAGTGGTCGCGCGGTGGGGAGCGGCGGCGGGTACGGCGGTGCTGGTCGCCGGGGCCTGGCCGTACTTCGATGTGTTCGCGCTGGCCGGGGACCGCAGCGTGGACGGGATCCACCGGCAGCTGTACGAGCACCTCGGCGGGCAGTTCTGGCTCGCGCTGCTCGGGCTGCCGGCGCTGTGGCTGCGGTGGCGGCGAGGTTCCTGGCGGGATCCGCTGGTGCTGCTGTTCACGCTCGACTGCCTGCTCGTGGCGTACGGCTGGATCAGCGGCCACTACACGTACGGCCGCATCCTCGGGCTCACCCTTGTGCCGCTGCAGTTCGCGCTCGCGGTGGAGCTGGCGGCGCCCCGGCCGTGGGGCAGGGCGCGCCGGGCGCTGGGTGGGGCCGCGGCCGCCGGGGCCTGCGTCGGGTTCCTCACCGTGCAGGGCGGGGCGGTGGTGCCGGGCGCACTGGATCCGGTCGGGCTGGAGCAGCCGTCGACCTGGCCGTCGTACGCGTGGGTGGCACGGCACGTCAAGAAGGGCGAAGTGATCATCTCCGACGGGCACTTCGCCCCGCGCTCCGTCCCCGGGTACGGGCCGAACCTCGCCGCGCCGATCTGGCCCGACCCCGCCCTGGACGAACGGGAACGGAAGCGCCGGCTCGCCGACGTCCGCGCCTACCTCTCCCCCACGTCGACCCGCGCCGAGCGCACGGCCGTCGCCCGGCGCTATCACGCGCGCTGGCTGCTGCTGACGCGGTGGAAGCGGGTTCCGGAGGAGGCGGTGGTGGTGGCGTGGAGCCGGCGGACGGGGGAGGTGCTGGCGCGGATCGGGTGACGGGCCGGCGGGTCCGGTGACGGCCGGTTCGGGTGACGGCCGATCCGGGGTGGGGTTACTCGATGACGAGGTCGACGTCGATGTTGCCGCGGGTGGCGTTGGAGTAGGGGCAGACCTGGTGGGCCTGCTCGACCAGCTTGCGGCCGGTCGCCTCGTCCAGGGCGTCGGGGAGCTCCACGCGCAGCGTCACCTTCAGGCCGAAGCCCTCGCCCTGCTTGCCTATGCCGACCTCGGCGGTGACGGCGGCTTCGGAGACGTCGACCTTGGCCGCACGGCCGACGAGGCCGAGCGCGCTGCCGAAGCAGGCGGCGTACCCGGCGGCGAACAGCTGCTCCGGGTTCGTGCCCTGGCCGTTGCCGCCCAGCGCCACCGGCATGGCCAGCGCGAGGTCGATCTGGCCGTCGTTGCTGACGGCGCGACCCTCGCGGCCGTGGGTGGCGGTGGCGACAGCGGTGTAGAGCGCGTCCATGGAAAACCATCCCTCTCGAGTCGAGTCACGTTCGGCGGCTCTGTTGGCGGCCGCCGGACGACCACAAGTAGAGCACACAATTCAATTGCACACAACTAAATGGTGGCCACGAGCTACCCTGGAGCCATGACGACCACGCCCACGGCCGACTGGCTCCGCCTCGACCAGCAGATCTGCTTCTCCCTGAACGCCGCCTCGCGCGCCTTCGGCGGTGTGTACCGGGTGGTCCTGAAGGACCTGGGGCTCACCTATCCGCAGTACCTGGTGATGCTGGTGCTGTGGGAGCAGGGCGACCTGCCCGTGAAGAAGCTGGGCGAGCACCTGCGCCTCGACTCCGGCACCCTGTCACCGCTGCTCAAGCGGCTGGAGGCGGCGGGCCTGGTACGCCGGGAGCGCAGCGCGCGCGACGAGCGCTCGGTGGAGGTGCGACTGACGGAGGAGGGCGCCGCGCTGCGCGAGCGGGCCCTGCAGGTGCCGCGCCGGATCGCCGCGGCGACGGGCTTCGAGGTGGAGGAGATCCGCGAGCTGCGGGCCCGGCTGGACCAGCTCACGGCGGCGCTGGATGCGGCGGCGGTGGAGGAAGCGGAGGCGGCTGGGCGCGGGGTGTAGGCGAGCCCGCGCCACCACAGGGCCGACTTTGTGCTATTAAACGACACATTCTATTTATTGATGCCTCATTACACCTGATGCGGCATTCCGGCAGCTTACGATCCGCGGTGAGGAACCACCCCGTCCGCCCCGAGAAGCAGCTGCCCGCGAGTGAACCGGACCTCGGCGCCCGCCATCTTCCGGAACGGGCCCCAAGTCCCGCTCAACGAGCGATCTCCGACCACTCCCAGGATTCCGGAACTCGGCCCCATGCACCCTCGCACCCCCCACACTGCGCGCGCCCCGCAGGCCGACGTCGGTGTCGGTGTCGTCGTCATCGGCTACAACGACGCCGCACACGTGACGTCCGCCGTCCGCTCGGCGCTGGCGCAGGGGCCCGTCGTCCGGGAGGTCATCGCCGTGGACGACTGCTCGACGGACGGCAGCATGGACCTCCTCAACCGCCTCGCCGCGACCGATCCGCGCGTGAAGACGGTCCGGCGCCGGGTCAACAGCGGCGGCTGCGGCAGCCCTCGCAACACCGGGCTCGACCGGGTGACGTCGCCGTACGTGATGTTCCTGGACAGCGACGACGTCCTGCCGCCGGGCGCGGTGGACACGCTGCTCGGGGCGGCGACGGGGGCGCGTGCGGAGGTGGCGGGCGGGCTGTGCGTGCGGCGGGAGTTGCCCGAGGGGCGCACAATGCCGTGGGAGGCACGCACGGTGCCGTGGGAGCCGTCGCTCTACACAGCGCACGCCGTGTTCGAGCGCCCCGCGCAGCGCCCGCGCCTGGTCCACGACACCCTCTGCGTCAACAAGCTCTACCGCACGGACTTCCTGCGCGACCACGGCATCCGTTTCCCCGAGGGCCGCTTCCCCTACGAGGACGTCGTCTTCACCGCGCGCGTGCTGGCCGCCGCCCCGCGCATCGCCCTCGTCCCGGACCGCGTGTACATCTGGCATGTGCGCCGCTCCGCCGACCGGCTGTCGATCTCCCTGGACCGTGCCGGCATCACCAACTGGCAGGCGCGCACGGAGGCGTGCCGGCTGGCGTACGAGATCCTGCTGGGCGCCGGGCAGAAGGAGCTGGCGCGGGCGGCGCGCGGCAAGTTCCTGGACCACGAACTGCGGATGTACACGCGCGAGTTGGGGTTGCGCGACGCGCCCTACCAGCGCGCATGGTGGGCGCACACCCGGGCGTACCTCGCCGAGTACGACGCCTCCGACTGGGCGCACAACCCCACCGCCCCCGGCCGCCTCATCGGCCGCGTCGTCCTGGCCTCCCCCGAGCCCCGGGACCTGTCCCGCCTGAGGGACCTCGCCTCCCGCCCCGCCCGCCTCCTCCCTCCCTACGCCCACACCCCTGACGGCACCCCCGTCTGGTCCCCCGACCTCCCCCAGGTCACCCTGGAGCCCCTGCTGACCCGCCCGGTCCGCCTCCTCCCTCTCGCCGTGGACGCGGAACTGCGCCCAAGCGCGCGTGCCGCCGTCCTCCGGCTGCGCCTGCATGAGCTGTACGGCAGGGTGGCGGAGGCTGGTCCGCAGGCGCTGGAGGTGGAGTGGCGGTGCCGGGAGACGGGGCGGGCGGCGGGTCCGCGTACGCCAGTGGCGCTCGTGCGCTCGGCCGACGGGGGCCCCTGGTCGGCCGAGACAACGGTCTGCTGGGCGAGGTTCCCGGCCGGCACATGGGATCTGCGCCTGCGCGTGTGCTTCCGGGGCGGCGCGTACCGCGAGGTCACGGCGCACGCCCTCACGGGCGCCGGCCTGCTGCGCCGTAGAGCCGTGGTCAGCGCCCGGCACGCCGTAGTACTCGTACACCCGTACATCACCCACTCCGGAGCGCTGGCACTACGCGTGGCCCCCGGGTTACGCGGGGTCATGTCAGTCGCCCGCGGCAGACTCCGCCGCCTGCTTCACTGGCACTGACACCGACCTCGGCCGCTGACGCGGCGACGCACCACCACAGGACCACTGACGAGGACTGACGAAGACTGACGAGGAGACGGCCGCACATGACCTGGCTGATCACCGGCGGCGCCGGTTACATCGGAGCGCACGTCGTACGGGCGATGACCGAGGCGGGCGAGCGCGCCGTGGTGTACGACGACCTGTCCACCGGCATCAAATCCCGCGTGCCGGACGGCGTCCCGCTGGTCGTCGGCTCGACCCTGGACGGCGAGCGCGTCGCCCGCGCCATCGCGGCCCACCGCATCACCGGTGTCGTCCATCTCGCGGCGAAGAAGCAGGTCGGCGAGTCGGTCGACCAGCCCCTGCACTACTACCGGGAGAACGTCGAGGGCCTGCGCGCCCTCCTGGAGGCCGTGACGACGGCGAGGAACGTGCGGTCCTTCGTCTTCTCGTCCTCGGCGGCGGTGTACGGCATGCCGGACGTCGACCTGGTCACGGAGGACACGCCGTGCGTACCGATGTCGCCGTACGGCGAGACGAAGCTGGCCGGCGAATGGCTGGTGCGGGCGACGGGCCACGCGACGGGCCTGTCCACGGCGTCGCTCCGCTACTTCAACGTGGCCGGCGCGGCCGCCCCGGAGCTCGCCGACACCGGTGTCTTCAACCTCATCCCCATGGTCTTCGAGAAGCTGACGGAGAACGCGGCCCCACGCATCTTCGGCGACGACTACCCGACTCCCGACGGCACCTGCATCCGCGACTACATCCACGTGGTCGACCTGGCCGAGGCCCACGTGACCGTGGCCCGCGCCCTGCACTCCTCCCCCGGCCTCGACCTCACGCTCAACATCGGCCGCGGCGAGGGCGTCTCCGTCCGCGAAATGATCGACATGATCAACGCCATCACCGGCTACGACCGCCCCCCGACCGTCACCCCCCGCCGCCCCGGCGACCCGCCCCGAGTCGTCGCCTCCGCCGACCGCATCGCCACCGAACTGGACTGGAAGGCCAAGCACGACGTCCAGGACATGATCGCGTCGGCTTGGGAGGGGTGGGTACGGGCGCATCCGGGAGCGGCGCGGGACTGAGCCTCGGCTTCGTCCGACTCGCCGGGCAGGCGCAACTGATGAGGGCGCTTCAGCACCGCTGCGAGTTGCTCGTCGGGGCGACGAGTCAGGACTCCGGTCACCGCACGCGCGCGGTGCCGCCGCCTCGATGAACTCGAAGATCAGGCGGTCGGTGCGCGCAGCCTGCTCACAGTGCCTTGAGCGCCTGAGCGGTGGCTCGGGCCAGGGCGTCCAGATAGCCCTTGGGCAGCTTGGGGCTGCGTGCCACCACCGAGCGCCAGTACAGCGGGCCCGAGATGATGTCCAGGGCCAGCGCGTCGTCGACGCCGGCGCGCAGTTCGCCGCGCTGTTCGGCCGCCTTCACGATCCCGCTGGCGACGCCCTCCTGCCCCTGCTCCAGCGCCTTCTGCAAAGCCTCGGCGATCTCGGGATTGCGAGCCGCCTCCGCCTGCAGGTCCGGGATGATCTGCGAGGCCACGGGGTGGCGCAGCGCGCGCGAGGTCACCTCGTACAGCAGCCGCAGGTCGCCCTCCAGAGAGCCCGTGTCCGGCGCGGGCAGGCCCATCACCGCGATCGCGGACACCACGTCGAGCACCAGATGCAGCTTGGAACGCCAGCGGCGGTACACCGCCGTCTTGCCGACACCCGCGCGGCGCGCGATCCCCTCGATGGACATCCGCGCATAGCCGACGGCCGCGAGCTCCTCGAAGACGGCCGCCCGGATGGCTTCCGTCACGTCCTCGCGGAGGACGGCCGCCCCCGCAGGACTCCGACGGCGCGGGCGCGTCTGCGGCTGGTCGGCATTGGTCGTCATGCGAACCAGCATAGGGCGTAGCGACGATACGGTCCCGTCGCCACGTTTCCCGTCGCGACGAAACGGTTGCGTTCCGACGTCCATTCGGCCTACGCTCACGTTGCGACGATACGGTCCCGTCCCGACGTAAGAGAACGTGAAGAGTCACGTAAGAGAACGTCGCGGCGCCCCTCCCCGAACGAAAGCAGCGGATGTGAGCCAGGTCCTCGACACACCGCCCTCCACCACCCAGGCCCTGCCCGAAGCCGACCTCGCGGCCCTCGCCGCCCGCCACGGACTCTCGGTCAGCGGCGCCCGCCCCTCCCTGCCCGAGTACGTCCGCCAGCTGTGGGCGCGCCGGCACTTCATCACCGCGTTCGCCACGGCCAAGCTCACCGCGCAGTACAGCCAGGCGAAGCTCGGCCAGGTGTGGCAGGTGCTGACGCCGTTGCTGAACGCGGCGGTGTACTACTTCATCTTCGGCAGGCTGATGGGTACCAGCCGCGGCGTGCCCGACTACGTCCCTTTCCTGGTGACGGGTGTGTTCGTCTGGACCTTCACGCAGAGCTCGATCATGGCGGGCACCCGCGCGATCTCCGGAAACCTGGGCCTCGTGCGGGCCCTGCACTTCCCGCGGGCCGCGCTGCCGATCTCCTTCGCACTGCAGCAGCTCCAGCAGCTGCTGTTCTCGATGGCGGCCCTGGTGGTGATCCTGCTCTGTTTCGGCATCCCGGTCACCGCCTCCTGGGCTCTGGCGGTCCCGGCGCTGGTCCTGCAGTCCGTCTTCAACGCCGGCGTCGCGATGGTCATGGCCCGGATGGGAGCGAAGACGCCGGACATCGCGCAGCTGATGCCGTTCGTGCTGCGTACCTGGATGTACACGTCGGGCGTGATGTTCAGCATCACCCACATCATGAGCAAGCACCACCACGGGCCGTCCTGGGTGACCCCGGTGCTGCAGGCCAACCCGGCCGCCGTCTACCTCGACCTGATGCGCTTCGCGCTGATCGACAGCTTCCACGCGAGCCAGCTCCCGCCGCACGTGTGGGCGATCGCTACGGGCTGGGCGCTGCTGGCGGGCGTCGGCGGCTTCATCTACTTCTGGAAGGCTGAGGAGACGTACGGCCGTGGCTGACAACGCAAAGCTCGCACAGGAGCCGATCCCCACCGTCATCGCCGACAGCGTCGACATCGTCTACCGCGTCAACGGCACCGGCGCCGGCCGCGGCTCCGCCACCGCCGCCCTCAACCGCATCCTGCGCCGCGGGCAGGCCGAGAAGGCGGCGGGCGTACGCAAGGTGCACGCGGTCAAGAACGTCTCCTTCGTGGCGTACCGGGGCGAGGCCATCGGCCTCATCGGCACCAACGGCTCCGGCAAGTCGACCCTGCTCAAGGCGGTCGCGGGCCTGCTCCCGGTCGAGAACGGCCGTATCCACACCGACGGCCAGCCCTCCCTCCTCGGCGTGAACGCGGCCCTGATGAACGACCTCACCGGCGAGCGCAACGTGCACCTCGGCGGCCTCGCCATGGGCATGTCCCGCGAGCAGATCAAGGACCGCTACCAGGAGATCGTCGACTTCTCCGGCATCAACGAGAAGGGCGACTTCATCACCCTCCCCATGCGCACGTACTCCTCCGGCATGGCGGCCCGCCTGCGCTTCTCCATCGCCGCGGCCAAGGACCACGACGTCCTGCTCATCGACGAGGCGCTGGCGACGGGCGACCGCTCCTTCCAGAAGCGTTCCGAGGCCCGGATCCGCGAGCTGCGCAAGCACGCGGGCACGGTGTTCCTGGTCAGCCACAACAACAAGTCGATCCGCGACACCTGCGACCGCGTCCTGTGGCTGGAGCGGGGCGAGCTGCGCATGGACGGGCCGACGGACGAGGTGCTGAAGGAGTACGAGGCCTTCACCGGCGACAAGAGCGACAAGTCGGCCAAGCCGGCCCCGAAGCCCAAGCCGAAAACCACTGTTACCGCCTGAGGCCTCCCACCTGGCGCCTCCCCCGTGAGGCGCAACTCCAGGCGCCCCTTTCATCCTATTGGTGCCACTATGGCGGACACAGGGTCCCCGGAGTGATGACAAAGGTGAAGGAGTCGCCGCGATGCCCGAGCTCAGCGTCATCGTCCACGGGCCGAACACCCAGGACCGCCTGACCGGGCTTCTCGCCTCCCTGGCCGCGCATCCCCACCCCGAGGCCGAGGTGATTGTGGCCGCGGTCGGCGCCTGGGCGCAGGAGACGGCCCGGGCGTACGCCTCCGAGATGCTGGTGCTGCCCCTGCCGGACGGGACGGACGACGCCGCGGCGCGGTCGGCGGGGGCGGCCCGGGCCTCGGGTCGCTGGCTGCAGTTCGTGCACGCCAAGGACGGTCTGCCCGCCGGCGCGCCCCGCACGGTAGCCGAGCGCGTCGCGGACCTCCCGGACGAGGTGGACGTACTCCTCTTCGACCACGTCCGCTCCACCTGGGAAACCTCCGGCCTCCCCTCCGAGGACGGCCCCCTCCTGGCCCGCGCGGGCCGCGCCGCCCACGCCCTCGACGACATCGCCCGCACCGCGCTCCGCATCACCCCCCTCCTGGGCAACCGCGCGCTGCGCACCCCCTTCTGGCAGGCGCACGAACAACAACTCACCACCCCCCACGAGCCGTTCGCGGCCTACGCCGCCCTCCTCCTCGCCGACGGGATCGCGGCCCTGAACCAGGTGGCGTACGAGCACTACGAGCTGCGCCCCGAGAGCCTCCCCCCGGTCACCCCCGAGGAGCGCTACGCCCTGATCGACCGCTACGAGACACTCCTCACCCTCGCCCGCAGCCGCCCCGACTCCCGCCCCAGCGCCGGCCCCGCCCCCGACGCCGTCCTGTACGACGTCATGGTCCAGGACTGTCTGCGCACCTTCGCCCGCACCGCCATGCCGGACGTGGTGGCCAGGGAGTTCTTCCGCCGCGCCGGTGAAGCGGCCGTCCGGCACCGCCCGCCCGGACACCGTCCCCCCAGCGGCCCCGAGGCCATCCGCCGCGCCCTCCTCGAAGAGAACGCCTACACCAGGTACCGGGCCTTCCAAACCACCAACCGAGCCCGCCGCGCCGCGAAGTCGGCCGTACGAACCCGTGGACGCCAGGTCGCCGCCGCCCTCGGCGACCACCACTACCGCAGGGCCCTGTCCCGCCCGGTCGACCCCAACCTGGCCGTCTTCGCGGCGTACTGGAACCGCGGAGTCGCCTGCAACCCGGCGGCGATCGCCGCCAAGCTCACCGAACTCGCCCCGCAGATCCACCCGGTGTGGGTGGTGACGCCGGAGAACGCCCCCCTCCTCCCGCCCCACACCGACCACGTGCTCCCCGGCACCCGCCGCTACCGTGAGGTGCTGGCGGCGGCGAAGTACCTGGTCAACAACGTCAACTACCCCAACGCGGTCGTGAAGCGCCCCGACGCGATCCACCTCCAGACCCACCACGGCACACCGCTCAAGCGCATGGGCGTGGACCAGCTGGAGTTCCCGGCGGCGGCCAAGGGCCTGGACTTCCAGGCCCTGCTGGCCCGCATCGACAAGTGGGACTACAGCGTCTCCGCGAACAGCCACTCCACCCGCATGTGGGAGCGCGCGTACCCCTCCCGGTTCGTCTCCCTCGACCACGGCTATCCGCGCAACGACGTCTACTACACGGCCACGGCAGCCGACATCAGGACGATCCGCGACCGCCTGGGCATCCCCCCGACCCACCGCGCGATCCTCTACGCCCCCACCCACCGCGACTACGAGGCCGGCTGGACCCCCCGCCTCGACCTCGCCGCTCTCGCCGACCAGCTCGGCGAGGAGACGGTTCTCCTGGTCCGCGGCCACTACTTCTACGAGGGCACGCCGTCCCCCCTGACCGCCCTGCGCCGCACAGGCCGGATCATCGACGTCTCCACCTACGACCCGGTCGAGGACCTGGCCCTGGCCGCGGACGCGCTGGTCACGGACTACTCGTCCATCATGTTCGACTACGCCAACCTGGACCGCCCGATCGTCATCTACGCCGACGACTGGGAGACGTACCGCTCCACCCGCGGCGTCTACTTCGACCTGATGGCCGAGCCGCCGGGCCAGGTGGCCCGCACCCAGCAGGAACTGACGGAGATCCTCACCACGGAGGCCTGGCGCGACGAGAGCGCGACGAAGGCGCGGTCGGCCTTCCGCCGCCGCTTCTGCGAGTACGACGACGGACGCGCCGCCGAACGGGTCGTACGCCGCGTGTTCCTGGGCGAGAGCGAGGACGCCCTGCCGCCGGTGATCCCGCTGGAGGACCGCACACCGGCACCGAGCCCTCGGGAGTCCGTATGAACCCCGACGTCCTGACCCCCGATGCCATGGCCCCAGATGCCGTGACCCCCGACGTCACCGTCACGGTGATCGTCTACAACGACGCGGAACGCCTCCCCCGGGCCGTGGAGTCGGTACGCCGCCAGACCCACGCCGACATCGAGATCATCATCAGCGACGACCACTCGACGGACGAAACCCCGCAGGTGGCAAGGCGGTTGGCGGCCGAGGACCCCCGCATTCGCCACCTCCGCCTCCCGCAGAACAGCGGCGGCTGCAGCGCCCCGCGCAACCGCGCCCTGGAGATCGCGCGGGCGCCGTACGTGATGTTCCTCGACAGCGACGACGAACTCACGGACGACGCGGTGGAACTGCTCCTGGCGGCGCACCGCGAGCGGGAGATCGACTTCGCGATGGGCGCGGTGGAGCGGGTCCGGGAGGACAGCGGCCGCCGTAGACGATGGATGCCGCACCTGGTCGCCGAACGCCGCACGGTCCTCGGCATCGACTCCGAACCCCGGCTGCTCTTCGAGCACTTGGCGACGAGCAAGATGTACGCCCGCGCGTTCCTGGACCGCCACGACCTGCGGTTCCCGGAGGGCGTCCACTACGAGGACCAGCTCTTCACCACGCAGGCGTACTGTCTGGCCAAGGAGTTCACGATCGTCCCGGAGCCGGTGTACCGCTGGCACATCGCACCGTACGCGGCCACGGACGCGGCCTCGATCTCCAATCAGCGCCACAAGCTGGACAACGTCCGCGACCGCGTCCACGTCCAGCGCCTCATCGACGACTTCCTCGCCGAGAGCGGGCACGGGGCGCTGCGCGAGGACAAGGACTACAAGTTCCTCAAGCACGACTTCCGGATGTACGCCGGGGACCTGCCGTACCGCGACGAGGCCTGGCTGACGTCCTTCGCGGACATCATGATCCCCTACCTGGAAACCCTCTCCCCCCAGGCCTACGCCCGTCTGCCCCGCACGGACCGGGTGGTCCTGCAACTGATCCGCGAACGCCGCTTCCCCGAGGCGCAGCTGGCGGCACGGGGGCTGGGCCGAGCCGTGGCACCGCGCCAGGTGACCCCTGACACGGAAGGCAACGTGTACTGGGGCGAAGGCATCCCCACAGCCGACTGGGCGCGCCGCGAACTGGACGTCACCGACCTCGACCTGGACACGCGCCCCTTCCGAAGCGCCCAGTTCCGCCACGAGATCACGGAACTCACCCGCGGCCCCGGCGCGTCGATCGACCTCACCATCCGGACCTACGACCCCGGCCTACGCCTCCCCGTGGGCCCCCACCGCGCAAGCCTCCTCCTGGCCCCCGGCCGACGCCGCCTCACCGTCCCCTTCCGCCTGTCCCCCGTCCACCCCGGCGTCTTCGAAGGCCAGGTCCACCTGGACCTGACCTCGGCCCCCGTCCCCCACCACGGCTTCGCGGGCGTCCGCCACCCCCTCCTCCGCATCGACCACCAGGGCCAGACCCACACGGCCGTACTCCTGGCCCCCCTGTCCTTCCCACCCCTGACGGCCCACATCAACTACCACACCGGCACGGCCCCCCACCGCCTCACCATCGAACCGGAGGGCCGCGGCCCCGGCCGCCTCCAAATCCGCTGGCAACCGGTGGGCGTGACGGAAAGGCTGGTACGCCCGGTGGTACGACACGTGGCACGCCCGAGGGTGAGAAGGGCAGCACGCTTGCTGAGAAGCGCGCTGAGGTAGGGCAGGTACTTCGATGCCGGGCTGCGTCTCGGCGCCGGCCCGCACCATCCAGCCCGTCCGGCGTTCGAGGACGAGGCCCGTTCAGGGCCGAAGCGGGGGTCTGGGGGCCGCAGGCCCCCAGGGGCCGGGGTCGAAGGGGCAGAGCCCCTGGAGGATGGGACGGGTAGGGGCGGCGGGGGCGAGATCCTCCTCACCGCACCACCTCATACAGCACCTGCCCACCCGGCCCCCCAGCCACCACCCGCAACCCCGCCTCCCTCCGCACAGCCCCCCGATCCACCACCCACCGCACCCGATAAGCCTCCACGATCCCCCGCCGCACACCCCCCGAAGTCCCCTCGGCGAAATACCGCCGCACAGCCGCCTCCCGCCGCCCTTCATCCGGCAGGAAGAAGTCGGGATACCCAGGCGCCACGGTGTACGCCCCATACGCCGGGATCTGCCGCGCAGGAAACGTCCGCGCCATCACCACGTCCCCGTACTTCACCCATGGCGTGACCCAGTGATACCCCGCCCAAGGCGCCCGGTACTTCTCCGCAACCGCCCCCGGCAGCACCCCCCGCGGAACCACATACCCCACCGTCCCGACCTGCGTCCAAGCCCCCACAGCCAGCGCCCCGGCCAGCACCCCCACCCCCACGCCACGCCAGGCCCGCCGCCTCGCCCCCACCCCACGCCGCCAACCCTGCCACCCCTCGACCACCCCCACCGCGGCAGCGACCTGCGCCGGAATCACCACGGCAGGCAGCGCCCGCCCCCACGAGAAGTGCCCACTGACCCAGCCCACCCCCACAACCACCACCCCCAGCGCAAAGAACAGCACCAGCGGATCCCACCGATCCCGCCACCACCGCACCCCCAGCGCAGCCACCCCCAGCAGGACCAGCCAGTACCTCCCCAGCAGATCCCGGTACAGCCCCCGATGCACCGACTCCAGATCACCCCCCGCCCCGAACAACGCGAAGAAGTCGTAGTACGGCCACCCCCACAGCACCACCACCCCCACCACCAGCCCACCCCCCAGCCGCAGCCACACCCCACGCCCCGCCCGCGCCCCGACCACCGTGGCCAACGCACCCAAAGAAGCCACGACTCCCGAGAACTGATGGCACAGCAGAATCACCGCCCACAGCACCCCGAGCCCGAGCCAGGTCCCCCAGCCGGCCCCCGCCCCGGAACTGGACCCCGACCCCGACCCCGCCCGCACCGCCCCCGCCAGCCACGCCCAGAAATGAAAGGCCAGCCCCAACGCGAACACACTCGGATACGACACCGTGAGCGCCAGCGAGTTCAGCCCGAGAAACCCGCTCCAGGCGAACAGCGACGTCCCCCACAGGAACACCAGACACAGCACGGCAAGCGCAGGCGCGGCCCGATGCGCGCTCAGCGTCCGCACATACCGCCACACCCCGCTGACGAGCAGCCCCAGCCCGACCACCGCACCGATCCGCAGCACGACGAAGACGGAAACCCTCGTCACCCGCGCGACGCACCCGAGCACCAGCATCCACGGCGAGTAGTACGGACTCGGCGTATCCGCGTCGACCAGCGGATTGCCGGGGTCGACGAGGTCGTGCCGCAGACGTTCGACGGTCGCTGCATGCATCCCGAGGTCACCGGCCCACGGCAGCCGGACGATGACGAGGAGGAGCAGCAGGACGACCAGTACGGCGGCCACCTGCGGAACGACCGTCGTCCTGCGCAGCGCGGCCCGCATCGTGCTCACCCGAGCACTGTAATTCCCGCTTTGCCCGGAATGCGCGAGCGCCCCGGACTGTCACGGCCCGGGGCGCCCTGATGCACGTACGACTCAACGAGCCGTCACGGCCTACGAATGCTGCCGCAACAACGTCCGCATCGTCCGCATGGCCACCGACAGATTGGCCAGATCGAAGGCCTCCGACCCCTGGATCTCCTCCAGCGTCGTCCGCGCCCGGCCCAGAATCGCCGCGTTCCTCTGCTCCCACGCCTTGAAGCGCTGCTCGGGCGTCGCACTGCCGTTGCCGGCCGCCAGGACGTCCGAGGTCAGGGCCGCGTGGGCGGCGTAGAGGTCCTCGCGGATGGAGGCGCGGGCCATGGACTGCCAGCGGTCGGCGCGCGGCAGCTCGATGATGCGGTCCATGAGCTGGGTGATGTGCAGCCGGTCGGCCAGGTCGTAGTAGACCTCGGCGACGTCCATCGGGTCCTTGCCCATGCGGTCGGCCACCGACACGATGTCCAGCGTCGGGAAGGCGGAGGAGAACCCGGCCACCCGGGTGGCCAGTTCGTCCGGGACGCCGGCGCCGGTCAGCTCGTCGTAGATCTGCTGGTACCACTCGAGATCCGCGCCGCGCAGCAGCTTCGGCAGCTGCGACCACACCTGCTCGACCCGCTCGGCGAAGAAGTCGACGGTCTCGGCGAGTTCCAGCGGCTGCGGGCGGTTGTTGAGCAGCCAGCGCGTGCCGCGCTCGACGAGACGGCGCGAGTGCAGCCGGATCCGGGTCTGGACGTCGGCGTCGACCTTGTTGTCGAGCGCCTCCACCGCGTCCCAGACCGCCGCCGAGCGGAAGATCGCGCGGGCCACGGTCTGCGCCCGGACGATCTCCTCCAGCGAGGCGCCGGTCTCCTCGCGCAGCCGGTGCAGATACGTCGTACCGCCCGTGTTGACCGTGTCGTTGACCAGAACGGTCGTGGTGATCTCACGGCGCAGCGGGTGACTGACGAGGTGCTCCGGGAACCGCTCGCGCAGCGCGCTCGGGAAGTACGCGTGCAGCAGGGTGCTCAGGTACGGGTCGTCCGGCAGCGTGGTGTGCAGCAGTTCCTCGGCGACCGTGATCTTCGTGTACGCCATCAGGACGGCCGTCTCCGGGCCGGTCAGGCCGTGGCCGGCGCCGAGGCGTTCGCGGATCTGGCGGTCGGTGGGCAGGAACTCCAGCGCACGGTCCAGGTGCCCCTCCCTGACCAGGTGCTTCATGAAGCGCTGCTGGGCGTGGAGCATGTCCTTGGACTGGGCGAGGGCGTTGGCGATCGCCGTGTTCTGCGCGTAGTTGTTGCGCAGGACCAGACGGCCGACCTCGTCGGTCATCTCGGCGAGCAGCTTGTTGCGCTGCTTGACGGTCATGTCGCCGTCCGCGACCAGGCCGTTGAGCAGGATCTTGATGTTCACCTCGTGGTCGGAGGTGTCGACGCCCGCGCTGTTGTCGATGGCATCGGTGTTGATCTTGCCGCCGTGCCGGGCGAACTCGATCCGGCCGAGCTGGGTCAGGCCCAGGTTGCCGCCCTCGCCGACGACCTTGACGCGCAGGTCGGCGCCGTCGACGCGGATCGGGTCGTTGGCCTTGTCGCCGACGTCCGCGTGGGACTCGGTCGACGCCTTCACGTACGTACCGATGCCGCCGTTCCACAGCAGGTCCACCGGCGCCTTGAGGATGGCCTTCATCAGCTCGGCCGGCGTCATCTTGGAGACCTTGCCCTCGATGCCGAGGGCCTCCCGGATGTGCGCGTTGACCGGGATCGCCTTGGCGCTGCGCGGGAAGATCCCGCCACCGGCCGACAGCAGCTCGGTGTTGTAGTCCTCCCAGCTGGAGCGGGGCAGCTCGAAGATACGGCGGCGCTCGGCGTAGGACGTGGCCGCGTCCGGGTTCGGGTCGATGAAGATGTGCCGGTGGTCGAAGGCGGCGACCAGGCGGATGTGCTCGCTGAGCAGCATGCCGTTGCCGAACACGTCACCGGACATGTCGCCGATGCCGACGACCGTGAAGTCCTCGGCCTGCGTGTTGACGCCCAGCTCGCGGAAGTGCCGCTTGACGGACTCCCAGGCGCCACGGGCGGTGATGCCCATGCCCTTGTGGTCGTAGCCGGCCGAGCCGCCGGAGGCGAAGGCGTCCCCGAGCCAGAAGTTGTACTGCTCGGCGACCCCGTTGGCGATGTCGGAGAAGGTCGCGGTGCCCTTGTCGGCGGCGACGACGAGGTAGGTGTCGTCCTCGTCGTGCCGGACGACGTCCGGCGGCGGCACGACCTCGCCCGCGACCATGTTGTCGGTGATGTCGAGCAGCGCCGAGATGAACGTCTTGTACGACGCCACGCCCTCCGCGAGCCAAGCGTCCCGGTCCACGCTCGGGTCCGGCAGCTGCTTGGCGACGAAGCCGCCCTTGGCGCCGACCGGCACGATGACGGTGTTCTTCACCATCTGCGCCTTGACCAGGCCGAGGATCTCGGTCCGGAAGTCCTCACGCCGGTCGGACCAGCGCAGGCCTCCGCGCGCGACCTTGCCGAAGCGCAGGTGCACGCCCTCGACACGCGGCGAGTACACCCAGATCTCGTACGCCGGGCGCGGCGCGGGCAGGTCGGGGATGGCCTGCGGGTCGAACTTCATGGAGACGTAGTCGTGCGGGTGTCCGCCGGCCGCCTCCTGGAAGAAGTTCGTCCGCAGCGTCGCCTTGATGACGGTGAGGAAGGACCGCAGGATCCGGTCCTCGTCGAGGCTCGCCACCTGGTCGAGCGCCGCGTCGACCTCTTCGAGCAGCGCGTCGACGATCTCGCGGCCCGCACGCTGGCGGTCCGGCGACATCCGCGCCTCGAACAGGGAGACGAGCAGGCGGGTGGTGTGGACGTTGTTGCGGAGGGTGTCCTCCATGTAGTCCTGCGAGAAGGTGGAGCCCGCCTGGCGCAGGTACTTCGCGTACGCCCGCAGCACCATGGCCTGCCGCCAGGTCAGCCCGGCGCTCAGCACGAGGGCGTTGAAGCCGTCGTTCTCCGCCTTGCCGGTCCAGGTCGCGGCGAACGCCTCCGAGAACCGCTCGCGTGCGTCGTCGCCGAGGTAGTCGCCACCCGGGAACTTGGGCATGCGCAGGCCGAAGTCGTAGATCCAGGCGACGCTGCGGTCGGAGCAGCGCAGTTCGTACGGCCGCTCGTCCACGACCTCGACGCCGAGCCGGTTGAGGACCGGCAGGACGGCGGACAGGGAGACGGCCGCGCCCTTGCGGTAGATCTTGAACCGGCGCTCCTCGGGGGCGGCGCCGACCGGCTCGTACAGGCTCAACGAGAAGTTGTTGTCCTCGGTGAGCTGTTCCAGGTGGACGAGGTCGGAGACCGCCGAGCGCGGGGAGTGGTCGGCCTTGTAGCCCTCGGGGAAGGCGTGGGAGTAGCGGCGCAGCAGCTCTGCGGCGCGCTCCTCGCCGAGCTCGGCGTTCAGCGCGTCGGCGAAGCCGTCGGCCCAGGAACGCGCGGCCTCGACGAGGCGGGCCTCGATGCGCTCCTTGTCGGCGTCGGACAGCTGCGGCAGCTCGGTGCCCTGCGGGACGCGGACGACGAAGTGCAGCCGGGAGAGGATCGACTCGGTGTTCCAGGCGGTGAAGTCGACGCTGGTACCGCCGAGTTCCTCCTTCAGGATGTCGATGATCCGCAGGCGCACGCCGGTGGTGTAGCGGTCGCGCGGGAGGTAGACGAGGGCGGAGTAGTAGCGGCCGTACTCGTCCTGGCGGAGGTAGAGGCGCAGCCTCCTGCGCTCCTGGAGGTAGAGGACGGACGTGGCGATGCGCTGGAGCTCGGGGACGGGGGTCTGGAAGAGCTCGTCGCGCGGGTACGTCTCGAGGATCTGCAGCAGGTCGCGCCCGTCATGGCTGTTGGGCGAGAACCCGGACACGCGCAGCACATCGTCGACCTTGCGCCGGACGACGGGCACGCGGCGGACGGACTCGGTGTAGGCGGCGGAGGAGAACAGGCCCAGGAAGCGCCGTTCGCCGACGACCTCTCCGTTCCCGTCGAACTTCTTCACTCCGACGTAGTCGAGGTACGACGGCCGGTGCACGGTCGCCCGGCTGTTGGCCTTGGTCAGGACGAGGAGCTTGTGCTCACGGGCCTTGGCGCGGGCGTCGGCGGGCAGTCGCTCGAAGGACGGGCTGACGGGGTGGTTCTCGTCCTCGGCGTGGTGCGGGTCGGAACGCAGGATGCCCAGGCCGGTGCCGGGCACGGCGGCCAGCGAGTCGTCCTCGCGCAGCTGGTACTCGCGGTAGCCGAGGAAGGTGAAGTGGTCGTCGGCCAGCCAGCGCAGCAGCTCACGGGCCTCCTCGATCTCCTGCTCGCGCAGGTCGGAGGTGGGCTCCCGGGGCAGCTCGTCGGCCATGCGCAGGGCCGCGTCCCGCATCTTGCTCCAGTCCTCGACGGCCTCACGGACGTCGGACAGGACGCGCAGCAGGTCGGCGGTGATCTGCTTCAGGTCGCCGCGGTCGGTCTCGCGGTCGAACTCGACGTGGATCCAGGACTCGGCGTGCGTGTCGTGCGGCAGCTCGCCGGCGGGCGGTGCGGGAAGCACCTCGATGAGCTTGCCGGTGAGATCGCGGCGGACGTGGACCAGCGGGTGGATGACCACATGGATCCCCCGCCCCTGCCGGGTCAGCTCATTGGTCACCGAGTCCACGAGGAACGGCATGTCGTCAGTGACGACTTCGACGACGGAGTGGCTGCAGGTCCACCCGTTCTCTTCGACGGTGGGCGTGTGCACCCGCACGTTGGCCGTGCCCTGAGGGCGGTTCTCGGCCAGACGGTAGTGCGAGAAGGCGGCTCCGAAGATGTCGACCGGGTCGCGGTCGGTGAGGTCCTCCGGGGCGGTGTGCAGGTAGTAGCGCTGGAGGAACGTGAGCACGGTGTCGTGGTCCGGGGTGCCGGGAGTGCTCTCGTCCGTCGTCCCGGTCGGTAGATACCCCCCGACCGGGCTGTTCTCAGCTACCCGGGCGGCCCTCTCGAGCAGCTCGGCCTTGGCTTCGTCCAGCTTGGTCTGCATTGTCCTCTGGCTCCTGTCGCGCGCCGTTGCGTGACGTTGAAGGAAGTACGGTCTCTTCCCCTCCGGCGTAACGCCGCGACGCGGGGTGTCCGGTCTGCTTCGACGCTATGCCGCGAGGTGAGATGAGCGGGGATATATGAGCCAATTTTGAGCTGCCCACGGGGTGTGACGCTGCTCTCTGCGACGTCCGGGCCCAGGGTGTACATGACGTCCCGGGAACCCTTACGCCCCCCTCCCGCCCGCGAAGACCAGCGACCGCCGCCCGGTCACGGATGTCGTCCGTGCTCGCCGGGCGCAGGGCAGGGGCTCCAGTGCCCCCGCGAGCTATCGCGCTGATCACGCCACTAAGGCTATCGCTCCTTACAGGGGGCCCGTCATGAGCCGTATGTGTACAAAACCAGGGGTGGAACTTTGACGTTCTGCACAGGGGCAAAGGGGGCGGGCAGGGCGTAACTGGCGAGGCGGGGCGGCGAGCGGGAGGCTGGTGTCTGCGGCCGAGGCGAAGCTCGGACGGGGCACCGAGCCGAAAGCACGCCAGGCGAAGGCATCCCGTGTCCGAAAACAGACGGTTACCCGAAACCACACGGCAACACCGAGGAAGGCGGCAGCGGCAGCGGCAGCGGCAGCGGCAGCGGCAGCGGCAGCGGCAGCGGCAGCGGCAGCGGCAGCGGCAGCGGCGAACGCCTCGTGGCGCGCACAGCTGCGGGCAGTCGTGCCGCTGGGGCGGCTCCCGACCCGAAGAAAGGCGGCACCCCGCAGCGCCGGGCTGCGCAACGCCCCGACCTCAGCTGCAACGCCGGGCACACAGCAAACAACGCCAGGCGAAACCCACCCTTCCGGCCCCCTCAAGACCGCACGGCCCCTTGGCAAGACCCCGCCCCCGAGGCACGTTGCCCATAAGGCCCGACGGAGACGCAGACCACGGCCAGAAAGAGGAGCGCACCCGACATGACAGCGAAGATCCTCATCGTCACCGGCGACGCCGCAGAGTCCCTGGAGGTCCTCTACCCCTACCAGCGCCTCCGCGAAGAGGGCTACGACGTCCACATCGCCGCCCCCGCCCGCAAGAAGCTCCAGTTCGTCGTCCATGACTTCGAACCCGGCTTCGACACCTACACCGAGAAACCCGGCTACACCTGGCCCGCCGACCTCGCTTTCTCCGAGGTGGACCCCGGTGACTACGTCGCCCTCGTCATCCCCGGCGGCCGCGCCCCCGAGTACCTCCGCAACGACCCCGAACTCCGCAAGATCCTCAAGTCGTTCTTCGACGCCGACAAACCGGTCGCCCAGATCTGCCACGGCCCCCTGCTCACCGCCGCGATCGACAGCCTCCGCGGCCGCCGCGTCACGGCGTACCCCGCCCTGGAGCTGGATATGCAGGCCGCCGGCGCCACCTTCCAGGACGCCGAGGCCGTGGTCGACGGCACCCTGGTCTCCTCCCGCGCCTGGCCGGACCACTCCCGCTGGATGCGGGAGTTCCTGACGGTGCTGCGGGCGAAGGCACCGGTGACGTGATGCCCACGGCGCCGGTGACCTGACCGGCCGGCCGACGCGGCTGCGGGCAGTCGTAGCGCGGGGCACCGCACCACGGGACCCGGGACTGCACAACCGGTCCCGGGCTGCCCGAACCGGACCCGGGCCGCACCACCGGACCTGGGCCGCACCACCGGACCCGGGCTGCACTACCGGTCCCCGACTGCCCGCTCCCTACGCCGCCAGCCGCTCCGCCTCCGCGACGGCCTCCGCGAGCGTGTCCACCACCGGCACCCCGACCTCCTCGAGGCTGGCCCGGCCGTGCGACCCCCCGGTGTAGAGCACGGCCCGCGCCCCCACGTGCAACGCCGCCACCGCATCGTCGGCGGCGTCCCCGATCACCACCGTGCGAGTCGGATCCACGCTCGCGAGCGCCTGGATGTGCCGCACCATGTGCTCGGCCTTGCTGCCTCCGGACGGCCCGGTCCGCCCGTCGACGCGTATGAAGTGCTCCTCGATCCCGAACCCCCGTACCAACGGGACGAGTTCGTCATGCACGTACATGCTGAGAATCGACTGGCTGCGCCCGGCCGACCGCCACTCCACGAGCAGCTCCGCCACACCCTCGGTGAGCCCGCATCTCACCCGGTGCTCGGTGTAGTACCGGTGGAAGGTCTCGTCCATGACCTCCCACTCGGTCTCGGTCGGCAACCGCCCCATCAGCCGCTCGTAGAACTTCGGCACCGGCACGCAGTAGAGCGCCCGGTACTGCTCCATCGTGATCGGTTCCAGCCCCAGCTCGGCGAACGCCGCGTTCGTCGCCCCGATGATCGCGTCATTGTCGTGGAACAGCGTCCCGTTCCAGTCCCAGACAATGTGCGCCCCTACTCGCTTCCCCATGCCAAAAACCGTACCCGCCACCACTGACAATCAAGAGAACCGCAGGTCAACGAGGCAATCGGGCGGATGTTCCAGAACCGAGGGTGCTCAGTCCCCCAGTCCCACCAGATTCGGAATCTCCTGGGTCGCGTACCACAGCAGCTCGTGATCCTCGGCCCCGTCCACCACGAACCGCGCGTCGTCGTCCCCGCCGTCCGCCGCCTCGAGCGCCTCGGCGGCCGCCGCCACATCCGCCTCCGCGTCGCCCGAGTCGACATGCACGGAGGCCGCCTTGGCCAGCGCCACGCCCCCGGCGATCCGCACCTCACCCAGCGCGGACGGGTCCAGCCCCCGGTCGGGGCCGGCGACCGCTGCCCCGTCGGGCACGTCGACGGCGACCACGACCCGACGCCGCGCCGCCCCGGCGTCCGCCGCCAGCAGCCGCAGTGAGGCGAGTGCAGCCCGGTTCAGCGCCGCGTACTCCAACTCCTCGATGTCGTCGGAGAGATACCACTCACGCAACGCGGGCGTGACGGCGTACGCGACGAGCGGCCCGGTCCCCAACTCGCCCGTCTTGTACGCCTCGGCGAGACCGGGGAGGGTCAGGGGGACGTAGACGCGCATGGCTGACCGCTTTCGTGTTCGTAAGGCTCCGCACGGACCCGAGAGGGCGGTCCCGCACCTCCCGGAGGGCCTTCAGGATACGTGCGGGCGTCCCCTTTCGAGTCCCCGCCGCCACCCCGCCCGGCGTCCACTCCGATCCGAGAACTCACCCGGCACCGGCCCGCCATCACGGCCTTCCGCGCCCTCCGATCACCCGGATAAGTGAAGTTTCCGGCCGCCCGATCCAGGTCTCCGCTCCCTTGCCGCCGACCCCCGGAACCCCGTACAAGATCACCGACCGCGAAGTTACTGCCCGGTACCACCCGGGCTCACCGAACGGGGACCCCCATGAACAAGGTCATGACCAGGACCCAGCTCCGCCCGGGCACCCGCCCTCAAAGCCGCCGAGACTCCCGCCGCCCCGGCGGCCTGCCGCCTCGTGCACCGGGCGGCGGCACCTCCCGTACGACCTCCCCCGGTGACCGCCCACCCGGCTCGCCGGCGGCAACGGGAAGCCACGCCCGCACCAGGCCCACCGACACCCGCCCACCATCCGCCCCCGCCCGGCCGCGGCCCAGCACGCCGCCGGCAGCCCCGCACCCTGCGAGCAGTCGTGCCGCTGTGGCGGCGCCCGTCCCGGAGAAGGACGGCACCCCGCAAGCGCCGTGCTGCGCGCCCCACCCCCGGTCCGCTCCGAGCCCGGGCGCGCTGCAAGCCCCGGTGAGCGTGCCGACGCAGGACCCGTTGAGGCCGATCCCCCAACCCCGCCCCACCGACGTCTTCGCCGACCGCCTGCTCCTGGTCCTGAGCGGCCAACGCCCCGTCCACTCGATGCTCCGCCACACCGCCGGGCGCGCCTACGACGAACTCGCCTGGCTGGCCGAACGCAGCCCCCTGCGCACCCGCGGCACCCGCCCCGTCGTCCGCGACATCGGCTACTTCGAACCCCGCCCGGGCGCCGTGGAAGCCTTCGCCCGCATCGGCGCCGGCGACCAACTGCGCGCGATGGCGTTCCGCCTGGAACAGGGCCAGGACCTCCGCTGGCGCTGCACGGCGGTCGAACTGGGCGGCCCGCGCAGGCCCCACACGGACGACGACTGACCACCCGCCCGCAGGCCGGCCACGCACGGACGAGGACTGACCATCCGCACGCAGGCCGACCGCCCACGGACGACGACAGGCCACCCGCACGCAGGCCGACCGCCCACGGACGACGACAGGCCACCGCCTGGGACCGCAAGCCGAAGGGCCGGGCCCCCACAGGAGACCCGGCCCTTCCAGCCGCTACGGCACCACAGGCACCGCCACTGTCTGCTCGACGCCGCTACCTGCTCACGGCGCCTTCACCCGGCGCTACTTCTTACGGCGCCGTCCACCACGCGACTGCTTGCGCCGCTCCGCGCGCGTGAGGCCGTCGGCCTCCGAACGCACCGGCTCGTCACCGTTGGCGAAGTCGCCCTCGACGATGTCACCTTCACCGTCCACCTTGGGCGCGGTGAAGTGCAGCCGGTCCGGACGGCGCGGGGCCTCGAGCCCCTTGGCGCGGATCTCGGGACGCGCGCCCGCCTGCGCCGGCACGGCGTCCTGCTTCTCCAGGTCGGCCACCGGCTTGGCGTCCTCGACGGGGACCTCCTCGACCTGCTGCTCGACCTGGACCTCCAGGTTGAACAGGTAGCCGACGGACTCCTCCTTGATGCCCTCCATCATCGCGGTGAACATGTCGAAGCCCTCGCGCTGGTACTCGACCAGCGGGTCCTTCTGCGCCATCGCGCGCAGGCCGATGCCCTCCTGGAGGTAGTCCATCTCGTAGAGGTGCTCGCGCCACTTGCGGTCCAGGACCGACAGCACGACCCGGCGCTCCAGCTCACGCATGATCTCGGAGCCGAGCTGCGCCTCCCGCTGCTCGTACTGCTCGTGGATGTCGTCCTTGATGGACTCGGCGATGAACTCGGCGGTGAGACCGGCCCGGTCGCCGGCCGCCTCCTCCAGCTCCTCGATGGTGACCTTCACCGGGTAGAGCTGCTTGAAGGCGCCCCACAGCCGGTCCAGGTCCCACTCCTCGGCGAAGCCTTCGGCGGTCTCCGCGGAGACATACGCGTCGATCGTGTCGTCCATGAAGTGCTGCACCTGCTCGTGCAGGTCCTCGCCCTCCAGGACACGGCGGCGCTCGCCGTAGATGACCTCACGCTGCCGGTTGAGGACCTCGTCGTACTTCAGAACGTTCTTACGGGTCTCGAAGTTCTGCTGCTCGACCTGCGACTGGGCGGACGCGATCGCGCGCGTGACCATCTTGTTCTCGATCGGCACGTCGTCGGGGACGTTCGCCATCGACATCACGCGCTCGACCATCTGGGCCTTGAACAGGCGCATCAGGTCGTCGCCGAGGGACAGGTAGAAGCGGGACTCGCCCGGGTCGCCCTGACGGCCGGAACGGCCGCGCAGCTGGTTGTCGATACGCCGCGACTCGTGCCGCTCCGTGCCGAGCACGTACAGGCCGCCGAGGGACTCGACCTCTTCCTTCTCGGCCTTGACGGCCGCCTCGGCCCGCTCCAGGGCGGCGGGCAGGGCGTGCGCCCACTCCTCGATGTGCTCCTCGGGGTCGAGGCCGCGCTGGCGCAGCTCGGCCTCGGCGAGGTCCTCGGGGTTGCCGCCGAGCTTGATGTCCGTACCACGGCCGGCCATGTTGGTGGCCACGGTGACGGCGCCCTTGCGGCCGGCCTGGGCGACGATCGTCGCCTCACGGTCGTGCTGCTTCGCGTTCAGCACCTCGTGCTGGATGCCCCGCTTGCTGAGCTGCTGCGACAGGTACTCGGACTTCTCGACCGACGTCGTACCGACGAGGATCGGCTGGCCCTTCTCGTGCTTCTCGGCGATGTCGTCGACGACGGCCTCGAACTTGGCGACCTCGGTGCGGTAGATCAGGTCCGACTGGTCCTTGCGGATCATCGGCTTGTTGGTCGGGATCGGGACCACGCCGAGCTTGTAGATCTGGTGGAACTCGGCGGCCTCGGTCATCGCCGTACCGGTCATGCCGGAGAGCTTGCTGTAGAGGCGGAAGAAGTTCTGCAGGGTGATCGTGGCGAGGGTCTGGTTCTCGTCCTTGATGTCCACCCCTTCCTTCGCCTCGATCGCCTGGTGCATGCCCTCGTTGTAGCGGCGGCCGGCGAGGATACGGCCGGTGTGCTCGTCGACGATCATGACTTCGCCGTCGATGACGACGTAGTCCTTGTCCTTCTTGAACAGTTCCTTGGCCTTGATGGCGTTGTTCAGGTAGCCGACGAGCGGCGTGTTCACCGACTCGTAGAGGTTGTCGATGCCGAGCCAGTCCTCGACCTTGCTGACGCCGGACTCGTGGATGGCGACAGTGCGCTTCTTCTCGTCGACGTCGTAGTCGCCGGTCTCCTCGAGGCCCTTGAGGGGGTTGCCGGCCTCGCCGCGCTTGAGGCGGAGGACCAGCTTGGCGAAGTCGCCGTACCACTTGGTGGCCTGGTCGGCCGGGCCGGAGATGATCAGCGGCGTACGGGCCTCGTCGACCAGGATGGAGTCGACCTCGTCGACGATGGCGTAGTTGTGACCGCGCTGGACCAACTCGTCCTTCGACCACGCCATGTTGTCGCGCAGGTAGTCGAAGCCGAACTCGTTGTTCGTGCCGTAGGTGATGTCGCAGTTGTACTGCTCGCGGCGCTGCGCCGGGGTCATGTTGGCGAGGATGCAGCCGACGGAAAGACCCAGGAACTTGTGGACGCGGCCCATCATCTCCGAGTCGCGCTCGGCCAGGTAGTCGTTGACCGTGATGAGGTGAACGCCGTCTCCGGAAAGAGCGTTCAGATACGCGGGCAACGTGCCGACCAGGGTCTTGCCCTCACCGGTCTTCATCTCGGCGACATAGCCGAGGTGGAGGGCGGCGCCACCCATCAGCTGGACGTCGTAGTGCCGCTGTCCGAGGACGCGCTTGGCGGCCTCGCGGACGGTGGCGAAGGCCTCCGGGAGCAGATCATCCAGGCTCTCACCATCGGCGTACCGCTGCTTGTACTCATCGGTGAGGGCCCGCAGCTCGGCGTCGGAGAGGTCGACGAAGTCCTCTTCGATGGAGTTGACCTGGTCCGCGATGCGGTGCAGCTTGCGCAGGATCTTGCCTTCGCCTGCACGCATGATCTTCGAGAGGACGGACACGGGGGTTGGTCTCCTTGCCGGTCGGGCCTGGGACGGTCGGTTTCCATTTGACTTGTCTGAGCAACGGCCATCGTATGCGAGGACCCCGCCGCGCCGGGAGCCTGCCGGTGACGCCGACGATCCGCTGCTTCAAATCTCCGTCAAAGGGACAACGGCCGGGGGTCGCGGATGGTGCCGCGTTCCGCCAACGAATTGTGCGAAACGCGATCACACGCTCACGCACCGCATGGTTCACGCACCGCATAAAAAATGGCGTTCGCCCCGCCCTCCGAGCAGAATCGGCCGATGGAACCCGTCACGCTCACCACCGACCGCCTCCTCATGCGCACGGTCGGCCCGCAGGACACCGATGCCGTGTACGAGGCCGTCCAGGACCCCGACATCCTGCGCTGGACCACGATCCCCTCGCCCTATCTGTACGAGCACGCCCACAGCTTCACGCACCAAATGGTCCCCGAGGGCTGGCGCCACGGTTCGATGTTCACCTGGGGGCTCTTCCTCCCCGAAGGGGAGGACCTGGTGGGCATGCTCGGTCTCACGATGCGTTCCATGAGCGATGCCGAGATCGGTTTCTGGGGCACCAAGGAGCACCGCGGCAACGGCTACATCACCGAGGCCGTCCTCGCCGCGTCCCGCTGGGCCTTCGTCCACGTCTCGATCGACCGCGTGGAATGGCGCGCGGAGGTCGGCAACCTCCCCTCCCGCGCAGTGGCGACCCGCACCGGCTTCACCTTGGAGGGCACCCTCCGCTCGGCCATCGTCCACCAGGGCGTCCGCCGTGACTGCTGGATCGGTTCCCTGCTCCCGTCAGACCTGGGCCTGCCATCGACAGCGCCTTACCTGCCGGCCCAGGCCCCCGAAGCCTGACCACGGCCACCGCTGCATTCAGCCCGTCCGGCGTTTGAGGACGAGGCCCCTTCGGGGCCGACGGGGGTCCAGGGGCGGAGCCCCTTCAGGATGGGACGGGTAGGGGCGGCGGGGGCGAATCGACCGACGCCGACCCGAACACCGGCCACCCCTCCCACAAACCCCCAGCTCACTCCCCATTGTCAGTGCCACCCCCTATCGTCCGAACCCATGACGACCCCGCGCCCCACCACCACCCTCTCGGTAGACGAGGCCCGCCGCATCGCCCTGAGAGCCCAAGGCTTCCTCGGCTCCCCCGACCGCCGCTCCGGCGTCCGCGGCATACTCCGTCACCTCGGCGCGGTCCAACTCGACACCATCTCGGTCCTGGCCCGCTCCCACGAACTCATCCCGTACGCCCGCCTGGGCGCGGTAGGCCGCAAGACGGTCGAGAAGGCGTACTGGACCGACACGCACGCCTTCGAGTACTGGTCTCACGCCGCCTGCATCCTCCCCGTGGAGGAGTGGCCCCACTTCGCGTTCCGCCGCCGCGCCTACCGCAACCGCCCCCACTGGAACCACGAACTCCCCGACGGCGCCTACGACCAGGTGATCAAACAGCTCCGCACCGAAGGCCCCCTCACCGCAACGGAGCTGGGCGGCGCGAAGAGGACCAGCGAGTGGTGGGACTGGTCGGGCTCGAAGGTCGCCGTCGAACGCGCCCTCATGTACGGCGAGGTGGTCTGCGTGGAGCGCCGCGGCTGGAAGCGCGTCTACGACCTCGCCGAACGCGCCATCCCGCAGTCACTGCTGCACGACGAACTGGACGACGCCGAGTGCCTGCGCCGCCTGGTCCGCCTGGCGGGCCAGTCCCTCGGCGTCGGCACACGCGCGGACATCGCCGACTACCACCGCCTCAAGGGCGAGCAGGTGGACGCGGTGATCGCCGACTCGGGCCTGGTCCCGGTGACGGTGGAGGGCTGGGGCAAGCCTGCCTGGGCCGACCCCGCGGCCCTGGAGACACCCCCGCGCGGCCGCCACCGCACGACGCTCTTGTCCCCGTTCGACTCCCTGATCTGGGAACGGGCCCGCACGGAGCGGATCTTCGGCTTCACCCACCGCCTGGAGGCCTACGTCCCCAAACAGAAGCGGGTCTACGGCTACTTCGCGATGCCGGTCCTGGCCGGCGGCCGTCTCGTCGGCCGCGTGGACCCGGCCCGCGAGGGCCACACGCTGGTGGCCAAGCAGGTCACCCTGGACGGCCCGAAGGCTGTCCCTGCAGTGGCCCAGGCCCTGGCCGAGGCGGCAAGCTGGGTCGACTGCACGGACGTACGCGTGGAACGGGTCGACGCCCCCGACCTGCGCGAGCCACTCGCCAGGGAGCTCACGCGCATACTGGCGTGACCGTTCAGCCCCGTCGCACCAGCCACCAGCCAGACCGGTCAGCCTCTCAGCGGATTCAGCCCTCAGCGGATCTCGAGGATCTTCTCCCGCATCGCATACACCACGGCCTCCATCCTGGAGTGCAGCTGCAGCTTCTCCAGGATGTTGCGCACATGGTTCTTCACGGTGTTCTCGGAGATGAACAACTCCTTGGCGATGTCGCGGTTGTTCATCCCCGTGGCGACGAGCTTGAGGACTTCCAGTTCACGGTCCGTCAGCCGCGGCGCGGGCACGAGCCGGCGCTCGTCCGTCCGCTGGATCATCGACTTGAACTCGGTGAGCAGTTTCGACGCCATGGACGGACTGATCTGCGACTGCCCGTCGGCCACCGCGCGAATGGCGGTGGCCACCTCGTCCGTGGAGATCTCCTTGAGGAGATAACCGGTCGCGCCCGCCTTGATCGCGTCGTAGAGGTCGGCCTCCTCGTCGCTGATCGTCAGCATGATGATCTTCGCGCTGGGGGCCACCTCCTTGATGGAGGTGCAGGCCTCGATCCCGCCCCGCTTGGGCATGCGGACGTCCATCAGGACGATGTCCGGCAGCAGGTCCGCGGCCTTGTCCACGGCCTCCGCGCCGTCACCCGCCTCCCCCACGACCTGGATGTCCTCCTCGGCCGCGAGCACGATCTCCAGTCCACGACGGAAGAGGGCATGGTCGTCCACGACGAGGACTCTGATCGGCTCCTTGCGTGGAGAGCCCGCTTCCGGGCCCGTGCCGACGACGTCGCCGTCGGCATCCTCGTCCCGCATCGGTCCGAAGCTGTCCGCCATCGTTCCTCCCCCTGAAGGCGCTGTGGCTGGTCCTGTGCCATCGCCAACCCAAGGCAGCGGCCCACCGGTTGGGCCGGTGCGGCCATGATTTCATGCCCGGCCGACACTACGGTGACGAGCGGGGCGCGAAGTGGTCGCACACCGGTGCCCCTGGGGGCGCACACGCGCTCCAGGGGCACCGGCGCAGCTGTCAGTGGGATGGGTCAGCCGCCCAGCGTGCCACCAGCCGCGGGAGACTGCGCCTGGGTGACCATCGGGTCCGTGCTGAGGTGGATGACGCCGTAGTCGTAGGCGTGCCGCCGGTAGACGACACTCGGTTCCTTGGTCTCGGAGTCGATGAACAGGTAGAAGTCGTGCCCGACCAGTTCCATCTCGTAGAGGGCCTGGTCGAGGGTCATCGGGGAGGCGACGTGCGTCTTCTCGCGCACGACGAGGGGTCCTTCGCCCTTCACTTCCAGCGAGCCGATCTTCTTGGTGGGAATTCCCTCCGGCTCTTCTTCCTGGAAGGTGTGGCCGTTGCCGTTGAGCGTCGCCGCGCCCGGAACGTGGTCGGGGACCTCGGCGGCCGAGATCCGGCGTGCGCCTCGGCGCGAGAAACGCTTGTCGTGCTGCTTGCGCAGCCGGGCATCCAGCTTCTCCGCCGCCAGGTCGAGTGCCGCGTACGGGTCGCTGGCCGCTGCCTCCGCCCGGATCACCGGACCGCGGGAGCGGAGCGTGATCTCCACTCGATCGCTGCGGTCGGCCTGTCGGGGGTTGGGCTCCTTGGACACCTCGACGTCGAGGCTGATCACCTTGGCATCGAGCCTCTGGATCTTCTCCAGCTTCAGCTTCTCGGCCACGTGCTTGCGGAACCGCTCGGGCACCTCGGTCTTGCGGCCTTTGACGACGATGTCCACGCAGAACTCCGTTCCCGGATCGCTCCGCTCCATCGGCGGAGCATCTCCCTTTTGCACCCGGCTCCGGTGAACCCCGGAACCTCGGACTCGGTGACTTCCACCTCCTCCTCCCCCATGGGCAAGATCTCCACCCCATGGCCGCGGGTGATTGCGCAAAACCCGCAGCACAGCATTCGGATATGAGAGGGATGGCCTGCGCCTTTCCCTCACAACCGAACATATCTCGCCCGGACGGATGTCGTCACCCTCTACTGCGCCGTACCTCCGTTCCGGTGAATTGACCCTCTCGTTACCTGCAACGATGCAAGTTCGCAGTCAGTTCCGGTCTATTTCGAAAGAATCCGGCGACGCAGCGACCACGGCCGCGCAGATCACGTCACCGGCCCGTCCGGCATCCATGATTCCCGGCATCTCACGCGTCCGCCGCACCACGCCCTCCGTCGAGCCCACTCTCCGTTCCCCAGTGCTTTCCCGACTTCCCGCCACGTACACAGCGGACCTGCCGTCACCACACGCCCCGAGCGCGGTCACCCATCCATACGCGTCCATCCCCTCCACCGTTCTGCCGTATCCGCTCGCATCTCCCTTCGTACGGCTGCGGAGGCCCCCTCCCTCGGGCCGCGAGGGGTCCGCCCGCTCCGGTCTGCGGGAGTCCACCCCGTCCGCCGAGGCAGCCCGCACGGCACGCGCCGCCTCCGCCAGGGAAGCGCCCGTCGTCATCAGATCGTCGACTAGCACGACCGGACCACCGGCGAGCAGCCGACCTGCGCCGGGAGCCACGGTCAGCGCGCCCGCGAGATTGCCCCACCGCTGTCGGGAGTTGAGCCCCGACTGATCGGCCACCGCGCGCCGCTGCCGCAGCACGGCGAGCACCCGCGCCGGCGTCCCGGCCCGCCGCAGCTCACCCGCGGCCGCGAGCGCGATCCGCCGCGCCGGATCATGCCCTCGTGCCCGCACCGCCCCGCCCCCGGAAGGAACGGGTACGAGCAGCACCGGCACACCGTCGCTCCCGAACCGCACCGCGCCGTCGGCCCGTACCTGAGCACCCCGGGACCGCACGTCCGGCACCGGCGTCCCACCGCCACCCGCACAGGCCTCCCGAAGCCCCGCCCGCACAGCCCCCGCCAGAGCCGTCCCGAGCGGCGCCGCGAGTGCCAGCGCGCCGCGCTCCTTGTGCGCCAGCAGCACGGCACGCACCTCGTCCGCGTACCGGGCCGCCGCGTGCACGACCGGCAGCCCGGGCGGCTCCGACACCGGCCGCACCCGGCTCGGTGCGGCCCCGCTCAGGACGGCACGGCACTCCGGACAGAGCACCGTACGAGGCCTGCCACAGCCCCCGCACTCGGCCGGCAGCACCAGGTCGGTGAGGTCCTGCCACCACCCCCGCATGCCCACCACTGTGCCAACGTCCGCGCCGACCGACCACCCCTGTGGATAACCGCCTGTGGAAAACTCCGGCCCCCACCCAGACGTCCTCTCCTGCCCCGCGATTACGCAGGATTCCCACCCCCGCAGGGAAGAGCCGGACGCCCACCCCGCAACGAGAAAGCGGCCGCCCCCGGCCGGAGTCCTCCCCCGGCCAGAGGCGGCCGCAACGCTCACCGGCCCCAGCCCCCAACGGCCCAGCCGGACACGATCTCACCCGGGATAAACCGGCGCGGTCCCGTCCGTCACCACCTTCTGCCACTGCATCCCGGACGGCAGCCGTACGATCCCGTCCTCCGAGTAGCCGACCAGCGGCAGCCGTGCGTCCTCGGACGCGGTGATCTCCTTCACGCCGCTGAGGGCCGCGGGCACCGGCCCCTCCGGTGTCGAGCCGTCGACCTGGACGTACCGCATCGTCTGGACACCGCCCTGCTCACGCCCGGCCACCACGAGCCGGCTGTCACCCGCCCACGACATGGCGGTGACCTCCTCCAACTCCGGTGTCGCGGAGCGCAGTTCGTGCACCGATACGGCCGCGGGCTCCCCGGCCTTCACGTTCTCGCTGTGCTCGATCCGCCCGATGAGCAGCGACGACCTGTCGCCCTGCTTCACCACCAGCGCGATCCGCACGCCGTCCGCGGCCACCCGGACGGACTCGATACGCCCCTCCAGTCCCGGCGGCGTCTTCACCACCAGCGGATCGCCCACGCCCTCCTTCAGCAGCAACAGCCGGGGACGGGCGGGGTCGCGATCGGCCACCCACAGGTCGCCCTGGGCGTCCCAGCTGGGCGCCGACAACCTCTCCTCGGCCGTCCTGCCCTCGCTGGTGAGCTCGGGCTCCCCCAGCGGGCCGCCCGAGACCAGCGCCCCGACATACAGGTTCTTGCCGTCGAGGCCAACGCCTGCCGCCATGTCCTCGTCGCGGGAAACAGCCACCGACTCCAGCTCGGTATCGCCCTCGCCCAGGGCACCCGGCACGGGATCGGGATGCGTGTCGTCGGTAGCGGCGGCCAGCCGTACGAGCCGGTGCTTGGCATCGAGGAAGTACAGGTAGTCGGCACGCTCGACCGACCCGCGCGTGGCGACGGCCTCCGCGTCGTCCTCGATGAGCGTGCACAGCTGCCGGCCACCCGCCCGCAGCTCGACCTCGTCCACCGTGGGGGTGAGGTTCTGCAGGGTGAACAGGAGCTGCGCCGCCATCTCTTTGCACTTGGTCAGCCCGACCCGGGCCGCCTTGTCGTTCAACGGCACGGTCAGCCGGTTCTGGTCATCGGTCGTCAGCGAGTCGCCGCCCGTCTTCAGCGCCGTACCGGTGGGGAAACTCGACCTGACGACCGGGTTGAGCCAGCTGGTGGGCCCCTTGAGCAGGGAGCGCACCATCTCCGTCACCGGATCGACGTTCCTGCGCACATAGACGGGATCGGCGACGGCCGCCGTGTGCGGGGCGGTCCCGAGCGTGGTGTTCGTGGCGAAGTAGTACTTGTCGACGGACATGTAGTTGCGCTGGAAGTCCGACTTGCCCATGACGACGCCGCGCGGCGGCACGTCGATGCGCCACTGCCTGGTCTTCTTGTCCCGGGTGAGATGCATCGTCTCGCTGTAGTCCCCGCCGGCAGGCGTGTACGACTGCTGCGCGTCGACCGTGGCGACCTTGGTGCCGGTCAGCGTGTACGAGAGGCCGTCGCTCTCCTCCCGCCCCGCCACGCGGTCGGCTTCAGCGCCCGGTCCGTTGGCGAGCACCGTCGTGGACAGCAACGGCCGCCACTTGTCCGACGCCTCCTTGGTCAGGTACTTGCGCGCTATCTCATAGTCCGGATCGTCGCTGGTCAGCGCTTCGAGGAAGCCCGTCACGATCTCCGCCGACGAAGCGTCCTCGTGCGGCGGCATGGCGAAGACCCGCACCTGGGTGTCCTGGCGCGGCGTGGACTCGACGCCACGCAGATCGCCGCTGTCGGGCATCGAGGCACACCCCGCGAGCAGTACGACACCACAGGCGGCGAACACCACCGCGCGCCCCGGCCCGCGCCGGGCGCCCCCTTCGCGGTCAGCGCCCACGAAATGCCTCCCCATGCTTGTCCGGTTCCTCGGCCCGCCCGGCTTCCTCGCTCGACGGCCCTTCCGCACCGGCTGTGTCCTCCTGCGCCCGCGCGCCCGAGGCGGGCCGGGGCACCACGCGCGCGCCGTTGCCGGGCAGCGCCGTCGGATCGGCCTTGGGGGCCGCCGAGCCCAACCGTGCGGTGAACGGGTCCCTCGACGGCATCGAAGGCGCCTGATCGCCCGTGGGCTGGGACGGCACCGTCGCGGCCTTCTCACCGCCGCCACGCGGCAGACCGGCGTCATTGAGTCCGCGATTGCGGCGCGAGTCCTTGGGCTCCAGCGGTATCGGCGAACCCCGCAAGGGCTCGTCCGCGGTCCGCGGCAGCGTCAGCCGGAACTGCGACCCGCCACCCGGCTCACCCCACGCCTGCAGCCAGCCACCGTGCAGCCGGGCGTCCTCCAGTGCGATGGACAGCCCGAGCCCCGTACCGCCCGTGGTACGCGCGCGTGCCGGGTCGGCCCGCCAGAAGCGGCTGAAGACCCGGGTCGCCTCGCCGGGCTTGAGCCCGACGCCGTAGTCGCGCACCGCGACCGCGACCGCCCCGCCCGCCGCCGCGAGCTTCACGACGACATCCCTGCCCTCGCCGTGCTCGACGGCGTTGACGACAAGGTTGCGCAGCACACGCTCGACGCGCCGGGCATCGGCCTCGGCGACGATGGGCTGCTGGTCGCCGAGGATCCGTATCTGTGTGCCCTTGCGCTCTGCGAGGGGTTCGGCACCGGTGACGACGCGGCGTACGACCTCCCTGAGGTCGATCGGCTCGGCCTCCAGCGCCGCCGCACCCGCGTCGAAGCGGCTGATCTCCAGCAGGTCGGCGAGCAGCGACTCGAACCGGTCCAGCTGGTCGGCGAGCAACTCCGCCGACCGGGCGGTCACCGGATCGAAGTCCTCCCGCGCCTCATGGATGACGTCGGCAGCCATGCGTACGGTCGTCAGCGGCGTCCGCAGCTCGTGCGACACGTCGGACACGAACCGCCGCTGCATCCGCGACAGGTCCTCCAGCTGCTGGATCTTCAGCTGCAGGTTCTGCGCCATCTTGTTGAAGGCCTCACCGAGCCGCGCGATGTCGTCCTCGCCGGTGACCTTCATCCGCTCCTGCAGCCGCCCCGCCGACAGCCGCTCGGCGATCCCGGCCGCCATCCGCACCGGCGTGACGACCTGGCGCACCACGAGCCAGGCGATGGCCCCGAGCAGTACGACGACGAAGAGCCCGGCGGTGGCGAGCGTCCCCTTGACCAGACTCAGCGACTTCTCCTCCTGCGCGAGCGGGAAGAGGTAGTAGAGCTGGTACGGGTCGCCGTTGGGGTCGTTGACCTGCTTGCCGATGACCAGGGCCGGCTGGGACTCCTTGTGAGCGCTGGGCTGGTAGACGATCCGGGTGTAGCTCTGGAACGCCCCCGTGGCGCTGTCGATCCGATCCCGCAGGGCCTCCGGCACGCTCGCGGTCGGGTCCACACCGCCGGAGGCACGCCGTCCGCGTCCGCCGGTGTCGCTACCCGCGGAAGTCGGGAGCGTCACCACCTCGAAGGCGCCCTGCCCGCCGCTGGACAGCGAGGAGACGAGATCGCTCATCCACTGGATGACGTTCTGGTCGGAACGCTCGTCCACCGTCGCACCGTCGTCGGCGGTACCGGCCGCCGCCTCGTCGGCCCTCTGCTTGGCCGCCGCGAAGCCGCCCGTGGCCTGGCTCTGCGAGGCCTTCACCTTGGCGTCCAGCAGCCCGTTGCGCACCTGCCCGATGACCACGAAACCGAGCAGCAGGACAACGCCCAGCGACATCAGCAGGGTCGTGACGACGACCTTGAGCTGGATGTTGCGCCGCCACAGCCGCATGACGGGCAGCAGCGGCCGACGCACCCAACGCAGTACGAGACGCAGGACCGGACTGCCCTGGACTCCTCCCTGCAGCAGCCCACCCCCGAGGAACCGTCCCCAACGGGAGCCCGCACCCTTCCGGCCGACAGGCCGCTCCGGACGGGCCCCGGTCCGACCGGGGGCCGCAGCGGCACTGTCCCCGGACATGTCAGCTCGGCCCTGCCTTGTAGCCGACGCCACGAACGGTCACCACGATCTCCGGACGCTCCGGGTCCTTCTCGACCTTGGAACGCAGTCGCTGCACATGCACGTTCACCAGACGGGTGTCGGCCGCGTGCCGGTAGCCCCATACCTGCTCGAGGAGCACCTCACGCGTGAACACCTGCCACGGCTTGCGCGCCAGCGCGACCAGCAGGTCGAACTCCAGCGGCGTCAGCGCGATGGACTGTCCGTCGCGCTTCACGGAGTGCCCGGCCACATCGATGACGAGGTCGCCGATGGCCAGCTGCTCGGGTGCCGGCTCCTCCGACCTCCTCAGCCGCGCCCGGATCCGGGCGACGAGCTCCTTCGGCTTGAACGGCTTCACGATGTAGTCGTCGGCGCCGGACTCGAGGCCGACCACCACGTCCACGGTGTCGCTCTTGGCCGTGAGCATCACGATCGGCACCCCCGACTCCGCCCGGATCAGACGGCACACCTCGATACCGTCCCGCCCGGGCAGCATCAGGTCGAGCAGCACCAGATCGGGCTTGGTCTCCCGGAATGCGGCCAGCGCCTTGTCGCCGTCGGCTACGAAAGACGGCTCAAAACCTTCACCACGCAGCACGATGCCGAGCATCTCGGCCAGTGCGGTGTCGTCGTCGACGACAAGGACTCGTCCCTTCATGGATGCCATCATCCCATTCTCATAACAGTGGCGAAGGCAGTGGTGAGATAGGTCACCGGCCAGTGACCTTAGTCGTACGCGAGGGCTACTGTCTGCCCTCGTCGGCACGACGGAGCGTTACCTTTTGGGCGGATTCACCCGACCTTGCCCCGGCTGGTCCCGACCTCTATCTCACAACGTCTGTGTCATCTGCCGGGACCTGGCACACAGCTCCGCCAGCGCCTCAGCAGTCACGGGCGACACGGCACCCTCCTCAGTGACGATCGCCGTCACCAGCTCGGGCGGCGTCACATCGAACGCCGGGTTGTACGCCTGCGTCCCCAGAGGCGCCACCGGAATCCCGCCCCCCGGTTCCGCTCCCGCCACCGGCACCTGAGGCGCCATGACCTCGGTGACCTCGAATCCGGGACGCTGCTCGACCTCGATGGACGCCCCGTCCGGCGTCTGCGGATCCACCGTCGTCAGCGGTGCCACCACGATGAACGGCACATGGTGGTACCGGGCGAGCACCGCGAGCGGATAGCTCCCCACCTTGTTCGCCACCGAACCATCGGCCGCGATGCGGTCCGCCCCGATCAGCACCGCGTCCACCTCACCGGCAGCGAACAGCGAGCCCGCCGCATTGTCCGTGAGCAAGGTGTACGCCATCCCGTTGCGTGCGGCCTCGTACGCCGTCAGGCGAGCCCCTTGCAGCAACGGCCGCGTCTCGTCCACCCACAGCCGCCTCAGCCGCCCGGCCCGCTGCGCAGCAAGCGCCACCGCGAACGCCGTGCCCTCACCTCCCGACACCAGCGCCCCGGTGTTGCAGTGCGTGAGAATGCGGTGCCCGCCTCCGGGCAACAGCTCGTCCAGCAGCGCCAGCCCCTGCTCGGCCATCCGGGCGCTGGCCTCGGCGTCCTCCTTGTGCAACGCCCGCGCCGCACCCAGCGCCGCAGCGGCGGCCTGCTCGACATCGCCACTCCTGACGAGCTCGGCCCGGTACGCGGACTGGGCCCTGCGCACGCCGACGGCGAGGTTCACCGCGGTGGGCCGGGCACCCGCCAGCGACTCCGCGGCGGCATCCACGTCGAAGCCGCGCGCGGCGGCGAGCGCGACACCGTACGCCCCGGCGATCCCGAGCAGCGGCGCCCCGCGCACGGCGAGCGAACGGATCGCCTCCACCAGCGCGGACGCGTCCGTACACACCAGCTCGACCTCCTCGGCCGGCAGTCTCGTCTGGTCGAGAAGGACCAGAACGGGACCCTCGGGTGGTTCGTCCCACCGGATCGCCGGTATCCCCGTCGTCGCTTTGCTGTCCTCGCCGGATTGCGCGTGCTGATCAGCCATGCGGCCAGTCTGCCCTTTGTCCGGCGGACAATTGAAGGTGTGCAGCCGATACCGCGGCCGGTACCTCGCCGACCGCCCCATGGCACGATGGCTGCCAACCTGCCGCCGCGACCGCGGACGGGCACCGTGAAGGAGCGACGATGAAAGACACTCCGGGCTGGGCCTCGCCCGGATCCGCCCCGTCCGACGGGCAGGAACCGGAGGCATCCGGACCTGCCGAGCCCGCAGACCGTCCCGACCCCGCGCAGCAGCCGGGACCGGACCCACAGGGCCCCGGCACGAAGTGGTCCAACGAGCAGCCGCCACCCGGCCAGTGGTCCGCCCCGACGGGGCCGCCGGCGCCCGGCCAGACCCCGCCACCCCCACCGCCCGGCCCGGGCTGGGGCACCCACCCGCCCGCAGGCCCCGGTGGATACGGCGGATACGGCGGCGGTCACCCCGGCTACGGCGCCCCGGGCGGTTACGGCGCCTGGGGAAGCGGCTGGGGCGGCCCACCGCCCGCCGCCAAGCCCGGCGTGATCCCGCTGCGCCCACTCGGCGTCGGCGAGATCCTCGACGGAGCGGTCTCCACCATGCGCACCTACTGGCGCACGGTCCTCGGCATCTCGCTGACCGTCGCGATCGTGACGGAGATCGTCGCCATTCTCGTCCAGGGCTTCGTCCTGAACGACCGCACCAGCACCGAGGCCCTCGACGACCCGAGCGCCACCCTCAGCGAGCTGGCCCGCGCCACGCGCGACGCCATGCTCAACTCCAGCGTGATCCTCCTGATCTCGGTGATCGGCGCGATCGCCGCGACCGCGCTGCTGACGACAGTCACCAGCCGCGCGGTACTCGGCAAGTCGGTGACCACCCGCGAGGCCTGGCACGATGCCCGCCCTCAGGTACTGCGGCTCTTCGGCCTGCTCTTCCTGCTGCTGCTCATGGTCTTCGGCCTGGTGGTCGCAGGTGCCGTGCCCGGAATCCTCGTGGCCGCTTCGGGCTCGGGCGACGGAGGCGCGGCGCTCGCCGTCCTGGGCATGTTCGGCACCGGCATCATCGCGCTGTGGCTGTGGTTCCGCTTCTCCCTGGCCTCGCCGGCGCTGATGCTGGAGAAGCAGGGCATCATGAAGGCCCTGAGCCGCTCCGCGAAGCTCGTCCGCGGCTCCTGGTGGCGCGTCTTCGGCATCCAGTTGCTGGCCACGATCATCGCGAACATCGTCGCGGCGATCGTCGTCATCCCCTTCACCTTCCTCGGCAGCGCCCTCAGCGGCGACGGCGCCGCAAGCTTCCTCAACGGCACCGCCGACTTCGGCTGGACGTTCCTCATCGTCAGCGGCATCGGCTCGGTGATCGGTTCCATGATCACCTTCCCGATCACGGCCGGCGTCACCGTCCTGCTCTACATCGACCAGCGCATCCGCCGCGAGGCCCTCGACCTCGAACTGGCCCGAGCAGCCGGCGTCCAGGGCTACGGCACCGACACCCCGGGGAGCTGAACCGGTGAGCCTGGCGGGGGGAGTTCTCACAACGGCGTCAGCACTGCCCGACGCGGCCATACGCGCGTTGCTGCGCGCAGGCGACACATCCGTACAGGCGTCGTCGCGCGTCGGCGACACGTCCGTACTGTCGCTGCTGACGCGCTCGGACGACGAGCCCCCACTGACGATCCCGCGTGATCCCGCGCGGGAAGCCGCCCGGCGCGAGCTGTCCAAGCGCATGTACCACGAGAACGAACCGAGCTGGTTCCAGCGCGCCCTGGACGCCTTCTGGGACTGGGTCGATGACCTGTTCAACAGCGCCTCGACCGTGACGCCCGGAGGACCACTCGGCCTGGTCGTCGTCATCCTGGTGGTCCTCGCGGTCCTCGGTGCCCTGTGGTGGCGCCTGGGCACCCCGCGCCGCCAACCCACCTCCTCCCCCGCCCTGTTCGACGACCGCCCCCGCAGCGCCGCCGAACACCGAGCCGCCGCCGAAGCCCACGCCGCCCAGGGCCACTGGAACCAGGCCGTCCAGGAACGCATGCGCGCCATCGTCCGCTCCCTCGAGGAACGCGCACTCCTCGACGTCCGCCCAGGCCGCACCGCGGACGAGGCCGCCGCCGAAGCAGGCCGCTCGATGCCCTCGCACACGGACCGACTGCGCTCCGCCGCCCGGGACTTCGACGACGTGACATACGGCGGACGAACCGCGACCCAGCAGGCGTACCAGCGCATCGCCACACTCGACCGCGACCTGGAGAACAGCAAGCCACAGCTCGCGAGCAGCACATCCAGCACGGCGCACAACGCCCGCCAGGGAGCAGCCGAATGACCACCGAGGCCCAGCTCCCGTCCACCTCGGCCTCGCCCACGGCACGCCAGGTGTGGACCCGCGCGCGAGGCGTCGCCCTCGCCGTCGTAGTCCTGCTGGCGGCAGCCGTCGCGATCGCCACGATCCGCTCCGACGCCCGGCACGGCAGCCTCGACCCACGCTCCGCCGACCCCAAGGGCAGCCGGGCTATCGCCGAACTCCTCGCCGACCGAGGCGTGGACACGCGCGTGGTCACCACCCTGGACGAGGCCCGCGCCGCGGCAGCCGCGGACACCACCCTCCTGGTCGCCCTCCCCGACCTGCTGACGCACCGTCAACAGACTTGGCTGCGCTCGTCGATCGCCGGCTCCGACGGCCGTACCGTCCTCGTCGCCCCGGGCAGCTGGTCCGTCGAAAGGCTCGTCCCCGGGGTCACCGCGGACCCCGCCACCAGCCTCGACTCGGAACTCTCCCCCGACTGCGCCCTGCCCGCCGCCCAGCGCGCGGGCACCGCCGACCTGGGAGGCATCCGCTACACCACGACCCACCTCGGCGCCGACGAGTGCTACCCCAGCGAACGCCTGGCCACCCTGCTGCGAGTCCCGGAGACCACCGGGAACGGCGACACCGTCGTCCTCGGCGCGCCCGACATCCTCCACAACGAACGCCTCGACGAGCAGGGCAACGCCTCGCTCGCCCTCCAACTCCTCGGCTCCCGCCCCCATCTCGTCTGGTACCTCCCCTCGCTCTCCGACACGTCGGCCGCCGACGCGGACGACGAACGCAGCTTCTTCGACCTGCTCCCCTCGGGCTGGCTCTGGGGCACCCTGCAACTCTTCATCGCCGCAGCCCTGGCCGCCCTCTGGAGGGCACGCCGACTCGGCCCCCTGGTGCCCGAAAAACTCCCCGTGGCGATCCGAGCCTCCGAAACCATCGAAGGCCGCGCCCGCCTCTACCGCAAGGCCAACGCCCGCGACCGCGCGGCCGCCGCTCTTCGCTCCACCACCCGCACGCGCCTCGCCCCCCTCGTAGGCATCCCCGTCTCCCAGGCGCACGCGCCCGAGGCCCTGCTCCCCGCTCTGTCCGCCCACCTCCACAACCACGGAGACGGACAGACCCTGCACACTCTCCTCTTCGGCCCGCCGCCCAGCGACGACACGGCCCTCATCGCCCTCGCCGACCAACTCGACGCCCTCGAAAGAGAGGTACGCCGTCCATGATGGACCCGACCACTGACAACGCCGGGAACACCGGGGACCCGGGCACCGCCCGCGCCTCCCTGGAAGCCCTGCGCGCCGAGATCGCCAAAGCCGTGGTCGGCCAGGACCCCGCCGTGACCGGCCTCGTCGTCGCCCTCCTCTGCCGCGGACACGTTCTCCTTGAAGGAGTCCCTGGGGTGGCCAAAACGTTGCTCGTCCGCACACTCGCATCCGCACTGGAACTCGACACCAAGCGCGTCCAGTTCACCCCCGACCTCATGCCGAGTGACGTGACGGGCTCCCTCGTCTACGACACCCGCACCGCCGAGTTCTCCTTCCAGCCCGGCCCGGTCTTCACCAACCTCCTCCTCGCCGACGAGATCAACCGCACCCCGCCGAAGACCCAGTCGTCCCTGCTGGAGGCCATGGAGGAACGCCAGGTCACCGTCGACGGCACACCCCGCCCGCTGCCCGAGCCGTTCCTGGTCGCCGCGACGCAGAACCCGGTGGAATACGAGGGCACGTATCCGCTCCCAGAAGCCCAGCTGGACCGTTTCCTCCTCAAGCTCACGATCCCGCTGCCCTCCCGCCAGGACGAGATCGACGTACTCACCCGCCACGCCGAGGGCTTCAACCCGCGCGACCTGCGCGCCGCCGGCGTACGCCCCGTCGCAGGCCCAGCAGACCTGGAGGCGGCACGCGCTGCGGTGGCCAAGACGACGGTCTCGCCGGAGATCATGGCCTACGTGGTCGACATCTGCCGAGCCACCCGAGAATCGCCGTCCCTGACCCTGGGCGTCTCCCCACGCGGCGCCACGGCCCTCCTGGCCACCGCCCGCGCATGGGCCTGGCTGACGGGCCGCGACTACGTCACCCCCGACGACGTCAAGGCACTGGCCCTGCCCACCCTCCGCCACCGAGTGCAGCTCCGCCCGGAGGCCGAGATGGAAGGCGTCACGGCCGACTCCGTCATCAACGCGATCCTCGCCCACGTCCCCGTCCCCCGCTGATGGCACTCACCGGACGCGCCGCACTCCTCGCGGCCCTAGGCTCCCTCCCCGTAGGCATCTGGGACCCCAGCTGGACGGGCATCCTCGCGGTCAACGCACCCCTCGCCGCGGCCTGCGCCTGCGACTTCGCCCTGGCGGCGCCCGTACGCCGACTGGGCCTGACCCGCTCCGGCGACACCTCTGTCCGGCTGGGCGAGACAGCCGACGTCACCCTCACGGTCACCAACCCGTCCCGCCGCCCCCTCCGCGCCCACCTCCGGGACGCCTGGCCGCCCAGCAGCTGGCAGCCAGGCACAGAGGTGACGGCCTCCCGCCACCGCGTGACGGTCCCCGCCGGCGAACGCCGCCGTCTCACGACCCGCCTACGGCCCACCCGCCGCGGCGACCGCCAGGCCGACCGCGTGACGATTCGCTCGTACGGCCCTCTGGGCCTCTTCTCCCGCCAGGGCACCCACAAAGTCCCCTGGACGGTACGGGTCCTGCCCCCCTTCACAAGCCGCAAGCACCTGCCCTCCAAACTGGCCCGCCTGCGCGAACTGGACGGCCGCACCAGCGTGCTCACTCGCGGCGAGGGCACAGAGTTCGACAGCCTGCGCGAGTACGTCCCCGGCGACGACACCCGCTCCATCGACTGGCGCGCTACGGCCCGACAGTCCGCGGTCGCCGTACGCACCTGGCGCCCCGAACGCGACCGCCACATCCTCCTGGTCCTGGACACAGGCCGTACCTCGGCAGGACGTGTCGGCGACGCTCCACGCCTCGATGCCTCCATGGACGCGGCACTACTCCTGACCGCCCTGGCCTCCCGCGCCGGCGACCGCGTGGACCTTCTCGCCTACGACCGCCGAGTACGCGCCCTCGTCCAGGGCCGCGCAGCAGGTGACGTTCTCCCGTCCCTGGTCAACGCGATGGCCACGGTCGAGCCCGAGCTGATCGAAACGGATGCCCGGGGCCTTACGGCCATGGCACTGCGAACGGCACCCCGCCACTCCTTGATCGTGCTGCTGACCGCCCTGGACGCTGCCCCGATCGAGGAGGGCCTGCTGCCCATCCTGTCCCAGCTCACCCAGCGCCACACAGTTCTGCTGGCATCAGTAGCGGATCCTCACATCGCGCGCATGGCAACCGCACGCGGAAACACGGACTCGGTTTACGAGGCCGCAGCCGCCGCCCAGGCCCAGAGCGAACGACACCGCACGGCGGAACAACTCCGCCGTCACGGCGTTACGGTCGTCGACGCGACGCCGGAAGAACTCGCGCCGGCACTGGCGGACGCCTATCTGGCCCTCAAGACGGCGGGTCGTTTGTGATCCGGAGGGGAGCGTCTGATGGGCTCCCCCCGGAGCTGAACCCACCAGAACCCGAAACCGGAAACGCAGAAAACCCCCGAACCGGTATCCCCGGCCGGGGGTTTTCTCAAAATTTGTTCGGCGGCGTCCTACTCTCCCACAGGGTCCCCCCTGCAGTACCATCGGCGCTGTAAGGCTTAGCTTCCGGGTTCGGAATGTAACCGGGC